>NZ_JAFICR010000002.1:0-602500 GCF_017833915.1 Paenibacillus sp. 1182 | reverse complement strand
GAATTAGATCATATCATGTTAGTTACTTTCTTGTCAAATCTTTTTTTTCGATTATCTTTTCAGCAACCTCGCTTCAAGAAATGATACTCTCAAAGCAACGTCTAATAATATATCATGCCTAAAGTTATTTAGCAAGCATTTATTTATATCTATTTTATTTCCTACTATACAACAGATAATAAGGCAGCCACCCCGCCCCAGAGCGGAATGACTGCACTCATTGCAAAACTATTATTCTTGTTCCAGCAGTCTGATAAATTCATCCTCATCTTCTATGGTGTCAATTCCGAGCTGTTGGGCCTTAGCCAGCTTACTCCCAGCCTTTTCACCAGCTATGACTAGATCCGTCTTTTTCGATACAGACCCCGCAACTTTGGCTCCCAGTGCCTCCAGCTTGGATGCAGCTTCGTCACGCGTAAGCTGATGCAAGGTACCTGTAAGCACGACCGTTTTGCCGCTGAAAAAGCTGTCTGTCTTCTTCTCCTGCGGAGCTTCAGGGGCCTGAGCTTTCACCCCTAGAGACAGCATCTTTTCAATTCCCGCCTGAGTAAATGGATCTGCAAAGAAAGCAACAATGCTTTCGGCTACAATCCCGCCCACATCCGGTAGTTCTATCAGTTCTTCCACCGTAGCGGACATCGTCTTGTGCAAATCACGGTAGTGTTCAGCCAACATGCGTGTTGTTGCTTTACCGGTATTCGGTATACCCAGAGCATAAAGGAAAGAAGCCAAATCTCTCTCTTTACTCTTTTCAAGTGCCGCCAAGAGGTTACTGGCCTTTTTCTCACCAAACCGCTCCAGCTTCACAAGATCATCATATTGGAGTGTATACAAATCCGCAGGCTCGCGCACTTCCAGTTCGTCATGCAGCTGTATGGCCGTTTTGTCACTGAATGTCTCAATATCCATAGCATCACGTGAAGCAAAATGGGAAATACGAGCTACAATTTGTGGTTTACACCCCAGCTTATTGTCGCAAAACAAATGGGCACCTCGCTGCTGTAACGGAAACCCGCAGGCTGGACAATGATCTGGTACGACAATTTCCTCCCCGTCGTTCTCAGACGTTACCTTTCCTAATATCTCCGGAATGACATCGTTTGAGCGACGGATAAACACACGTGCACCCAAAGCAAACTTCAGGTTTTTGCGCTCGATGTCACCAGCATTGTTCAGTGTACAATTTTGTACAGTGACTCCCGCCAGCTCTACCGGCTCTACCCTTGCGAGTGGGGTGATTTTACCGGTTCGTCCTACATTCCACTCAACCGAGTTAAGCACCGTTGTCGTTTCCTCGGCTTCGAACTTATATGCCACCGCCCAGCGCGGGAATTTATCGGTATACCCGAGAGCCTCACGTGTGCGCATATCTGTAATTTTCAATACTGCCCCATCAATGAGGTAATCCAATCCGGCACGAGATTTTTCAATCTCAATCAGTTGCTCCATTACATCTTCAAAATTATCAAAGTAAGTCAGGTAAGGGTTTACCTTAAAATGATTTTCACGCAGGAAAGTCATCATTTCCTGATGGCTGTTAAACTGGATACGGTCTGCATATCCCACATTGTAGAAAAATGCATTCAAGCGCCGCTCTGCTGTCACTTTGGGATTCAAGTTGCGCAAAGCACCAGCTGCGGCGTTGCGTGCATTTTTAAGAGGGTCCACGGCAGTCTCATTATATTTGGACAATACAGAGAGATTCATGATCCCTTCTCCCTGTACTTCAATGGTTCCATTTCGAAAAGGAATTGTAAGTGGCACAGATTTAATCGTCTTCACCTGTGCCAGTATTCCCTCACCCACCACGCCATTACCGCGGGTAGAAGCCTGTACAAGCTGTCCATCTGTATACGTCAGGTTCAGCGTCAGTCCATCGAATTTAAGTTCTATCGCATAGCCTGGAGATGGCAAAGGTTTCTCCGGGTTCTTGGTATTGTAATCATTAACCAGTTTCACAACACGCGCGTTCCATGCACGCAGCTGTTCCATATTCTGAGCTTTATCAAGGCTCCATAATGGGGCAAGGTGGCGATGCGGTGTGAAACCTTTGAGTAACTCCCCACCCACACGCTGTGTCGGCGAATCCGGCAGCACAAGACCGCTCGTCTGTTCGAGCGCTACCAGCTCGTCATAAAGCACATCATATTCTTTGTCGCTGATCTTGGGTTCATCCAGTGTGTAGTAATGATAGTTATATGTGTTCAGTTCAGCAACAAGCTGCTCCATTCTGTGCATTGGGTTCATGCAGGCGTATCCCTCCGGGAACTTCATCAGGGCAGAGGCCTAAGCCAAACTGCCACTCATGAGGTTCGAGATTTAATGATGTTTGAGATTTATTCTACTTTTGTAATAGGTGCAAAGCCAGCCAGCAGTCGTTTAACCCCTACCGGAGCCGGGAAAGCAATTTGAAGTTCCATATCATTGCCAGTCCCTTTTACAGCTACAATGGTTCCAATTCCCCATTTGCCATGCTGTACCTTGTCTCCAGCAGCAAAAATGGAGGGGCCTCCTGCCGAAACAGCCGGAGTCGGTTTCGCGGATGAAGATGTCGTTACGGTTACGCGGGGTGACGCGGAAGCGGACGAACCACTGCGGCTCATCGTATCAAACGAGCGTTCTCCACCAAAGTTGCTGCCACTACCTTTATTCAGTCCGCGCCCACCATAAGATCCGCCTACATTGCCTGAACGGCGGTAGCGGTCACGTTTGATGATCGTATCCTCTTTTAACTCGTCTGGAATCTCTTCGAGAAAGCGGGAAGGCGGGTTAGCCGTGGTGCGTCCAAACAAAGTGCGCATCTGTGCACATGTAAGGAACAGTTGCTCCTCTGCACGGGTTATCCCGACATACGCCAATCTGCGCTCTTCTTCCAGTTCTTCGTTATCCAGAAAGGCACGACTATGAGGGAACACTCCCTCCTCCATACCGACAATAAATACAATGGGAAACTCCAGACCTTTGGCGCTATGCATGGTCATCAATACAACCGCATCGCTTTGCTCTTCTTCGTCGTCATTCATGGAATCAATATCAGCAATCAGCGCAAGGTCGGTCAGGAAGGAGACGAGTGACTTGTCTTCCGCACCTTTTTCAAATTCCATGGTTACCGACAGGAACTCATCAATATTCTCCAAACGCGAGCGTGACTCGAGTGTATTCTCGTTTTGCAGTTCCAATCGATATTGGGTGGTTTCCAGCATTTTTTCTGTTAACTCGGTAACCGACAGGTAGTCTACCATACGACTTAAACCTTCGATCATATCGTAAAACTCTACCAACGCATTGCGCGTACGTCCTGCAAAGCCCAAATCATCTACCACTTGAAGGACACGGAAAATCGAAACTCCACGTTCCGCTGCAGCTGCCTGCAATTTGCCGACAGTTGTGTCTCCGATGCTTCGTTTTGGCACATTAATGATTCGGATCAAACTGATGTCGTCGTCAGGATTGGAGAGCAGGCGAAGATACGCCAGCAAATCCTTAATTTCCTTCCGATCATAGAACTTGATACCGCCCACGATCTGATAAGGAATATCTGATTTAATCAGAATTTCCTCGACAACCCGAGACTGAGCATTCGTACGGTACAAAATGGCATGATGGCTATAGCTTTTGCCCGCTTTAATATTCTTATGAATTTCTGAGGCGATAAAGTAGCCCTCATCATGTTCAGAATCAGCACGGTAAACCTTAATCTTGGCGCCGCCTTCTTTGTCAGTCCATAGTTTTTTCGGCTTGCGGCCTGTATTTTGACCAATGACTTCATTGGCAGCATTGAGAATATTCGAGGTGGACCGGTAGTTCTGCTCCAGCAAAATGGTACGCGCTTCCGGGTAGTCCTCTTCAAAATTCAAAATGTTGCTAATATCGGCACCTCGCCACCGATAGATGGATTGGTCACTGTCACCTACTACGCAAATCCGGTGATGCTTGTCGGCCAGCATTTTGCACAGCATGTACTGCGCACGGTTTGTATCCTGATATTCATCAACATGAATGTATTGAAATTTCTTCTGGTAGAAGTCCAGTACCTCAGGTACTTCTTTAAACAGCTGAATCGTTGCCATGATCAAATCATCAAAATCAAGAGAGTTGTTGTTTTTGAGCCGCTGTTGGTACTTGGTATATACCTTCGCCACAATACCTTCAAAATAGTCGCCAATCTTGCGCTCATACATTTCGGGAGTGACCAGTTCATTTTTTGCCGTACTCATCATAGACTGAACCGCTTTGGGTTCAAATTTTTTGGTGTCTATATTCAGATCCTTCATACAGCTCCGAATGACAGACAATTGATCCGTAGAATCCAAAATGCTGAAATTCGAGGTAAATCCAATCCGCTCGATATCCCGACGTAAAATACGCACACACATCGAGTGGAAGGTGGATACCCACACATCTCTTCCCTGTGGGCCAATCAGCTTGGATACGCGATCCTGCATTTCACGCGCTGCCTTGTTCGTAAAGGTAATCGCCAAAATACCCCATGGAGCCGTCTTGCGGGTCGCGATGAGGTAAGCTATTCGGTGCGTGAGCACCCGTGTTTTACCACTGCCTGCGCCAGCCATAATCAGCAGTGGACCATCTACCGCCTCCACAGCCTGACGCTGAGGTGGATTAAGGCGAGCTACCGCCTCGTGTATATCTATTGATTGCATGCGTGCATGCTCCTTTCCCTGAACTTCCATAAAATCACGTTCTATACTTCCAATTTCACAGCTATCGTCTCCAGCGCCTTCGCCAAGTCACGATAAATGATGTTTCCTACTACAATGGTGTCACAAACAGCAGCCGCTTGTAACGCGGTAGATTTATCCACGATACCTCCCCCGTATAGGACACGAGAATGCTCTGTACTGCGATGTATTTTTTGCACCAGCTCCATATCCCCAAAAGCACCGCTATATTCTACATATACAATCGGTAGATGCATGAGCTTGTCAGCAATCTGTGCATATGAGGTGGCAGATGAAGTATCCAGCGAAGTATCTGCTCCGGTAAGCTTAGCGACTGTAGAATCACCGTTCAAAACAATATATCCTTCCGTCACAAGCAAATCCCAAGGGATCATATAACCAAACTGTTCAATCGCACGTTGGTGCTGTCCTAGAATCCAATTACTGTCAGCGGTATTCAGTACCATAGGAATCATATATAGATCAAACCCTGGTACTACAGCTTCCAGATCGGACACCTCAAGCACACACGGCACCTCATAACGGCGAACCCTCGACAGCAAATCCACCGTATTTTCGTAGGTAATACCTGATGAACCTCCTACCATAATCGCATCCGTACCAGACATACACACGGCGTCAAGCGCCTCATCATTCAGTTCCTTTTCAGGATCAAGCTTAAACACATGCCTCCATGATTGAATTGAATCTGCCAACACACATTCCTCCAGCATCCATTGCTTTTGTCATGATCCAGGCGAGCCGAATTCCAATATCCAAAAGCGTTCTATGCTAAGTCTATGATAGTGCTTAAAAGGTGTCAATGTTCGTATCAAATGGGAACACCTCGTTCAGACAACTCATGGTCGTAACGCATACAACCAACTGCGTTCACTAAGTTCTTTTTCCGTTAAAATATCTGTATAGAAACCTTGCACACCCATCTGTTCATACTCAGCCGCATCCTTCAACTCATTAATGCTATTTACGTAGCATACCGCCCCGGCCTGACGCAAACTTTCCACTAGAGCACCACTCACCCGATTCTCTGGTAAAGTTACGGCCGTTATATCATTTTGTTGTACAAATCGAATGATCTGGTCATCTTTATCCTCTGTGGCGTAGAGCGTATAAATAACGGATGGATAGGGATAAATACTCCGCAACATTTGCAGCATTTCTTCATTATAAATTTGGGGAACAATACGAGACAAAAGCTCGGGGTTTTTCTCCTGCGCCTGACGGGTCAGTTGTGCAAACAACTGTTTGATCTGGGCAGGGTCCTGTTCTTTCGTATCGGTCACAATATAAGCATCCGGGTATGTTTCCAATAAATCCAATACATCCTTCCAATCTACTGGGGTATAAGAACCGTGTATGGGGGTGTTCTTGAATTGATGATAGCTCCAAGGTTTTCCTCCCTGTTCTGTAGCAACTGCGTGTTCCTGTTGCATTTGCTCTGTAAAAGATTCTGTCCATTCATGGCGCGCCACCAATTGTCCATCCGAAGTAAACATCAGGTCGACCTCGAATACGCGGCTGCCTTTTTTATAATTTTCCACAAACGCTTCACGCGCATTAGTATAGGCCAAACCATTAACGGCTCCCATGGCATGCGAAATTACGCGGTGCGTGGTAAAGTCAGTCTGTTCTTCTGTAGATTGCCCTTTGTAAGCCAGTAAAAATGTGCCGGTTAACATTAAAAGAATGACCGCAGCAATCAGTCGTTTCATAGGGTGTCACATCCTTTTCGTAAAGGTCAATACCCCACATACGCATGCTCAAAACAACTGCCAGACGCAAAAGCACCCTCCGGCTAAACCGAAGGGTGACTCTAAATTAATACGCGTTCTTGAAACCGTTGCGAATCGTACGAAAAATAATTTTAATATCGAATAAGAGCGACCAATTCTCAATATAGAAGATGTCATGTTTAATCCGTTCCTCAATAGATGTATCTCCGCGCAACCCGTTGCTCTGTGCCCAGCCTGTGATTCCGGGACGAACATGATGCTTCACCATGTATTTTGGAATTTCCTCACGGAACTGATCCACATAATAGGGCCGCTCTGGGCGTGGACCAACGACACTCATATCACCCAGCAGAACGTTGAAAAACTGCGGCAGCTCGTCGAGACTCGTTTTACGAATAAAAGTACCAAAACGTGTGCGTCTTGGGTCATTAGCAGTCGTCCAGCCCGTATCTTCAGTTCCAGGTGGTAACACCTTCATCGAACGAAATTTGTACATTCGGAAGGTGCGACGATTCAAGCCTACCCGCTCCTGCTTAAAAATGATTGGCCCTCTGGATGTAATCATCACACCAATCGCTACTGCTAGCATGATCGGAGAGGTCAGGAGAATCGCGAATAAAGAGAATAAAATATCGAATAGGCGCTTAAACAATCGATTCCCCGCTACATCCAGTGGAATATCCCGCACATTGATCATCGGCATACCTGCAAAGTTATCAAAGTACGGGCGAGCCGGCAAATAATCGAAAAAGTCGGGGATTATAAGCGTGCGCACTCCAGCCTTTTCACACATGTTGATAATCTTGGGGTACTTATCATGAGCATCCAGCGGCAGCGCCAGAATGACCTCGTCAATCATCAGACGCGACAGCGTAGCCTCCAATTGATCTAAGCCTCCAAGAATCGGGCGGAAATGCGCCTCTTCCTCTTCACTCCAATGCCGCTTATCATCCAGAAAACCCACTACCTCGTATCCCAGATCAGGATACTGTCCAAGGTTATGATAAAATCGCTGGCCTAGAGTACCCGCCCCAAGAATAAGCATGAATTGTTTGTTGTACCCTTTTTGACGGAGAGCTTTAAGAACTTGCTTCAAGAAAAATCGATAAAACAAAATAAGCAGCACGTTTCCAACCATATAGATTGCCAGATAGGACCGCGAGATATCAATTTGTTTCACGAAGAACATCACACTCAACAGCACGAACAGTCCAACGATATGAATCTGGGTGACGCGAAATACATCATCTGCAAATCGTTTTTTGCGTTTGGGCGAATAGAGCGAAAATAACATCCCCAGCACTACGGCAATCAGGCCGTAGATTAAGCTCCAGCCTCCATATACTTGAATAGGAAGCGGTTCTGTATAGGTGATCCATTCACTTTCAAATTTGAAAAACCAAGCGATCAGAAAGGACAACTGAATGACCGCGAAATCCGCCACAATATATAATTGGGTTAAAAAACGCTGATTTCTGCGTATCATGCTTTCACCTCAGTATGAGATTGTTCCCCGCCGTCCGGCTTGACCGGTGCGGACAACTTATTTTTTAGGAAAGCCATTCCAAATTTCACGGCAATCCCCGCATATACAGCCATATTGGTGATCCAACTGTATTGCTGTTTATAATGCTTACGATGAAATACCCACATAGCTCTATGAAACTCATAAATAATTTTCAAAGGACGGCGGCGAGCGCTGCCCCCTTTGATATGAATAATATATGTGCGCGGGTAGTAGTAAATGCCCCACCCGGCTTGCTTAATCCGGTAGCACCAGTCAATATCCTCACCATACATAAAAAAGGTTTCGTCCAACCCCCCGACCTGGTCAATCGTCTCCCGGCGCACCAGCATAAAAGCACCTACCAGTACATCTACTGGATACTCATCATCCGGGCTTAGATGCCCAAGCTGATATTGATTGTACTTCGGGTTATCCGGGTAACGCTTAGACCAGCCGAAAGCGTAGTAAAAAGAAGCTGACGGCGTTGGAAATCCTCGCTTACAAGCCTTATCTAGCGAGCCATCTGGCAAGATAACCTTACAGCCCGATGCCCCCATCTCCGGATGCGTATCCATAAACTGAATCATTGTATCCAGCGTGTCCGGTTGCACCAACGTATCGGAATTCAACAACAATACATAACGCCCGCTGGCTACTTCCATCCCCTGGTTATTCGCCTTGGCAAAACCTGTATTATTCTTATTGGCTATCAACGTAATCTCCGGGTATGCAGCACGAATAGCCTCAACAGATCCGTCACTGGAGTGATTATCAATAACAATCACTTCATATCGGTATTGCGTCTTGGACCCATACACCGACTGCAAACAATCCAGCGTCAATTGACACGTATTATAGTTGACGACCAGTATGCTTACATCCATATTTAAAACGCTCCTGACAAATTCAGTAATCTATTCTACTATCGCCTATTATAGCATACCGCGTAGACCACGGGGCGCAAAAAAGCACATAACTTGTAACCTTACATAGTTTAGAAGGATTATGCAAAGTTCGATTCCTGTCACTCCAAAGTGCAAATATAGACA
Source organism: Paenibacillus sp. 1182 (assembly GCF_017833915.1). NCBI lineage: Bacteria > Bacillati > Bacillota > Bacilli > Caryophanales > Paenibacillaceae > Paenibacillus > Paenibacillus sp. 1182. The sequence goes on along the minus strand of NZ_JAFICR010000002.1, from coordinate 593,511 downwards.
AACGAAATCATTTCGATCTATATATTGTTCATTGGAAGTCGTTTATTAGATTTTTGTAAAATCCTCGGTTGAGGTCTAAAATTCATCGTGGTAAGATATACATGGAAAAAGGGCTGGTGCCAGCCAGCCCCTGCGCAACCAACGCTCCAAGAGCGGACGGTTTTGGAACAATCAGGCCGAAAATAGACCCTTCCTTGCGGGGGCGGTCTATTTTCGTTTGTTAAACTCTAACAGTGTGACGATTAACGCCCCGAACGTCAGCATTAAACTGAGCGCCTCAAACACTGTCACAGGCTTCACCCCCCTCCTCGGGAGAGTTAGCCGACCGCCCTTGCCAGCTCTATCGGTTGCACGTTTCAATTATACTATATTTTTCCATAAAGGAACACGCATTCGATGGTATTTTATCTAGTATTCATTTGCACCTTTGACTATTTGACGCTTATATATGGAAAAAAGTTTCAATATTTTTCTTTCCATACCTCTATAACTTCCTCAATACGAAAACCAACTTATAAATCCAGTTGTCCAACCGTGACTGTCTATAAAATGGAGACTGCCAAATATACTTCATACGAGAAAATACGCCCTTTTGGTAGCTGTCCAAGAATTGACCCATATCTTTATACATTTGAGGAGTTATGTCTTGTCCATAAAGCTGAATAAATTGCTGGGCTTGTTTGCTTAAAATATAGCGATTTTTTCCTTTTGCAAATCTACTTAGTCTTTTCCTCCACTTGCTAACCCAGCCATCCGTAGAACCTCCCAGTACATTGTTTTGATGCTGCCGATACCAAATGGACGGCTCGGGGTCAAAAACAACCTCACCAAAAGAGGAAGTGCATAAGTAAATCCACCAGTCATGCATAATAATATTATCCAAAGAGTCTGGGATTCTCTTTTTCACGAGCTGAAGTGTTTCTTTATTGACCACCATGGTACAACCTACACATACATTCTCAATCAGAGCATTATAGAAGGATACAGGTCGGGGGATGTCAGCTGGCCATACCTTGAGTGGTTCCAATGTTTGAGAGACCATTTGTGTAGCAGAACAGTACATCAGCGGCCGGCTCCCATCCTGATTCCTGAGATGAGCCACAGCCTGAGCAAGTTTATTCGGCATCCACACATCATCCTGATCACAAAAAGCGTAATAGTCGAATGTCTCAGACGATCTTTGAATCAGATCAAAAAAGCTTTTAATAACCCCTACATTGCTCTCAAGGCATAAAAAAATCCGTTGAGGATAACGTTGCTTCAACGCTCTCAACTTGGCAACCGTATCATCTGTCGAGCCATCATCACGAATTAAAATCTGAATTTCTACGTCTTTTTGATTGATGAGACTTTCTATTTGCTCATCTAAATAAGCTGCTCCATTATATGTAGACAATAAAATTTGTATGTTAGGTCTGTTCAGAGTAATGACCTCCTTCTTTTAAAATGTGGAATAGAGGGACAATAGGTTCCATCTGCTTATACATTATAATGCTCAACGTCCTTAATCAACATAGGCTTTAATATAATAAAATCCCCCAATCATGAACTGATGGGAGATTGTTGATATTTATAATAAGGTTTTATTTACTCGGATTTACTAAGACACTCCTGCAAAAAATCACGCAATCCCTCACGCCAGTCGCGCAAATCATTCAATCCATTGGTTCGGATCGCTATATGCTCCATAACAGAATTACGTGGCCGCGCTGCTGGTCTGGGGAATTGCTCTGTGCTGCATGGCTCCAATTTCGCTGTGATCTTGGCATCTAATATTTCCGCCGCATCCTGTAAAATAGCTTGCGTAAATTCATACCAGGTACAGGAACCACTATTGGATGCATGGTATATGCCGTACTTCTCCGTTTGAATCAATTCCGCCAAAAAACGTGCCAAATCCACCGTATAGGTAGGTGAACCCTTCTGATCATTCACTACCTGGAGGAACGGCTTCTCCTGTCCAAGCTTCAGCATCGTTTTCACAAAATTGTTCCTGTGCAATCCATATACCCAAGATGTACGAACAATAAAGTACCTGGAGGAAAGTGTTTGGGTCAACACTTCTCCCGCACGTTTGGACTTTCCGTAGATACTCTGTGGATTGGTATTATCGTACTCATGATATGGCTGTTTTGCCGTTCCATCGAACACATAATCTGTGCTGATATAAACCAGCTTGGCTCCAACCTTTTCCGCAGCCAGAGCCATATTACGTGTACCTGCCGCGTTGACTTGATAAGCCCCGTCTACATCGGTCTCCGCTGCATCCACAGCCGTATACGCTGCACAGTGGATTACGGCATCAGGTTGATATTGTCCTACAATTTTCACAGTCTGCTGCAAATCCGTGATATCCAATTGTTCCCGATCGTAACCAAGGACATCATGTCCTTGCTCTTGAAAAACCTTTACTACGTCTTTACCAAGTTGCCCGGATGCTCCAGTGACCAATACCTTCATTCTACGCATCCCCCAAGCGGGAACCGTACTGCTTTGCATAGTATTGTTGATATTCGCCAGATTGAATGCGAGTCCACCATTCTTCGTTGTCTAAATACCAGCGAATCGTTTCTTTAATGCCGGTTTCAAAAGAGTGCTTTGGCTTCCAGCCCAACTCATTCATCGTCTTCGTTGGATCAATACCATAACGGCGGTCATGACCTGGACGATCCTGCACATACGAAATCAGAGATTCTGGCTTGCCCAGCTCCTCCAATACCGTTTTGACGATATGCACATTTGTCCGCTCGTTATTTCCCCCGATATTGTATACTTCACCCAGTTTACCCTGATGAATGACTAGATCAATTGCGCTGCAATGATCCTCTACATACAACCAGTCACGAATGTTCAAGCCATCCCCGTATACAGGTAGCTGTTGGTCGCTCAGTGCACGGGAGATCATTAGCGGGATCAATTTTTCAGGAAACTGATATGGACCATAGTTGTTGGAACAACGCGTGATATTCACTGGTAAACCGAAGGTTTCATGATATGCACGAACTAGCAGATCACCACCTGCCTTGGATGCAGAATAAGGACTATTAGGCTGCAACGGAGTTTCCTCCGTAAACAATCCTGTTTCCCCCAGAGAACCGTACACCTCATCTGTTGATACCTGTACAAACTTGGTCACGTTATATTTCTTGGCTGCGTCCAGTAGCACTTGCGTACCCAATACGTTTGTTTTCACAAACACTTCCGGTTCCAGAATACTCCGATCCACATGTGACTCCGCTGCAAAATTCACCACCACATCAATCCCCTGCTGCATCAGCTGGTCAATCGCTTGTGCGTCGGTAATATCTGCTTTGATGAAGCTATGTTTGGGGTTATTTTCAATGGATTTCAAATTTTCCAGGTTACCTGCATAGGTAAGAGCATCTATATTTACAATTTCATAATCCGGATGGTGTTTTAACATATACAATACAAAGTTACTACCTATAAATCCGGCCCCGCCGGTGACAAGAAGTTTCATACAGACCTCCTAAGCGAGCAATGTCTGAAGTATATTAGACTTCTGACTCATTTTCTTAACTCAAAAGCATATAAAGTATTAATTTGTATTAGCTTCTAATCAAAATTGATTTCCGCATCTGTCAGAACGGGCTGCTGTTTATCCTTCTCTGACAGTATCGCCTTGGAGGTAGGCCAGTCAATACTCAATGCAGGGTCATTCCACCGTATCCCTCTGTCGTGCAAAGGAGAGTAATATTCATCAACCTTATACAACACCTGAGTATTGGGAACAAGCGTACAAAAACCATGAGCAAACCCCTTAGGCACCAGTAACTGGCGACGATTATGCTCACTTAGAATGACACTCATCCATTGCCCAAACGTAGGAGAACTTTTTCGAATGTCCAAAATCACATCATAGATAGCACCTGTGAGTACCCTGATAAGTTTCGTTTGTGCCTTCGGATTTAATTGGTAATGCAACCCGCGTATAACTCCTGCATCAGCAGAAAGAGATTGGTTATCCTGAACAAAAGTATGATTAATCCCCTCATTTTGCATAACCTGTTGATTATAACTTTCCATAAAAAAACCGCGTTGATCACCATGAACAGTCGGCTCCATTATACTTGCACCTGTTAATTTTAAAGGTATCACTTTCATGCTATACGTCCTTCCCTCAATGCTGTGAAACTTTGCATTACAACTTTAACTTACCAAATTCCTCACCAAATATAATATTTTGCGCGAGTTCATTTGCTCTGGCAAGCGAAGTATGCGTTCCTGCATCCGTCCACCAACCTTGAAGAATATCATAGGTCAATGTTCCGTTAGCAATATACGCATTGTTAACGTCTGTAATCTCTAATTCTCCACGTGTTGAAGGTTTTAGGGTTTTCACAATATTAAAAACATTGTGATCAAACATGTATATCCCCGTAACTGCATAATCACTTTTAGGTAGCTGAGGCTTTTCTTCTATAGATAGAATACGTTGATTTTGAATTTCTGCTACACCAAATCGCTGCGGATCATGAACCTTTTGCAATAATAATTTAGCTCCAGCGTTTTGTGTACGGAAATTTTGCACAAACGAAGAAATATCATCCTCGAACACATTATCCCCCAGAATGACGACCATTTGATCATTACCAACGAAATGCTCTGCCAGATCTAACGCCTGCGCAATGCCACCCGCTTCGTCCTGTACCTTATATGTAAAGGTTACGCCCATAGCACGACCGCTTCCAAGCAGATTTACAACATCCCCCATGTGTTCTTTGCCTGTTACAATAAGGATATCCGTAATATCAGCTTGTTTCAGCTTATATATGGAATGAAAGATCATAGGATACTTACCGACAGGAAGCAGGTGCTTATTAGTCACTTTGGTTAAAGGAAAAAGGCGAGAACCTGTCCCGCCTGCAAGAATTATACCTTTCATATGTCGACTCCTTAATTATTAATTTTAAAATAAGAATAAATTCTCCACCTAGCGTTATAACGCACCCTTTTTAGTTCGTCTTTAGTTAGGTATCAAAAACTCACTCCAAATATTTAGAGTTAATAAGAGTGGAGACCCCAGAGTTTATAAATTCACTTTACCAAAATAAAGTGATCCATTTTGCACTTTTATTTAGAGTATTACACCAACAACATCCTTCAAACTATGAAAATAACTCATAGTTTTTCAGGACACTTTTCCCTTTCATTAACATAAGCAAAGGTCCAATACTTGTTTAATATGAAATTAAAAATAGGGACGATAATCAATGCAAAAAATTGTCCTAAAAGATAAGAAAAGTGAAAAGCATAAACGATAACATACATAATTGATAGGTTAAGAACCAAACCAGTTAGAGATACTAAAGTGTACTTAACTAAAATTTTACCCCCCTTCCCTGAAGTACTAAACGTCCACTGACGATTTATAAAATATGAAATCACCAGTGAAAATATAAATCCTATAAATGAAGAAAATATTGGTTCGAAATTCAGCTTTTCAACTAATAATATTATAGTTGAAGTATGAATAAGGGTCCCGAAAGCACCTACAAACCCATATTTCAAAAATTGTAATAGGTTATTTTTCATGGGGACTCCCTTTTAGATTTAAGTGGTTTCCCTTAAGTAGATCCACTTCTTTTTTCAATAATCCTATCTCTTGCGAGAGAACTTTAATTTTATTTGAATCCCTTGATAAGGCAACTGTAAGACTATATAGAATAACAAAAACTGAAATTATAGCAACTAAAAACAAGGCATTAACTGGCATCTCAATGTAAAAAATACGCGATATAAAAATTAGAACATATGGAAATAATGTAAGGATAATACCCATTAAATTGATTAATATCCATAATAACGCATATTTCAAGTCTAATTTATAACTTTTGATTTTTCTTATCAACAACATTAATAGTATTGAACATACAAAAAACAAGATAATTTGAAGTTGAAAATGAATCATTGCAATACCTCGTAGCTTTTTTTCTCTCTCAACAAATCAATTAGAATCGCTAAAGACACCTTAATCATATAATATAGGGACTTAACAGATTTTATAGAGGATTCACCTGCCTGTCTTTCCATCATTGTTACTGGTATTTCCATAACTTTATGATTAGTTCTAATTAAATGTACGATTGACTCTGGCTCTGGGTAATCACTTGGATAATATACATTCGCAAATACAGAAATTGATTTACGACCACATGCTCTAAATCCAGAAGTTGGGTCAGTTATCTTCACTCCTGTAAAAAAATATATTAAATCACTAAAATATTTTATACCTATCCTTCTTATACGCGTTGATTGAAAACCCACTTTTTCGATATATCTCGAACCTATAACCATGTCCGCCTCATTATTTAAAATTGGAGTTATTATTTTTTCGATTTGTCCAGGGTCATGCTGCCCATCTCCATCAACCTGAATGGCAATATCATAATTCTTTTCATAGGCATATTTATACCCAGTTTGCACAGCTCCTCCAATACCTAAATTACAAGGAAGATCAATAACATTTACACCATTTTCCTTGCAAACTATAGAGGTATTGTCAGTAGAGCAGTCATTTATAACTATAATATCGTACTTATTTTTCTTGAATTTATTAATTAACTCTTTTATATTATGCTCCTCATTATACGCTGGAATTATAACTAAAATTCTCACTTTCTCAAGCACCTTCTTTCCCATACTGCCTTTTATCATTTATATTACTAAAACACAGAGGTATTATTATAAAAGTACATAAAATGGACGGATACAAATATCTAATTTGCTGTGCTGGAATTGCTGCGAATAGTCCTATCACATTAAGCATAACAGGGGAAAAAATAATTAAGCTTCTCAAATTATTGCGAAAAACAAATATTAATCCAAATAACATTGAAATAAAAATATAAAGTGCTGGTCTCCAAAGTAACCAAACTAAATCACTTTCTTGGGTTCTATCAAGAAAAGCTTGAATTCGAACCAATGAATCAGGGATGAGAGACTCAGTTTTCAAATTATACTTATCTAAATATTCACGACCTGTATGAACAATCCCCCTTTCAGTAAACAGAGTACTAGAATTACTCGGTTGAGATATCCTCCAAACTACAGAGGTTTGCTGTAACCAGCTTTTAATAGCAATTTCAGGTTCTTTTGCAATGAGTTCAATCCAAACTTTCATAAACTGAACTTTGTATTTCCGATCATTAAAAATTAACATATCAAAATTAGGGTTAAAGATGATAGGATCTACAACGTAGGGATTATACTCAGATATCCATATTCCGGGATCCATAGCTTTTTTAATAACTTGAGTTTGTTCCTCGTCTAATTCCACACCTGATGAAAGAATAGATGCCACCTGTTGAATTGGTATATTAAATGTTAGTATACTTGGACTCGGGACAATATCTAATACTTTTACTAACACACTCTTCATACCAAAAAAAAGCACGAGGACTGTTATACCTATTAGTGCTATCTTTTTCCACTTAGATTTATAAAATACAAGCAATAAGAACAGTGTTCCAATTACTGATATAATTCCATTATGTCTGAACATCAATACTAAAAAAAATGATAGAGCAAGAAGAAATAAATTTTTCTTAGATTTAAACCATTGCTCTTTTTCTGCATACAAATTAATTAAAACAATAGTAAGCAAAAATAAGGATATACTATAGGTCACATCTTTCCATATGCTTATTATCATCATTGAATTTACTGGTATCAATGAAAATAAAATAGACATCCCCCAAAGAATTCTTCTATTCACTTCAAATTTTAATAGAGAACGAAATGCATATAGTAAAGCACTCAGAAGAAACATCATTTGAGCTAAAACTATAGCTGCTGGTGAGTACCAAATTTTAGTAATAAGCAACTTGAATAAAGTATCATAAATTGGATGCGCATCCCCAAATTCAAATGTCGATAATTGTCTCCACTGGTCTAAGGAATCACCACTCATTAATCCAGGATAATAGGATAGAAAATATATACTCCATGAAATTATTATCGGTACTAAGAATACTGCACTATCCCCTTTAGCAATAGACAATGATTTAGGAGTCCTTTGAATAGTGATTCTAGTTAAAAAGATAAAAATAGTAAAGAATAATAAGAGCAAATCGGCTAAAAACACTAGACATTTCTCGAAAATTGAGGCTCCCTTTAAATTATCTAAATGAATTTCTTTTGTGCTATCATTAGTACCATAAAGATCATAGTCATTTTCTTCACCATCAATAACTAAACGAACTTTACCAGAATAGGGATGGTTACTAAGTTTTAGGCTTATGTTACTTTTTACCTTACCTTCCCAATTTATAAAAACATTATCACCGTGTGTATAAACAGGAACCCCATTAATCAATTCCCAATTACCTATTAAATTCATTTCATTTAATGGTAAAATTCTATTGTCGATTTTAATCTCTTTAACCCAAACCTCGATACCTAATGATTGATTATTTTTTTGTCCAAGCGGTTGAACTTTTAACGTGTGAAAATTATCAACGTTAAATGGTATCATCAGAAGGATTGAAAATGAAAAAATAATACTTACAATTAAATTTCTTCTCTTGCTTGCATGTAAATACTTCGAATCAAAGAATTGTTTAAATGAATTCCTAAGTGCATACCCTATTGTAATTGTTGTAAGCAAAATAAAAAAAACAAAAATCACACGTCTGTTTGTTATACTTGGAATAAAATGATAGACAAAAGCCAGACTTATACAGAAAGAAAACACATAACTTAAAGCTCTGGTTATAATGGAGTTATTCATTAGCGACCTCATTCATAATTCTACTGAAAATAGTTTAAAACAAATATTCACAGAGACAATTCATCAATCAAAATCGATATCATTTAATTATTTTTTTAATTATCAATTTGTATTTTATTTTTCTAAAAAAGCCAAACATTTCAGGAAAATGTCTGCGTAAAAAAGATTTTGTATTCTCATATATTTTTTGTATAGCAGTTTGTTTAGTAATCACATTTTTATTTTCCTCCGCTATCACATACCATTGAAAATAAAATTCACTTTTCTTTTCTATGATATCTTTCGAGTTGTGAACAAAAAGACTATTATCCTCACTAATCGATTTTACAGCTTTATAGAATTGTTCAGATGATTCGTCCCAACCTGGCCAATTGCTAGCAGTATCTATAGCTTTATCCTTCAAATCTCTTAATAAAGTAGGAGAATGTTTTAAGCTATTTATAAAATTCAAAACAGCTTTGTCATCATCTTTTGCAGCGACCAAAGCATTCTGATCTGAAACAATATATTCATCATGGCCTGTAACATTATATGTTATCGAGGTACCACCACAATGGAACATCTCGAGAGGAGGACCAAACATTCCTTCCACATAACTGAGTTTGATAATAACATCACAAGATCTGTAAATTTGAGCTGTTTCAAAAATAGGAACTTGGGAGAATACTTTGTCTACTCCAGGATAAGAACTTATCGGACTTGAAGTTAATAACCAAATTTCATCAGCGTCAGATTGTTTGCAGATTTCTATCGTTTTTGGAACATTCTTGAAAGGGACATCTATTGGCCCTTCTACCAAAACCCTAAGTTTCCCCTGTTCTCTTGCCTGATGTCTAACACCTTCAATCGAATAAATATCTTTTCTAATACCATTGGGCACTAATTTTGCGTCTTTATTAAAGTGTTCATTTAAATGCTTCTGTATCCATTTTGCTTCGGTAATTATGTGCAAGGGAAGCTGATAGGTAGAGTCTACCAAGTGCCGTAGTGATCTCTCATTCTCATCATAAAATCTTGATTCAATAGACTGAACAAAATAAGCATATGTTTCTGCGGTCACTCGATATAGTTCGTAAACAGTTCTCCACCAAGTTGCAATACATACATCAAATTTATCATTTTCGACTTCTTTGTATGTTTTCCAAATTAAAGACCTAGCTTCAGGATGCCAATGTAATCTCTCCATATTAACTTCTTCTTCAGTAATAATTGTTACAAGTACACCTTTTTTTGTTGCTCTTATTGCATGTTCAAAAATTACATACGAACCTCCACTAATATCAGGAGATCCTAATAAGAAAGCCCATTTCATTTTCTTCTTCCCCTAATCATGTTTTGATTTTGATAACTTTTCTATAACCTCATCTCTTTCATCAATCATTTGTGTCATACTTTTAATAGCAGCATCTCGATCATCTATCATTTGTGTCATTTTTTTTATTGCTTCATCTCGATCATCTATCATTTGCGTCAGGTCTAAAATGGTCCTATCCTTTTCATCCAATGACCTTTTAAGCTCTTCCACAAGCTGCCTATCGTTTGCGGAAACGACCGTGCCAATTTGATGATTACTCCCACCTTTAAAACTTTTATTATATTTGTAACGTCCATAAATAGGCACTAAATAGCCAAGTCCATGACTACTAAGTGTTATTGGCCCCCAAAAGCCCTTTTCAAGAATAGCTCTCGGGTTTCGTGTCAATATAAAAGTATTTTTAATCGTTTTGATTAAGTCAAACTTATTTTTTGTATTAAAAGTAGAATACTCGAATACCCCAAAATTCTCATAATGATACAGACCATTAAAGAAATTTATCTCCGCTTTTGTTGGAAATAAGACCATTCTAGAATGAACTTTAGCAATTTGTTCAGTGTAATATTCAAGTTTTACACCTCTATTGCAGAAGAGATTACACAATCTCTCAAAAAAATCATATATTTGGCTCTGTAATGGGCTTATTACCTCATCGAATAATTTCTTTTCCATATCTGTTTGGACGGTTTCGACTTCAATCCTATGATTATAATCATCACGAATATATTTATTAGCACTTCCATGAGAAGCACCCAACACTATTTCGTATAATGCTCTGTTTTCATTGTATACATTAAAATAAGGAGTTCTATAAGGAATAGAAGAGAATAGGAGTCCCTGCTTTTTATTATTTTCTCGAGCATCTCCTGAGGCAATTAACCCTAAATAGTATCCATGTACTGATACATTTTCATTGTATATTCTATATATATTATCTTGTATAGTGCCCTTCCAACCCACATCAACTAAATGAAAGCCCTGTTTTTTTATATTCACAGTGAAATTTTCTATATAACTGTAAAAATTATCTCGTTGCTGAAGCCTTGATTCTTCATATTTTTCAATAAACGTCGAATCATTTCTTAAATCCGTAAAAATCTTGCTACTAGGGAAATTTTCAATTTTCAACTTGGCATCTATATTAAGTTTATGAGAAATTTCTTCTATTACTTTTTCCTCAAAACTTAAACTTGACAAAAAATCGTATAACGAAATATGAATATATTGTCTAAACAAAATCTCAAACTTTTCACTGTCAAGAGGCAGTAAGCTCGGTAAAAATGTAGATTTTCTAGATACTTTCAAGTAATGAGGCTTAACATAAAAAGTATCTTTGTATCCCTCTTTTTCCTGATATAGGTCAAATAACTTTAACAGAAATTCTCCTTCTCTTGACAAAAAGAATACATTTTTCACGCCATTTTTCATTAGAGATTTGTGAAGCATAACGATATAAAAAAACAAAGAACAGGATATTTCTAGAAATCTCCCCACATGTGACATATCCCTTGCCATCGCGGTTAACTCATTAGCATAATGAGTCTCGCTCTCAACCCGCTTACGAAATTCACTATAGAAAGCATGCTGTTGTTTCCTATCTATATAATAAGCATCAATCCCCTGAGAAAGAGGCACTTTGTAATCTGAGTGTTCATTATCGCCTACCATAATAATGTCTGAGGGATTGAAGTTATTATCACCAACTATTTTTGTGAATAGTTTACCGCTTTTCTTAGTCAGCAAATACTCACTGGATACATAAATCTCATTAATGTACTGAAGAATTCCATGTTTAGCAAATAACTCAGCTATTAACTTTTGCGAGAGATAAAAATCCGAAACACAATAAATTTTAATATTGTGCTTAAGTAACTGAACTACTACTTCGAGCCATTTTGGATCAATGTATTGAACTGCCATTTCTGTTTCAATTTCAATTTTTTCACATATAGAAATAAATGTATCCTTATCGATATCATTGTTCAAAAGTCCTTTATTAATCAGAACTACATACATCGAGGATAGCAAATTGGAGTAGTTAAATTCCATGTCAAAACCTGAATTTGCATTATCTTTACACATTTCGGCTTCCATATTATTTCTCAATCTATATAATTCTTCATAATCAATTGAATCGCCAAAATAAATGCTAACTCGTTTAGCCCATATTTTCTTCACATATTCCGGTTCTACATGACGGAGAATTATTGTATCAAACACATCAAAGAAAGCTATTTTTTTATTTTTTTCCAGTACCGTATGAATTAAATTTTCCATGTAGGCTCCTTAATCCGCTTTGTTTCTGAAATTAAAAATTATTTTCTTACTTTCGTAATAGTTAACTTTAGTTTCTAAGAGCTCAATTCTCTTATACAAGTCCACAATATTCGCCCTTAAGTTTTGAATTTCATTTTGGTACTGATTACATAACTGTTCTCTTTCCTCAATCATCTTTTCCATATTGCGTATTAATTGATCCCGTTCCTTCACCAAACTTTCAGTCGCTTCCAGGGCAACATCCCGTTCATAAATCAAACTCTCATTCTTCTTTATGACTTCATCACGTTCGGATATCATAATTTCATTACTTCTAATCGTTTTATCACGTTCGGATATCATCATCCCATTGCTTTTTATTGCCTCATCCCTTTCAGCAATCATCCGTGAGTTGTCGTTTATTATTTTATCACGTTCTTCAACCATCAAAGAGAGATCATTTGTTTTTATTTGCTCAAATGAATATAGAGCCTTATAAGTATACAGATTTATCTTGTCCTCAATATTTTGATCAAGTAATAAATTATATACTTTATCTCCCTTAGGAAATAGAATCCCCAACCCCCAACTGTGTTTAAACTCCAAGTAAGAATATTTTTGCTTTACCTCACTCCAGAAAACATTTGAACCATACTCAAGAGGACTAAAAACATCATGAAAGAAGATAACACCGTCTTTAGACAACTTAGGTAGCCATGTCTCAAAATCATGCTTCACCGCTTCATAGGTGTGTAGACCATCTATGTGGATTAAATCAGCTGTGCCCTCATTCACTTCAGATAATGCATTATCAAACGTCATCCTTTTCAAGTCAATATTTAAATGACTAAAATGAGCCGCTACTGTACTTTTCACAGTACGGTATACTTCTTCGTCATAATACCCAGCCTGCTCATCTCCAGCCCAAGTATCTATAGCAATAAGCTTTGTGTTTAAGTTGAAATCCTTAACAGCCTGACAGAATGAAAAAAATGAACATCCATAATGGGTTCCCAGCTCTACAATTGTATTTGGTTCAATAAAGTTAATATAATCGTATGCAAACCAACGATGACCTTCCCATGGGGCCACTTTCAACTTCTCGTTGATCTGGTCGGATTCGAATGTTGGCGTGCTAATATCCCATTTATTCAAATCGATCTCTCCTTATAATTCTTCAATTGCAACATGCTCAATTTTATTATTAAAGATCGCATGGATTGAAGTGAATACAATATTTTTGAGTTGAATGACATTATGGGCCCAGCATTGTATAGTATGTTGCATCTCATGAAACCCCTCACCTAAACCAAGAGTCACGAAATACTCGTTTTCTTGAATCTCAGGCCATCTAAACTGTAACTTGACAAGATAAGACTTACCTTTTGTTACAGAACCTGAAAATATATTTGAACCGGTTGTATTTTCTCCAAAAATAGCATTTCCATACTTATCATTCACAAGATAACCAACGATCAATTCATCTGTTGTTTTATGAGCTTCTATCAACATATCAATCTCAACTAGATCATTCGCTGAAATATATCCTTTATACTTTTCGCTATTCACACTGAAGTCCAAAGCTTTGATTATGACTTCTTGTGCTCCACCTAATGACTCTTCATTAACAGGTATCCAGTTTAAAGGAATACTTGTTTCTTTATTCAATTCCAAAGCGAGGGAATTTGTCTCCGAGTTAGCTTTAAACACCTCAGAATGTACGGATTTAGTATAGTATTCAATCCCTTTCAAGGGATCCCCCTCAAATACAATCTCCCCATTTGAAAGAACAATAACTCTATCTGCCATATTAGCAATAGAACTGAGATCATGTGTCACGAGCAATTTTGTGATATCTGACATTTCCTCTTTCATATATCGATTGCATTTCTGCTGAAAAAAAACATCTCCTACTGATAATGCTTCGTCAACTATGAGAATCTCTGGCTTAAAACTGATCATTACTGAAAATGCTAATCGGGCAAACATACCACTTGAGTATGTCTTAACCGGTTGGTGGATAAACTCCCCAATATCAGCAAACTCAATAATCTGTTCCAATTTACTATTCATTTCTTCTTTCGAAAAGCCACGCATTGTTCCATTTAGATAAATGTTCTCTATCCCAGTATATTCAGGGTTAAATCCAGTTCCAAGCTCTAAAAGTGCTGAAATCTGACCATTAACCAGTCTATCACCATCAGTTTGTGTCAAAACCCCAGTAATTATTTTCAAAAGAGTGGACTTACCAGAACCATTCTTACCTATGATACCTAGTGTCTCCCCCCTCTTAACGTTCAGAGATACATCTTTCAAAGCAAAAAAATCAGTATGATAGGATCCACCAAAAATATTCACAGCTTCCTTAATCCTGTCAGTCGGTTTTGAATACAACTTATACTTTTTATATATTCTTTTTAATTCTATAGCTACTTCTTCCATAATAACCTCCACAACTTATAGCACATCCGCAAAATGAGGCTTTAACTTTTTAAATAAATATATGCCTAAAAGCATGATAAATGTAGAAAGAATCCAGAAATATGCAGTTTGATTATATCGGTGCCAAAACCAAACATGATGTATAAAAGTATCGCGATAACCCTCAACAATGTAGTATGCCGGATTAAGCTTAAACCATTTAATGAGCTTATCTGAGATAATTTCAGGTGACCACACAATCGGAATCAACCAAAATCCAATCTGAACGAAAATCCCCAAAACTTGCAATGCGTCTTTCATAAAAACAACTAGAGAAGACGTAATAAGCGTTATTCCAATTAATAAATAAAATAAACAAAACAGATAATAAAATACCTGTATATAAACAATATCTGGGTTATAACCAAAATAAAAAAGTATAACAATAAGAAACAACAAAAAGAATAAATGAATAAAAAACGAAGATATTATCTTAACAATCGGAAGAAAGCCAATACGGAACGAGACCTTCTTTACTAAATAACTATACTCTGGAAAACTATTTGAAGAAGTAAGTAGAGCTTCTGAAAAAAAGAACCACGGAATCATTCCACAAGTGAGCCATAAAATAAACGGGGTCCCATCGGGTCTACTACCAGAACGAAATCCAACTTCAAAGACGAACCAGTACACTGCTATAGTCATGAAAGGTTGAATAAAAGCCCAAAACATCCCAAGATAGGATCCTGCATATCTAGTTTTAAAATCATTTTTAGCTAGCTCAAAAATAAGTTTTAGTTGAGGTTTAATAATGCTAGTTCTTGCCGCCATTTGATAACTCCTTCTGATAGTAATCCAAGGTTAATGCTAGCCCTTCTTCCAAACTATGTCTCGGGATCCAATTCAAAAGTTCAGCCGCTTTTTGGTTAGTCAAAGCACTCCTCAGAATATCACCCGTTCTTTCATTACGATATTCAGGTCGGATACTGGACTGTAATAAAGAAGCTATTATATTATAAAGTTCATTTATTGTTACTTCTCTATCAGTACTTATATTTAAAACTTCATTGTGGGCTGTAGTTAAAGCAGCTAGGTTTGCCAAAGCGATATCCTTAACGTAGACAAAATCCCTAGTTTGCTCTCCACTTCCATATATCACAGGTACGTGCTTCTGTAGCAACTGATTCAAGAAAATTGAAATGACTCCACCTTCACCTTTAGGGTCCTGTCTTATCCCATATACATTTGCATACCGTAAAATTGTGTGCTTTAAGCCATAAGAAACAGAATACAGTTTTATATACTCTTCAGGTGCATACTTAGAAATCCCATAAAAAGAAATGGGAGAAACAGGATGTTGCTCGTTAATACTTACATATTGAGGCACTCCGTATACTGCAGCAGAAGAGGCATATATAATTTTCCTAACATTGTGAGAAACACATTGATTTAAAATATTAATTGTCCCGTTTATATTTATTTGTGCATCTAAGTACGGATCTCTAAATGATTCTTGCACACTTATTTGAGCAGCGTGATGAATTACAATTTCTGGATCTACATTTGAAAAAATATAGTCCAAACTATTAGTATCACGAATATCAGCTTCGAAGAATTCAGCAAAAGGATTTATATTTTCTCGCTTACCTGTAGAAAGGTTATCAATAATTGCAACCTTATGATTGTGTTTTACAAGTAAATCCACGATGTTAGAGCCAATAAATCCTGCTCCTCCAGTTACTATAACTTTCATAAAACTTCTCCTTTTTTTCGAATATATACTACAAATAAGTTTATCTTTTTGAATATAATTACAAAAGTACTTTGAACAACTGGTTAACTCATTTTCTCTATGCTAAAATGTTGACGTATCTACAAGAAAAGGAGATTGTAAACCTTGTCGAATCCAGTATACGGGAAACAGGCCAAAACGTCGACCCATGACGATAAAAGGCCGGCTATGTTTTGGGTGTTAATTGTTGGCATGATTCTGTTTTTAGCTTGGTCTCCCTTCCAGGCTGCACTATTTAATGGGCAAATGCTCGAATTTGAGAAGCCACTTTATTGTGCTTTGATCATCAGCATGATTCTATTGATTTTGGGAATCGCAACCTATTATAAGAAATTCAAATTGGAAGATCAAAGAGACTGGCTGGCAGTACTTGTTATGTTACTCCCGTTGACGTACGTACTATCATTGATTTCCGCTGCTTCTCATTATCTCGCGATGAATATGGTAGTTGTGCAGTGCATCTATGCCTCATTATTCATCATTACATTGTACGCCTTACGGGATCGGTTGAGCAACCGCATCATCCAGACGGCCATTATGACCATAGCCTACCTTATTATAGGCTTTGGGTTCATTAACTGGTTCGGGCAGTGGGTATTGGCTGGACGCTTGGTGGGTTGGTTCGCTGCTTGGGTACTTAACAATCGTTACATTGATGCGATATGGGTAGATGCTAACGGTCCACGTCTCACATCTGTCTTCCAGTACGCGAATACATACGCGGCGTTTTTGATGGCGTTTTTGTTTGCGGCTGTCTTTTGTCTGATGAAGTCAAAGACATGGTATGGAAAAGGGATTCACGGCTTTATGTTGGTACCTATTTTTATATCGTTGTTCCTAACTCTCTCACGTGGTGGTCTCGTAATGCTGCCCGTAGTATTTGTCCTGTTACTTTTGTTTTTTAAACCTGCACGACAAATTTTATGGATTTTGCATTTCGCTATAGCAGGTTTGGCCTCTTTTGTTATTTTAAGCCCGATTACTAGCTGGGGATTACAACTTATTCAAACCTACAACGGTGCAAAAGCTGCTCAAGCCTGGGGGGTACTCCTTACCACTTCTGCCGTGACTACTCTTGTTTTATGGTTCGTACAAAGCTATCTGAGTCCGCGTCTAGAAAAGGGTCTTCAAGGTCTGGCTTCACGCAAACTGTCTAATCTGTGGCTACCTATAGGAGCTGTGGTAATTACTGGACTTTTCGCGTTCCTGCTGGTTGGCACGGGACTGAAATCCCTTCTTCCAGCTAACATGGAGTCACGTCTGGAAAATATCAACTTCCGACAGCATAGTGTACTGGAACGTATAACCTTTTATCGCGATGCTTCCAAACTAATTGCTGACTATCCGTTGATTGGTGCAGGTGGTGGCGGTTGGGCTACGCTGTATGAAAAATATCAAGACTATGGCTACACAAGCGCACAAGCTCATAACTTCTTCATGCAGTATCTGGTAGAGGTTGGTATCATTGGATTCGTTATTTTTATGGCGTTTATCCTTTATATTTTTTATAAATATATTAAAGGTTACATCAAAACCGACGATGAAAACCGAGATAGCTACTTCCTATACCTGATTTTGGCGATGTCCATTTTGCTCCATAGTCTATTGGACTTTAATATGAGTTATGTGTTCATGGGCATACTAGTATTTGTGAGTCTTGGTGGTATGGCCGCTGCTATGGACAGCAAGTCGCTTAAACGCCTGTCAATGAGTGCTTCCGGATTCCGAATTATGTATAGTTCAGTCATTGGCATTCTAAGCATCGTGGTGCTTTTTGCAGGTCTCCGCTTCTTGCAATCGGCTAATGCTGCCACATATGCTAAACGGATCATGGCGGTCAGCACATCATTTGAAGAAATCCAAAGTGCTATTAATAAAGATCTTGCACTTCGTCCTACACACCCGGATTCTGTTCTGAGACTGGCTGCACTGTATAAGAATGTTTATGAGCAAACGAAAAAAGAAGAATTTTATAATGCTGCAATAGAGGTGCTAAATACGGGTTTGAAAGCAGAGCCGTATAACAAAACTATGATCAACTCTAAAGTTTCCCTCTTACAAATGAAAGGCGAGAATGAGCAAGCCTTTAGTATTTTGGAAAATAACATTTCCAACTTTAACTGGGACAATGACTGGTACAATATGTTGATTACCCAAGCTTACACCATTGGTAATAAGGCACGTGAGCAAAAAGACACCACCAAAGAACAGAAGTATTTCCAAGCAGGTCTTGCTGCTTATCAGAAGGTTCTGGATGGGGTAGCTCATATTAAGACGGTTCCACCTGAAATTGAGTTGACACGTACTTTTGAAGTGACTCCAGGTATTGCGCTCAGTACTGGTAAAATAGAGTTCATGTCAGGTAAGCCTGCTGAGGCTGCAAGCATCCTCAAAAGCGGCTTGAAAGACGACCTGAGTGATGCTACAAATCGTGAGGTCGCTCGCTATTATATCGTCGCTCTGCAACAGCAGGGACAAGATGACAAAGCTTTGTACGATAAGCTGATTAAGGCTGATCCGAAGGAAAAAGAGCAAATTGAGCAGTTAAAGGCCTTAAAGCTCTAGGTATACGTTTAACATTGAACGCAAATACAAAAATGCACCCACCAAAAAAGGAACGCAGAAGTTTTTCACTTCTAGCGTTCCTTCCTTTATATCCTAAGTTTTACTTCCTTCCGCTATGTGATTAATAAGCTTCTTCCCCAAATACTTTCCTCGGACTCTAGAGTATCTAGTAAAGTCATAACAATGCCTGCAACCCCATCCAATACGCCTACGAAATCCAAATGTTTGACCGATTGAGTATCCTTTACGATATCCCAAAAACCGAATGCTGCCCCTCTATCGAACATGTTAACGACTTCTAAAAGCAAGCCCTGAGCATAATCACGCAACTCGGCATCTCCCGTATCCAGATACATCTGATGCGTGAGCTTTATTAATCCCGAATATCCATGACATACCGATGGAGAATATATGCTCCAACGTTCACGGGGACGTGCGTATATGGATTTGAAAGCATCCACAGCGAGCGCCTCTAATTTTTCGTTCTCCAGAGCCCTCCCTGCTAGCCATAAGCTCCTGGCAACCCCTGGAGTTCCATAACACCAGGCTTCACGTTCTGTTTCATCGAAAATAATTCCATTCATATATTCTCTATAGCTTATATTATTGGGCCAATACCACCCAAAATCATTCTGTTGCTTCCAATGACTCAACCATGAACCGAAGCGTTCTATTGCCTTTTTATGTCCTGACACTCTCACATCGTGATGCCAAGCTATTGATAGTAAGGCCAACGGTCCAGGAATTCCATGAGCCAACCCCATGTTGAAGTATCCTTCAGGATACCTCTGCTGCTCATGTGGGGGCAGATTGTGAACGGGGATATACCAGCCTGGTAGAACTTCACCATTCCAAGCCCTCTCTTCACTTAACATGACAAGATATTCAAGAACATCTTTAAGGAGATCTCTCATCTCAGGCACATCTTTGAACAATAACAGGTATCTACCTATCCCACTCCATCCCGAAATAACATCATAGTCATGAAAAATGACTCCCGCTTTTAGATTATTTCTTGAACTTTCCAACAGAGCAGCACCATAACGAAGGATTAAATGATTGATCTGTTCAATAAAACTTCGGTATTTGCGCAGATTGTCAGACAGTGCGTAGGCCGTAAATCCAATACCCGATAGCCCGCTCCACAGCGATAAAGATATGTTTTCCTTCAGCTTGAGTGCTTCTCTTGTATTCACAAGATACTGATGTGCGTATCGGGTAAACGTCTCCTCGCGGAATACAGTACCCAGCCTTCCGTATAGTAGACTCACCGCTGGATAGCCACTCGCAAGACTAATCTCATCCCATTTGTAATCCAATTGTAAATCTGTTCGATTCGAGTCCGATGAGCACATTGCCGTTACGTAATCCGAATCTGCCAATCTTCTTCCAACCTCATGTACAATCTCCAAAATAGTCTGACGCAAATCTTCTGATATTCCCGTTGTAATCATGCCTCAGCACTCCTTATAATTCATTCGCTTTGTATACTTCTGAGCATGGTTTAGATGATAAAGAGCGTGGCTTAATAGTGACATTATTTTCGCCTCCTTCATTCGATCCGTGCCTAGTAATCTGTTCAGATGCATGTGAATAAAACTTTCCATAATATCCAATAAAGGTCCGTCCCAGCATGTTTCCTTTTTTTTCTGAAAGAACCTCTCCTTATATTGTTTCAGTTTTTCCCTTCGAGGTTGAAAGCGTTCTATCATAAACTCACCATAATTACAAGCTCTCAATGAACTCCATCGATCGGAAACATCGCATATCGACATGTACCATGTACGATTCTTTTGGAACTCTTTGATATGATGGTTATGCCACTCTTTCTGTTGGGACCATTCAACCTGCTTAGCTAGTGAAGGCATCCATTGATTTAACATATCAATCACACTAATCAATGCAATGTCTTCTAATGGCATATTCCATTTTTTGTTGTAGTGCAAATAAATGAATTCAGAAGCGAGCTTGGAATCTGCAGCAAAAACTTCCTCAGCCAGTTGAATGAAGCTTCCCCCCCCATATCTTTCCACCTCTTGCTCGTATGTATCATACACAAGTTGGTTTAGCAGTCCTTCCTTCTTAAGCTTGTTCGCCCACGTCTGAATAGCAGGAATCAGTTGCGCACACAACATCGCTGCATCCCCATGAAATCTCACTCGTACATGATCATCAGGATCTTTATATCGAATAATAAAATGTTGATCGACTATTTTTTGTTTTTCTGCCAGTTCACAAAAAGGTCTGAGATAATTTCCAATAAACTCCTCCTTCCGTTCAGACATACCATATAATTTAACGTACAGCCATTCACTGCCTGGAAAATAAACATCCATCGAACGGGTACTGATAGGGTTTTGCATCATATCTGGTTGAATAAGGTCCTTTGATCTCGATTGGCCTACTTTATTCGTTTTCACCAAAGGAATGACATACTCTGCAATGTGGTGTCCTTTCGTGGACTCTCCCCATACTTCACTCCACTCAAAACCGCATTCAGTCAACCATATGGAGGCTGAATCTGTAAGCTTTTGATATTTATCATATAGTTCGGATATGCAAAAATCATGTGTAGTGTCAATTAACAATCTGTTATCTGCAATAGTTATATACACGTATCTCGGAATACTCCATTCTTTTTTCAGCCTTTCAAATGCATTGCGCCAATCACTCTTGGTATGACAATTCTGGAAAGCCTTCATATCTGCATTTAAAGACCACGACGCTAATGACAGAATGGTATTGCCGTATCTTATGCGGGGAAGAAAAGGCAACTCTGATAAGTGATTCCCCCACTGAAACATTGAAACATTCCTCTGTCCTTCCTGCTCCATTTCACGCAAAAATCGATAAACATTCGGCGCTTTGTAGTAATTCAACATATTTGTGGCTACCGGGATTACCCTTTTATTCAAAGAGCGTGACATTAGATAAAAAGAGTCATGGGTACAACCTACATATAAATCGGCTAAAGAAATAGTAGACGCACGGTCATCTGTATAATCATTGGTCCCAAGGATAATCTGATGAGAACAGGAACGATTCGTTATCACAACGTTGGAATGTCTACTATTAATCGTAAGATAGATAAGCTCCGCAAAAATCACATTTGGATTTTGATCTGACTGTATTTTATAAATACTGGAGATTTGTTTTTGTGCAGAACCATCTAGAATCGGACCGAATCTCCCAAATGTTTTACCTGCACCTGTGCCGCCTGAATTGGGGTTAACAATCAATTTATAGTCCCCACCTTCGAGAGCGGTGGCATCCGAAGTGGCGACGGTAACGTACATCTCCAGTGATGGTGGAGGAGAAAGCTCCGAAGGGGCACATTCTATTTTTCTGATTTTTTCATCTGTAAGCTCAATTTCGATACTACCTTGTTTGATAGCTTCTGCAACCCAGCGTGCTAAATGTTTATCTCTGTCTGCATTCGCAGTAGACTTTTCCCAGCTACGTTTGCTCATAGGATATTTATAATCAGGAGGGGCTCCTAATCCCATATCTTCATCCAACAGTTCTAACAAGGGAATCTGACGATGTACTCCGTACTTCTCAATAAAGGCGCCTCGATAGGTCGCAAGATGCGGATTGCATACATTATTCGATAGTCTCCATAAGACTTCGGCCGCTATTGCGACCTCTTCCGCTATTTCGTGACTTAAAGTCGCGTTTGTTATAGCTGTTTCCATGTCAATTTGAAGCGGATCTTTGCTGGGGAACATTTCATTGATGCTGCTGCATATGTTCGTATATAGCTCTTCCCCCTCACCTACAGAGGTTTGATTATATTGCTGAATGTAGTTATAAATCTTCTGAATTGAGGCTTTGAGATCGTCTATGCCTGTCATGGATGCGAGTTGCCCTTTTATATATTCAAATGGCAATTCAGAATTACGTATGGATAAGGGGGGTCTTAAATTACTTATTAAAAACTCTTGTTCTACTAACTTCAATAACAAACCAAATAGTTGCTCTTGATTTATAGTCGGGAACTCTTCTTTCATTTTGTCCATTAGCTTTAAGATAGGAACGGGCTGTTTCGCGCAGTGAATAACATAGTCTACAAATTTAGAAATTCGGATTGAGCTACTTTTCATTTCATCAGAGGAATCAAAATGATCTATATAATTGAGATAAGGTAACTTCACACGTGAGCCGGAAGTATAGAGGATCGAGTTCGTACGAACTTCGACTTGTTCAACGACGTGCCTTATACGTTCCAAACCCTTTACAAGATCCATTAACCATTGCATATCTGGGCGTGCTATTTTTCGATGAAAGCTCAAGTCTCCTATTACCAGCCTGCTTTCACTTTCAAAAGAACCCATGGCAACTCCAGCAAAAACACCGTAAGGGGTAGCGCGTGTTGAAAGCCTAATCATATAATGAGCTATTGCTTTGATAATTTTATCTGCTTTCTTTGAATTTGAATTGTCCAGTATTTGATTAACAGAGTGCATTAATGAGGGACTTGCAATTAAAAGCGCTTCGCAGACAATTGGCTCTTTTACCATATGAAGCAACTTGTTACGTAAATTTTCATATGAAGGCTCATAAAATAGTTCATTGTACATCTCTACAGGCAACAACGGAATTCTAACCAAAAAAAAATCTAACGCTCTAAACAAATTCCTATTTTCATTCCTGTGTCTTATACCCTTCATAGCTAGTAGCCCTCCTTCTTTACATAAGAAAACCCCAGATATACAAAGCATATCTGGGGTTAGTTTTAACACAATTAACAGCAGTTACAAGTTACATAAGTATCGTAGCAAGCAGAGACAGCACAAGTAACAGTACCAGTACATGCCATAGTAACCGGTTCAGATGAGAAAGCATTAACCTGTAAGTCCAAATCAAGAGTGTCTTCTTGTTCCAAAACGAATAGTTCTAAAGAGTTCATCTTTGTTCCTCCTTCGATAGAATAAGAGATTATTTGGAATATTACTCTCTCATTTTAAAAGAAGAACTAAAAAATCCAAAACTTCTTTTTATCGCATACAATTACAATTTTGTTATATTTTCATCAATCCCTTCAATAACCTGTCTCATATAAGCCAGTACTTCATCCTTTATCTCGTTATGCTGTAGAGCATAATGAATGGTCGTTTCAATGAATCCCAATTTCTCGCCAACATCGTGGCGATTGCCATCAAATTCGTAGGCCAGAATGGGGCTCTTTTCTCCCAGTTTGGACAATGCGTCCGTCAGTTGAATCTCCCCGCCTACTCCCGCAGATTGCTGACCCAGGATATCAAAAATATCAGGCGTCAAGATATAACGTCCCATAATCGCCAAGTTGGAGTTGGTTTCTTCCTTCTTTGGCTTTTCTACCAATCGTTCCGCCTCAGAGATTTTGGAAGTAAGTGCATGGCCTTCAACTATCCCGTAACGATGTACCTCGTTCCAATTTACTTGTTTTACACCTACAACAGAACGCTGATACTCATCGAACACGTCAATCATCTGTTTGAGGCATGGATTCTCAGACTCAACGATGTCATCCCCTAAAAGGACGGCAAAAGGTTCGTCACCGATAAACTTACGTGCACACCATATGGCATGCCCCAACCCTTTAGGTTCCTTTTGACGAATATAGTGGATATCTGCCATCTCTGATGGTTTACGCACTTCATTGAGCAGGTTCCATTTTTCCTTCGCAGTCAAATTATGCTCCAGCTCAAAGGAGTAGTCAAAATGATCCTCAATCGCCCTTTTGCCTTTACCAGTAACGATAATGATATCCTCTATACCAGATGCAACAGCTTCTTCAATAATATATTGAATTGTTGGTTTGTCTACAATGGGAAGCATCTCTTTAGGCATCGCTTTCGTAGCAGGAAGGAACCGGGTTCCTAATCCCGCAGCAGGAATAATCGCTTTACGGATTTTCATAGGTTAAACTCCTTTGTCATCAATATAACGGTAAGATATACTGTCTATGATTATAACAGGAAGGTCAATTATTGTAATAGATTAAAGAAGAAGACATCTTCCCTCAAAGAGAACATGTCTTCCAATCACTAGCTTTCTATATAAATATATTATGCTGCCGGAATCTTTCTGGCTCCCGAACAAATATACAGTTATTTACTTCACCAGCTGACCACGTGTAACACCCAACTGATTCGTCGCTTTCAGCGTCTTCCATACTTGTGTTCCGCTGATTTCTCCGCGCAGGGCACGGTTATAAAGATCAATAACCTCATGCACTTGCTCCGGTGTCTCCTCCAAAAATTCCACGCGGTAACGGGACACGCCCAGCTCCAGGAAGTTGGACAGATATTCCGCGCCGGATTGCTCAATCGCGTTGTACACCGTGTTGCGGCAGCCTTCGTCCACACGGACCGGATGAGACATACCAATTCGATCACGCAGGGATGCGCGATGGTCCTCACATGGACGTCCACAGTTAGTGTAGTCGGTGCCTTCACTCATAAAGGTGCAGTATACGCAATGTTCAGTATGGAACATGGGCATATGCTGCTGGATCACGATCTCCAGCTTATCGGTACGCGTACGTCTGAGCATATCGACCATTTGCTGGATGTTCAGATCGTACGAAGGCGTAACCAGGTCGCAGCCGGAATCCAGGAACAGATCAGCCGCTTTATGGTTGGCTATGTTCAGCGAGAAGTCACCAATCAATTGCGGGTGATGTGCGTCCGGGTTCTCCAACCGATGTCGCAAGTAGAAATACAGTGCCCCTGGATTGCGTACCAGCACAGCATCCGGCTTTAGGCGCAGGATGTTGTTGTGGTAGCCATTTTCACCCGGCATGTGAATACGCGGGGTCGCCAGTGCAATTTGGCGGCCTGCAGCGTGCACTGCCTCTACGGCTGCCGGGAATTGCTTGATGAACTCGAAGTCGGCGTAGATGAACTCCACGCCGGCCTCGAGCGCAGCCTCCACCTGAGGGAGGCTGCGGCACAACGCGGTCAGCTCTGCCTGACCGCGTGCCACAGACGATGCCGGAGTCGATGCATCGTCATACACCTCGACCGCCCGTTTCGTGTACACGGGCGGTTTGGGACGCTCGCCCGCGAGCAGTTCCACCGCCTGACGGCGGATACCGTTCAGCTCGCGCATCGGCACGATGACGTCCCCATGCAGATGGACGTCCAGCTCTTCCAGCTGGAACACCGTTCCGCCCAGTCGGCCGAACTGCTCTTCGAGCAGCTCGTGCGTCATCGGACGCTTCTGGGCAATTTCAAGTTCCAGCTCGGAGTCCACGCGGACCGTTGTGCCTTTCTGCACGTCGGTCCACCATGTCGACAGCGGTTGTCCTGGGGAGCCGCTGACCCGCACATGTACTGGGAAGACCCGGTACGGCTTGTCCGTGTCGTACGACTGGCGCAGACGCTTGTCCAGCGCCGGGTCGTTGGTCTTCCAAATGCGATCGCCCACGTGTACACGGCGCAGATCAACATCGTTGCGTCCCGCTACGATGTCAATGATCCAGCCTTCTCCGGCTTCGCCTTCAATCTTCACGCCCTTGCGACGGATATCGTATACGCGTCCGCCTTCTTCTTTTTGCGTGGGATCTCCCGCATCGAATACAATACCATCGCCACGCTTGAGCGGTGCATCAATACGGCACACTACGCCATCACGAAGGATTTGTTCCACTCGGCCCAGATACACCCCCCGGCTTTTCGGGAACGTCCCGTCAACCAGCTTCTTGTTATTGGTTCCTTCGAGAAAACCGTGCGTAAAGCCGCGTGAAAAGCTCTGCTGCAGCTCGCGGATATCTTCTTTGCTCGTCTTGGACGTATCGCCATCAAAATACTTATCAATGGCCTTGCGGTACTTGCTGACCACATTTGCCACATATTCAGGTGTTTTCAGTCGACCTTCAATTTTAAAAGAAACCACACCCGCGTCGATCAGTTCAGGCATCAAGTCAATCGCTGCTAGATCCTTAGGCGACAGTAGATACGTCACATCCGCCATTGGTTTCTGCTCTCCATCCACCATCAGATCGTAAGGCAAACGACATGCCTGTGCACACTCACCACGGTTAGCAGAGCGGCCGCCCCACATTTCTGAAGTCAGGCATTGGCCAGAATAAGATACGCATAATGCTCCATGTACGAATACCTCCATTGGAAGTCTCGCCTGATCGCCTATTTTTTGGATCTGTTTCAGGTTGTTTTCACGTCCAAGCACGACCCGTTCCATATTGTACGGCTTTGTAAACTCTACCGCTTCCGGCGAGGTAATCGTCATTTGGGTAGAACCATGAATCGGAAAATCCGGTGAAATGTCGCGGATCATTTTCACCAGGCCCATATCCTGGACAATTAAAGCATCGACTCCAGCATCAATACAGGCATCGACCAGCTCCTTAGCGTCCTCCAACTCGTTTTCAAATACCAATATATTGAATGTTAAAAAACCTTTAACCCCATAGCTATGCAAAAACGCCATAATTTCAGGCAGTTCCTCCATGCGGAAATTATTCGCCCGTGCCCGTGCGTTGAACTTTTCCACCCCGAAAAAGATCGCATCAGCCCCGTTTGCCACCGCCGCACGCATACAATCCCAGTCACCGGCTGGTGCCAGAAGCTCAACATCTTCTCTTCGTACTACTGATTTCATTTTTGTCCTCCCTATATGGAGAAATAACTGATTAACCTTGAGTTAAACGTTATTTTCCAGAGCAGCGATGCTGCTTATTTTATAGCCCTATGAATTATCATCCTATCCGATCATCCCCACTCTGAACCACTGGCTCGAGGGATAAATGGCATCAACTCAAAAAATCCGCATCACGAACATTTGCGGCATAGTTATTCTTATCTTGTAACTAATCTAGTGTACCAGACTGCGTCCCAAGCTTCTACACTTTCCAAGCGATTCCTCATAAAAATCCTCTTACTAAAACATAAAAAACACCCCCATTCCCGTCAAACGGTACTTTGGAGGTGAAGAATCCTATAAAACAAGAGGAACAACGAAGTAATCAGTACTATCGAGCAGGAAGCCAAATAGTGATGAAGATTAGGCACTTTAGCGCGCTAGTAAGCTACACCAGCCTTTTTAGAATACGGTATCCTCGTTGACGCTAACAGCGTACCAGACAATGAATCCGAGAAAAAGGGGTTCGTATTGGCTGATCTAAGTACCGTAAATATCTGCCTTTGCTCTTCCCTGCTTACCTCACTCATCAAAAGATTGGTGGTATTTGGCGGGCGCCAGCGAAGCAGGCCATTTGAATCCGTAGAAGCGTCAGCGTTCGCCTTTGACCCGGGATTCTTACATATTAAATCCTTATACAATCCAAGAATCCCGGGTCAACAGCGATCGTAGGATCAAATGGCACGCGTAGCGCTCTCACCATAACTCGCTAATCTCTTACCTACACCCTCTTACTTCACAAAATTAAACGAATTCAACGTCGAATCCAGTGCGTTAGACTGTACAGCCGTGTTGTTCGCATCATTCAATGTCGTTGTCACGGTATACGTTTTTCCATCACGTTCTAAAACCAATTGGTGGCCTGTGTAGCCAATGCCTTCCTCGATACGATGGAATGTAAAGGACACTGCCGGAACACCAGCAAATGTTACGTCCTTAACTTCCTCAACTTTGAGGTTTTTGTAGTTCTTTGCTTGCTTATCGTAGAAGTCCTTGAGCTGGGATACCGTTAGTTCAAATGATTGGTCGTTGTCGATTTTGATGGAAAAGCGTCCTCCGGTAAACTGGTACTCTACATCGCCCAATTCAAATTGATCGCTAATCGCGGTCCAATATCGTGGGATATTCACTGTATATTCATAGGCTTTTGACGTCTTTTTGACCGTTTTCGTTTTGTCTGTCAAATAGTCGTCTTCTTCCAACTGTCCAAAGTTACTCGCTACGGTTTGAAAATCGATTTGAAGCGAGGAAATGAGCGCGTTGAACTGATCATTTCCTTTGCTTACTTTTTCAGGCACTGCGTATTCAGCCAAGTAGCGGTATCCATTTTGCTGAATCAGCACATTGTACTCTTTGACCCATCCATCGCCAAAATTATAGCGGTACTCCTGTACTAACCCTTGAACGCCTGCAACCTCCAGCGGATACGTCTTCTGTGCCTCATAAGCCGTGGACACAAATGAATCGCTCAGCCATTTTTGCAGCTGCTGGCCCCAGTTCTCCAATTTTCCATCTGCTGGAGCTGAGGTTACTTTCACACGGAAGCTCGATCCATCATTACTTTCATATTGCATCCGTTGATCGTCCATTTTCCAGCCTGCGGGTATGCTGAGTGACACACCGTAGTCTGGATTCCCGGCCTCGCGTGTGCCTCCTACGACAGTAGACAAGTCTTTAATACTTTTATCCTGCGCATTAAAGGAGGTCTTGAAGGAATTTAAAAGTCCCGCATACTGGGCCAGATCTTTATAATTCGTTGCTTTAGCATCGGAAAAATAAACTACATACAATCGTCCGTTGTCATAGTACTGACGATTTTCCCACAGCACGCCGTCCCCATCCTTCGTAATGACACGAGCATAAGG
The DNA here is from genome assembly GCF_017833915.1 of Paenibacillus sp. 1182. Classification (NCBI taxonomy): domain Bacteria; kingdom Bacillati; phylum Bacillota; class Bacilli; order Caryophanales; family Paenibacillaceae; genus Paenibacillus; species Paenibacillus sp. 1182. The sequence goes on along the minus strand of NZ_JAFICR010000002.1, from coordinate 563,899 downwards.
TACCTTCGCTTTCGGGAAGGATTTTCGATCGATCACAGTTTCTCCCGTTTCCTTGGCTGCCTGCACCAATTGTTGCAGCAGATCGTCCGCATTCAGTGGAACCGGCTGTGACGCTGTGTGCACTTCCATATAATACGCACTGTTCTCGTCCATAAATGTGGAAATACTCTCATCTCCACCTCCCTGACCGATGACGAGCCCTGTTGGATAGTTCATAGACCAGTCATAGTAACTGTTCCCGATCTGTGTCTTACCCTCATCATTATCAATGTTCGGTGTCTCTTCAGCTACCGTGCCTGCCTCTTCTTGTGCTTCCATCCGAATAATGATTCCGGCACCATTCTTCTCCAACTTACCGCCAAGCCCTTCTGCTACTTGACGCAGAGGCACCATGAGAATACCTGATGACATTTCCGGTGGAGCTGGAAGTGTCACCTTGTGACCTCTCACCCACGCTGTACGGCTACCAATGGTTAGCGATACAACATGAGTTCCGCTAGTGATTTTAACCACATTATCTTCAGCTAATCGAATTTTGCTGTTAAATGCCTTTTTAAACACACCAGCCGGAACCATCAGTGCACCACTTTTGGAATACGGCTTCGTAATATTGGCATTATGACCGTTCACGATGGCTGTATTGCTGCCGCTTTGCAACCGTAATTCCAGCATGGTTTTATCATGATCTGCTGCAACTGCTGGCAAAGCGGAAAGCAGAAGGGACAATGCGACAGCGCCGACCCCCAGCTTACGCATCATTTTTCTTTGAATATGCTTCACAGTAAATCTCCCTTTAGCTTTATTTTATAGATTCAAGAGGCATTATTGTTCACTTTCCAGTAGTTGCTCCTTGAGCTGGCTCCGATGCTTCCTTAGAAGGCGCTACACCACCATCTTCAGCGGCTTCCGAACCGTTCGAATCTTCACTATCTTCTCCAGACTGAATGGACTCATAGATTTCACCATTATCCTGTGTCAGTACCAGCTTGCGCTTCACAATATCACCGTCAGACTGCATAAGTACACTCACCGTTTGACCTGGTTGATAGTTTTTAAGCAGTTCATTGACATCAATAGCGGAAGCTACACGCTTACCGTTAATACTATACAGCTCATCGCCTTCCTTGATTTTGGCCTGAACGGCATTGGCTGAAGTAATTTTCGTAACTTTCAAAGGATCCTCGGTAGGTAATCCGACGATAGCTGACCAGCTTTCTTCCAGCCCTAGACCAAGACTAGCGCGCCGAACCTCTCCGTATTTGAAAAATTGGCCGATGACATATTTCACCGTATCCGCCGGAATCGAAAAGCCCATATTTTCAATGCCGACCGCCGAGAATTTCATCGTATTGATCCCAATGACCTCACCCTTGAGATTGACCAGCGGACCGCCGCTGTTACCAGGATTGATCGCGGTATCACTTTGGATCAAACGATAAGCAGCGTTGACACCACGGTTCAGCCCGCTAACCACACCTGAGGTTGCCGAATTGCGAAGTGAAAAGGATATAGGCGTACCAATAGCCACTACCTGCTCCCCTACCTGTAGACTGTTCGTTGAAGCTGCCAAGGTAGCGGGTTTGAGGCCGCTTGCCTTGATTTTAACTAATGCCAAATCACTGATCGGATCGCTATAGCTGTCGGTGATTCCGTAAGATTTTCCGTCCGAGGTTACGACCACGGCATCACCTAATCCTTCGATAACATGCGCATTCGTCACAATCCATCCATCTGTACGAATGATGACACCCGTGCCGTGAGCCAGGTTGTATCGATCTCCTCCTGCTACGGTCTCTCCCGTGGCTGAACGGCCAATAATACCGACCACAGAAGGAGATACATTTTTAACCACCTGCGGCACACGACCGGCCGATAACGTATATGTACCATTTGCGCTGTTATATGCGCCGCTGGTTCCTAATGCCTTATTCATATCGCTTACGTTAACATAGACCCCACCATTAATGACTTTGGCCTTTAACGCAGTCCCACTGCTGGCTGCACCTGCCGTACCAGAAACACATAGAGCGCTGCCCAAAGCCAGAACAACTGCCCTTTTCCCCATCTTACGCATATACTCACCATTCCCTCTCTTACATGACCCTGTTCTATCAGTTAGTCCAAATCTACCATAGAGGGGACACGTATACAATCGCTTTAAGCCCTATCTTTTTCTAAAAGGCGCCGTTTGCTGCATCCCTGTCCTCTCATGCTATTTATATTATAAATTTTCCAAATCCTTATATCAAAAAAATAAGCAAAAACGATAAATAATCGTTATACCGTTTAGGTCATTCCTTCATTTACGGGCATAACCAACTATGATACCATCACATTATATCTTAGTTTTATTGTCGGAAATAAAGAATAAAATCATGAGTCCTCTATCCAAAACACTAAAGTATAAATAAGCACCTACAGGAGGTTAAAAGAATGGCCTACGAACCAATCTGGAACGCTCATCCCGATAAGCTTAACAAATTCGAGTTAGTCAAGCTGGAAAAGGACGGTCTCGACGTTATCCGTACCATTATTGAAAACTATGCCAACGAAGGCTATGACTCGATCTCTGCGGACGATATGGATCGTTTCAAATGGGCTGGGGTATATCAGCAAAAGCCCAAGGATGGTCATTTCATGATGCGAGTCCGCATCAACACAGGGATCATGACTTCAGCACAAGCACATGCACTGGCAGACATATCCGCGCTATACGGACGCGGTCTTGTGGACGTCACCACTCGCCAGGCGATTCAATTCCACTGGCTGACAGTCGAAAGCTTGCCCGATATTTTTGAAAGACTGGAAAAAGTCAACTTGTATTCCTTCGAAGCCTGTGGAGACTGCCCGCGTACCATTGTCGGTAATCCGCTGGCTGGTATTGATCCCAATGAATTGGTGGATACCCAAGAGATTGTAGATGAAGTAAACCGTTTTTTCTTATTAAATCGAGACTTCTCCAATCTGCCGCGTAAGTACAAAATGTCTATCTCCGGTAATACGTACAACAATGCACAGGCTGAAATTAACGACCTGTCCTTCACTCCGGCCACCAAGATCCTCGACGGAAAAGAAGTGATCGGCTTCCATGTGATGGTTGGTGGAGGTTTGTCCGCCAAGCCGCATATGGCACAGTCTCTGGATTTGTTTGTTCGTCCAGAGGAAGTGCTGAAGGTTGCTATTGCTGTCACCACCATTTTCCGTGATTACGGCTATCGGGAAAAGCGGCACCATGCTCGCTTGAAATTCCTCGTTGTCGATTGGGGCCCAGACAAATTTCTGGCTAAGCTCACCGAGTATATCGGTGAAATGCCCGGAAGAGGCGAGGACAAAACGATTGGCTGGCAAGCCGCCTATTTTGACGGTGTGCATCCTCAAGCCCAAAAAGGCCTGAACTATGTCGGTCTGAACGTGCCTGTCGGTCGCCTTAGCGCTGACGAGTTGCATGAACTGGCCGAACTGGCTGACCGCTATGGCGATGGTCAGATTCGTACCACGATGTCGCAAAATATTTTGCTGAGCGGCGTGCCGGATGAGCAAGTGGATGAACTACTGGAAGCTCCCGTGCTGCAACGCCTGACACCACGACCCAAGCATTTTATGAGTCGTACGGTATCGTGCACAGGAAATGAGTTTTGCAATCTGGCGATTGTGGAAACCAAAAAACGGGCGGTTGACGTTGCCGAGTATTTGGATCAGCACGTACAATTGGATGAAAAGGTGCGCATTCATTTTATCGGTTGCCCAAATTCCTGTGGTCAAAAGCATATTGCGGACATCGGTCTGCAAGGCTCGCTCATAAAGACACCGGAAGGCTTGGTCGACGCGTTCGACATCGCTGTCGGCGGAGCGCTTGGGGCAGGCGCCCAGTTTAACAAGGCGCTCAAAGGTCGCGTACGTGGGGATCAGGTTGGACCTGTGCTGGCGGAGCTCATTCTGTTCTACAAAGAAAACAGGAGCGCTGGCGAAAGCTTTTACGCATATGTACAGCGTGTAGGTATTCCGACTTTCCAGGAAAAGCTGTCTGCCATTTTACAGTCCAGCCACGTTGCATCCTAAATATAGAGCCTATTAACAGCCTGCTTGTATCCCATATACAAGCAGGCTGTTTCTTATCGCCATACAGCCCCGCAATATCGTCTCCCTCACTTTCACAAAAAAAAGACACCGGATTACTCCGGTATCAATATTTTTGCAAAATCAAGCACTGTCGGTTTATGAGCGCCTGTTGTAGATGTCACCACCGCGTAGCCTGAAGGTATCTTATATATCAATCCCGTATCATACCGGATGCCGAAGGAATTGTCCTCCTTATAATGAGTCCTCGTTTCCCACACCTTCGTACCGTTTTCTTTCAAGCCTGTAATGGTGATGCCATGCATCTTCGTCGTTTTCCCCAGTGGATCATATTGATCACTGAACTGGACATACAGCTGCTCCTCAGGCAGATACACCTGGTCAGCCCCGTAGTCCGCTGTATTGCTAAATAATTGCAGACTATTACTTAGCACCTGTGTACGCTTGCTGTTTCCTTTAAGCCCTGTTACAGCAATATGACCGCTCGGCAACTCACGTACTGCGGCAATTTCTTTACCTGATCCCAAGTCCAGATGGATGTCACGGATATCGCGACCATATACATCTGCTTGTACCCCCACGGGACCATCTGAGCTGTTCAAAAGCGCATAATATCCATTGTGACTGCCGACCAGCCAACCCGAGGTCACTCCGGCCGTCGTTCGATTCCATTGTATATCGCCAGTTTCAGTGTATTTGAGTACAGTGAAGGACTGTTCCGCAAGGTTCAGATAGGAGACCAGGAAACCGCCATCCTCCAGTGGCTCCAAGCCAACCTGAGAATCCTCCCCATGAGATATCAAGCCATCTGTGGGTAATGTTTTGGACCACAAGGTGTTTCCATCCTCGTCCAATCGTGAAGCCTGCAACTCTCGTATTCCGTTCGGTTTTGTATATTCAATCAGAAACAGCAAGCCACCATCCGACGTCTCCCGCTGGACTCCCCTGCTGCTTGTTCCAGGCTGTACGTTCAGATCCTGCTGATGTTTCCATACAGCCTCCACAGAACTGTCCAGCTTGCCATATGTGACGTGTACTACACTTGCTTCTGTATCGTCCTCGACGTTCAGCGTTAAAAACCCACCATTTGCTGTGGGTTGAATGTAATTGTGAGCGTTTCCTAAATCCTTAATACTGCCAATGGCCGCACTTGTTTCGATTTCGGCTTGTTTGGGCACAAACGCCTCGGACACCTCGGAGGCATAGGACGGTGCAGCACTATATCCCATCAAGCATGCCGCCAAAGCAGCTCCTGCTGCCCATGTATACACACGTGTACGTAAAACTCTACTTTGCTTAACCTTCAAGCGTTCCAGCTCCCTTCATGACTTCCTCAGAGATGTTGTATGAACCTTAGATGTGATAAAACTAGAGACGGTTTCGCTTCAACTTGTAATGGTGTCACGTGGGCACGGAACTTTGTATGATGCTATGACGATTTATATATTTACCTCTTCAAGTCCGAACCTAAACATCCAAAACTCCAAAATTTAGAGACTACTCAGAGACTTTCTGTCGATGAATATACGTATAGATTTATTATCCCAGCGCTTGGTAAACTACGTGTCACATGCTTTAACGCAGGAATTTGATAAAAGTTTTCTTTTTTTACAAAAAAAATAAAGCCCTGCCAAGGCGAAGGCATAAATACAGTAGTTCGTATTCTGCCTTCCTGCCTGTGCAGGGCTTTTAAAGCGTACGTTAAACGATATCTATAGATCGACTGTCTGAAGCGCTTGGCTACGCTCTGTATCCCGTTCAAGGATCGGCTTTAAGTATCGACCTGTATAGGATTCTTCGACTTTCACGAGTTGCTCCGGTGTCCCGGTAGCCAAGATCGTTCCACCGCCACTTCCGCCTTCCGGTCCCAAATCAATCAGATAATCGGCTGTTTTAATCACATCCAGATTATGCTCAATGACCAGCACCGTCTCTCCTGAATCAACCAAACGATGCAGCACCGTCAATAATCGATCAATATCGTGAACATGCAGACCAGTTGTCGGCTCATCCAAAATATAAATGGTTTTGCCTGTGCTGCGACGATACAATTCGGAGGCCAACTTCACACGCTGTGCTTCACCGCCAGACAAGGTAGTCGCAGGCTGACCCAGCTTGATATACCCCAAACCTACATCCATCAGCGTCTGGATCTTGCGATGAATCTTCGGAATATTTTCAAAAAACTCCGTCGCATCCTCTACCGTCATCTCCAGCACATCGGCAATACTTTTTCCTTTGTATTTAACCTCCAGGGTCTCCCGGTTGTAACGCTTGCCTTTGCACACTTCACATGGAACATACACATCTGGCAGAAAATGCATCTCAATCTTGATGATGCCGTCGCCTCTACAAGCTTCACAACGACCTCCCTTAACGTTAAAGCTAAAGCGGCCTTTCTTGTAGCCTCGTACTTTGGCCTCGTTCGTCTGCGAGAATAAGTCACGGATATCATCAAATACACCAGTATACGTTGCAGGATTGGAACGCGGTGTACGGCCAATTGGCGATTGATCGATCTCAACAACCTTTTCGATATGCTCTAGCCCGCGAATTTCTTTGTGCTGCCCTGGACGCACTCTCGCCCGGTTCAGATCACGCGCCAACGTTTTGTACAAAATTTCGTTGACCAGCGTCGATTTTCCAGAGCCGGATACACCAGTAACAGCCGAGAAAACACCCAACGGAATTTTGACATTCACATTTTTGAGATTGTTCTCCTTAGCTCCGCGAATCTCCAGCCACTTATCAGCAGGCTTGCGCCGCTCGGTATTGACCGGAATGAACTTGCGTCCGCTCAAATACTGCCCGGTTAAGGAATTCGGGTCTTCCATAACTTCCTGCGGGGTCCCCTGCGACATAATCATCCCACCGTGGATTCCAGCTCCCGGCCCGATATCAATGATATAGTCCGCCGCCATCATCGTATCTTCATCATGCTCCACCACGATCAAGGTATTGCCAAGATTCCGCATATGCTCCAAAGCACTAATCAGACGATCATTATCTCGCTGATGCAGCCCGATACTAGGCTCGTCCAAAATATAAAGCACACCCATCAGACTGGACCCGATCTGTGTCGCCAATCGGATACGCTGTGCCTCACCGCCTGACAACGTGCCTGCCGCACGGCTTAAAGTCAGGTATTCCAGACCCACGTTAACGAGGAATCCCAGTCGGCTGTTAATTTCTTTTAAAATGAGATTGGCAATCGACTTCTCCTTCTCACTCAGCTCCAGTGTATGGAAAAAGTTTGAGGCTTCACCGATAGACAGGGCTGTTACATAAGCAATATTGCGCTCTTGAATGGTTACCGACAGGCTTTCTTTTTTCAGTCGATGTCCCTTACAGGTGTTACATGGCTTTGCACTCATAAAGCCTTCAATAAATTCACGTATGCCCTCAGAAGCCGTATCACGATACCGACGCTCCAAGTTGGGGATAATCCCCTCAAAGGTCACATAGGCTTCCTTACGTTGACCAAAATCATTTTCATAGCGGAAACGGATCTTCTGCTCACCCGTTCCATGTAAAATGAGGTTCATTTGTTCTGTCGTCAATTGACTAACAGGAATGTCCTGTGGAATACCGTAGTGCTCGCATACTGACTGTAAAAATTGAGGATAATAAGTGGAAGTTCCCCCACTCCAAGCCTGAAACGCCCCATCTTCCACACTTTTTTCAGGATCGGGAATGAGCAAATCAGGGTCAACCACCATTTTAACTCCTAACCCATCGCAATCCGGGCAAGCGCCGAACGGACTATTAAAGGAAAACATCCGCGGAGACAGTTCATCTATGCTGAATCCACAAATAGGACATGCAAAGTTGGAGCTGAACCGCAACTCCTCTTGCCCCATAATGTCTACAAGCAACTGCCCGCCTGAAAGATTCAATGCCGTCTCAATAGAGTCAGACAGACGCGCACGCACATCTTCCTTGACAACGATGCGGTCTACGACCACTTCAATCGAGTGCTTCTTATTCTTTTCCAACTCAATCTTCTCAGACAATTCACGCAGTTCGCCATTCACACGTACCCGCACAAAGCCCTGCTTGGCTATATCCGTAAACAGTGTTTTATGCTCACCTTTGCGACCCGATACCAATGGAGCTAGGATTTGCAGTCGTGTCTTCTCAGGATACTGCAAAATGCGGTCTACCATCTGTTCGACGGTCTGTGACGTGATTTCAATGCCATGTTCAGGACAATGAGGATGACCCACCCGGGCAAACAACAACCGCAGGTAGTCATAGATTTCGGTAACTGTTCCGACAGTAGAACGCGGATTCCGACTTGTTGTTTTTTGGTCAATGGAAATGGCAGGAGACAGACCGTCAATCGAATCAACGTCCGGCTTCTCCATTTGCCCGAGAAATTGACGGGCATACGCAGATAAAGATTCCACATACCTCCGCTGCCCTTCCGCATAGATCGTATCGAAAGCCAGTGACGATTTACCTGAGCCGCTAAGCCCTGTCAGGACGACGAACTTGTCCCGTGGAATCGTCACGTCAATATTTTTGAGATTATGCGCGCGTGCGCCTTTGATGATGATGCTTTCATTCGCCAAATGTTTCATCTCCTTAGCCGTAGTTCACGTCATGCTATATCGCATTGGATTATCCCATGGAAGTGATATATCGCAAAGAGAACGACCACATAGGCCGCCCTCACTATTTTTAAAAGCAAAGCAATCAAACATTTTATTTTCATATGTTTTGCTTCTAGCTTATTCTCAATGTTTAATCAGCTCGCAACTCCAGCAAAGCATCACGCAGCTCGGCTGCCCGCTCGAACTGTAGGTTCTTGGCGGCGTCTTTCATCTCTGCTTCCAGACGCTGAATGAGTGATTGGCGCTCCTTCTTGGAAAGTTTACCCGTCTCATTAGGAAGGTAATCATTCTTCGATTCTGCCACCTTAGTTGCTTCAATAACATCACGAATCTTTTTACGTATGGTTTGCGGGGTAATCCCATGTTCTTCATTATACTGAATTTGAATCGCACGCCGACGTTCCGTTTCCTTTATCGCTTTATCCATAGAATCGGTAATCTTATCGCCGTACATAATAACACGACCGTCACTGTTCCGTGCTGCCCGTCCGATTGTCTGTATCAGAGAGCGCTCAGAACGCAGGAAGCCTTCTTTGTCTGCATCCAAAATCGTGACCAGAGATACTTCCGGCAAATCAAGACCCTCCCGCAAAAGATTGATCCCGATTAGCACGTCGAAGGTCCCTAGACGAAGATCCCGCAAAATAGCCATCCGCTCCAACGTCTTAATCTCGGAGTGCATATACCGGACCTTGATGCCTACTTCTTTTAAATAGTCAGTCAAATCTTCGGACATCTTCTTCGTAAGTGTGGTCACCAGCACCCGTTCTTCACGTTCTATGCGAAGCCGTATTTCATTAATAAGATCGTCAATCTGCCCCTTGCTCGGACGCACCTCAATAATCGGATCAAGAAGCCCGGTAGGACGAATAATCTGCTGCACCATCGTTTCGCACTTCTCCATCTCATAGGGTCCTGGAGTAGCTGATACATAGATAATCTGACTTACCTTGTCCTCAAACTCTTCAAACTTCAACGGGCGATTATCCAATGCAGACGGCAAACGAAAACCATGATCCACCAGTACATTCTTACGTGCTTGGTCACCGTTATACATGGCACGAATCTGCGGCAATGTAACATGGGACTCGTCAATGACGATCAGCATATCATCCGGGAAATAATCCATTAGCGTATATGGTGTTGCTCCTCGCTCACGGAATGTCAGTGGACCTGAATAATTCTCGACACCGGAACAAAAACCAACCTCTTTCATCATCTCGATATCATAGCGGGTACGTTGCTCCAAACGTTGCGCTTCTAACAGCTTCCCTTGCTCCTTCAACTCTGCTAACCGCTCTTCAAGCTCACGTTCAATGTTGACCAATGCTACCTTCATCGTATCCTCATGAGTAACGAAGTGAGATGCCGGGAAAATAGCAATATGATCACGTTCACCGATCAATTCACCTGTAAGCACATTAATCTCGGTAATTCGTTCAATTTCATCCCCGAATAGTTCTACACGTATAGCATGTTCCCCATGGGAAGCCGGGAATATTTCAACAACATCCCCCCGTACACGGAAAGTACCCCGCACGAAGTTGATATCGTTCCGCTGATATTGAATATCGACCAAGCGGGACAAAATCTGATTGCGGGGTTTCTCCATGCCAACTCTAAGCGAAAGCAGCAGACTTGAATATTCTTTCGGCGAACCCAAACCATAAATGCAGGAGACACTCGCTACAATAATAACGTCACGACGCTCAAACAGAGAGCTTGTCGCTGAGTGGCGAAGTTTATCAATCTCCTCATTGATGCTGGAATCCTTCTCAATATACGTATCGGAAGACGGGATGTATGCTTCCGGTTGATAGTAATCATAGTAGCTGACAAAATAATCGACGGAGTTATTCGGAAAGAATTCTTTAAACTCACTCGCCAGTTGAGCAGCCAAAGTCTTATTATGTGCAATAACCAGCGTAGGCCGATTTAACTTGGCAATGGTTTGTGCGATGGTAAACGTCTTACCTGTTCCCGTAGCACCCAATAGCGTTTGATGCTTCTTTCCTTCTGCAATTCCCTCTACCAATTCAAAAATGGCCTGGGGCTGATCGCCTTGAGGTTGGAATTCCGACTGAATTTCAAAAGTCTTATCGCTAACAACGATATCACTCATTGCCCTGCATCACCCTTATCGTCTAAAATGGAAACATCATGATTTTACACCAGTCGAGCTTTAACGTCTTTACCTGTAACTCTATGTCGATATTTCCCGAGCAATGATACTTGGGAAATATGGTTGGATAAGAATGTTTGTTCCCGTATTATACCTCTTTCTTACTGCGGATGCAAACGATAAGTCTTGAATAGGAGTGAATTAAATTTTGGATATCACCATCGTATTGGGCATCATCGCAGGAATCATAGCATTAATCGGTGGCTTCTTATGGGAAGGCGGCGAATTTACCGGGCTGCTTCAAGGTACATCGGCTCTCATTGTATTTGGGGGAACTTTCGCCGCAGTTGTGATCAGCTACCCCGCTTCCAAGCTGAAGACGATCCCCACCGCTCTACGGATGGCATTTAGCCGTGAGGACAATCCTACGGAGCAATATATAGAAGATTTGGTTTCCATGGCTGCCACCTCACGCCGATCCGGTGTGCTTGCGCTAGAGCGTATTTCGTCAGAGCATCCGAATGCATTTTTGCGCGAAGGTCTTCAGTTGGTCATCGACGGCACCGAGCAGGAACAGATCAAACAGATTTTAGAGCTTGAGTTAGATGCCATTGAACACAAACATGAGGGGTACGCCAAAATATTTGAATCCGCAGGCGGTTATGCCCCTACGATGGGGATTATCGGTACTGTCATGGGCCTGATCCATGTACTGGGCAGCCTGACCGAGCCTACTGCGCTTGGTCCGTCCATTGCTGTTGCCTTTATCGCAACCCTATACGGCGTTGCTAGCGCCAATCTGATCTTTCTGCCCATCGCATCCAAAATAAGAGCAGCCAGTGAGAGTGAAATTATCACGATGGATTTACTGCTGCAAGGTATTCTGGCTATCCAAAACGGAGAGAATCCAAAGCTTGTACGCAAAAAGTTGGAGTTCTTTATCCGCTCAGAGCAAAATATAGATCGCAAACCGCCTCGTCGCTCACGCACTGAGGACGCATCTCCAAAGGAGGACTTCCATGAGAACGCGCGGTAAGCGCCGTGGGGGTCAAGGAGGCGGCGGAGACCATCGTGACCGCTGGATGATTACCTATGCCGATCTAATCACCCTGCTGCTCATATTTTTCGTTGTGATGTATGCCATGAGTAGTTTGGATGCTAAAAAATACGATGTCGTTGTTCAATCCCTTCAGGATACGTTCCACAAGGGAGATTCTATTTTGGAGCAAGGCTCGGGCATTACAGGTACTGCCGATCGTTATACCAGCAAGAATCCACCCACGACCAAGCAACCAGCAGCCGATAAAAAGGAAACTGGATCGACAAAGCTTACCGAACGTGAACAAGCATTCCGCACGCAGGAAAAAGAGCTGCAAAATTTAATGGGTGTCATTCAAGAATATATTACGGACAACAAACTGGAAAATCAGATTTTTGTGTCAGACCAGCCGCGTGGTATTGTCATTACGCTGAATGACCGCTTTTTATTCGATCAAGGTAGAGCTGCACTCAAGCAAGGCTCTGCCAACACACTATCCAAGTTGGCCAGTCTATTTCGAGATTTGAAAACACCGATTAGCATTGAGGGCCATACGGACAACATTCCGTTCACGCGCTCATCGAACTCATCGATGTATAAGGATAACTGGGAGCTTTCCGGCGCACGGGCACTGTCTGTACTCCGATTCTTTCTCGACCGAGAGCAACTTTCACCCTCAGGATTTCAGTATGCAGGTTATGCAGATACCCGACCGGTTGGTGACAATAGCACCGAAGCTGGACGACAAAAAAACCGCCGTGTCGAAATCACCGTACTACGCCAACTTCAACAGTAAAACCCAAAAACCTCCTGAGTCACGTAATAACGTGAATCGGGAGGTTTTTTTGATACATATTCATCATTAATACATGGCTTCCGCCTGATGTAGACGCAGAACAATAAACCGTACGAACAACGTGGATAAGAGCAGCGTACGAGATGCAATAGAGATTATTTTGTTTATTCTATATCCCACTATGTATTAGAAGCCCTGGTGAAGTTAGATTCTATCTTGTCATGATGCTTGAAGATTAATAAGATAGGACAAGCTCGTGTTGCTTCTCTTGTATTTGTGAACTTTGGGGGATGCTCTGTTGTCTACGATAGCTATATTTCCAGTCGCTGTATTTATTAAGAAGTCGATCTAACTCCATGGACTTGATTAACACCCGCCGATCCTTCAATCCCACCTCATTCGCCAAATCATTTAGTTCCTTCCGCTTTTCTTCGATGCATTCCTCCAATTGTTTCCATTTCACATCAATAAACCTCCTGTTCGGTGTGGTATTTACATTAGTTTACAAGCTGATACCTTCCCCACAGGTTAAAAATATAATAAAACCCAATTCATCCCTTTAACGGGATAAATCAAAAAAGCCAATCCATAGGAATTGGCTTCGAGAACGGTGGTTCTCTTCTATGAATTATACACATCTATACAAATTCAACCCATGCCATGATTAAATAATATAATTTCATTAGAACTTTCTACACTGCTTGGATTATAGAAAGGGAATATACTAAAAAATAGAATACCTAAGGCTAGTACCACTAAATAACCTTTTTTCATAGATATTCACCTCCTTAATTATATTTTCGTATCTCTTTGTTTGTTCATAAGTAGCAAATTCTCTGTAAACCTCAAACAACGCAACACATTGTTTAAAGTCACTATCATTCCGACTAATCAATGAAAGTGCAAGACAGTCTAGAACATAGTTTGTTCCTTTCTCCAAGCTATTACTTCTATACTCATAAATTGCCCTTTGATATAAAAAACAACAATAATAGTTTCTATTCTTTACATCATCAAGAAACTTGAACTGATCAATCTCTGCTGAAAAACTTTCAAGTACATAATCTACCGAGAAGTTATATTTGTTAGCTGATTCCAAGATAGTTAAAAGACCAGATAATTTTTCTTCCGGATGTTGATTGAGAAAAGAAATATATTCTACTAAAACATCTCTTTTTCCTAAAAGCATATCAAGTGTATAAGAGTTTGCCTTTGCCCAAAGGCTGAACATCTTTACATATTGCTCACCTTCTGAGTTAAGTCCTTTGAACCAACTTAAATCCGCGTAATATTTAATATAAGATTGTGCTTCCTCAAATTTCTCCATTTTTTGGAGAGCTGTAGATTTAGATAAATATCCGTAGCCGTAATAGAAAACAAGATTTTTCTCTGTTTTAAATTCGTCCTTAACACGTCTTTTAGTATTATTATTTTCATATCGATTTAAATAAACAGTTTTGGCGAGAGTACACAACTCATCTCCATACTTCTTAACGCTGTCCCATTTATGTAGATAAAAATATATATTGATAATTTTTAAAAGCCCATCTAGCTGATAACTCTCTGGTAAGCGATTACGATAAGGAATAAATCTCAGAACAGATTCCAAATTTTTCTCCAGATCTTGACCCACAGAAGCAACAAACAATTTATAATGGCTTATCGCCAATCTCTCAGAATGCTGATACTTTTCATTTTCAATGACACATTCATAGAAAGGAATTGCCTCTTGCAGCTTCCCCCCTTCGTATAACTCCTCTGCCAAAGCAAAGATCGTTGGAATGTGGTTAAGATCTTCCATTAAGCGTGAAAGCACTTTCTCAACACATCGCAAGTTCCCCACTTCAACACAACGAATCAGGAACGGCTTGACCCTTTTCCAATGTGGTCTTCCATCATAAAAACATTCATCCACATACAGGTCGTATAACCAGCCCTCTGGATAATTAAAGGCTTTGGTAATCAAGTCCATTTGTCTCACAGAAATAGGTTTAGGTGGATTTCCGTTAAGCATCGCACTAAATATGCCCCGGTTAAGCCCCGTAGCTTGTCCAAAACTATTAAACGTGTAGCCACCAAGTTTTAATTCTTTCTCAATTTCCGAACGAATCGTGGTTGCATTTTCCAATAAAAACACCCCCGGCATATTCAGATGATTTTAAAAAATCACCCTCCTCGATAATCAATTACAATATACTAGAAATTATATGAATAAATTGGATGATGGTCAACCCCTTTTCTACACTGTTTTATTATATTATGGTATTTGATGCTTTTTAAATAGTCCTCACAGAGACTAAATATATATTAATTTAGGCAATTTAATTACCTCCACGCCTGATCTAGCTTTGTCTACACTCATACTATAGGAGTGTGGAGGTCTATGGAAACGACGAAACTTATAGGAACGAAGATTCGCCAATTTCGAAAATTGCGTGATATTACTCAAGAACAACTGGCAGAAGCATCCGATTCAACAGGCTCCTACATAGGGAAGTTGGAACGCGGTGAAGTCAATGTACAGATTAAAACATTAGAGAAAATAGCAGAGGCGCTGAACACAAACGTATTTGCATTTTTTAACTTTAATTCATATGAAGAACTCAAAAGCCAGCCCTGGATATGGGGATGTATTCATATTCTTTCCCAGCAGAGTGAAGCGGAACAGAATAAAGCTTATCGCATTCTAAAGGAGCTTTTCTCAACAGAGAATGAGCTTTCTGAAAATAACTCTGATGATTCCAAAGGAAAAGGATAAGTTTAATATTGTTCTCTATTAGCCATCTAGGCTAAGAAAAATTAAAAAAGGCTACGCTGTTCTGCTCAATTAAGTAGCAAAATACGTAGCCTTTTTGTAGTTCAAGGAAGCATGTGTTTCGCATTATACTGTACTTCTTCAAGCAATTTTCCATATTCCTCCTGTTGTTCGTATGTGGAATGATCTTTATACTTTTCAAATAATAATGTAATAGACTTGATATAGTACGCTTTATCATTCAATTGAGAAGATGCTTTGAAGCTCTTCAGCATACCGTCCATAGCTTTCGAATAAGCTCCTGTATTGAAATAGTAGCGACTAAGCTCAAGAAAAAAACGAGAATAAGTGACCAGATTATAATTCGTATGATAGTAAGAAATATTTACATTTAGTTCTCTGAATTCATCAATTTTTTCAGCAAAGAGAATTAAAATATCATCTATTGGATAATTGTAAATATTAGCTGACTCAACAATAGTCAGTAGCCCATGTAATATCTCCTGGGAATTATCTCTAAGAAGCTCAACATAGGCAGGCAAGCTTTCCATATTCCCCATTAAGATTTCCATACTCAACTGATTTGCTTTTGCCCACACTTTAAATTTTTGTGCCTCTATTTTTCCTATATCGTCCAGTCCTTCAAAATCAGTTAAATCTGCATAGTAGGGGATAAATTCCATAGCTTTTTTATATTGCCCTTGTATCTCGTAGGCATTCCCTTTCAGTAAAAAGGACTGACCATAATAAACGATTAGACGTCTTTCTGTATTTAGAGGCTTAACTTCACGATTTTTTAATTTTCCTCTAACCTGCTGTTGATAGATACTCGTAGCTAGTACTCTTAGTTCTTCAGCATACTGTATAACCGTCTCACAATCATAAAGTTGAAAATAGGCATTAGCCAGTTTTAATAAAGCGTCTAATTGGTAATTTTCAGGAAGATTCCTTCGAAACGGGGCAAATTTTATAGCTGCTTGACGATTATTATCCAAATCAGTATTTAGAGAATAACAAAACAAACGATATTGGCTGATCGCCAGCCTCTCCGAGTGGTAATATCTTTCGTTCTCTACCACACATTCGTAAAAAGGGACAGCTTCTTTTTCCTTACCTGCTTCGTGTAGTTCTTCTGCAAGCTCAAATATCATCGACACATAGGACAAATCCTCGGTCAGTCTCGACAATACCTTTTGAATACAGTCTACCTTTCCTAACTCTACACAACGCAATAAAAAAGGCTTAATCCGTTTCCAGTGCCCTTTTCCCTCGTAAAAGCATTCATCTATGTACAACTCATACAGCCAGCCCTCGGGATATTCCAATGCCTTGGTAATCAGGTCCATCTGCCGAACGGAGATTGGCTTGGGTGGGTTACTGTTCAGCATGGTACTGAATGTACCACGGTTAATACCGGATATTTTACTGAAGCTGCTAAATGTATAGCCTCTCTGCTTGAGTTCGGTCTCTATCGTCGAGCGGATCGTAGGTGTATGTTCCATTTCAATCCCCCTCAATATAGTTACAGATATATCGTAAGTCATACTTAACATGTGATTTCGACCATAAGAACTTCATTACATTACAAAATAATTAAAATAGTGAAATATATGGTCTATAAAGTCATTTTATTTTATGATGCCTTAGAAAGAAGTCTTTTTTTAATGAATTCCGTGATAATTGAAAAGTTGAATGAAGTACATCTGGAGAAGCATAAAAGCAAACTCCAAGTTTTTTTATTTGAGTGTCACAAATGTATATCTTTTTCAGTTATATAGGCAGAAAGGGGGGACGTTAATGGAAAAACTAAATGCAAATAATCAAAACGCAGATATCAATCTTGTCATAGAGCAGGTCCAAGCAGGCGACAAACAAGCATACACACATATCATACGACGTTATCAACAACAGATTTTTTTATACTGCTACTACCTACTTAAAAATCGGGAAGAAGCAGAAGATGCAGCTCAAGAAATATTCATTAGAGGGCTTGAACATATACATCATTTTGTACCTACCGTCTCTTTTTCAGCTTGGCTTTACAAAATCGCTCAAAATCACTGTACTGACTTATTAAAAAGAAGCGCTAGAACATTCAAGTCCTTCATTCAGTACAAACTGAATCTAAAGCAACAGCCAATACACGAATATACAAATTTAATTCACGAGTTACTGGATCAGCTAACATTAAAAGATCGTCAAATTTTATTATTACGTTCACTTGAGGATTACAACTACGAAGAGATTGCTACAATTATGGGGCTGAAATCATCCACGATCCGAAAAAGATATGAGCGACTCCGTAAAAAGCTAATCAACTACAATGAAAAGGGAGGAAAACAAATTGAGCACTCATTTAAACCCGGAAGATAAAGAAATTGAGCACTTACAAAAGCTTATTCGGAATACTCCATTACAAGTGGATTTAATTGATAGAACCATGGAACGCTATAGTACAATGAAAACAAGACGCTATAAGCGCTCTAACTCCCGTTCGAAAAGGGTTCGCAATACCTTTCTCGGAACCTCCGCCGCACTTGTAATGGCGTTTGCACTTGTCGTTAGTACTGGATTTATTTCACCAACAATGGCTGCTTCCTTGAAACAAATTCCAGGTATAGATTCTATATTCCAGCTTGCTGGTGATCTTGGTTTACAAACAGCGGATGAAAAAGGGCTAGTATCCAAACCAAATCTTAGTGACACTCACGATGGCCTGACTCTCAGCGTACCGGAAGTTATGTTTGATGGAACACGTATATCCATTGCCTTAGAACGACAAACCACTGACAAAAGATTTTTAAACACTGAATTACCCTTATTACTTGATGATTTAATACTTTCCATTAATGGAGAAGACATACACTCTTATGCACCTGCTAACACTAGCAACTCCATTGATCCTTATACGATACCTGGGAAAAATTCTAATTCAACAATTATACAATTTTCAGATTTACGTAACCAGGGAGGGAAGCCTTTCCCAGATAAGTTTAATTTAACAGTCTCCATGCCTGTCTCCGGCATTAAGCAACCATTTAAAATAGAAATTCCTGTGGAAAAGAACACCAAGAATAACTTTGTTTTTACACCGTCTCTTAAGCGAAAGTATTCAAACATTGACTATACCCTAGAAAAAGTTGAGCTCACACCGATTACAACCAGCATCACAACTCGCATAAAGCTACCTACTAATTCGAAAATTTCGTCACTTCCTTTTTTGGAGTATGAAATTTACGATGATAAAGGAAAACAACTGAAATCTATTAGCAGCAATGGTTGGAGTGCTACGGATGGCAACGTTCTGATAACTGATTCAAGATTTGAACCTTTCACCTCTCTCCCCAAATCAATTACTATAAAGGTCGACAAGGTTATCTTAAGAAAAGATGATAAGAGCAAATTTGAATTAGACAAAGATGGAAATCCAAAAATAGAGTATTTCCCTGATCTAGAGATTACTTACCCAATCAATCCATGATAATAAATAAGTGAAGGAAGTGAAGCGTACTTCACCTCCTTCACTGCATATAAATACTATCTTTCAACCTTAAAAGTATAAACTCCAAGTTTGTCTCCATTAGATTTAAAGGCTTCAACCTGAGCTGAACCATAGCCAATCATCTTAGCTTTATTTCCATGAAGTTCGACAACATCACTTCCATACAAAATCATCCAGTTAGAACCTTCCATAGCATATGAGCTACCTATACCTAATTTAAGTGTGGTATCCTGCTTTGTAATAGGTGGCTTTTCTCCGTTAGCAGGACTAAAGGTTACAGTTACTTTTGCTGGAGTTACAGCTGATGCCGTTGAGCTTACCGGTGAAGCGGAAGCTACTCCCCCTAAAGATAAAGCTAACGCGGAAATTGATAGTGCTAAGATCGCTCTTTTCATTTGTCATTTCTCCTCTTTAAGTATTTTACTGATTAAACATTAGACTTCCAAGCAATTGTAGACAGTAGACATCACCAAAATACTAGTTATTTCATTTCTTTCATCTCCTTCCTTCTAATTAATTCCATTCTAATTCTTGATGTGTTACAAAAAGAATAGAAATAAACATATCATTTCATTTTTTACAAAATAATCACATAAAGGTTTTCTCGTATAAAAAAATGAGCAGGTAGGATACTAAATCCCCCTGCTTATTTCAGCGATAGTATTTATATCATTTTAATTAGCTGTCGGTTCGGTTCCCCAGACAAGTACGCCATTGTGATACAACGTAGCTTTCGTATGATGGGCGAATGAAGTCTGCGTGCCTTTATACGAGTAATCGTCACTTTCGTTATAGTTCGACCAGTCTGTTTTATGAATACGGGTTTGAATTTCGCCCGTGCTTCCTCCAGGTGCTAACACGCCTGCATCCGGGTTGAAGCTGACTTCCAAATAATAATCAGCGCCGGTGACGGCCTTATCCATTTTAACCAGTTTACCATTCAGCTTTGAGCAGCTCAGCATTGCATAGTCGCAGTTGAATGTCTGCTCACGGTCACCGTCGATCGTGTAGTAGTAGCGAAGTTTCAACTCGTTGATCGGTACGGAGGTTGTACCTTTGTTTACAATTTGGAAATGCGGGTTCAAGTGATTGTCGTTCACATTTGTATCCGCTGCGCGATACTGGAGCACCAGTCCCGTTGTCGGCTGCTGAGTATCCGCTTTCGGTGCTGCGCTAGCCGTGTTCGAAACCGTTTGACCTGCATCGTTCTTCGCTACGACTTGGTAATAGTATATTGTGTCTGCCGTTACGGCTGTGTCGGTGTAGCTGCTTCCGTATACATCGCTCGCTACGGTGGCGAACGCGCCGTTTTCAGCCGTCGAACGCTTCACTTCATAGCTTGCCGCATTCGCTGATGCTGTCCAGCTCAGCTTTACTTTCGCCGTTTCGCCCGCTGCGTTCAGCGTGAAGCTGCCCGGTACTGATGGTTGCTCGGTAATGCCATACTTTTTTAAGTTAGTCGGGAGCTTTTCAAGCGTAATGACGTTCGGATGATTATACACTTTTTTCAGATGCTCCAGACTGTTTTGTTTGCCGTCTCTCAGGAAATCCCCATACCATGTAGCGAACCAGCTCCAATGGGCTTGATATGCCTTCATCAGATCAGGATCCGGGATAGGCCCATTTTCGCTCATAGCAACTAACTTTTTGTCCTTGCCCAATGTAACTAGGTCTTCGTATTTTGCAATTTGCGGACTGTAGTCGCCTGCCTGCGGATAAGAGTCAAAGCTCAAAATATCCACATACTCGTCTCCCGGATACCAATCAGGCGCTACAGAATTCCAGACCCAAATCAAATTGTTCAGTTTGTGCACATTCGTCAAACGGTCATGCATCAAAATATACAATTTTTTAACAGGCTCAGGGCCTTTGGCGCCCCACCAGAACCATTTGCCTTCCGCTTCGTGCAAAGGACGGAACAGGACAGGAACTTTCGCATCCTGCAACTTCTTCAATTGCCCCGCAATTACATCGATGTCGCGAATAAGCAATGTATAATCTTCGGACTCTGGATGATTCATCGCATATTCGATATCGAATGTAGTTGAATCGGCATAAAAGCCTCTCCACCATTCTTTTCCCTGCGTATCGATCAGACCTTTCGGCGCGTTCCAATGCCATGCAAAGGTAACAATGCCCCCTTGCTTATCCCATGCAATCGCTTTTTCCGTCTCTGTGGAACTAAGACCGTGTTCCGCTCTGCTTGGCGAATAGTCGATCAGGTCAAGCGCTGCAATTGCTGGTTTTTTACCTACATTGGCTTGAAGCCAATCAATTTCGTTTATCTCCTCCTGACCAGAGAGCATATTCTTCCCGTATTGATCAACCAGGTAGTTCATCAATGCTCTTGCTTCTACCGTCGCATTCGGATTAATGAGCGTTTTGGTTACCGCATGCGGTGGACGGTCAGTAGCTGGCTCCAGCTTGACATAGTCGATATCATACCAGCCCCAGCCTGTTTCAAAACCGATCGTATTGGCCCCTGCATTCAACAGAACCTTACCACCGGACGTCTCTTTAAAATCAGCCGTTTTCCAAAGTACCAGCTCGCCAGACGCTTTGCCGTTTAAAGAGAAGTTCGTGCGTTTGTCATCATGAGGCGAACGGTAGCCGATTGTAAGATTGTACAAGCCTGCCGCCTCTGCCTGAATCGTCATCGTCAGGGAATCCCCCGGATTGTGGAAATTAGTTACATAACCAGTACCTGAGAAGCCGGTTCCGCTGGATTCCACAATGGTTCCCTTCAGCGTGCCTTCTTCGGCTTCATAGCGATCCGGTCCGTCTACAGGCGTTCGAGGAACCGCTTTCAAAACGTTGGATTCGCTCGTTCCCGCCTTTGTTTGTGCGGTTATTTTATAATAATAAGAAGTGTCGTTCGTTACGTTCGTATCCGTATAAGACGTTTCGACCAAGTTGGATGCTACAGCAGTAAAAGGACCGTTTTCATACGTAGCCCGCTGTACACTGTACCCTACAGCTCCGCTGGAAGCGTCCCAAGATAAATCGACTTTCCCATCGCCAGCCTCAGCCCTCAGCGCAAAGCTTTCAGGACCTTCCACAGGTGGCACAGACGTATCATTGCCAGCAGTCAAGACGATATGATAAGCCGTCAATGGTGGTACTGTATAAGTAAAGCGGTTGCCTGAAATTTGCGTGATTGGTGCGGATCCCTTAATTTGCGAGCTATTTTTGTCGAAGCCCCATACTTTACCGGAACCGTAAGTCGTCTCGCCGGAAAGATCAAATTGGGCGTCGAATGCGCTGTCCATGCTTTTATTCATGACAACGAGGTGCAGTTCTTTGTAGGATGCATCTGTTACGGAAGCATGCACCGAGCTATTAACAATATCCGACGTTTGCGCGTTAACGCTGATATCACCGAAAGTAGAGCTTTTTCCGTCATAATTGCGATAAAGCTTGTAAGCGGCACTAACGTAGTTGTTGGCACCCTCCTTTAACTTCCAGTAGTTTGCCATATAAACGTCGTTTTTGCCCAAGATGCCCAACACATCGGCCATAGCGATACCGCCAGAAATATCATTTTCGCCGCCATAGCTATACTCAGTCAAAGCCAGCTTGGTTCCTGAATAATATTTATCCACCGACTGCTTTAATCGAGGCAGTAAAGGCAAGAATTCGCTGTTCCATTGAGCGATCCAGCTATCTTCCTTGTAGGTCGGATCCCACAAAGTACGAGGCGCCTGCATTCTGGCTTTCTTCGTTTCGTCATTGCCTACCTCATTCGTAATTCGTATGCCTCCGCCCATCGCTTCGGGATACCAGTGGACGTCGAAAACATCCAGCAATCTCTTGCCTTCAGCTTGCGAGCTAAGGCGCATTTGATCCAGGTAATAGTCCACGAACCAGCTGTAGTTGCCTTTTACAGAGTTCCAATCAGGTGCGGTTTGAAGATCTGTATAGGCGCCAAAACCGTAAAGAACGGGCCCAAAAATTTCCGCACCCGCGTCAACCGCTTTAACAGCTTTGGATAAACTTACCGACCGGTCTACCAACTCTTTGGCTCCGACCTTTTCACCATGAATGCGCGGATGCGTGTGCGACCAGAGAGCGGGTTCATTGTCGAGCGCATATCCTTTCACGCCCGTCTTTGTTGAAGCAACGCCGTACTTTTTCACTAAAAAGTTGACGAATTCATCCGCATAAACCTGATTGTCATTCAGATCAGGCTGTAGTTGAAACGGCGCATTTTTAGCGTTTACGACCTGATTCCAACGAGCAGAAGGGGCCTTTTCACTTTCCTGCACACTTCCGTTTCCATCCTTGGCCACATAACCAGCCATCGGCAGCGTGACTAAAGAATATGTGCCCTGCTTCAGCGATTGATCGTGAAACGAGGTTGCCACCGCACCTGGCTTTTCACATTCGGCTTTTGTCAATCCGGCGTTGTCGCATAAATAGCTATCGCTGGACTGCATCCAGTCACTTCCTGCATTGGACATATTGTTTTCCCAGTTATATCCGGTCATTCGATTGCCACCAAGTCGTCTGGCAGTCAGATTCTCATCGCCTGTCAATTCCTGATTCGTACCGTAAATATAAGGGCTAATCGGCTTACGATCCTTGGATGTATCGACTTTAATGGTAACGGTCTTTGCCGTTTGACCGTGAACTACAGTTGGAGTCGGTAGAGCCCCCCCTACTATAATCGTGCATGCCATGACGACCGGCAGCCATTTGGAACGTTTGGACCAAATACCACTACTATTTTTCTCCTTCATGCCGCTTTCCTCCTTTAAGTTTGAAAAGAGCGGCACCCATACGAGTGCCGCTCTACAAGGCTTTAAGGCTCCTGATTCCAAACGAGTTTATCGTTCTGGTACAGCGTCATATCCCTGCTTGAAATGTTCCAGCCGAAGACAACACCCTCTTTCTTTGAAACTGGATTTATAATATTACCTTAACACAAAGGTATATTGACATTTTTAACTATTGTTTTAATTAGCTAGTATTAATTTCTTAAATAACCATATTGCTTGAGTATCCCAATAGCTCTTGCTTATCCACACTCGTCTTTCCTACCGTACTTTATCCTTTTGAATAAGCTTATAATAGATGCGCGCAGGCTCTGATTCTCCAGTGGATAAAATGTATTCTGCCAAAGGTGCGCACAGCTTTTGGAGGTAAAAGGAGTATAGTAGCTCGGCCGTGTCAAAATGGATTTTCAACACCTGCTTCATCAAACCTTCGAATTTGGAGTAATCCAGTTCTTCCGGGGTAATATCAAACGGGTACTCAGGAAAGGTTTTTTTCTGAATTTCAACAAACTGCTCCCTAAGCTTCGGTTGATTGCCTGAACGGGCAGCCGAGAAATTCATCATAAAAAAAGATACAAAGTCCGTCTCACGATCACTTAACTTATAGTACTCACACCAACGCATGAATATCAGTGGTTTTACCATATATAAATCTCCTTTAACAAAAGTTCAGATTTATCATGAATCTTACAAAAATCTAGTGGGTTCCATCTTATGTAATATATAGGTTAAGCCCCATTTTAAAATATGATTCCTTAAATGAATTTTGCTTTTTAACATATCCCCTTCTTATATATCTATGAAAGTGGACAACAAAAAAAGACCGTTTCAGTATCTTAATGACGCTGACCAAGTCTTCTCATAATCATCCGTATAATCGCATTCGTATTTATTCTAATCTTCTACATAGCTGCAAGGTTACAGGCTGCACGTGAACACATAAGCGGGCGGGACATTGCAGTTTACCTTTTTAATCTGAATGTCAGCAAAAAAGGTGCGGAAAAAATTGTGTTTGACCTTGCTGTACTGGAACGTAATAAATTTGCCTTCCTGGCCCAAAACCTCAGCCGTTTGTCCCAAAATAAGGCTAGATAACGCGCCTGGCAGGCTGGTGAAAGGGAGCCCTGATACGACATAATCCACTTTTGGAACCTCATACTGTCGTATATACTGCGCTACATGCTCAGCCGATCCATGAATGATGTGTACCTTCTCCAAGTGTCCGTACTTGCTTTGTAGCGTTTTGTAAAACGATTCATTAGCTTCAATCACTAAAAGTAGCGTTTCTGGACGCTTGTTCAAAATCAGCTCTTGCGTAAACACACCGGTCCCTGCACCATATTCAATAATGCACGATGCTTTGTCAAAGTAAATCGGTGTGGCAATTTGTTTGGCCAACTGTCTTGAGCTGGGTATAACAGCGCCTACGCTGCGTGGATGCCTGATGTACTCTCGAATAAAGTGAATCGCGTTCATCTTTTCCTCTCCCTGCTTGACACACATGATAGACATTCGGTTCATCGACGCTTCTTATTACATATTCATTGTATACCGATCAGAATATTGATTTCAAGCAGGCTACTGTCGGCATATAAAAAGAGCGTAGCCTTATTCGACTCTAATCAAATAATGACTACCCTCTTATTGTAACATCTATTTGTTCATGGTATCCAACTGTGTACCCTCTGCCTGCGATGCCTGTCCAGCTTTACGTCGCCGTGCGCCTATATGCATGGCAACAATCCGATAGATGGAGGCCGGCTGTAGGGATACGGCCCAGCTCGCGTCTGCATCCGGTGCAAGCACGACCCCTAGCTGGTGATGATCGCCATCGTACATGCCTCGCTGCACAAACTTGCTCTCGCCTTGCAGATTGCGTACTTCCAGCTTGCAAAAGGCAGAATTGATCCGCAAGGCCTGGTGTAACTCGGCACGGGTATTCACAATAACTCCATTCACGCGGTAAATGGCCTCGCCCGGCAGTATGCCCATGGCTGTCGCCGGACTGTCTGGCAGCACAGCGAGCACACGCATCCCTTGCTCCGGATGGACAAACATCGGGCTAAGACGACTTTCCTCCATATTACCATACCAGATCAGTGCCTCATGAGCCAGAAAAGAGAATAACGCTGCTAACAATATCAGCGGACTCCACCATGCAGCCAGCAAGCTCAGCAGAAGTAAAGCCACACTGTACAGAAGCAAGCGGTTCGAAGTGAGTACCGCCTTCTGTCGTGGTAGCTGGCCTAGCGTCACGCTGCTGAAGCCCATCAGGACTGGTAAGGCTGCCAGCATATACCCGGTTCCGGCATCGCCGCCGAATAACGGTGTCCAGGGAAGCATGAATCCTCCCTGAGTGGGTACCAGCAATAACAACGGAATGGGCCAGAGATCTTCCATCCGATAGCCGCCAACCAATCTCCCCCGTTTGCCCTCGACAAACAGTGGAGTGGCAGCTTTCCCCCCTTGCCAGCAAACCAACAGCGCCTCAGCCACATGCAGCACGGCGACCAACACCAACAGTGCTGGAATATCCAATCCGCGGATAGCCGTTACTGAAGTTCCAAGCGCTCCCACAGGTTGCCAGCCACTGGCCACATTTAGGAAAAATTGAACCACACCTAGCAGACCTACCGAATAAGCGAGACACAGGTAACGGACGCGTACCAGCATGAGCAGTAATGTTGCTACCCACAGGCACACGATGGAAGCCGGGTTCAGATGCACGCTGACGAACATTCCCAGAGCGGATAGCGCCATTCCAGCAAGCAAACCACTCCATACGACACGCCAGGTCTCTGAGGCCCAGCTATGCATTTTAGTATGAAATAGCTTGCGCTCCAGCAGCATTTGCCGACGATAACCAAGTGCGACAATGAGTATTGAGATATAATAAAACGGCTGCATAAGCAGGTATAAGCAAGCATTCAAGACGCTCCATCCCCATTGTAATGCCCATTCCAAGTCCATTCACACTCCCTTATGCCCCTGGCCCGCTGTATAGCGGATCACGTACACTTCATATCCATTTATTCTATATGAAATTGCCAACGTAGGGAAGACAAACCGACAGACTGCAAATAAATCCCAATATAAAAGGAGGCTGTTTCCAGCCCCCTTGTTGTAGCCTCACTATTATTTCGCTACGCTTGTCTTCATTTCCTTCCGAATCTCTTCAATCCCCTGCTTGAGTTGATTATCATTTTTCGGATCACGAATTTTCTCAATCAGCTTGGCTTCCATCGCTGCTGCTGTCTTCGCATCAATGATGCCACTAGCCGTCAGCTTCGCTTGTTTTTGAAAAGCAATAACAGAGCTTTCAGTTACTTTGTCAAAATAGCCATCCTCGCGACCTGGTTTGTAACCCAAACCTTGCAGAATGATTTGTGCATTTTTCACATCACTGCTATTCATATTGTATTTCAAGGACTTTTCCTTGTTCAGCGGTGCTGCTGTGAAGTATTCAGGCTGTTCCACCGCGATGTTCGGCTTAATCCCTTTTTTATGAATCCACGTTCCATTTGGCGTTAACCATTTGGCAATCGTGATTTTGAGCAGGCTACCGTCACCCATTTGCTTGTCATAGCTGGTTTGTACAGTACCTTTACCAAAGGAGTTTTCCCCGATCAACACAGCACCTGCTGATTGCTGGAGAGCACCTGCCAGAATTTCGGACGCACTTGCGCTACCTTTATTCATTAGCAAAGTCACAGGGTAATTTTTACGTGAACCTTTGGATTTCTCTTCTTCACGCTTCTGATTCTTGTCTTCCACTTGTACAATCGTTTTGCCGGAAGGTACAAATTGCTGCGCAATCTCAATGACAACGGAAAGCACGCCGCCCGGGTTATTACGCACGTCAATGACGAGCCCTTTTAGCCCTTGCTTCTCGAGCTTCGCCAACTCTTCCTTGAATCGTTCTGCTGTATTCAAGGAGAACTGGGTGATCGTGATGACGCCTACACCGTCGCTTTCCATATGAGCTGTTACAGTTTCCATATCAATATTGTCACGGGTAATCGTGTATTCGAGCGGATCAGGAGAGCCACTGCGCTGAATTTTGACTTTCGCCTGACTGCCTTTAGGTCCACGGATTTTGGAAACGGCCTTGTTCAGATCCAATCCGTCCAGTGTTTCACCATTAACAGACAAAATAATATCCTTAGAGCGTAGCCCTGCCTTTTCAGCCGGCGAGCCTTTAATTGGCGTGACTACAACTACTTTTCCGTTTTCAGCCGCTACTTCAGCTCCGATCCCGGTAAAAGAGCCTTCTATAGATTGCTCGAACTGTTGTGCAGTTTCTTTACCCATATAAGAGGAATACGGGTCGCCGAGCGACTCCATCATACCATTGATGGCGCCATCCACCAGCTTGGTACGATCCACATCCTGATAATATTGTCCCTGAATCAGGTCCATCGCCGTTTCGATTTTGCGGATATCACTTCTGGAAGTAGAACTGCTACCTGTCACACTCGCCAGCAGTCCTTCGCCCAGAGCGCTGTTCCCTACTGTAGTCGTTCCAGTATAGGCAAAAGTGAGCAGACTGCCGCCAAGCAGCCCGATCACCATCAAGAGTATCGCTGTACTTTTTTTCAACATCTAATCGTCCACCGCCTTCTCATTATCTTGTATCCTATTGCCTTACAACGCATATCCATCCACGAAGTATACGTCTAGCTTGTACGGAATATGTTAATTGTATCCTACTCCGTGTCTCAATGCACATGTTCTTCATCGGATATTAACCATTACAGCAAAGCCCTATCTACAACCGTAATGGCTATAAATAGGGCTTACCTTTTTTACTATAAATAGTTCATCGGATTTACAGGTTTATTATTTTCGCGCACCTCAAAATGACAGTGAGGTCCCGTGGAATTGCCCGTCGAACCAACTTCTGCAATTTTTTGACCACGTTTCACAGTCTGCCCCGTATGAACCACCGTACCGCCATTGCGAATGTGTCCGTATAGGGTCCATAGTCCGTCTCCATGGTCAATTACAACTGTGTTTCCATAACCACTCCACCACTCGGCAACAATGACAACACCGTCTTCAGCTGCATGAATATCAGTTCCCTGCGGAGCCGCCATATCAATACCTGTGTGGCCTTTAAGCTTGCCAGTAATCGGATGTACCCGCATGCCAAAAGTAGATGAGAGTCTGTAATGAGATACAGGTAAAGCCAACGTACCTGATCCACCCGTATACGTACTGGCTGCCGCATGGCTGGAATTCGAGGCAGCGCCTGAGGAAGAAGATGCATATCGTTTGGCTTCAGCCGCACGTGCAGCCGCTCTGGCGCGTGCTGCTTTGGCAGCCTGCTCCGCTCTGAGCTTGTTCTTCTCCTGCACCAGACCCACACGTTTGTTCGCGAGGGCTACCAGCATGTCATTTTGCTCTTCGCTGATTTCATCTGACTCCGCAATATCATGATCATAATTGGAAATCAGTCTTTGCTTCTCTTTCTCCTTCGAATTCAGTTCTGCTTTGGCGCCCTGCTTGAGCGCATACAGCTTCTTGGCATTTTTATATTCCGTATCCAGCTGCTTCTTCTTACTTACGACCAGAGCCTTGTCCTTTTTATGCTCGTCCAACAGGATTTGATCCTGCTCCACGATCGTTTTCAGGGAATCTACCCGGCTAAGAAAGTCACTAAAACTGGACGAAGACATCAGCACGTCCATATATGAGACGGTTCCATCCGTATACATCAAACGCACACGAGTTTCCAGCATTTTTTCCCGTGACTGGATACGATCAATGGCCTCAGCTAAATCTTTTTTAGTCGCACGCAGATTATCTTCCGTTTGATCAATCTGAACCGCAACACGAGTCAGCTGATCACTGACACTGTTAATCTGAGCAAGCACAATTTTTAGGTTTTGCACGGTTTTATTTTTGTAATGTTGGGCATACTGTTTATCTTGAGCAGCCTTTTCCTGTTGTTGCTTGGCAGATTGGGCCTGCTTTTCCAATTTGTTCAGCTGCGAATTGATCTCACTCATGCTTTTGGCATATCCGTCAGAAGGCTGGATTAGCAATGCGGCTACCAAGGTAGCGGCCAACACAGATCCTGTTTTTTTCAACTTGCACTCCCCATCCTTTATCGCAAAATAACACCGGGCTTCCCCGTTCTATTAAATCGACCACGACGTCCAACCAGCGCTTCTTATACTTTTAAGAACTTGCGCATGGACAGGGTACTGCCAACAATTCCGACCAGCATCCCCAAAATAATCAGCAATGCACTCAACTGAATCCAAATGCCTTCAAGTGGCATAAGCTTCAACATATTCAGAGCTATATCGCCCTGAACGGCTGTGAGCAAACGCTGATAGCCAGTAAATAAAATACCTACGGTAATCAAGGAACCAATGAGACCGATAAGCGCTCCTTCAATAAAAAACGGCCAGCGTATAAAAAAGTTGGTCGCACCGACCAGCTTCATAATGCCAATCTCTCTTCGTCGTGCCAATATGGTCACGCGAATCGTATTCGAGATGAGGAACATGGACATGATCGCCAGTCCAGCGACGAATATAAAGCCTACATTACGAATGAGCTTCGTAATCGTAAAGAGCGTCTCTACGGTGCCTTTTCCATAACGAACCTTTAAAATCGGTTTCTCTGGATGCAACGTATTCAGCTTCTCAATCTTTTCGGCCACAAATGGAACCGTTGTTGGTTCAATAACCTCTACCACAATTTTGTCCGGCAGTGGATTGCTGTCCTTGTCAAAACCCTCCAGCAGCTCCTTGCCGCTGTCACCCAAATCTTTGCGCAGCTCTTCCAAACCCTGAGCTTTAGTCACAAAGGTCGTTTTGCTGATTTCTGGCATCGCCGCGATTTCCTTTTGCAGTGTTTCACGCATGTTTTGCTCTACATTCAGCTCCAGAAATACGTTAACCTCCACCTGACTATCTGCCTGATCAGCCAGGGAATTGACGTTGAGCACCAGCATGATAAATACGCCCAATATGAGCAGTGACACAATAATCGAGGTGACGGATGCCACGGACATCCAGCCATTGCGGAATATGTTTTTGAAACCTTCCCGCACATGACGTAAGAAGGTGTTAAAAGTCATATCCGTACTCCCCTCTTACCTGATCCCTTACGATGTTGCCATTTTCAATGGCAATCACGCGTTTACGCATAGAGTTCACGATGTCCTTATTGTGGGTCGCCATCACAATGGTCGTGCCTCGAAAATTAATTTCGTCCAGCAACTGCATGATCTCCCACGATGTTTCCGGATCCAGATTTCCCGTAGGTTCATCGGCAATGATCACGGAAGGATTGTTTACGATGGCCCGTGCAATCGCTACACGCTGTTGCTCCCCACCGGAAAGCTGGGCAGGCTCACGATTCATTTTTGTTTTCAAGCCAACCAGTTCAAGCACTTCGGGTACCCGTTTGCGAATCAGCTTCTTGGGAGCTTCAATAACTTCCATAGCAAAAGCCACATTCTCATAAGCCGTCAAACGCGGCAAAAGCCGGAAATCCTGAAAAATGACTCCGATGTTACGACGAACGTAGGGAATTTTACGCTGCTTGAGCTTCCCGATATTAAAACCATTGACTGAAATTTGCCCCTTGGTAGGTACTTCTTCTCTATAAATAAGCTTCATAAAAGTCGATTTCCCCGCTCCAGACGGGCCGACTACGTATACAAATTCATTGCGGTCAATTCTGACCGATACTCCTTGAAGTGCGTGGGTTCCGTTAGTATAGGTCTTCCACACATCCTGCATTTCAATCACTCGATCACTTCCCGTTGCTTAATCATATTACGCATAACCTAATATCCATTCGACATATTCCATGCATTTCCTTTAAAAACTTCTCTATTTCATCATACCGTTTATCATTGTAACAAATTTGTTACCTAAATAGTACCGAAAGTTTTCTGCTTTTGGCACATATATATGAATATTATGGCACACGAGTACGCTATCAAGCTTATCAGACAGGAGACATCTGCATTATGAAAAAAATTCATTTATCTGTCATTTGGATATGGTCTGGTGTTCTGGCGCTAGCCATGTTGTGGGGAGGACTTCATCTGTACGCCGACAGACAAACACTGCCGGAGGGAGTGAGGGTCGGAGGAATTAACGTAGGAAGCATGGATCACACAGCCGCTCTTCGGCTGGTGGATAAAAAATTGGATGCATTGAAGCAACGTCCACTACTTCTGACGGACAGTGACAGCAGTGCACAGGATATAAAAATTACACTCGGGGAAGCAGGAATTCATTATAAAGCGGAGGCATTTCGGAATGCCGTGACGGCACTCAGCTCGGAGCATCTATGGACTCGTGTGCAGACACGTTTTAGCTTCGAGAAGGAATGGTCTATCACATCTTTCCGACAGGAGGAGATATTAAGGGCCCAATTCGGAGCCGATTGGGAGGAGCAACGATATGGCATGCCTATCAATGCTGTGCGACAGATTGACGGGAATGATCAGGTTCGTTATATTCCGGGGCGCTCTGCCCGACGCCTAGATTGGCCCAGATTGGACGCCGCACTAGATAAGGCGCTGCCCAAGGATTTTACCGCTTCGGAAGAGCCCGTACGAGTGGAATTACCTTTCCGTCAGCTGGAACCGAAAATTTCGGTGGACAGTCTACGTAACGAAGGGATTGAGCGCAAAATTGTCCAGTTCTCCACCAGTCTGGGCAGCAGCTCGGAAGGACGCGTGTACAACGTTAACTCAGCGGCAAGCACCGTTGATGGTTTAATTCTCAAGCCGGGTGACATTTTTGACTATGGCCAATTGATTGCCAAGGCTGAGCGCACTCATGGCTTTCGTGAAGCTCCAGTGATCGTGAACGGTCAGTTGGAGTCCGGTATAGGCGGGGGGATTTGTCAGGTATCCAGCACGGTGTATAATGCAGCGCTGCGAGTCGGTTTGGACATTGTTGAGCGCCGCAACCATTCCTTGCCGGTCAGCTATCTGCCCAAAGGTCAGGATGCGACTTTCGCTACGGGGTCCATTAATTTCCGTTTTAAAAACAATACAGGCAAGCATTTGTTACTTCGTGCGGCTGTCCAAAACCGAACACTTATTGTTAAATTTTTTGGTACATTTCCGTCCAATGTTTCGTATGAACTGGAATCCCATACGGTTCGCGTACTTCCCATACCGGAGAAGAGGCTGCGTAATGACTCACTTTCCCCTGGCTTCTATCAAGTACTTCGGCAGGGCAAAGAAGGGTATGTGGTAGAAACATTTCGGGTAAAAAAGGTAGACGGAAAAGCCGTAGATCGCACCCGAATCAGCCGCGATACGTATCGAGCGCAGCAACGCATTATAGCTAGTTATGGCGGTGGCACATCGTCTGAGCCACAAACACGTGAACCCGAGAAGTCTATTGTCGAGGATGGTATAAGCGAATAAACGAAAAATCCCCCTTCCATTGTCGGCTGGACTTGTTCCAGACAGAATGAAAGGGGGATTTTAGCTATAAATTACTCGCTGCGTTTACCCAAAACAGAAATTTCTACAGGCTCACTTTCGTTACCGTCTGCATCTTTAGCTTTGATTACCAGTCTAACCGTTGCTTTTTGAGTAAGCACACTGATACTAAATGTGCCATCATCTTTGGCTACTGCACTACCGATAGGCAGTTCGTTGGAATAGGCGGTTACTGTGGAACCTGCTTTAGCTGTCCCCGTAATTGTACTTTCTCCGTCATACACATCGTTGACTTTCAGTACTCCCGTAGTTGCAACTGTGTCTGTAGTGCTATCTGTAGTCGTATCCGTAGTTGTGTCTGCATCTGTGTTGGTATCTATTGTTGTAGAGTTGTTCGTAGTCGTGCTATCTGTGCTGGTATTTGTGCTGCTATCTTCTGTTTCGCTGCCAGAAGTAGTCGACGTGTTACCATAAGTGGAATCTGTCACGTTGCTGTATGTGGAATCCGTTACCGTTCCACCAGGAGTCGTCGTCAGATTATCAACAGGGCTCAGGTTGTAGCCGGAAGCAGCGTCCAGAATAGCAATTGCCTCTGCACGAGTCAGCGACTTCAGTGGCTGAAATTTACCATCCGGATAACCGTTGATGATTTTTTGCTCCGCAGCTGCCGCTACACTTTTCTTTGCCCAAGATCCAATTTTGTCGGAGTCAATAAATTTAGTAACATCTGCTGCGTTACCCGCAGTGAGTCCAATAGCTTTGCCTACGATAGCCGCAGCCTCTTGACGTGTTACCTTACCATTTGGTTTGAGCTTGTTACCTGCATAGCCGCTTATGTAACCTGCATTCACGGCACTTGTCAGCTCGTTGTATGCCCAGTGAGAAGCTGGTACATCTGTGAACGTTCTGCCTCCATTACCGTTTACTTTTACACTGTCCGCATACGTTACGTCTGTCACAGCTGGAGTATCCTGCGTGAACGTACCCAAGCTGCGGTTCAGAAGAACAATAAATTCTGCACGTGTGATTGCCGCATCCGGTTTTACCGCGCCGTCCAATTGTCCTGTGGCTGACCAGCGTTGCACCTGATCTCCTGCCCAATGTCCATTTGTAGTTTGAGGAGCAGCTGCCGCTGCGCTGAATGCGCTAAGAATAAGACCTGTACTCAATACACCTGTAACTGTATTTCTTAACTTTTTTCCCATGCTATAAATTCCTCCTCTGATTGGATTCATCATTCTTTTTTAAACACTTTACCAGAAATCAAACCCAAATAACCCCCAAATTAAAAAAATCGTCCCATATAACCATACCCCCTCCTAATGTAGGATAAATAAGAAACGGGACTTAATACCTAGTCGCTCACTTGGATATGTATATTTAGACAGGCTAAGGTATACTGAATGAATACTCAGTCATATGCTGAACACCGCAATGAGGTCACAAACCCCTAGGAAAAGAGGTCTTCTTATGGCTCTTATTCAATGTCAGTTTTATTCGGAAGTTCTTGGTCTGAGCACATCCATGAATGTTATTCTTCCTCAGGCAACCCGTTCACAAATTGGACTAGAGGGCAAGCAAGGAACCGGGCCACATCCGACGCTGTATTTGCTGCATGGCCTATCGGACGATGATTCAACCTGGTTGCGTCGAACCTCCATTGAACGCTATGTGGCCTCATTGGGCCTGGCTGTCGTTATGCCCCAAGTACATCGGAGTTTCTATACGAATATGGAGCAAGGAGCGGCTTATTGGAGCTTTATCAGTGAAGAATTGCCGGCTTTGGCACGTTCATTCTTTCCTCTATCCGACAAGCGTGAGGATAATTTTGTAGCCGGACTTTCTATGGGTGGATATGGTGCTTTCAAACTGGCACTCCAGCATCCAGAGCGGTTTGCAGCCGCTGCCAGTCTTTCGGGAGTCATGGATTTACACGCATCACGCACCGATCCTATGCAAAATGCGATGAGTCCAGCGGAATGGCTTAACATTTTTGGGCCAGATGAAATACGCGGAACAGATCACGACTTGCTAGAGTTGCTACAACGTCATGCTGCCTTGGGGACCTCACTCCCCCGACTCTACCAATGCTGCGGTACGGAGGATTTCTTATATAAGGGGAATCAGACTTTTCGTGAAACATGTAGTACCGTCGGGGTTCCGCTGACCTACGAAGAAGGTCCTGGAGCGCATGAATGGGGATACTGGGACGCGAAAATTCAGGATGTTCTGGCATGGCTACCGCTCAAAGAGCACTAAACAGGTTAAAAAAATCCCCGTAGCTTCTCTCATCGCACCATGGCGAAGGGATAGGCTCGGGGATTTATTATATGCACATTAGGGATTTGTTGTGGTCTCCGTTGATGGAGATTCTTTAGTTAGTGACTTAGGCAGTACTTTATACAGGCGCCACTCGCCATTAAACTCACGTTCAAGCTGAACCCATGGGGCACCATGTTCATATAAGTTCGGATATACCATATTGATCTTACTCAGTGGCATGCCTGACATGATCTTAGGTACAAGGATATAATCCACATGGTGATCCTGCGGATAACTTAATGCCTTATTGAACGAATAATCGCTGGTGATCAGGAAGCGTTTAGGATGTTGGCTGTAAACAATCATGGTGTAGGCTGAAGCCGAATCGGTCATAATGGTAGACTTCGGCAGATGCTCATCCAACCAAACGGCAATCCTACGATCTGACTCCTGTCTCACATAGTTCACATTACCTGTCCGTGTGAGAAAGCTGTTCTCATCCGGTGCAATATCCGGGCGAGTCAACGCATAGGAAAGTAATCCAGCGGTAAGCAGCAGACTGACGGATACCAGGCCAAAGGCTGCCCTCCGCCATCGTCCCTGAAGCTGGCTCAACTCATAAGGCAACCAGGCTATGGTAATTGGGAATACATACATAAAATAACGAAACCATCCATACGAAGATTGCTTCATCATAAGTAAAAACTGCAATCCCGGCACTGATAGGAACAGCAGCAAAATAATCAGTGTTCCCCATCGGAACAAGCGTCCACTCAACAGACGAATGAACAGAATAGCAAACAACGGTACCGAATACCAAAGTGTTTTGGAAGCAATAAATTTCAAGGCCACCAGCGGATTGGAGAAAATCTCTACAAACTTATCATCATTCAGCAGCTCTGCCGATTGGGCCGTGTTCGAATACTCCGAATTCAGGAAGTAAAAAGCATTCCCCATAATGAGATAGTTAAAGAAAATCCATAACAGCCCGGAAAAGACCACGGGGATCAGAAGCAGTAACCACGTTGCCTCGACCTTGTGCAGTTTTTCTCGCAAGGCCAGCTCGCGTCTGCCCATGTTTCGATGGAGAAACAAAACCGCCAAGACCACGCCACCTGCCATTGCCACGCCCAGAGGAACCGCTTCATAACGAGTCCAGAACGCCATGGCAAGCGCTAATCCAGAAACAATCAGACTTGCCGTCATGCGATCCTTGAGCCACAATGCAAACTCAATCACCGTCATCATAATGAAATATATGTATAGCGAATCACTCAGCCCATTGGCACCAAACAGTAAAATAAACGGATTCAGTGCATACAACAAAGCCAGCAGCAAGCTCATACTAGAGCTAAGCCCTGTTCTGACACCCGCCCGATATAGCAACATAGCGGTCAAAGCAGAAAAGGTAGCACTCAAAATAACAGCAGCCAATCCATAGGTGGCTAATGCCGGAAAGATTGGATACAGCAGTAGAATCACCATTTCCAGAAGACTGGGTAGTGGATTCCAGATAAATCCGATGGCGCCCAGATGCGGGTCGCGGCTGTACAGCACGTAAAATGCGTTAGCTACGCGACTGAGCGCGTCTGTGTGCATATATCCCAGAACATAGCTGAAATAGATGCCCGCAGAAAGTTCCAATGCAAGTATAAATACAAACAGACCTATAGCCATCCATCTGCTTGCAGACCATTTGCGAAAGGACATTCCTCTCGTTCCCCCTCAAACTTCTTGCGGTGATACAGCTGTAGCCCACTCACACCCTACAGCTGTATTCTTCCCTCCGCTACGATGCACTAAAATATAATAATTATTTCGATTCTTCATGCTCTATTTTGTACAGTCGCCACTGCCCGTCAAAGTCATGTACCAACGAGGCCCACGGCGCTCCCTTTTCGAACAAATCAGGATAGCTCCGGTTTACCTGATCCAGCGGTACCCCATCCACCAAGCGCGTGACCAAGACATAATCCACCTTGGAAGCAGGCAGATCTATTAAAGATTCCCCAAAATCATAATCACTCGTAATCATAAACTTCTTCGGAATTTTGCTGCTCAAAATGATCGGATAGGCGGCATAAGAATCTGTCAAAATAAGAGATGAACCATAATACTCATCCAGCCACGACGCTATTTTCCGCTCAATAATTTGACGTTCGTAGCTTTCATTACCACTATGCGTCAAATAGCTGTGTTCATCTGCTGCAATCGCGGGGTTCGTCAGTGCGTAGGATAACAAGCCTGCTGTTACCAACATCCCTGCCGTTACCAGTGAGATTCCGATCTCCCGCATTTTCCCCTTCAACAGACTAAGCTCATACGGCAGCCAAGCAACCGTAATCGGGAATACATACATAAAATATCGGAACCAGCCAAATGAGGAATGCTTAAACATCAGTAAAAGCTGAAGCCCGGGTACCGATAAAAAGATTGCTAATAGCGTAAGCGTGCTCCAACTCCACAGACGTTTGTCCAATAGGCGTATAAGCAAAATGGAAATTAACGGAGCCGCATACCATAAGGTTCGTTGCCCGACAAACTTTAGCATCAGCACAGGGTGAGCAAACATTTCTACAAAGCGCTGATCCTCTAACAAAGCCGCTGATTGTGTGGAATTGGAATATTGCGAGCGTAAAAAGTAAAGCGGGTCGCCCATGATAATCCAGTTAAAAAAGAGCCACAGCAAACCGGAAAAGACAAGCGGCAGCAACAATAGAAGCCATGTCGCTTCTACCTTGTACAGGCGCTCTTTTAAAGACAATTGCGTTCTAACGCTCTCTCTGTTTGTACGCCACCGATGCAGAAAAAAGATCGTCAGCAATACACCCAAAGCCATCGCAACGCCAAGCGGAACCGCTTCATAGCGCACCCAAAAAGCGAGTGCAAGTGCAAAACCGGATACGATCAAATTCGCCGCCTTGCGATCCTTCAACCACATACAAAATCGACTCACTGTCAACAGGATGAAAAAGATATATGGCGAGTCACTTAAGCCGTTGAAGCCAAACAGAAACATAAATGGATTCAGTGAAAATAATAGCGCAATCAGCAAGCTGGTTGCACCGTGAAGCCCCAACTGTTTGCCCGTCGCATACAATAATGCCGCGCTCGCCCCTGCAAACAGGCTGCTCACAATCACTGCCGCCAGCCCGTGGGAAGCGAGTACTGGAAATAAAGGATAAAACAACAGCACGATCAGTTCCATCAAACTGGGCAGCGGATTCCATACAAACCCGATAGCACCCAAGTGTGGATCACGACTGTATAGCACATAAAATGCATTAGCCACTCGACTAAGCGCATCGGTATGCATATAGCCAAGATGCCATGCAAAATACACACCCACCGCCAGTTCAAGAGCAGCAATAAAAACAAACAATGACAGCAATTTTCCGTGTTTTCTTAAAATCATGAAACCTCTTTCTGACGCTGTTGCGGAACGGAGAAGATCCAGTAGCGGTTCCAGAAATAATTATGAACAGGCACGATGATGGTAGTTAGTACTTCACCGATCAGATACGACCAACCGATCCAGTGAATGGTCACGTACATCAGGGCGGCATTTAAGAGTAAGCCACAGGTACAGACCAATAAATATTTAAGAAACTGGGTGCGGCTTCCCTCACCGGTAGGCTCGAACGTCCAGTTTCGGTTCAGCACATAGGAAACGAGCAGCGTAACCACGAATCCTATTGTAGTAGCCATTACTGCAGGTACCGTAAACAGCTCCACCAGCAGCACAAGTACACCAACATGGATACCTGTACCCAGCAGTCCTACAATACCGTATTTAATGATTGGATACTTTAGATATGAACGTCTGATCATGTTGATTAAACTCCCTGTCCACCCACAATCGGTCAGCATTCGCCCGTTTATCTGCTATCAGATAGCGAGGTCTAGCTTTGACTTCGTGATATATGGCGGCAATATATTCTCCTACTACTCCGATCGACAGCATGAGTACACTGCCGATAATCAAGAGCAGCAAAATGACAGTGGTAAAACCGGTCACAGCGTCACCCATTAATTTACGCATTAACGTCTGAATCCCCAATACGACTGAAATCAGCATAAAAATGAGGCCCATCAGACTTACAACCCGCAATGGTACTGTCGAAAACGAAACGATCGCTTCTGCTGCCAGTCGAGTCAGCCCTAACGGACTCCAGCGGCTTGGACCCTCTTCGCGTGGAGCCACTCGGAATGAAATCTGGGTTTTACGGAAACCGAGCCAGGCCGTCATTCCGCGAAAAAACGGCATCCGCTCTGGCATCGCCATCCAGGCATCCACCACTCGTCGATCCAGTAGCTTATAATCGGAGGCATCCTTGAGATTAAAGCCCGTCAAGCGGTTCAAGGTCGCGTAGAACAAAGAAGCTCCAAGCTTTTTGCCCACCGACTCTTCTCCCCGGAATTCTTTCACACATTCGACCAAATCATAACCTTCATTTTGCCATAAACGCACCATTTCTCCAATCATCTCAGGAGGGTGCTGCAAATCACCGTCCATGACAATGATTGCATCGCCAGAGGCATTTTCCAGACCTGCGCACAACGCCAGTTCCTTACCGAAGTTCCGACTCAACCGGAGCGCGAGCAAAGAGGGCATTCGATGGGATAATTCAGACAATTTAAGCCACGTATCGTCCTTGGAACCATCATCTACAATGATGAGTTCATAGCGTGAGGTGACAACAGACAGTACCCCATCAATCACCTTAAGCGAACGCTCAAGATGCGAGCTTTCATTGTACATGGGAATGACGACGGATAAAAAAGGTGTTTTTGTCTCCATTCTTGCTCCTTCTTTCTTCATATTCAGGAGGACTGTGCCGGGGTATCATCCAAGTCGTGCATATCGGTCAGACCATGTGTCGTCTTTTCCCAATAGAACGGCTTGGTAATGAGCTGCCAAGCTGCTTTCACCGCAGCTATACTCATTAGTACCCAATATAACGGCGAGAGTAGCCCATATTTGACCATCGCGTATGAAAATGTTCGTTCACCGCGCTCTTCCAGTTCCCCGATGACCCAATACATTCCGGCCACGTTACTGAATACGAACAGAAAGTTACCGATATAAAATTCCGCGCTGGCCAGGTAATACACATATCCCGGGAACAGCTTGGGAATAAAGGACAATTCCCAGCCAAACCATAAAATAAGCAAGCCCCAAAAAATCGGATTCAGCAACGGCAACATTGGAGTTGCCAAAATCATCACCTGAAAGCCGAAAAAACCTTTCCAGCCCACTTCGCGCACCAGCTTCACCGGATTGCGCATATGAACCAGCCACGTCTGCATATACCCCTTGATCCAGCGTGACCGCTGACGAATCCAGTTGCCCACGCGGCTGTTAGCTTCCTCCCATGTACGGGAATCGACAATAGCAGTTTTGTAGCCGCCTTTATACAGACGTATGCCCAGATCGGCATCCTCGGTTACATTATAGGGGTCCCACGCATTAATATCTTTCAATACAGATACCCGAAAATGATTGGATGTGCCACCTAAAGGAATTGGGGTATCTAACTGCATAATACCCGGCAGCAGTAGCTCGAACCACATACTGTATTCTTGAGTGAACCAGCGGGTCAGCAAATTTTGTGTACTATTAAAATAGTTGAGCTTCGCCTGAATACACGCATAATGCTCAGGGAGTGAATCGAACGCTGCAATGACCTTTTTAAGCTGATCAGCGTCGGGACGATCCTCAGCATCGTAAATCACGACAAACTCGCCACGTGCCCGAATAAGTCCATAATTACATGCCTTCGGCTTGGTTTTCGGCAAACCGTCTGGAACGACCAGTGTCGTGTAATAGGCCGGCAGCTTCATTTCCCGAAGTAGCTCGATCGTCTCAATGTCATCCTCTTCAATCAGCAGCCGCACGTCCAGCTTGGACTTGGGATAATCCAGCTGCTCCAAATTTCGCAACAACATCGGAAGCACGCCCGCTTCCTTATACATAGGTACAAGAATGGTATAGATCGGCAGTTTCTTTTCATCCATGGCGTCAACCTCTTCCTTCGTAAAACGAAGCTGCGCCCCACGCCGGGAACCAAGATAAATAATGCCAAATTTAAATAGCGTCATCGCAAAATAAAACAGCTGAATCATCATATTGATGATCAACACCGTTTTCCAACTGTTCCAGAAGAGACCGAGCAGTGTAATCATACCCATGGCTGCGAACACCCAAAGTTGTCCCTTTGTAAAAGTCGTCCGCGCCGAATTGTGCGGTTCTTTTTCCAACAGCCCGGTCGTGCTCTCCTGCATCATTTCTTCACCGTAGATTTTACCCCAGAGCTGCTCCATCTCTTCCTTCGTAGCAAGCACCTGCTCTACCGGCATACCCAGAATTTCCTCCAGCTTCAAGCGTCGCTCTTCTGGCAGCGGATCGCTGACCGCCACAATATATCGGTTCATATATTGATGGATAACGACCACGCCATAAGCCATTGCCACTTGCTCGGGTAGTTTGTACGCCGCATCCAGCGCGAGTTCCTCACCAATACGCCCGATCCGGTTCTGTGTAGCAATCGCGCGGTACAAATCCGCAGGTTCCAGCATTTGCAATGACAGCAAGATGTCGCCCAGCAGCCCGCCGCTCTTCGCCTGGAACTCCAGTGCGCGTTCCAGTTGTTCCGGCAATATATAACCGGAACGAACCAGCATATCGCCTAGGCGCTCCTTGGACTCGTCGCCGCCAACCTGTTCCTGTAGCTGCTCGGCTGTAATGAAGCCCATTTCTACAAGAATATCGCCCAGCCTACCACCGTAGCGCTTCTGGTTGCGGATGGCATCTGTCAGCTGATCGCGGGTGATCATCCCGTTCTCCACCAGTTGATCCCCCAGACGGGCCTTGCCGTTTCGGCCGCTCCGCGTTCCTGTTGCGGCCTCTTCGCCTTCCGTACCAGGGATACTGGAAGCAGTGACCATAGCAGCTCCTGCTGCTGTCTGTTCCTGGCCAGATGCATATTGGACTTGAGCCTCCTGCGCCTGTCCATCCTGTATCCCTTCATCCAGCAATTGTTCCACAGCTGCTGCTGTATCATTGGCGTTCCGTATAGCCTCGATACGAAGTTCTGTATCCTGAAGTCGCCGTTCCAACTCTTCGATATGAAAATCAAGCTTGTACAGCACCGGAGCCTGCTCTGCCCGCTGAGCCTCTAGCTGTTGTTGCAGTTGTTCGATTCGCTGACGCTCTTCTTTTATTCTTCTCTTGGTTTGGCGAATTGAAACTCCTCCAACCTGCCACCTAAGCTTGTCACCCATGAATTCCCGCCCTTTCAATCCAGCGCCGCTCTTCCGCAAGCGCATCTGCAAGCAGCTGCTTTAACTCCGCATCCCGCTGCTTTTTCCGTTCCAGCGCCGCGTGAAAAAGTTCCCGCTCCTCGCGCAGTAACTCCTCCGCTTGTATCCGTTCCTCATGCAATGAAGATATCAGTTGATCGGCTTCAGAAGCGCGATAACCGATCCAAGCGCTCTTTAACTGACGCGCCGTCCTTTTAGTTCTCATAATACCTCCCTGAATCATCCCGACTCTGCCTTTTGCTACGTCACTACTTTAAAGCATATACATGCCGTTCTCCCAAAACCAGGACATACCTCTATTCTCATTCAAGCCCTTCATTTACACATTTATGAAATTCACTTGACCAAAAGAGCCCCTAGTAACTTGACATTTATTTATTGAATATAGTTCTTGTCCTATTGAATTGGTAATTCAATGAAAAACTTAGTGCTATTCTACCATAATCACCGTAGACGTAGTATACAAAAATGTAAATTCTAGAAACTTTCACACTAGTGTAGTAATAGGTATTTGGAACTATGAATTAATGCCCCAAAAAGCACAAAAGACACCGCGAACGGTGCCTTAGAATCTTTGATTGCTAATTCCTTAAAATTTGATTTTACACAGTATACCGCTACTGTGCAAGAGAATAATATCTTTCTTTACTGATTAATTTTTCGGCTTGTGCCCTTCAAACCATGTTGATGTATTCGCCAGGAGCTGTTCACTGCGCCCAATGGCTGCCTGTACCTGACCGGTAGCGGTTCCACCATATACATTCCGTGCATTCACTACCGCTTCCGGTTGAAGTACCTCATAGATACGCTCATCAAACAGATCCGAAAACTGCTGAAATTCGTCCAGTGTGAGATCAAGCAAATATTTTCCATGCTGGATGCAATACAGTACGGTTTTGCCAATGACCTCATGCGCCTGACGGAACGGAAGCCCTTTGCCGACCAAGAAGTCCGCAATATCCGTTGCATTGGAGAAGTCCTGGTTGAC
Source organism: Paenibacillus sp. 1182 (assembly GCF_017833915.1). NCBI lineage: Bacteria > Bacillati > Bacillota > Bacilli > Caryophanales > Paenibacillaceae > Paenibacillus > Paenibacillus sp. 1182. The sequence continues at coordinate 520,214 of NZ_JAFICR010000002.1, read as the reverse complement.
CGCTTGACGCATGCGATCCTTGTTCACCTTCATCGTGGCGATCATCGGTGCGAACAGTTGCAAGGCTCCTTCCAGCGTGGCAACGGTATCGAACATCCCTTCCTTGTCTTCCTGCATGTCCTTGTTGTATGCCAGCGGCAAGGATTTCAATACAGTCAACAAGCCCACGAGGTTTCCATAGACACGTCCGGTTTTACCACGTACCAACTCCGGTACGTCCGGATTTTTCTTCTGCGGCATAATGCTGCTGCCTGTACAAAAAGCATCATCCAGCTCGACAAAACCAAACTCCGTGCTGCTCCATAGCACCAATTCTTCGCTCAGACGAGACAAATGCGTCATAATCAGCGAGGCGCCAGCCAGGAACTCTACGATAAAATCCCGATCGCTGACGGCATCGAGGCTATTTTCATATACGCCATCAAATCCCAGTTGCTCGGCTACAAAATGACGGTCGATCGGAAAAGTGGTCCCGGCCAAAGCACCCGCGCCAAGCGGCAACACGTTAATCCGCTTGTAGCTGTCTTTGAGTCGGTCAATATCACGCTCCAGCATAGACACATACGCCAGCAGATGATGTGCAAATAAAATAGGCTGCGCACGCTGCAAGTGTGTGTATCCAGGTACAATCGTGTCCAGATTATCCTTTGCTTGGCCGATTAATGCAGATTGTACATCATGCAGCATACCCACCAGCGATACCACACGTCCACGCAAATACAAGTGCATATCCGTTGCTACCTGATCGTTACGGCTACGCCCAGTGTGTAGTTTACCCCCCACTGGACCAATAGCCTCGATTAGATTTTTTTCGATATTCATGTGAATATCCTCATCCGAAACGGAAAATTCAATTTCCCCACGGCGGATACGCTCCAGAACGGTGTGCAGTCCTTCCTTGATCGTGTCTGCATCCTCCTGCGGAATAATTCCACATTTTCCTAGCATGGCCACATGAGCCAAACTGCCTTGAATATCTTCTTCCGCCAACGCCTGATCAAACCCGATAGAAGCCGTATATTCCTCTACCAGCTTGTTCGTTTGCTTCGTAAACCGTCCGCCCCATAGCTTACTCATTGTATGATCCCCTCTCTGCAATACAAGCCGCCCTCGTCGTTTGGACAAGAACGGCCCGCATCCCGTACATTTTTTAGGTTACATCATTATTTATGATTTTGTGTTACACCCGCGTTAACCTTCAAACGCAGAGCATTCAAGCGGATAAAGCCTGTTGCATCGCCTTGATCGTAGGCTTGTGTCGGATCGGCTTCCATGGTCGCAATGTCCGGATTGTACAAGCTAACCGGACTTTTAACGCCTGCGCCGATAATGTTGCCTTTGTACAGCTTCACGCGCACGGTACCACTAACATTTTTCTGACTCTCATGAACCAGAGCCTGCAAAGCGACACGTTCCGGTGCGAACCAAAAACCGTTGTAAACCAAGGTAGCATAACGGGTAATCAGACTATCACGCAGATTCATAACCTCGCGATCCATCGTGATGGATTCCATTTTGCGGTGAGCTGTGAACAGGATCGTACCGCCCGGCGTCTCATAGACTCCCCGACTTTTCATACCAACAAAACGGTTTTCCACCATATCCACGCGTCCGATACCATGCTTGCCGCCGAGCTCATTCAGTTTTTCCATCACTTGCAATGGACTAAGCTGTTCTCCGTTCAAAGCGATGCAGTTACCTGCTTCAAATTCCAACTCCAAATATTCTGCTTCATCAGGAGCGTCCTCAGGCGCGTTACTGAGCAAGAACATTTCTTTATTTTCAGGAGCACTTGGATCAAACCAAGGGTCCTCCAGCACGCCGCTTTCATAGCTGATATGCAGCAGATTACGGTCCATGGAGTATGGCTTGGCTGCAGAAGCAGTTACCGGAATGTCGTGTTTTTCCGCATAGGCAATCATTTCTGCACGGCCCGGGAACTGATTGCGGAACTCTTCCAGCCGCCAAGGTGCAATCACCTTGATATCCGGCGTCAACGCCGCCGCGTTCAGCTCGAAGCGTACCTGATCGTTACCTTTGCCTGTTGCCCCGTGAGCAATGGCTGTTGCTCCCTCGGCAATCGCAATATCGACCATCCGCTTAGCGATCAATGGACGTGCAATACTCGTTCCGAGCAAATATTGTCCTTCATATAAGGCACCCGCCTGAAACATCGGATAGATAAAATCCTTGGCGAATTCATCACGCAGATCATCAATGTACACTTTGGAAGCCCCTGTAGCGAGTGCTTTTTCCTCCAAACCGTCCAGTTCTTCTTTTTGACCAATATCTGCGGTGAAAGCTATGATTTCAGCATCATAAGTTTCTTTGAGCCATTTCAGAATAACCGACGTATCCAGACCGCCGGAATATGCGAGTACGATTTTTTCTTTTGCCATTGTTAAAGTCCTCCCCGAATGCTTCTAGCCTTTATCTTCTTTACCTATCAATACCTATCAATCTTATGCCATTAAAGCAACTAACAGCGCTTTTTGCGCATGCAGACGATTTTCTGCTTCATCAAAGATGACCGAATTCGGACCATCGATTACGCCTGCGCTCACTTCTTCCCCACGATGCGCAGGGAGACAATGCAGGAATAAATAATCCGGCTTTGCCAGCTTGACCAGCTCTTCATTCACCTGAAAGTCGGCAAAAGCAAGCTCCCGCTCCTTCTGCTCTTCCTCAAACCCCATGCTCGCCCACACATCTGTGTAGATCGCATCCGCATCTTGTACTGCTTCCTGCGGACTTTGGGTTATAACGATCTCACTACCTGTCTGTTTGGCAATTTCACGGGAAGCTGCGACCACACTCGGGTTAGGCTCGTATCCAGCTGGACTTGCAATGGAGACATGCACTCCGAGCTTCGCTCCACCAATCAAGAGAGAATGCGCCATATTGTTGCCGTCTCCGATATAAGCCAATTTGAGCCCTTTTAGCTTGCCCTTTTGCTCATACAAGGTTTGATAATCAGCTAGCACTTGGCACGGATGCGCCAAATCACTCAATCCATTGATCACAGGAACGGATGCATAACGTGCCAACTCTACCACATTATCGTGCCCAAAGGTACGAATCATAATGCCATCCAGATACCGTGACATGACTTGGGCCATGTCGCTAATCGGTTCGCCGCGTCCCAGCTGGATGTCATTTTTGCTGAGGAAAAGAGCATGCCCGCCCAATTGATACATACCGACTTCAAAAGATACCCGTGTACGTGTAGAGGATTTCTCGAAAATCAGTCCGAGCGTTTTCCCTTTTAGCGGCTGATAGGTTTCCCCGTTTTTATGCTTACGCTTAATTTCAACAGCGAGATCAATTAAATACTGGATTTCCTCTGGCGAGTAATCGTCCAGCTCCAGGAAGTCCCGCCCTTTCAAATTCATCTGCTGCAGTGCGCCGCCCTGGCTCATGCTATCGTCTCCTTTTACACTCTAGTCTAGGATAATTTAACCTTTACACTAAGCCACATGCTCCCGAATCAATTCAGCAATCCATGTTACAGCCTGATCTATTTCGTTTTTCGTTACATACAAGTTAGGCAACAGACGAATCACGTTCGGTCCTGCTGTAATGAACAGAATGCCCTTCTTCTGTCCTGCCAAAACAAGCTCCGCTACCGGTTCTACACACTCAATGCCGACCATCAGACCTTTTCCACGGATATCCTTTACAAAAGGACTATCTCCAAGCTGCTTTTGCAGACTATGGAAGAGGTAATCTCCCATCTCAGCTGCACGTTCTGGCAGCTTGTCATCAATAATCGTTTCAATAGTAGCTTGAACCGCTGCCATAGCAAGTGGCGTACCTCCAAAGGTAGAACCATGACTGCCCGCTGTGAACGCTTCACGCAAATATCCTTTACCTAGCATCGCACCCACAGAGAACCCACTGCCCAGTCCTTTCGCCAATGTAAAGATATCCGGCTCTATACCATAATGCTCAAAGGAAAACAGCTTGCCCGTCCGGCCCATACCTGTTTGCACCTCATCAATGATCAGCAGCAAACCATGCTCGCGGCATAGCTTTGTGATCACATCTACGAAAGCAGGGTCTACCGGATACATGCCGCCTTCGGCCTGCACCATTTCCAGCATAATTGCCGCTGTATTCTCATTGATGGCTGCTTCGAGCGCAGCCTGATCATGAAGCGGAACGCTTTTGAATCCGGCGGGAAGCGGTAAAAAGCCTTCTTTCACTTTGTCCTGACCCGTAGCGGTCAAGGTTGCCAGCGTCCGTCCGTGAAAGGATTGCGTGAACGTAATAATTTCGTAGCGACCGGTCTGCTTTACCTTCTGGTGGTAACGACGTGCCAGCTTAATTGCAGCTTCGTTGGCTTCGGCCCCGCTGTTGCAGAAGAACACGGCATCTGCGCTGCTATTTGCTGTCAGCAAGGCAGCTGCCCGTTCCTGCCCCGGTATATGAAACAGATTGGATACATGCCACAATTCATCGATCTGTTTTTTCAATCGTTCAGCTACTGCTTGAGGCGCATGGCCCAGATTAGTAACGGCGATGCCTGACATGAAATCCAGATAACGCTTGCCCTGATCGTCCCACAGCCAGCTTCCTTGCCCTTTCACCAGTGTAAGCGGGTATCTTGCGTAGTTTGGAAAAAGAGAGCTATTTGTCTGCGCTTTTGCTGACACCTTTTCCGTTTGCACTTCGCTTCCATCCGTACTTGGCATTTCCTCGCTCACCAGCGTATTCGGTTCCTTACTCATTATGTTCACGCTCCTTTATCGTTTGGTTATATAGGTCGAGCTATATATTACAATTACTGCATACGCACAATGCGTGTTCCAATCGATTCTCCGCCTAGCACACGACTTAGTACCTGCGGTTCGCTACCGTTCACAATGACGACTTCCTTCACTTTGCCGTGGATACAGGCAATAGCCGCTCTCACTTTCGGGATCATACCCCCATATATTTCACCTGTGCTGATCATATCCTCAATTTCCTGTACGGTGATAGAGTCCAGCACTTTCTTTTCTCCGCCATACTTCTTCAATATGCCTGGTACATCTGTAACGACGATCATCCGACTGACCCCCAGATGAGAGGCTACCGCACCCGCCGCCGTATCCGCATTAATGTTGTAACGCTGACCAGATCGATCAATCCCGATGGGGGCAATAACAGGCATATAGTCCATATCCAGGACACCTGTAATAATCGAGGCTTGAACAGATGTTACCTCTCCGACCCAACCGACCTCAGCAGCATTCGACACAGGCTTGGCTTCGATTAAATAACCATCACTACCTGACAACCCCAACGCTCGGCCCCCATGCAGTCCTATTCTACGTACAATCTGCTTGTTAATGCTACCCGCCAGTACCATCTCCACGACATCCAGCACGGGTTCGGTCGTTTTGCGTAATCCATGAATGAACTCTGTTTCGATCCCCAGCTTCGCCAAGTTGTCGGAGATCGCAGGGCCACCGCCATGTACAATGACAGGTTGAAGACCTTCCGACTGCAAACTCGCCAAATCTTCAAAAAAGGAATCAGGTAACGCAGCCAGCGTACTTCCTCCGCATTTCATCACAAAATTACGACGTGCCACTCCCGCATGATTCGCTTGATCCGCGTGTTCCACTGCCGATTGCATATCATCTCTCCTTTTCTTCTCCGCATATCCGTGCAATTTTTAAATGATGCTGGACTTATATCCGCTCTTTGCTTCTATTAACTACTATCCTTATTCAATCCGTATTTTATTCGGGTATCTATGTCCGATAAGCTGCGTTAATCCGCACATAATCATAGGTTAGGTCACAGCCCCATGCTGTAGCGGTTCCGTCTCCGTGATGCAAATCAACAATAATTTGCACCGTATCTCCCCGCAAATAGGCTAGCGCCTCTTCTTCATCAAAAGCGACCGGACTTGATTGGCTTAGCACAACAATATCACCCAAGCGAATATCTACCGTTTCTGGATTAACTGGCTCTCCAGCACGCCCTACGGCCGCAATAATCCGTCCCCAATTCGCATCCGCTCCGAAGACGGCTGACTTGACCAGACTAGACCCAACCACCGTCTTGGCTATCGCTTGAGCGGACGCATCGCTTACCGCTCCGCTTACAGACACCTCTACTAGCTTCGTAGCACCCTCTCCATCGCGAGCAATTGCCTTCGCCAGTTCTCGGCAGATATAGGTGAACGCCTCGGCAAAAGCGTCCCAATCGGGATGCCCTACGTGCAGTTCACGGTTGCCAGCCAGCCCACTTGCCATAGCAATCAGCATATCGTTCGTGCTCGTATCCCCATCCACCGTAATCATATTAAAGCTGGTATCCGTTGCCTGCTTTAATAGTTGATGAAGCGCCGTCTGTCCGATTACTGCATCACAGGTCATAAAAGCGAGCATCGTTGCCATATTCGGATGTATCATGCCCGATCCCTTGGCCGCCCCGGCGATGTGCACGGTCACACCGTCCACTTCAACCGCCACACATGCTTCCTTTTTAACCAAGTCCGTTGTCAGAATGGCTTGGGTAAATTGCTCTGCTCCATCGTTTGCCCCGTTCATACGGTCAGGTAAGGAGGATATACCTTCAAGCACACAATCCATTTTCAAATGCTCGCCGATCACGCCTGTCGAGGCGACGGCTACATTGCTCTCAGCAACACCCAGTTCATGAGCCGCAGCCGAACGCATAGCGTAAGCATCCTGCTCTCCTTGTTGTCCCGTGCAGGCATTGGCGTTTCCGCTGTTCACCACTACTGCCTGCAATCGACCATCTGCCAAGCTCTCGCGGGTCACCTTCAGCGGTGCAGCCTGAAACACATTGGTGGTGTACACCGCAGCAGCTGTCGCTTCTACCTCACAACGAATCGCGCCCATATCGTTGCGGTTCGAATTTTTTAGCCCGCAGTGTAATCCTCCGGCTGTAAAACCACGCGGAGTTACGATGTTACCCCCGTTTACTACTGTAAACTCTACTTTGCCCATAATTATGTGCCCTCGTTCGCAACATATTCGATGAATGACAGCTGTTTGTATTCCAAATTCCCGCTCGCTGCCGTTATCCGTATCCATGTTGCAGTTACTTGCTACTTACGGATATACCGGTATGAAGCCTAGCCCGAGGTTCTCCTCCCATCCCATCATCAAATTTAAATTCTGAATCGCCTGCCCAGCGGCACCCTTCACAACATTATCAATGACAGAAATAATCGTAAGACGCCCGGTTCGGGCATCTGCTGCAAAACCAATGTCACAGTAATTCGAACCCATTACTTCCTTCGTTGCTGGCCATATACCCTCGCCACGTACACGGACAAAAGGATGGCCTTTATAATAATCCCGGTATAACCCGATAAGATCTTGATCTGTATGCTCACCCTTCAGCGTGACATAAATCGTACTCATAATTCCTCGGGTCATAGGAACAAGTTGTGTTGTAAACGTAATCGTAACGTCCTCGCCCGCAATATCGCCCAGTACCTGTTCGATCTCAGGGATGTGCTGGTGCTTATTCACCTTATAAGCCTTAAAATTCTCGTTCATTTCCGCATAGTGCGAAACGAGGCTTGTTCCCCTACCCGAGCCGGATACACCGGATTTGGCATCCACAATCAGCGACCGATGGTCGATCCAATCCGCTTTCAGCGCAGGAATAATCCCCAGTAATGTTGCAGTCGGATAACAGCCTGGATTTGAAATAAAAGAAACGCCCGCCAGCTTTTCTGCATACACCTCACTGAGTCCGTATACCGCTTGCTTGAGATATTCGGGTGAAGCTGCAGGCTTTTTATACCATGCTTCATACGTTTCCCCGCTTCGAAGCCTGAAGTCCCCGGAAAGATCAATGACCTTCAGTCCGACATCAAGAAGCTGCGGCACTAACTTGGTACTAACGCCCGATGGCGTAGCAGTGAAAACCAGATCGGCCTTAGCAGCAATTTCGTGGACTTCGACACCGTCCAAATCCTGCACCACAATGTCCGTCAGATGTGGAAATCCGTCACTGATTGGGACACCCGCGCTGGACGAAGAAATAACAGATACAATCTCTACTTGCGGATGATGAACCAAAAAACGAATCAGCTCCACCCCGCCATACCCGGTGGAACCGACAATTGCCACTTTTAACTTGCTGCTCACAGACCTTCCTCCATTCCGTTCGTATGAAATATGTATTATTATACGACTCTATTTATATAAATACAACACCTCATGTCATGTTATTCCCCCTAATTTAAAATATGCGCTCTTGTCTATTCTTTTGACGGACAAGCTGTACGAGCTATAATAAAGGGAATAAAAAATAGACAGCGAACTTTTTGAATAAAGCTTGCCACTTTGCATAAAGAATAAGGGGGATATTCCCTTTACATGATCTCACTTATTGGAGTTCATCTCGATTGGTCATTTGCTGCACTTTATGGACTTGTTGAACATGAAGGGAGTACATGTAGCACTACATACAAGAGGAAATCACATGGGCTGCATCTAGTGAATCTGCTCAGAGGAACCGCTGAAGCGAATAATTGGGGTCGAAAATAAACCTATACGTTAGGGGTGTTACAGATCGAAACATATACAGCGAATATCGTTATAGATGCAAAAGCAAAGTTAGGCGAGGGTCCCAGCTGGGATCAGCGGTTTCAACGTTTATTTTGGGTCGATATTAAAGGCTTTCAATTGCATATCTACGATCCTTTTACATGCACAGATCGTACAATAAATGTTGGTGAACATATTGGTGCAGTTGTACCTTATCTCAAAAATAAAGTGATCGTAGCGCTGATTAGCGGTCTATATTGTTTAGATATTGAGACAGGGGCCAAAGTATTAATTCATGATCCTGAGGAAGGTAGACTAGGTAATCGTTTTAATGATGGAAAATGCGATCCTGCCGGACGTTTTTTAGCAGGAACCATGAGTCTAAATGGCGAACATGCGCAAGGAGCATTGTATAGTCTGAGCACAAAAGGCAAGGTCTCCTTACTGGTTGATAAAGCTTCCATATCTAATGGATTAGCCTGGAGCGCAGATCATCGTACAATGTATTACATTGATACTCCAACATTGGAGGTCGTCTCCTTTGATTACGATGTGGCACAAGGCACTATTAGGAATAAGCAACTGGTGGCTAGATTGGATGAAAGTGAAGGGTATCCAGATGGCATGACAATCGATGCAGAGGGCATGTTGTGGGTCGCGAGATGGGGTGGTAAACGTGTCTCCCGTATCCATCCTGCTCATGGAGAAGTAATTGCTGAGGTATCACTTCCCGTCAATTGTGTGACTTCGTGCGCTTTTGGCGGTGAACAGCTGGATGAGTTATATATTACGACTGCTCAAGATGATGATAGTGCCGATCAACCCTTAGCAGGCGGCCTATTTATGGTCAAGACAGGGGTAAAAGGAACGCCTACCTCGTATTTTAATCAAGGACAAACGGCAAATTGGCTTGAACGATTGGTAAAATGAATCTAGTAAAGCATGCTGAAGAGAGAAGAGCCTACTATATTAGTGGGCTCTCCTGCATGGATTCAGTTAAGAGCATGCCTCCAGAAGGCCCTCTTTGTTTCAGCTTTCCTTCTTAAACCCTTCACCCAATACCTCACGAGTATTACTTATTATCACAAAAGCTTCCGGGTCTACCAAGCGGACGAGCGTTTTAAGGCGAGTTACCTCGTTTTGTCCGACTACAACCATAAGCACAGGACGTTCTTCGTTCGTGTAACCGCCCCGTCCTGCCAGCTCTGTCAATCCTCGGTCCAAATCCTGCAAAATAGCCTGCGTGATCGTTTCTTTCTGATTGGATATGATGTAAGCCACTTTGGAGTAGCCCAATCCCATTTCCACGGCATCAATGACCTTGCCCGTTACAAACAAGCCGATCAACGCGTACAACGCCCGTTCTGGCGAGAGGGTAAAACCAGCCAGTGTAATCACCGTGCCATCCATCAACATGACACAGAGAGAAAGACTAAAACCCGTATATTTTTGAATAATCTGCGCCAAAATAGCCAGTCCACCCGTCGAGCCCCTGCCCCGAAACACGGTACCCAAACCCAACCCTACTCCGATTCCACCATATAGCGAAGCCAGCAACGGATTGGTTGTCGGAACTGCCCAGTCCTTCGTAACATAAACGAATAGCGGCAGCATAATACTTCCCAGCAAAGAACGCAAACCGTATTTTTTCCCTAACAGCAGGACCCCTGCTATAAATAACGGAATATTCATTCCCCACTGCGTATAGGCTGGTTCCAGGCCAAACAGCTCCTCGCCCAAGATAGACAAGCCCGATACCCCCCCGGATGCAATCCGGTTTGGGAGCAAGAACATGTTAAAGGTCAGCGCTGTAATGAAAGAGCCGAGTATAATCAGCAAAATATCGGTCACGTTGCGTGCGGGTCCGCTGGCGGCAATCAGAGGCTTGCGTCGTCTTCGGCGAGCAGCGGGAGGATTCAATTGAGGCATCATTCGTGTTCTCCTTTAATTAAAAAATACCGTTACACAAAAATTCCTACAGTCTGCAGGCACATGGTCTGCGGACTGTAGGAAAACGTACAGGCTATTATTCTGCGTCCAGCTTAATTTGGCTGCGCAGGTAACCATCGATGAAGGGATCGAGATCGCCATCCATGACAGCCCCTACGTTGCCAGTTTCCACGCTAGTACGGTGATCCTTAACCATGCTGTATGGATGGAACACGTAGGAGCGAATTTGGCTGCCCCATGCAATATCGGACTGTTCTCCGCGGATTTCATCCAAATGCTGACGCTGCTCTTCGATCTTACGCTCGTAGAGCTTGGAACGGAGCATCGTCATGGCACGCTCTCGGTTCTTGATCTGGGAGCGTTCATTTTGACAGGTCACGACAATACCGGAAGGTAAATGCGTAATCCGAACGGCTGAATCGGTCGTATTAATATGCTGACCGCCCGCACCACTGGCCCGGTACGTATCAATTTTAAGATCTTCCGTGCGGATCTCAACGTCCACATCATCCGCAATTTCAGGCACCACATCACAGGATACGAACGATGTATGCCGACGGCCGGAGGAATCAAATGGAGAGATACGAACAAGCCGATGCACGCCTTTCTCCGCTTTCAAATAGCCATAGGCATTATAACCTTTGATCAAAAGTGTTACACTCTTAATTCCTGCTTCATCACCCGCTAGATAATCCAGGGTCTCTACCTTAAAGCCCCGTTTTTCAGCCCAGCGAGTATACATCCGTAGCAACATTTGTCCCCAGTCTTGGGACTCCGTTCCGCCTGCTCCCGGATGCAACTCCAGGATGGCATTAAGTTTGTCATACGGCTGATTCAAAAGCAATTGCAACTCAAACTCCTGAAGCTTGCTCAGCAGAGAACTGACACTATTCTCGATTTCTCCAGCCAGTGTTTCATCGCCTTCCTCATCAGCCAGCTCAGCCATCATGCCGGCATCTTCGTATTCCTGACGAAGCTGTTCATAGCTGTCTACTGAAGACTTAACAGCGTTCATTTCTGCAATTACACCTTGGGCTTTATCATTATCATCCCAAAAGTCAGGTGCAGCCATCTTTACTTCAAAGTTTGCGATCATTTCCTGTTTGAGATCTAAGTCAAAGAGACCCCCTAAGGTTTGTTAGTTTCTTGCCTATTTCTCGCAAATCATGCTTTACACTTGGATCAATCATGCTGTCATTCTCCTTTTAATATATGGTTAGGGGAAGTAAAAGCGTTGTGAGTTACGGCTGGGTGAAGAGACGCTGCGCGAATGATTTGATCTTACGATCGCTGTTGCAGCGAGATGCCCTTGATTGGATTAACACATTCAAAGGTGGGCATCTCACTGCAAAGGCGAACGCTGACGCTTCTCCAGATTCAAATCCTTCACTTCGCTACCGACCGCCGTAAAGTCAAACGACTTATAGATAATCGGCTCAGGTATGTGAGCCGAGTCAAGAGCTGAATTAACTGACAAGCAAGCTAAGACCCGCTTGCTTGTCATAATTATAGAAATAGGGACAATCTTCTCAAGAAAAAAATATTCAAACTGATCCTCCAACAAAAACACTATAAGCTGAAAACATCAGTGCATCCCCTGTATGGCACAAAATGGCCGACGGTCAGTGGTTGAACTGCCGCCTGCCATTATATGCACTGCAGGGAATAGTGTATCTCAAGACTCTCCCTTAATTTCAATCCGTTATTTTCTACGCGGACGCGAAGGAGCGGATTTCTTTTTAGGAGCAGCTGGTTCACCACTCGTCGAGATTTTGTCTTCGTCGATGACAGCCTGACGCTCTTGATTGGATTCAATTTGTGCTTTCATGATGTATGTCGCTACTTCCTCTTGGATGCTAGCAATCATAGCATGGAACATTTCGAAGCCTTCAAATTGATACTCGCGCAGAGGATCGGTACCGCCGTAAGCACGCAAGTGAATACCTTGACGCAATTGATCCATAGCATCAATATGGTCCATCCATTTGCTATCGACCGCACGCAGTACGATAACTTTCTCGAACTCGCGTACCATATCTTCGCCAATCATTTCTTCACGGCTGTGGTATCTGTTGGTAACTTTTTCGAAGATCATATCCACGATCTCCTCTTTTTCCTTGCCCCACAGGTCGTCACGTGTAAGTGTATTTTCCTCAAGCAGGTTGTTATTCACATACTCTGCTACTTCTTCAAGTTCCCAGTTTTCAGGAATGTCATCCCCGCAATGAGCTTCCACTACACGCTCAATGACAGGCTTGATCATGTCAAACACAATTTCCTTGATGTTCTCTGATTCCAGCACCTCACGGCGTTGTTTGTAAATAATAGCACGCTGCTGGTTCATTACATCATCATACTGGAGAACGACTTTACGCTGATCAAAGTTGTTGCCTTCGACGCGTTTTTGAGCTGATTCGATAGCACGTGTAATCATACGGCTCTCGATAGGTTGGTCTTCCTCGAAGCCCAAACGCTCCATCATATTCAGTACGTTGTCCGCACCAAAACGCTTCATTAACTCATCGCCCAGCGATAAGTAAAACTGTGTGGAGCCCGGATCACCCTGACGTCCTGCACGTCCGCGAAGCTGATTATCAATACGACGGGATTCATGACGTTCTGTACCGATGATGTGCAAACCACCAAGTTCTGATACGCCTTCACCCAGTACGATGTCAGTACCACGTCCGGCCATGTTGGTAGCGATGGTAACTGCGCCTGCTTCACCTGCACGGGAAATAATCTCAGCTTCCTCAGCATGATACTTGGCGTTAAGCACTTTGTGACGAACGCCTTTGCGTTTCAGCATTTCAGAAAGAAGCTCCGAGTTTTCAATAGAAACCGTACCTACTAATATCGGCTGGTTCTTTTTGTTACGCTCCAGGATTTCATCTACCACAGCATGGAATTTGCCTTTCACGCTCTTGTACACTATGTCAGGCATATCTACACGCTGGTTAGGCTTATTCGTCGGAATTTGGAGCACTTCCAGACCATATATTTTTTTGAATTCTTCTTCTTCTGTTTTAGCTGTACCCGTCATACCCGCCAATTTGCGGTACATACGGAAATAGTTTTGGAATGTAATTGTCGCCAATGTCATGCTTTCATTTTGTACAATGATGTTTTCCTTTGCTTCAATAGCTTGATGCAAACCATCACTGTAACGACGTCCAGCCATCAAACGACCTGTAAACTCATCGACAATTAGGACTTCACCGTCAGCCACGACATAGTCCACATCCAAACGCATAATAGCATTAGCTTTCAATGCCTGTACAATGTGGTGATTGATTGTAACACTTTCCTGATCGTACAAGTTTTCAAGACCAAAGAAATTTTCAGCTTTGGATACGCCGTTTTCGGTCAAAGCAACCGACTTCACCTTAATATCCAGCGTGTAATCTTCTTCAACATTCAGGCTCTTCACAAAACGGTCAGCCGCAAAATACAGCTCGGTCGATTTCTGAGCTTGTCCTGAAATAATCAATGGTGTACGAGCTTCATCGACGAGAATGGAATCCACTTCATCAATGATACAGAAGTACAACGGACGTTGTACCATCTGCTCTTTGTAAAGCACCATATTATCACGCAGATAATCGAATCCGAACTCGTTGTTTGTACCGTATGTGATGTCACAAGCATATGCTGCCTGCTTGGCGGCATGATCCATGTTGGCCAAATTAAGCCCTACGGACATTCCTAGGAAGTTATAAATTTGTCCCATTTCTCCGCTGTCACGTTGCGCCAAATAGTCATTGACCGTAACCACGTGCACGCCTTTGCCCAACAGAGCATTCAAATAAACCGGCAGTGTTCCTACCAGTGTTTTACCTTCACCGGTTTTCATTTCGGCAATTTTACCTTCATGCAGCGCAATACCGCCGAGCATCTGTACGTCATAATGACGTTTACCCAGCACCCGTTTGGACGCTTCGCGAACAGTAGCAAAAGCTTCTGGCAAAATTTCTTCAGCCGTAGTCCCTTGTTCGACCCGAGCTTTAAATTCCACCGTCTTCGCTTGCAACTCCTCATCCGAGAGCTTTTCGAAATCCGGCTCTATCTTATTGATCAGTTCAACCGTCTTCATTAAACGCTTGACATCACGTTCATTGGTATCTCCGAAGATTTTCTTAACAATTCCTAGCATGGTTTACCCCTTTCGCGCAAAACAATTAATAGAATCAATTTCACAATAAGAAAGGGTCCATGATGAAATTGATTCCCGATATGTTTGACAGGCCCGGCTGTACCAGCCCATCGTGCGATGTTCTTTGCATAAATTGTAACAGTTTGTAGGACATGCCGCAACACAAGCAGCCTCCAGATTTGCATCCGGTTAAAGATACCAAAACAATTGACGCACGAAATACACAACTTGATTACACTTATCCAAGTTTAAATTTCCTTACTTTCACAAAAAAACATATAAAAGAGCCTTATCCCGCCAGGTTCGCAAGGATAAGGCTCGTGTTGTTTTCATTTTCCTAATATCCATGAAGCATGCTTCAATCGAAATCGTTCTATTCATTTTAAAATGTGAAAAGTTCCTACTTCACAGGCTATTGCCGTTCGATCAGACCGTATTTACCATCATTGCGCTTGTAAACTACGTTAACTTCTTCGTTGTCAATATTGGAAAACACAAAGAAATTATGTCCAACCATGTTCATTTGAAGAATAGCTTCTTCCACATCCATAGGTTTCAATAAGAAACGCTTGGTGCGGACAACTTCCAGCTCATCCAGTTCTGCATCTTCAGCAACAGCCACGCCACCTGCCGGATCTTCCACAAAAAGGGTTTTCAAACTGCCTTCTTGACGGAATTTTCGGTTTAGCTTGGTTTTGTGCTTGCGAATTTGCCGTTCAAGCTTGTCTACCACGGCATCAATGGATGCATACATGTCATCGCTCTCGTCTTCGGCACGGAGTACAAGCCCCGGCAAAGGAATGGTTACTTCTACAGTGTGCAAATCTCTGGTTGTGCTTAACGTTACACTTCCATCAGACGTCGGGGGTGCATCGAAATACTTTTCAAGTCTGCTGAATTTCTTATCAACGTAGTCCTTCAAAGCGTCGGTAACCTCGATCTGTTGACCTCGTACTGTTAAGTTCATAGGGCACGCCTCCTTTGCTCCTTCAGTATAGCACATATGTTAACGCCAAGTAAAAAAAGAGACCAACATTTCGAAGCTATTTTACAAAATCCCTCTTTTTTCGCTAAAACGCTTCCCATAACGTCATTCTTTGAAAACAGGTATGTTTAAAATCGACTTGCATACATATGTGAATAATGAGTGCATATACGAATATTGCTCCGCTGACGTCATGACAAACAACTATTTTGGGCTTCATGCTAAGCGATTTTATCGAAAAAGGGGGTGTCCCTTTCCCGCTGGACAGGTACATGGACTTGTGCGGTATGCAAGGCCTGGTTACAACCCAGACAATTTATACGAAAGGATTATTACACCCAGCCTAGCTGGCTCTTCCTATACGGAGATCTCAAGATAACAGATTTGGAAGAGATGGAAAGTAGGAAGCTAATCCATGGCTTTTATTCAGCGTTACGTAACGAACCAGACGGGGGCTGTCACCTTTATAGGGAATACACTTGGGCTGGCACGTTCTAATTCGGTAGGAGTGCCGGGAACAGCGACCAGCATTGGCGCTTTCATCACAACCAATACAGCCTCTCGCTTCGGCACGTATCCATTTGGCACGACTTCTACCTTTACCAGTAACTCATCGACAGCATTCCTTGTGCTCCCTGCGGGCAGTACAGTGCTGTATGCTGAGCTTATTTGGGGAGGAAGTTATGCCAACGGCAGCACCAATGTATTGTCCAGCGCCAGTAACCCGGTCACATTTCAGACACCTGCTTTATCTACCACGGTCAGCCCTGAATCTGCAACATCAGTCAACGTCACCAGTATCAGTACCTATGTGAGAACAGCGAATGTCACAAATCTGGTCATTCAAGGCGGCGCAGGGGCATACACGGTCGGAAATGTGACGGGCACCATCACGGTTCCTGATTCCACCAATACCAACCATGCCGGCTGGACGCTCGCTGTGGTGTACAATAACCCATCTCTGCCCTTCCGTAACCTGTCGCTGCGTGTAGGCGGTGAGGGGGTCAGCAGTGCTACTGGCTCAGTCAACGTTGTAGTGAGTGGCTTTGCCACGCCTGTACAGGGGACTTTGCGCGGTAGGGCGCTGATTAGCGCCCAAGAAGGTGACGTGGACATTACTGGTGACCGTGCGTTGTTTGGACCTACCACATCCAGTTTGACTGCGCTGTCTGGGCCTAATAATTTTTCAACTAATTTTTTCGCTTCCCAAATAAATGGAGACGACGGTACATTGGTCACGACCGGGACCTTCGGAACAACTAATGCCGTAAATGGCTCACCTGGAACGCAGGTGACAGGCGGACGGCAAGGCTGGGACATTACCAATGTCGATATTTCCTCCACGCTACTCAACAGCCAGACCACGGGTGTCCTTCAGCTGACAACCAATGGCGATATTTACACTGTAAATGCCAACGCCATTCAAATTGATATCAATGCTCCGCTGGTGACTCTGACCAAAACGGCCAGCTCTACGGGCTTGGTTATTGGCGATACAGTGACCTATACGGTTAACATTTCGAATACGGGGCTCGTTAGTGCTTCCAACACAGTACTTACCGATACCATACCAGCCGGGGCTACCTTCGTACCCGGCAGTGTTGTTGTCGCGGGCACAGCCCAGCCAACAGCTAATCCCACTACAGGTATCACAGTGGGTAGTGTAGCTCCTGCTTCCACGGTGACCATTACATTCCGGGCAACCGTCACTTCATTGCCAGCAAACACCCAGCTGGGCAATCAAGCATCAGCATCCTTTTCCTTCCAAACCGTACCTGGAGGACCTGTCATTTCCGGCAACGTTCCGTCCAACACTGCGAGCACACCGATCTACCAGCCTGTCATCGGTATTGTTAAAAGTGCCAATACAACGGCTGCTACAGTTGGAGATACGATTACGTACACGTTTCAGATATCCAACACGGGCAGCATTGCTGCAAATCTCAGCTTTTCGGAGAGCATTCCCGCCGGATCATCCTTCATACCGGGTAGTGTGACCATTGGCGGTTCCTCCGTGCCTGCTGCCAATCCCGCTACTGGTTTTTCAGTAGGAACGATTAATACAGGTGCTACTATACCCGTGACCTTCCAGACCCTGGTCAATGTGGTTCCCGCCTCTGGTAATTTGACCGATCAGGCGGCTTACACGTATACCTTCACACCACCTGACGGACGTGTATTGAACGGAAGCGGGACGTCCAACACGCTCACCATTCCCGTCTCCTCACCAAATGTGACCGTGACAAAGGCCTCTTCTCTGGCAGCAGCCGCAGTCGGAGAGACTGTTCAGTTTACCCTAACCGCCACAAACAACGGAATCGCCAATGTGACCAATGTAGTCGTTACCGATCCGCTGCCAAACGGAGTTGCCTTTGTACCTGGTAGCGTCACCGTGAACGGAACTGCTTCTGCGACTGCTACACCTGTGAACGGCATTCCGATCGGTACTTTAGCTCCAGGCGCATCGGTTACGGTTGTATTTCGGGCAGCCATTAATTCTCTGCCTTCTCCTGCACAGATCAACAATCGTGCAACTGTCAGCTTCACTTCTGGGGCCTTTACCGGATCATCTTTGTCCAATCTTGTAACCATACCTGTCGTTATCGCGGCGCCGACAATTACCAAGAGCGCAAGCCCCAACCGTGCCAGCGTTGGCGGAATAATTACTTATTCATTCCTCATCGCTAATACCGGAACAGTCGTATTAAACACGACCTTAACGGAAACTGTACCGACAGGCTCCACCTTTATTCCCGGAAGCGTCATTGTCGGCGGATCCTCAGTGCCAGGCGCCAATCCTAATACGGGAATTTCAGTGGGCACCGTAAACCCTGGTGCACAAATTACAGCCTCATTCCAGACGACAGTAGATTCCCTACCAACCGGGGGTGGATTAAACGATCAGGGCCTGCTCCAATATTCATATCAGTTGCAAGACGGAAGAACCCTCTCGGGCTCGCTTTTTTCCAATATTGTTTCCGTATCGATTTCGCTTCCCAACGTAGCCGTAACCAAGTCTGCGGGATTCACATCCGTTAGTGTTGGCGAAACGCTGACCTACAGCGTGAACGCCGTTAATAACGGAATTGACCCCATCACAAACACCGTGATTACCGATCCACTCCCCGGCAGCGTGTCATTTGTACCCGGAAGCGTAACCGTCGGTGGTTCACCTGTGAGCACAGTCGATCCAAGAAGTGGCATTCCAGTCGGTACCATTGGCGCAGGCGCATCCGTGCAGGTGTCCTATGCCGTGCTAGTCAACGCCGTTCCGTCCGTACAGCCGCTGCAAAACACAGCCAGTGTCAGCTTCACCAGCGGTGCTTTTACCGGAACATCCCAGACAAATACCGTCTCTGTGCCGGTTTATCAGCCTCGTATCAGTGTGGTCAAATCTGCAAATACAACAGCAGCTACGATAGGCGACACAATTCTGTATACATTGTTGGTCGCGAACAACGGTAACTATAATGCTTCTGTAACGCTGACAGATGCTATTCCTGCCGGGTCCACATTTATAGAGAACAGCGTAGTAATCAATGGTGTTAGTCAGCCTGGAGCCAGTCCAGCAGCAGGCATTTTCATCGGAACCGTGTCGCCGCAAAGCCCTATCACACTGACATTTCAAACCGTAGTAGCCTCTCTTCCAACACCATCTCAACTGACAGACCAGGCCACCGCCGCCATTTCCTTTACGTTGCCTGATGGGCGGGTGCGAACAGATAGCACATCGTCCAACGTGCTATCCATTCCTGTGTCTGCGCCGAATGTGTCCATTTCGAAGACTGCAAACCGTTTCACCGCCATTCCAGATGATTCGGTATTATACACCCTGACCGTACTTAACAACGGAATCCAGACCGTGAACAATGTGGTCGTTTCCGATCCTATCCCGGCCGGCTCTCAATTCACTGCGGGTAGCGTAACGCTGAATGGCTCCACAATAGCCAGTGGAGATCCTTCTTTAGGTATCGTAATTGGGAGCATTGCCGCTGGAGGGGGAGCTACGATCACCTTCAGGGTAACGGTATCCTCTCCATTACCAAGTCCACCGCAGCTCATCAATCAATCGCGTGTCAGCTACACGAGCGGTGCTTTTTCAGGCGTGTCAGTATCTAACCCGGTGACAGTAGCCGTCAATGCTCCAGTGCTAACTGTGAGTAAAACTGCTGACCTCCTACGGGCAACAGTTGGCGATATCGTAACGTATTCCGTGGCGGTAACCAACCATGGTAACATAGCTGCTGCTGCCACATTGACAGACAGTATTCCCGCAGGCTCAGCACTAGTACCGAACAGTGTGGTCGTCAGCGGTGTTCCTATTCCTGGTACCAGTCCCGAAGCAGGTCTGTCTATTGGCTCCATTGCACCTGGAGCCGTAACTCAAACAACTTTTCAGGTGGTGATTACTTCCGTGCCTTTACCTCCCCAACTCACCGACCAGGCGAATATCAGTTTTTCCTTTCAACCGCCGGATGGCCGGATTGTTAACGGCAATGTTTCGTCCAATATTGTCACAATTCCTGTATCGTCACCCAATGTGCAGGTCAGTAAAAGCACCTCGGCAACTGATGCCGTTCCTGGTGATACGATAACCTATACTATTACAGCTACCAATAGTGGCATTGAAATCATAACAGATGTTCGTGTGACCGATACCATTCCGACAGGCTCCTCTTTTGTTCCTGGCTCCGTTATCGTAAATGGAACAACGCTGCCGTCAGCCAGCCCCTTAACGGGGATTCCAATTGGCTCCATCGCTGCTGGAGCGTCAACAACCGTTACCTTTTCCGTGTCTGTCAACAGCCTGCCTGACCCACCTCAGCTGAGTGATCAGGCTACAGTTTCTTTTACCAGCGGTACACTGAACTTCACATCACTCTCCAACACCGTTGTCGTCCCTGTTTACCAGCCTATTATCAGTCTTGTTAAAACCGCAAATACGAGTCAAGCAACGGTAGGCGACACCGTAGTCTATACACTCACTGCCCAAAATACAGGTAATCTAGCAGCGACCGCCACCTTCACCGATGCCATTCCATCTGGTTCCTCCTTTATACCGAATAGCGTCACCGTGAACGGTCTGCCTGTTGCTGGAGCCAATCCCCAATCAGGGGTAATAGTCGGAAACATTGCAGCAGGGGCTTCTGTTTCTCTTACCTTTCAAGTGGTCATTAACGCTGTCCCCACTGGCCTGGGCCTGTTAAATCAAGGTTCGGCCACATACACCTTCCAGCCACCTGACGGTCGCACATTAAACGGAAGCGTCCAATCCAATCCGGTGTTCATTCCTGTATCCAATCCAGATGTCACCGTGACCAAAACGGTCAATCAGACCTCTGTAGCCTTCGGCGATACCATTACGTATACCATTAACGCAGCAAACGGAGGCATTGAACCTGTAACAGGGACGGTCTTTATCGACCCGATTGCTGATGGCACTACTTTTATACCTAACTCCGTACAAGTCAACGGTATCACTATACCAGGAGCCAACATTGCTACAGGTGTGTCCGTAGGCACTGTTCCAGCTGGCAGCTCAGCAACGGTTACCTTCCAGGCCACAGTAACATCCTTGCCAGCATCAGGTTTGTCAACAGATCAGGCAACGGTATCCTTTAATTCCGGGGCTTTTGTAGGTCAATCCGTCTCGAATCAAGTCAGCCTGCCTGTATTACAGCCGATCTTGAATGTGACCAATACCCTCAGTGCGGATCGTGCTACCGTAGGGAATACACTAGGTTTTTTCATCACTGTAACCAATACCGGCAACGCGCCTGCAGAAACGGTCGTGCTTGATCTGTTATCCAGCTCGCTTAGCCTGAATCAAAATAGCGTATTGGTCAACGGTGCGCCCATTCCCGGAGCGGACCCTATTACAGGCATCAATATCGGTTCAATCGCACCAGGCGCGACGGTAACCGTCTCGTTTAGCGCCGTGGTCATATCAGTACCACCTGGCTCTATACTGACCAACCAGGCCACTGTGAACTACACGTTCCAATTGCCAGATGGACGAACGTTGACTGGAAGCGGAGCAGCCCTGCCTGTATCCATTCCAATCTCGTCACCGAATGTAACAGTCACAAAGGCAGCCGAGGTGGCTGTCGCTGTCGTGGGCGATTCTGTCCCATATGTCATAACTGCGTTCAATAACGGACTCGATCCGGTTACTAGCGTAATCGTTACGGACACCATTCCTTTCGGAACCGCCTTTGTCCCGGGCAGCGTTACAATTAATGGTACTCCTGTTGTTACAGCCAACCCACAAAATGGCATTCCTGTCGGAACGCTTGGAGCTGGTGGCGGAGCCACGATTCGCTTTTTGCTTAACGTACAATCCCTGCCGACACCGGCGTCCATCACTAATGAAGCAACCGTCAGCTTTACTTCAGGTGCATTTAATGGATTTTCGGTATCCAATCCCGTTACCATCCCTGTGTATCAACCGATCGTCACTGTAACTAAAAGCGCGGGAGCGGGAAGAGCTACAGTTGGAGATACTGTAACCTATACATTCTCCGTTACGAACTCTGGAAACATCGGTGCAGATACCGTACTTAGTGATCCCATTCCAGCAGGGGCAGCTTTTATACCTAATAGTGTAGTGATCAATGGCACCGCAGCACCTGGTTCAGATCCAAGTGTTGGGATCCCATTAGGTATCATAGGTGCAGCTACGACCGTCACTCTGACCTTTCAGACAGTCATTACCTCACTGCCCGCATCAGGTACATTGGTCAATCAGGCGACCGCAGCTTACAGCTATCAACCACCAGATGGTCGTGTCCTGACTGGAAGTGCAGTATCTCCGTCCGTGACCGTCTCGGTCTCTTCGCCAGATGTGGACGTTATCAAAACAGCCTCCGCTACAGATGCTGTAGTCGGAGATACCATTACGTATACTGTCGTCGCTACGAATAACGGAATCAGTCAAGTCGTCAATGCTGTTGTATCTGATCAGCTGCCGCCCGGCACCAGCTTTGTTTCTGGCAGTGTAACCGTGAATGGCACATCTGTACCTACTGCATCACCAAGCTCAGGTATTCCTGTTGGCACCATTGCAGTAGGTGGCTCGGCAGCCGTTACATTCCAGGTCTCCGTCGTTAGTCTGCCGCAGCCGCCGCAAATAACTAATCAAGCAACCGTCAGCTTTACTTCGGGCGCGTTGACCTCGTCTTCGCAATCCGATCCGGTGACCTTGCCTGTTTATCAGCCAATCATCGGCCTGACCAAAACCGTCAATACCGTCAATACACAGATCGGGTCAACATTGGTCTATACCCTGACACTCACCAATACCGGAAATATTGCCGTTATACCTGTGCTTTCGGATAACATTCCTACTGGCTCTGAGCTACTGCCTAACAGCGTAGTCGTTAACGGCATCCTGGTGCCAGGAGCTTCGCCAGTTACAGGCATAACGCTCGGATCACTAGCCCCTTCAGGCAGTATTACATTGAGCTTCCAAACCATCGTTTCGTCTCTGCCAGTTCCGCCTATATTAACCGACCAAGGGCAAGCGAATTTTACGTACTCACCACCAGATGGTAGGGTGCTGAGTGGTTCCGTCACATCCAATACAGTCAATGTTGCTGTGTCTGCACCTAATATTCAGGTGACGAAAACATCCAGTCTGTCAGCCGCTGTAGTCGGAGATACGATCAGATATACACTGAGCATCACGAATAGCGGTGTGGATTCAGTCACAGATACTGTCGTGACCGATACAATTCCTGCAGGTACCTCCTTCGTTCCGGGCAGTGTCCTCATCGACGGAGTAGCCTTCCCTAATGCCTCTCCGATTGCTGGAATTGCCATTGGAAACGTCGCATCTGGAAATACACTCGTCGTCAGTTTCCAAACGACTGTCCAGTCTTTGCCGCAACCACCCCTGCTCACAGATATTGCAGCCGTCACGTTTACTAGCGGAACGTTCACTGGCACTGCCTTTTCCGATCCACTCATCGTACCTGTGTTCCAACCGCTAATTGCAATTACTAAAGCATCCAGCACTCTTAACGCCTCTGTCGGCGATACACTGACGTACACGATTATGGCCGTAAATAGCGGCAATATTGCAGCAGCACTTACCATCAGCGATAACATCCCAGCCGGATCGACTTTCCTTGCCAACAGTGTCAGCATTGCTGGCAGTCCGCAACCTGGATTGTCCATCGAAACGGGCGTCCCGGTTGGATCTGTGCTGCCAGGCGGAACGGTATCCGTAACGTTCCAAACCGTTATCAATACTCTGCCTAATCCACAGGTACTGGTCGATCAGGCATCAGGTTCATTCACTTTCCAACCACCAGATGGCAGAACAGTATCCGGATCTGCGGTATCCAACACAGTTAGTATCTCTGTATCCTCACCAGATGTGAGCATTGTCAAAGGAACAGCAGCTACAGACGCCATTGTCGGCGATATCATCACCTATACCTTGGCCGTTTCCAACAATGGAATCAGTACCGCCAATAATATAGTGGTTTCAGATATCATTGCAGCAGGAAGCTCCTTTGTGAATGGCAGTGTTACTGTAAATGGAACCTCCTTCCCTGATGGAAATCCTGGATTTGGTATTGCCATCGGTACGCTCGCTCCAGGAGCTGTTACTACCGTTACGTTCCAGGCTCGAGTTGATTTCTTGCCCACATCGGCACAATTAACCAATCAGGCATCCGTTAGCTTTACCAGCGGGGCATTTACTGGCAGTTCAACATCTAATGTGGTAACTATTCCAGTCTTCCAGCCGATTCTGACAGCAGTCAAAACAAGCAATACTAATAATGCCACCGTCGGAGACATCATCACTTATACGATTGTCGTATCCAACACGGGTAACATTGCAGCCTCAACTACAGTAAGCGACAATATTCCAGACGGCTCTGTATTCCTTCCCAACACCGTCTCGATTAATGGCATTGCAGCTCCCGGTGCAAGCCCGGTTTCCGGCATCCCGACTCCAGCCATACCACCCGGACAATCGGCAACTGTCACTTTCCAAGTGCTGGTATCTTCCATCCCTGCAACCGTACTGCTGGTTGATCAGGCCGAGGTAGACTATCGCTTTAATGCACCAAATGGGCGAGAGGCAGGCGGTTTCCGTTTATCCAACATTGTTGAGGTTGCCGTGTCACCGCTAGACATCACATTAAGTAAAAGCGTAAGCTCACCTTTCGCCACTACTGGCGATACCTTGACGTATGAACTCGTGATCCTCAACGAGCATACGAATACCGTGCAAGATGCTCGTTTGCTGGATACTTTGCCAGAGAACATCGAGTTTATTACAGGTTCAGTTCAGATTAATGGATCTACGGTGACAGAAAGCGATCCCGGCACTGGCATACCTTTGCCACCGTTAGAAGCGAATACCAAGACTGTCATATCCTTTGATGTCCGTATCACAGCGACAGAACAGCCAGGACCACGTACGAATCAGGCACGCTTGTTACTCTCAAATGGTGAAGAAGCGAGTGCCGTTTTGTCCAATGCTGTCACCATTGCCTTACTTCAGCCTGTAGTGAAACTGACGAAAATAGCCAGCACGGAGAGCGTACAGCCAGGTCAAAGCATCACCTATTCCATCATTGCAGAAAATACTGGGAATATCGGTGCATTTGGCTTGTTAACGGACTCACTGCCATCGGAGCTTTCTTTTGTTTCTGGCTCTGTTTCGGTTAATGGAATCCCTCAATATGGCGTCAGTCCAGGGCAAGGCATTGCCCTAGGCACTATCGCACCAGGAGAAAAGACGACTACCCTCTTCTCCGCGCTTGTCGTTCGTGCCTCCGAGTCTGGCACACTGGTGAATCAAGCTTCGCTGGCTTACTCCTACCAGCTGCCGGACGGACGAAGCACGAATCTGGTAACTGCTTCACCTTCTGTCTCGGTTAAAGTAGCCCCTACTGCTAAAGGAGCCTTGTCAGCCGTGCTACGCACAACAGTGTCTACTGTCGCATTAGGCGATGCTGTGCCTTATCAGTTGACTCTTGTTAATGATGGAGGCTCGGTCATTACCGATGTAGTGTTAGCCGATTACGTACCGAATGGAACCATCATAAACCCGAGTAGCTTGAGAATTAGCGGTTCTCCACCTGCTTCTAGCAAGCCGGGTGAACCATTATTTATCGGCAGCTTGCAGGCAGGACAGACAATTGATGTATCCTACAGCGTGAACGTTCAGTCTCTGCCTCTCGGAGGACGTCTAAACAATAGCGTGCGGCTTCAATATGCTGGCAGTGACGGTGCTAGCGAGGTTACCAGCAATACCGTGACTATAGCTGTTTTCGATCCACAGCTTGCCGCAAGTATCTCCACGGAAAATACGGAGGCCATCGCAGGAGAAAGTCTTACCTATACGGTACTGCTCAACAACTTCGGCAACGTAACATCCGAAGTTACACTGCAAAATTTCATTCCTGCCGGGACTCTGTTGATTCCTGACAGCATACAGTTGAACGGTCAATCACTGTCGGGAGCCGATCCAACTATCGGTGTTAGCCTAGGGTATGTGGAACCAGGACAGTCATTGACATTGACTTATCAAGTGACCGTATCGGAGACGCCTCCATCTGGCTACATCGTAAATCAAGCTGCCTTTGCCTACTCGTTTACGCTACCTGGAGGAAGAGTCGTATCAGGGACATTGACTACCAAAGCCGTTACGATCCCAATTGTATCCCCACTGCTCGAATTAGTTAAAAAGGTGAACACCACAGATGCCTCTGTAGGCGACACACTCACCTTCACCATTCAGATTACTAACAAAGGGGGGATCTCTGCACAATATCCGTTGTTCACGGACCCGTTGCCGCATGGACTCATTTATGTACCCAACAGCCTAACTATCCAAGAAAAAGCACAGCCAGGTGCTAATCCCGCCGCAGGTATCACGCTCCCGGATATTGCACCAGGGGAGACGCTCACCCTTACGCTTCAGACGCAAATTCGTGAAGCACCTGCGGATGGAACATTCAGCAACCAGGCCATCATCGAATATACCTCACGTCGTAGTGGAGGAGAGACCATCCAGGAAACCTCCCAGACCAACACCGTTGGCGTGACCGTTATTGCAGCCATTCCTAAACTCACGCTTAGCTCCAGCGCTCTGCGTGTCGGCCAAGAAGATACCCTGTCTTTCACCGTCCATGTGGAAAACATCGGCAATACCCCGCTGGAAGAGCTCTTGCTCACTGCACCATTTGCAGCCGAAGATTTCATTTTGCTGCGAACGGTCACCGTGAATTCTGTGCCGCTTCCGCATCCTAACCTGCTCCAAGATATACCGTTAGGTCGGCTTGACCCAGACCACAAAGCCGTCATCGTATTCTCTTTCGACATCGAATCTGCGCTCCGTGCGTATCTGATCGCCCAAGTTATTCTGCGCTATCAATTCCGTTATCCAGACGGAAGCGTAGAGAATCAATCTGCCTCCTCCAATACCATTTTTGTGGAGATGGCTGACTTTGATGGTTCTCTAGAGTAAAAGTTCTATTGTGTTGAGCTCCTTACCACTGGGTAAGGGGCTTTTTTATGTAATTAGAAAACATAAAAAAGCCCTGGAATAAATTCCAGGGCAGTGCTAGCGCGTTATCCATTGCTAACCATCTTACCAATTATGTAGGTCGGCTATGCCGGGGATGATTATAATTTGGTTACGTTAGCGGCTTGTGGTCCACGTGCGCCTTCGACAATGTCGAACTCCACGTCTTGTCCTTCTTCAAGTGTTTTGAAGCCTTCTGTTTGAATTGCGGAAAAATGTACAAATACGTCGCCGCCGTCAGATGTTTCAATAAAACCATAACCTTTTTCTGCGTTAAACCATTTTACTTTACCTTGCATGCACTAACATTCCCTTCGTCATCAAATGAAGTGAAGCTCTCGCCCACATTTCCGACTATACCACCCAAAGTTATCCATTGTCAATTGGAATTGATAATGTTTTCATTCATAGTTATTCCAATTTTACAAAGCAATCTATTTTTATAGATTGAAATGGTATATTAAGCAAAGAGTTTACTATACAAGTATAGTAAACTCTTTGTAAATGTTTGAAACCCCTAGGGAAAAAACATTGAAAATTTTTCTTATTTCTTTTTTACTTAATTATAGTAAACTACCGTTGGCTGGGGCTCAATTCCTTTTGCATAGTAGTAATTCAAGTTACTTACAAAATCAATTACTTTCTTTGTATCCAGATCGTACACAAGAATGTCTGGATCTCCAGCCATATCAATAATATCTAGACGTCTCGGCGTAGTTCTGCCACTGGTGTCAACAAAAGAGGAACTGTGATATGGTGGATTGCCAGAACTATATGCAGATTCAAAATAGGTAAAAAGCGTGTCAGCATTTAGAACAATCAAAACAGCATTATCTGAGCTTGCATAATTTGAGGTATACTTCACAGGCGTAGTGATACTTTTAATCCGAACATCTGATACATTATGACTTCTTGAAGAATAACTGCCACCACTGGAGAAGTTGAATTCTCTTGACCATTCCAAATTCGGGTTTGCCACCGTTGTATTGGCAATTTGGGTCCCATTCACCTTAATATCTCCATTTGGATACTCAATGACCGTATATAACAAATTGTTCGAGTAAGATGTTAGCTTGGCCGTCTTACCATTAATCGGTGTATCCGCTGGCGAGGCCGCATTCATGTGGATACTATAGCTTTCACCTACCGTTCCTGTGGAAGTAACACGAAGTCCCCAGTCCCCTGCTTTTAAGTCTGTAGCAAACTTCAATTCAGAGGCCTTTCCTCCAAAACCCGTCAAACTTGCTGTTCCCGTGCTCCAATCAATCGAATACAAATCAAATCTATAATTGGGATTACTGGATTTGATCTGAGCCAGAATGCTTCTATATACAATATTTCCCTTAGTCCCAAACAAAGTCAGCATATTCAAGCGGACTTTAGTAACGCTTCAAGTCCTTCAGTCTAAACGGTCATCAGGTTGATTATCACGCGACCTTAATGTTCATGGATATCTTCAGTATAACAACACGTTTAGGCTTCTGTGAACGGAATACTTAATCATAGATTTAAAAAAATCGGACTGTCTACCCCTGATAAAATTTTGACATTAAACTCGTCCGCGAAATCGACATATTGTATTGTTTTAGGAACCCTTGATGTTATAAAATAATCAACTTCTTCAAATAAACTTTTTTCTTCATAAAGAATATCATTTATTATTAAAATATCTGGTAGGTTAATTTTTTTTGAGATTATATTTTGAACAGCATTAATATTAAAGTCAAATCTTTCACTTGTCTCAATTCTCAAAAGTAGAGTTACATCATCCTCAGATGAAAAATGACTGATATATTCTGTTAACACCTTTTCCCAAATTGAATATTTCTCATCAAAATCAGCTATAAACAATATTGATTTCGATTTCTTCTTCATGGTGATACTTTCAATTATTTCATCGTAAGATTTTTCAAAATGATGTGTGAATTTTTCTATTTTTTCAGCAAACCAGCCTTTATTTTTTTCTATTTCTTCCCTATTCCAATTCCACCATTTGATTTTCTGCAGTTTATTTATCTGTGCAATATCAAATCTATATTTTACTATCCTCATAGGATTCCCTGCAACCACTGCATATGCAGGTACATCTTTGGTAACAACAGTACCTGCTCCTATTACCGCCCCATTTCCAATGCGAACTCCTGATAAAATTGTAACACTATTTCCTATCCACACATCATGCCCAATAATTATTTGGTCCTTTTTTGGTAACTTCCTTTTAATCTCCAATAAGGGTGATTGTAGAAACCGATTGATAATCGTGGTTTCTATCTACTAGTAATGTGACATTATAAGCAATAGAACAGTAATTCCCTATATGTATATTTATATTTTCATTCCCACTATTTATTTGAATATCCATTTGATTAATATAACTATTAATGCCGATTGTAAAATAAGGAAAATCATTTTTGCCTGCATTATTAAAAACAAAAACTCTAGTTGAGTCGCCATAACTAACTTTAATCGACATTTTAACACTCCTTGTTTTTTGGAATCACAAAATTTAAACATATATTAACATTATCGGGATATTATTGAACCAAAACCCAAGCATATCAATACTAAACCTAAAAGACTCACGCAAAAACAGCAGCTAAACATAAAGGTATCAGGTTTGATTGCCTTGTTTCAACAATCAACCTGGCATACCTTCATCACAAGATAAATGTGTGTAAATTCGTTCATTTAGTTTTCATACTAACTGGAATGCTATCCCTCTCAAGAAATTGGCAATTCATTTTTTATTACTTTTACCAATGAAGTTTGATAAGAATATATCTCATCAGCACTTTGCTCAAAATTAAACTGGTTTATAAAGCGATCAGGAATATATATTCCACACATATTATTATCAACAGCAAACAAATTTTTATGGAGTTGCTCAGGTAAAGCATCGTATACTCCATTTACTGTAGTCATAATATAGTTATTACGGATCTCCTTGAAATCATGCCAAACTACAATTGTTTTTTTAGGATCAATTCTCCTGAAAACATTCTCTGTATCGCACCTCACTCCATCGTAGGAATGGTCACCATCGATAAATACCAAATCAATATCTCCTGTTATTTCATTAAAATCAAAAGTTTTAGAATCTTCGTAGTAATGCTTAATATTGGTTCGCTGCTTGGAGAAATAGCGACTAAAGTTGTTCTTTTCGTTTATACTTTCAAAGTAACTTACCAAACTAGGATCATTGTCAGGTAGGGAAATACTGTAGCATTGCTCTACTACCTCAGAAATCTGAGCTATACTTTCTCCCATCCAAGTACCTATCTCCAGATAAGTCTTTAAATTGAATTTAACTGCCAGACTTTTAATGAAAATATAATCCAAATAAGTAGATCCACCTGCCATAAAGGTATTATTGATAAGCAAAGTATTATTCAAACTTGCTAAAAAAGAACCCAAATTCACTTTTTTAATACCAAGATCCCTCTTCAAGCTATTTAAAGAACCTGTATTGGATAGTTGAAACCCAAAAATATGATAATTTCTGATTCCTATCTGCTCAAACATTTCAGCAATTTCGTTTGAATTTTCACATGCAATAACTACTTTAACATCAGTTCCTTTTACAGCGTCTAGATGTTCAGGTGAAATAATTAGCTTATCATATAAGCTTGTCCCATGCAGTTCTTTATCAGGATCGCAAAAATATATGATCTCAAATTGATTTTGCAATAAAGAGAATGCTACCTTTGCCAATATAGAAGTTCCAAAAATTATTGCTCTTTGCACAAACATCCCTCACTCATAAATATGATTTATAATATCTTCACCTATATATCAAACAAACAGTTACGAATTTAACATGACCTTAAGCAACCTCTTTTCTCTCTCGGTTATAAAAGGTCCGTTTATTAACTCGCAATAATTTTTTTGTATGGAGCTGAGCATAGATTTATACAGTTCCATATAACCATACTCTGTAACATCCATAATTTTTTCACACATGGAAAGCATATATGACCATTCCGAATATCGCACCCTTGGTGTTATATCTTTCACTTTTTCAGACAGATATTTTGTCCGTTCGCGAAATGCCGATAAGTATTCAGATATCACCTCAGGAGAAGGTTTGTTAGTCTGAATGAAATGTGTCATATTGTTGGCATGTTTTCGAAAGCTATACAGTGGCTCACCGTTAGCAACTACTCGATTCGCATTTGCAAAAACCTTGTAGATAATATGAATATCATCAACCAGCACTTTTTCTTTAAAACTTATCCCCTCAAATAATCTCTTACGGAATAATTTTGTTGGGGGTGCTACATTGTATCTTTTTCTTAATAAAAGCTCATCAAGCCCCTGCACCTTATCTAGAATCAGAGTTTCGTCAAATATAAAATACGGCTCTAATCTACCATCAATATTATTCCAACTACCACATGAAGAGATATCGGAATTATATGTTTGAGACAAATTCCAAAGTACCTCAAGCATTTTCGGCTCACAATGATCATCATCATCAACAAAAGTTATAAACTCACCCATGGCCGCCGAAAGTCCTCTATTTCTACCTCTCGGAGCTCCATGATTTTCAGGTATGTTTATTAATTTAATTCTTTTATCTTCTTCGGCATATTTGGAGCATATTTGTAAGCTGTCATCCACAGAACCATTATTCACTATAATAAATTCAAAATCTTTAAACGTTTGAGAGAGTATACCTTCAATTGAACATGACAAAAATTCTCTTCGGTTATAAGTAGACATAATAACGCTGATTCTAGCCAATTAATTAATCTCCTTCATAAGTAACTAGGTATAACCTTAGGGAGCCTCTTCATTTATGGGTTAAAAAAATTTATAAATAATATCTGCAATCAACCAATCGTTTATCAGGGTAATCTTTATCTACTCCCGCAAACTCATCCCATGCGGTGACAAGAACCAGAACATCTGATGCTTCGCATATACTTTGTCTATCCTGGTAATATGTGATTCCATCTAAACTATATTCTTCTTGAAACACCTCGTTCGCCAAAGGATCAAAAGCAAAAATATGATTATAACCAGAATTTAAAAGGATTTTTATAATTTTTGCTGAAGAACTATCCCGTACGTCATCCGAACCAGGCTTGAATGACAACCCAAGTATCCCTATTTTATCTTTTCTATCTGATATCCTCATTATTTTATTCGCCATGAAATTTGGCATTGTTTCATTTATTGAAATTACATTTTTTAACATATTAGCTTCGAAGCCTTTGGATTGTGCCAATGCGTACATGGCCCGTGTATCCTTCGGAAGACAATATCCCCCGTATCCGGCACCAGGATAAACATAGGATGCCATATTACTGTTTCCCCAACGACGATCCAGATGAAGTATCTTAAAAGCTTCTTTAACCTGTATATCTTCGATAGTATCTGCTATTTTTGACATTTCATTTGCATAACTAATCATAGTTGCAAGAAGTGTGTTTGATAAATATTTAACAAATTCCCCCGTATTCAGGGAAACAGCGAAAAAAGGGGCGCTAAATCCACTATATAATGAACGAAGCATTTCTTCTCCCCTGTGATCTGATATCCCACATACTATGCGGTCTGCATTTATCATATCGTCCCAACAGTTACCTTCCCTTAAAAATTCCGGGTTGTTAGCAATGCTGAAAAGGACACCAGGTTGCAGCTCTTTTTCCTCTAAATAAGGAATGATTCTCTCTTTAGTGGTGGAAGGAGGAATTGTAGATTTAATAACTATTACACGTTGTTTACCATCATGTAATACGGAAGAAAAAAGGTCAATTGCAGAATAAATATACTTTAAATCAGCCTCTCCTTTTTCTCCGGACGGTGTTCCAACACATAAAAATACAAAATCACTTTCTTGAACAGACAATTGCGCATTATTTGAGATTACAAAATTTTTATTCAGGTGACGAACAAGTGCGGAATCAAGCCCTGGCTCCGCAAAAGGAAGACTTCCATTTTTTATCACTTCCGTCCTTTGTATATCCACATCAAAACCATAAACCTTATGGCCCTTTTCGGCGAATGCTAATGCAGTAGTAAGTCCTACAAAACCAAGACCAAACACTGTAATTTTATAGTTCATTCCATCATATCCTTTTGTGTAAAAGTTAGAAAAAGTATTTTAAAACTGCTTATTCATACGGGCATCTTCATATTTTATGCCTTCTAAATAAACTTTTTGCATCCTTGGAGCTACATTGGAAACTTCATAGTCCATAAGGCGAGTTATATCTACAATTCTATCATCAGGCTTTTCGATCCGGGAAAGTATGAAATCAGCCCAGTATTTTGGCCCTTTTTCAAGGGGAATATATTCTACCAAACCCAAATTAGGCTCTGGCTGGCATACATCAGAAACAAAACAAGGGATTCCGGCTGCCTGTGCTTCGATTAGGGCATTACCAAAACCTTCATATAAAGATGGAAGTAGAAAATAATCCGAAGCAGCGAGTGCAACGGGTATGGACGTATTTCTCTCAAGCATGGTCACATCATTCTCAATATTAAGTTTTTTTATATAACTTTTTATTTCATTTTCCAGCGGTCCAGGTCCAGTTAATAGTAAATGCACTCTATCATTTTGTTTTAACATTTCCGCAAAGAAATCAATTAGAAACTTTTGATTCTTTTGTGGTGCATATCTCGCAACATTGATAAAATTAATTTTTTCAGATGATATGTTTAACAGCTTGCAAGACTCACTTTTGTTAAAAGGTTTACTCATAAATTTATTAATATTCACAGGATTTTGGGGAATTTCTGCACGCTTATCCAGCATTATATTTTTACCAAACATATACTCACACGCCGCTCTAGAACATCCCCAAATATGAGTAGCTTGTCTTTTACTAAAAAATAATCCCAAATTCCTTATGCAACGCCTGACTATATTAGGTGACTTTTTATCATCAAATCCTGTATTACGGCTGTGTACAATTCTAACAGGGACTCCGGCGATATTTGCAGCCATAATAAGGAAACCATCAAGATTGGGATAAACAACATGTACAGCAGAATATGGGCCTTTAGTTTTTAATATTTTATAAAAACTGAAAAAAGAATATATGTCCATAAACATATTCCATTTTTTATTACCTTTATGGTGAGTATCCTCAAAAAGATTAAAGATTCTCCCCCCATAAGACTCTATTTCATCATGAAAGTACCCCTGTTGAGGCTTCCTTACAATGAAATCAATTAGAAGCTGCTCACGGTCAATTCCGCGATATACTTCCATG
Organism: Paenibacillus sp. 1182; assembly: GCF_017833915.1. Classification (NCBI taxonomy): domain Bacteria; kingdom Bacillati; phylum Bacillota; class Bacilli; order Caryophanales; family Paenibacillaceae; genus Paenibacillus; species Paenibacillus sp. 1182. The sequence continues at coordinate 485,827 of NZ_JAFICR010000002.1, read as the reverse complement.
GTTGTTTTTTCAATTCCTCCTAGATCGATAGGTACTCCGCTAACAAACAAAACTCTTTTTATTTGAGTCCCATTCATATGATTAACTCCCTTTTACATTTTGTCCTTATTAAGTGGTCATTAAAAGATTCAAGTTCCCTATCCCTATTATCACTTATGCAGGAATTCTATATTGAAGGAAATAAGTAGGAGTACCATTGTACCTATTTTTCAATTCATACCCTAATGGAAAGAGAATATCCTTTAATTCCGTCAATTCCCTCTCTGTTGCCGCTTCAATTATAATATCAGGCTTAAATTGAGATATTATTTTAAGTCCTCCTAAAAGGACCTCTGTCCCCATTCCCTCCACATCTATTTTGATCAAATCTAAATTTTCAATTTTACCCTGAAATATTTCATCTAAAGTACTTATTTGTATGGATCCATGCTCATCTTCTTCTAGTTGAGTCATGCCTAGATTTTTTTCATCTACAATTACTGTATTTCCTTTGGTCACTCGATTTCCAAGTGCAATATTGTGTACCTGAACTCTCTCACCCAACCCGTTAATCTCCACGTTTTTTTGTAGGATTTCAAACGACTGTAGCAAAGGTTCAAAACTATGCACTTTTTTTGCCTGACATACTGAAGAAAAAAACAAGGTGTGATTCCCTATATTCGCTCCCACGTCAATAACCACTTTATTATTTAAACCTTTGCTATATATAAAATCTAAAAGCGATTGTTCATAGAAACTGCCCGTACTTCGTATTACCTTTTGAATGTAATCTTTAGGATTGGGTAAAAACATTCTTATAATATGACCGTTGTATGATATTGTATAACTAGCCTTGACATCACTATTCTTAGACATCTCTTCAAACAATAAATTAGTCTGTGTCAGTTGGTTATCTAAGGAATAATTATCAGTTATATAATCACGATACTCTTCGGACGAGTAAACACTGCTTTCTATAATTTCTACAGCTTCGTCAACAGTATTAAATAAATATTTCTCAGGCCAAATCTCTTTACTGTATAAAAAATTATGAATTACTGGCTTTATACCTCTAGCCATTGCTTCAGCAATGCCATATCCAAAACTTTCGTGCATAGTTGTAGAAAGGATATATTGTTTATCTTCCAGCCAATCATCAATATTTACTTGATAGCCTTCAAAGAAAACATTTTGTTCTAATTCTAGCTCTTTCACCATATGAATCCAGTATAATTCAAGCATTTCATCTTCAAAGTTACCTGCTATGAAAACTTTGTAGCGTGAATCTTTTTCTACTAATTTTTTTGCTATTTGTAAAAGCATCATAGGATTTTTCCTTGGGATCATGTGACCAACAAATGCTATATTGTATCCTTTTTCACGTTGTAATAAAGTAAACTTCGATAAATCAACCCCATTTTTTATCGTTGTAAACTCAACCATATTTTCGATATTTGGAACTTTTAATTCGAGAAGTTTCTTTAAATGGTCTGTTACAACAATTGCCTTATCAACGTTCCCCCATTCAACATTCCTTGGAATATCAGTAAAGACCTCGTATCTGTGAATTCTACATATTATTTTTTTCTCCATGGCAATGGGGAGATTAGTTGCATGGACAAGAATGTTATTGCACCATTCAAACCAGCAAATATCAGCCCAGCGCATATCTTCTTCAATTTCTTCTTTATTTTGTACCGCAACTCTGCGCACTGAATAAAATCTTGAGAAATATTCAATAATATCATTCAAAAATTTGTCACCAGTTTTAAAATAAAAGAAACATATTTTAGGTTTACTTTGCTGTAAATCAAAGTTGCTTAGTGTATCATTAAGCAGTGCTGCAAGTTCAATTGTTGGCTTGGCAAATTCAAGGTAAGTGACCTTATCTTCACTCAAATTTAACTTTTCTTGCTTAACATCTTTTACATTTAAAATTATAGCATTCGCTGTTTTCATAAGACTATCTTCCATACAGTATTCTACTTTATAAGCTACTGATCCAGGATCATCACTATAACAGGAGTATTTATCACTATATTCCGATACCCATGGCTTGTTGTATTTTTCTTTTATCGCAAAGGCCACCAAATGGTTGGCAATCGTGTCCGATAAAGAATAAACTTGATCCACATTGTATAAATCAAGCTGTTTTTCTAAATCGTTTATTACTTTAACCGCCCATAAAACTGAAGTGTTTGGCTGGATTACATCTAACCCTAAATTTTTCACTTCACTCATAAATTCATTCATTACTTCTTTTTTGTTTACCAATTTATTGTATAAAGCCTGCACTTGCAAAATGGAAGATTGCTCTATTAAACTATACTCAGGCTCGGCTATAGCTATGACATCAACCTTATCAAATAAATCTGGATGGGCTGTAACTACAATTGGCTCCCAACCTTGTTCTTTTATAATTTTTATAAAACTTTCTCTCATAACAATGGCAGATTCGTTTATTTTAGGGAGCTGATAATCAATAATTAACAAACGCTTCTTTACTAGTTGACTAATATTGGGATCGCTCTCAATCTCATTTATTCTATCTTCTATTAATGAGATCAAAGATTCGTCCTTTGTAGCTTTTAACGCACGTTTATAATAACGATTGGCATCATTAAGCTTACTTCGTTTTTCATTTACCATACCTAAATTAAATAATAAATCAGGATAACTATTGTTTACCAACAAGCCTTCTTTGAAAAAAAATTCAGCTTTCTCGTAATCATTTAGCAGGTATGCAGCTATTCCTTTATAAGTAAAAATCTCAACATCTGGATTATTAACTTTTTCGAATTCACTTATTAAATATTGCGCTTGTTCTATTTCCATATTTTGTAAGTGTTTTTCAATATATTTTTTATATTGCCTCTTAAGTTTTGCAAGTTCAGAAGTGTTTTCCATGTCCAAGCCCCCCTGTTAACGATTCAACTGAGTATCAAACCACTTTACTTAAACTATAGGCATCCCAAAGTCATTATCCGATAGTTTACCACTCATATTCTCTTCTATTACACTCGCTTAAATTTTTTAGATATCTCGAGATTCCTTCTTCAATATGGATTTGCGGATGATAATCCAGTATATTCCGTGCCTTGGTTATATCAGGGCATCGCCGATTGGGATTGTCAACAAGATATTCTTTATCTTTGTGAGCTCTAAATACAATACCACCTTGGTAACCAAATAACTCGTTTCCAATTTTTTTATAGAGTTCTGCCAGTTCCAAAATAGACAGCTCAGAAGAATCGGATCCAATATTAAACACTTCGAATTCCCCAAAAACAGCACTTTTTATATATCCAATTGTTGCATCCGGGATATAATCAAAGGTTCGCGTTGGTTTTCCATCCGAATAGATTACAATATTTTCGTTATCTATTACTGCTTTTGCAAAATCAGCTACCACTCTTTGGTCATTGATACGCATTCCAGGTCCGTAATTATTAAAAGGGCGAACTACTGTAACAGGCATTCCATACTGACGGGAAAAATTGTAACATAAAGTTTCACCAAATCGCTTAGATTCATCGTAACAAGCTCTTGGACCACAGGTATTAACATTACCCCAGTAGGTTTCCGGGGTTGGAATTTGGGAAAAGTGAGGATCTCCATAAATTTCACTGCTTGAGTAAAAAAGTAAGCCTTTAATATTCTTACTTTTATAAAAGTCAAGGAGTCTACGGAGACCAGTTACGTCCGCATCAATTGTTTCTATTGGATGAAGACGATAATATACTGGTGATGCAAGTGAGGCCATATGAAAAATAACATCGGCCTTTTCTGCAAAACCAAGATCACAAGTGGTTATATCCATTTTCCTTAAATCAAAAAGTGAATGCTTGGAAATCCGCTTAGTCCACTCTGGTTGGCCAAACATATAATTGTCAATTCCAAAAACCCTTCTGATCCCTAGTTCCTCACCATAGGCTGCAAAAAAATGAAGTAATGAATATCCTAAAGATCCAGCAAAACCTGTAACTAGGATCGTACTGCCTTTTAGCTTTGATTTATCAAAATCTGATAATCCATTATAAATAAATCCCATATCTTGTTGAGTAATTACAGACATGTGCATATAAGTACCTCTTTATTTTTTATTTATATTAATTCCACAGCTTCCAAGGTGCTTGCTCACTTTTCCATAGATGCTCTAATACTCCTTTATCACGTTGTGTGTCCATGCATTGCCAAAATCCATAATGCTTATGAGCAACTAATCTACCTTCCTTTGCAATCTGGGTTAAGGTGCTGCTTTCAAATACCGTTCTATCATCTTGAATAAAGTCAAAAATTTCTGGTTCAACCACCATAAATCCGCCATTAATCCAGCCTCCATCCTCCTTTGACTTTTCCGCAAATTGCTGAACTTTATCGTTGAATTCATTAATATCAAGTACGCCGAAGCGCCCGCCTGGCTGAATGGCGGTCATTGTAACAAATCCTCCACTGAGCATATGATGCTTCTCTAGAGCATTAATATCCACATTAGATACCCCGTCTCCATAAGTTAGCATAAAGCGCTCATTACCTACATATTTCTTTATTCTCTTGATTCTTCCGCCAGTCATTGTATCCCTACCGGTATCTACTAGGGTCACACGCCATGGTTCCGATACATTATTATGGATCGTTAATCGATTCTCATTTGAAAAATCAAAAGTAACATCAGAGGCATGAAGATAGTAGTCCGCAAAAAATTCTTTTATGACGTAACCTTTATATCCGAGACAAATAACAAAATCATTGTAACCATAGTGACTGTAAATTTTCATAATATGCCATAAAATTGGCTTATCACCAATCTCAATCATAGGCTTAGGTTTTAAATGGCTTTCTTCACTTATTCTGGTGCCGTAACCACCAGCTAAAATAACAACTTTCATAAAATAGATCACATCCCATGCTTATTCTTTTGAAGTTTGTAATTCTTTTTGATCCTTGAGCCCTGCAATTAAAAAAGTATACTCCACTAATTCTGAAATTATATTGTCATCTGGATAAAATATATTTAAAACCTCTGCTGTTTCAATCGCTGTAAATAGGTCTCCATCTTCAATTAGTAGTTGCAGCTTGTAACATAATGCCTCTTTATCAAGGGGGCACTGTTCAAGTATATTCACCAATAAATCAATCGCATCATCAAAATTTTTACTATGAAGATATTGGCTAACTAAATATTTTTCATTCTCTACGGTCTCAAAGTTAACTCGACTACATGCCTGCTCTAAAATTTTTGTAAGTAGTTTGTACTCTACATGATCAGTCCGTTTTTTAGAAATCTCTATTGCTAAGTCAAAACGGGAGTTAACTATTTCCCGCAGCAAAATAGGATCAGAGACTATAAATTCGCAGCTAATACCGCTTTTTTCGAATTGAGAAAATTGTTCTTTTTTGCAAGCTGAAAAAAATGCATAAAAAAACATCGAACCAAAGCGAGTTGTATTTTTTTCATCACATATTGAGGACAAATACAGTAAAAGTACATTCTGTATATTGGAATCTGAAGAATTAATCCTATTAATAGATGTAAAAAGTCTGTAGACATAGTGTGTAAGTGCTTTGCTAATATCAAGACTATTCATATTTTGATATATAGTATTCATAGCCACTTGTGTTTCATCAAATAAATTAGCTATAATCCCCCTTTCAGTAAATGCTTCAAATATGATTTCATCAGATAAAATGAGTTCTATACTCTCTAATTTTTCCTCTATACATATTTTCTCTGACTTCGAGATCAACACTAAACAATTTATTATTGAGAAATACATTTTTTCAATAATAAAATTGAAGTTTTGTTCACTTAGCTGATTCCAGCTTTGCAACAGTTTCTTGCTTTCTTGATAAAGCCGCACATAATCCGAATATCTGTCCTTATCAATTTGAGCATGGTAATAAGAATTAGGTCTTATTCTATAATAGTGGAGCACTTTATTCACTCCTACTACTGACTTAGAAAATTTCAATAAATCCAAACAAAACATAGTATCATCAGCATGCTTCAGATATCTGGAATGCTGCTTTCTAAACTCTTGAAGTTCCAATAAAACTGAAACCTTAATAAGTTTCCCCCAATAAACACTAAAAAGAAAATAAACTGATGGAAATATGTCACCTAAGCGGGTTATATCATTTGTATAAAATTCTGGGCACACTCGCACTTCGCGAGGTTGGGCATCTTCTTCATAAAACTTTTCAGTTCCCCCGACTGCTACATCCGCATTATTTTCTTTTGCTGCCGTGTAAAGCTCTTGTAGGAAATCTGGATGTAAACAATCATCACTATCTAGCACGCACCAATATTCGGATTGTAGATGTTCAAAGTGAGCAACAAATTCTGGATGATGTTTCTGATTGAATAACATACTGTTTTTTTCGTTTTTGTAAACCTTAATTCTGTTATCTCTTAAGGCATACTCTTTTATTATTTCACCAGTTCGGTCAGTAGAACCGTTGTCTAAGATGACCCATTCAAAATTGGTAAAGCTTTGGTTTAAAACACTTTCAATACATGCCTCGATGTACTTCTCCACATTATAGGCAAGCGTACGAATAGTGATTAGGGGTGCTTTTTTTTTCATTTCAAAGAATTCATCATGAATTGGATCAACTGCATTCCTCATCGTCATCCGATTTACAATTTCAAATAATTCTTTATATAGGTTTTGTATTTCGTTATCGAAAATAGATATCATTTTCTCAATTCTATAATTAATATCTTCTAGGCTCTGACGAGTTTCCTTGAAAATTGTGGGTTTCAAATTTAGAACCCACTCTTTATATCGGTTAAGAACTGAACGCTGCATGGAAACATTATCACTCAGCAAACCACTTGCCAATACGCTAAATAAATTACGCAACAAATAACTATTTAAATAATAAGCATATAATTCCGATTTGGCACTGTCATTTTCGTTCCAATTGTATATATGCCCCTCTACCATATTAAAAACCTGAATCATATCCGCTACATATTTTTCAGGCTGTATATATGTAGATTTCGTTATTTGTCCCTCTCTGGATCTATATTGATAAAGTAAAGAATCCACCATATAAATCTTCTTTGCATTTAAATATGCATGTATGGTGAATATTTGGTCCTCTCCAAAGGAAACATTCTCAGAAAAAATATTTTCATTTAATAATTGTCTACTATATAATTTCCCCCAACAGTAAGGAAGTTGAACAAGATCATAATTGTTAATAATGTCCTTAGCTCCTGGAATATTCAGAGATGGGAATTCCTTATAAATCCAGGCTAATTCCCTCGTTTTACTATTAAACATTTCGTGATGCCCGATAATTAAATCTGCTTGTTCTCTGGTTGCTGTAGCCAACAAAATTCCCAAAGCATCTTGACTGATTAAATCGTCTGCATCCAGGAAGAAGATATATTTTCCTTTAGCCATAAGTAACCCAAGATTTCTCGCTGCAGAAACTCCGTATGCATCTGTTAACTTCAATAAAACTACTCGCTCATCCTGTCCTACATATGTGGACGCAATACCATAGCTCTGGTCTGAAGAGTGATCATCAATAATAATCAGTTCAAACTGAATCATTGTTTGATTCAAAACTGAAGTAATCGAATCCTTTATATACTCTTCAACGTTGTGCATTGGCATTATAACGCTTACTTGAATATTATTGTTCGCCATATTAATCACCCAATCTATCAGAGAGTTAAACCCCACCTATTATTTTCAATTTGATTAATTAAACCTAATGTTCGAGTATCAGGATACTGAATTTGCTTAAGGTATAAAATAGCATCGTTATATCTTCCAAGCTTAATTAATACGTATCCAATATATAACAAATTCTGATCATTTACCGAATGTCTTAGCACAAGTTCACATATAAGAAGGACCCGATCAAATTCTTCATTTTCATAAAAATAGTTTGAAATGAGATAAAGCGTACTTTCTTTATTTAAAATATCTTGTTCTATAATAGTTTGCATATCTATAAGTTTTTTACCATCGTTTTTCAATAAAGAATCCAAATCTATAAGAGCCTGTTGTCTTTGGACATTATATTCAATCCTCAAAAGCAAAAGTTTTAATCTTTTCCTTCTTTCATTTTCCACATTAATAGTTTTTTTTAGAGATAATATCCAAATTTCTATTTGTTCACTTTTGCTTTCCATTTTTTCTAACCAATTTAGTGCTTGTTCGTCATCACCAAGACCATAATATACTGTACTTAAATTCATTAATGTAGTAGGATGCCTTGTATCCATCTCGTAAGCCTTCATGAGCAAGGGGAAAACATGTTCTATATTATTCCTCTCAAAGTTTGAAATCGCAAGATAATTCAAAAGCAGAACAGCAGAGCCACTGTATGTCTCAACGGCATTAAGAATGCTGGTAAAGGACGTTTTCAAAATGCTATCTATCAGATCCTCATCAGGATTTTGAAGCAACATGTTGAATTGCTTATGAAGCATTGCTATACTAGAGCCTTTTTCGGCGCTGATTAAAAAACGATCAACATCAAAATAAGGAGGAAGGGAATCCTTATTAAATCCTTTTAAACGCAGCATTAAATCCGTATTTTGTTTGCTTATATCTGTTTTTATAAAGTCTACCTTAAGCTTATCTAAACCGGCTTCTAAGAATGCTTTTGATATACTTTCTAAACTCCAACTCGTTATATCCCGTTCGTAAAGTCCATCACCTTTAGTTAGCTTTGTAACAGTGGAGCAATTATGCATATTTGGTAAGTTGGCAATTAGTTTTCCATTAGGCTTCAAAAGGGCATTATACAGATTTAATGTACTGTCTAAGCTAACCATCGAATTTATAATAATATAATCGAACTTCTCTTCCTTGAATGTTTCTACTTCAAAACGGTCTATTACTAACTCATGAAAGCGTTGGCTTATCAATTTAGCTTCAACATTTGGTTCAACCCCAACAATCCTTGCACTTGGGAACTTTTGTCTATTCTTAAGAATTGTTGCGCCACATCCACTCCCAATTTCTAAAATATGGATATTTTTATCACTATCGGAGGGCAACATATTCAAAATATCGGTCTGTTGTTGAACCAGACTTATATCAAATCCCCATTTACTTTTGAATCTTTCTGATGGGTTGCAATCTTCCGGATCATCTTCTCCATAATGATGAACAAAAGCTTGTCTACATAACATAAGTTTATAACCTAGCTGGATTACTCTTAGACAGCAATCTACACTCAGCTCTTTTGTACTCAACCCTTCATTTAACAAACCTATCTCCATTAAGATATCTTTCTTAAATAGCATACAAAAATTGGAGATCACTAACTTTTCTTCTTGCCCAAAGCTACTATTATGAGATTGGGCATATCTGAGTAATTCCTCAATAGTTTTATAGTCGACTTCTACTTTTTGGTCATCATCTGCGTCATTAGACATTGGTCCTATTCCCGCTACATCTTCCTTTAGATATAAGGATTGAATCATATAATCTAACCAATGATCTGTTACTAAGGTATCACTATGCAAGAGTACAACTTGCTCACCGCTAGCAGCTTTTATTCCCATATTCCAAGCCTGTCCCCTGGAAAGTAGCGTATCATGAAACAAAGTAAGTAAATCCGTCTGTTCTGCCAGCCATTCCCTTACTGAATATGAGGCACCATGCTCTACAATGACAAGCTCATATGTTCCTTGCTCTGTAAATCTGCGAATACTATCAACCGCTGCTTTAAAATACTCAAATTCGTCCTCCGAAACATCGATAATGATGCTAGTCTTTTTCATTCTTGAACCGCCTTTTTTAATTTTAATCTGTCATTTTATACTAACTGTTTTAATCTTTGAACAGACGGTTCATAACTATAAGCAGCCGCCTTCAAATATTGCTGTTTAGCTTTTGCCAGATCACCTATGACTTCATAGAACACGCCTAGATTATGGTGAGCTGCAAAACTTCCAGTGCCCAGTACCCTTCCTTCATTCCCTGTCTCCCCAATTTCCAACGCTTTCTTATAAAATTGCTCTATTGAAGAGATTAATCCGCTATACTCCTCGGGATTGCTTAAAATAAGTTCAAGAAGATACAAAGCAGATACAAAATAAAAATCCGCATTATCAAACAAAAAATCCTGATGGTTCTGAATTAGCATTAGTCCCTCTTCCAAGTCACCCGTGGCAATCATTGCATACAAAAGATTAATAATAATATTAGAGGCATATCCTTCAAGCCCGGTCATGGATGTATAGGCCTTCTTTAGATGGATAAGGGCTTCATGATGATCCTCCAGTCCACGATATTCTTTAGCAATGTGGAAATGATAATAAGGATCATTCGGATTTTCTTCAATAGCTAATTTTAAAATAGGTATATTTCGGTCACTTTTTGTCTGCTGAAAATAACCATCATGCTGAATTTCTATTTCCAGTTGTATCCGCGGAAGATCAGATTCAATCTGCTCATGAATCTTTCCCTTATACCTGCAATGAGCAGGGAATATCCTCGATATGTATATTTGTTCATAATTAACTCCATCCATCCCCATAAACTTGTCAGTTCTTTTTACTTTGCCTATTAAATGTTGATTTTGATTAATAAAATTGCGTATGACTTCATAGCAATCGTTAGATATATATTCGTCAGCATCTAATATTAAATTCCAGTCTCCCGAGGAATGTTCCAGTGCAAAATTCCTTGCATCTGCAAAATCATTCTTCCATATATAGTCTATAATTTTAGCGTTGAATTCTTGAGCAATATGTTTTGTATCATCCGTAGAACCTGTATCAACAACAACAATTTCATTCACATATTTCACTGCGCTATCCAAACAACGTTTTAAAGTTCTTGCCTCATTTTTGACAATCATAACTAAGGAAATAGTAGGTTTCATATGTGATCCTCTTTAACTTTATAATGTAAAACCAAATCTGCCTCGTATAAACTTATTATCGGTTTTCACTTCACATCTCAAGAGACTTCTTGATAAATATGTAGAATGAATGTTTTTCCAATATATAATTAGCTTTATGCTCACCACTTCCTAACCGATAAATAATATAAAGGTCTAAAAATCGCCATAAGAAGGGACCAAATATTACATGCATAAAATTAAAATCACTATGTTTCACCTGTCATCCTCAGGTTCTAATAACTATTATCTTTATCGGGCCGCTACAAAAGAACTGCTTGCCAAATATGATATTGAACTTTTAACAGATAGACAGGCATTATATAACCGATATATTGACCACAGTGACGTATATATAACAACACATGGTGAGTATTCTTCAGATTACGATAAGATCAACATAGACATGTGGCACGGATTTCCACTAAAGGGTATGGCTAAAATGGACAAGCAAGAAGAAATTTCAGACACACATATTCATGAGCATTGGGCCAAAATGGATATGATTATGTCCTACTCTTCTCTCTACAATACAGCCATGAACGCTTGTAATGGAGGGAACATCAGTCAGTATCGAATCACGGGACTACCTAGAAATGACGCTTTGTTCTCCCTCCACTCCAAAAAAAATTTAAAAAAGCTTTTGCCTAAAATAAATATAGATACAGGTTCTGTCATATTTTTTATGCCAACATTCCGTAAATCCTTTGTGACTCCTGATAAACTTGAAGGAGGGAAAAATTTTAGTAATATTTTCGGATTTTCTGAAATGCATCAACAAAACTTTATAGAGTTTTTAAAGGAAAATGATATTACACTTGTTGTAAAACTGCACCCTTTTGAGGAAAAGTATTTTACAGAAGAACTAAATGCTATATCATCTGAGCATATTGTTATTTTGAATGACAACCTGCTATCACAAAATGGTATGGACCTCTACGATATACTAGGCTCTGCCGATATACTCATTACTGATTATTCTTCTGTCTATATTGATTATTTATTGCTGGAACGCCCGATTTTGTTCTTACCAACAGATCTGGAGGAGTATAAAGGGAATCGAGGTCTCCTATTTGAGCCTTATGATTTTTGGGCTCCAGGGCCAAAAGCAACTACCCAGCATGAATTACAGAATGCTATAAGTCGTTTTCTGACTGAACCAGACTGGTACAAGCAAGAAAGAAGCACCATCTTGACATTGTGTCACAAATACCAAGATCATCATTCGGCATCACGTGTATGGGAGCTAATTGATCAATATATTGAGGAGCATCGTGAGATCATCCAACAAAACAGAGAAATCTTTCATAAACATAAACAGTTACAGAGCCAGATTAAAACCAAAATTAACGAAATGATTGAACTTGGACAGATTGCACAAGCCAATCAAGCTATACAGCAGTATCTCAAAGACAATGCTGCGGACCCAGAAATCTATGCAATGAATGGTATGCTGCACTTGTTAAATAATAATCCACGAGAGGCGATAGAAACTTTCGAGATAGGACATCGGCAGTTCCCATGGGACGAAGATCTAATTTATAATACGGGATATGTATATGAGTGGATAGGAGATAAGACTTCTGCTCTAATTCATTATCAAAAGGCGTTAGATCAAAGCACTCAACCCAAGTTGACTTCATTACTTCTTGAAAAACTTTCAACACTATCTTCTGGTTCATAAAAAAAGGGGGGGGAACCTTGAGAAAAGTAATTACTTATGGAACGTTCGATCTACTTCACTATGGTCACATTCTTTTATTTCAAAGAGCCCGTGCCCTTGGTGATCACCTCACCGTAGCCCTTTCTACAGATGAATTCAATACAATTAAAGGAAAGGCAGCTTATTTTCCTTATCATAAACGAAAAATGATGCTTGAAGCTATCAAGTACGTTGATGCTGTTATCCCGGAACAATGTTGGGAGCAAAAAGCATCTGATATTTCAAACCTTCACATCAATACTTTTGTAATGGGTGATGATTGGAAGGGAAAATTTGATGATTTAAAAACTTATTGTGAAGTTATTTATTTAGCACGTACGCCCGATATTTCTACGACCTCCATCAAAGACAGTCTACAAAACTCCATTTAGTATCAGTTCACCCTTTAAACAGATAGCGCGTACCTATGAAGAATAGGTACGCGCTATCTGTTTAATTTCTTAATTTATGAATTCTCTAAGAAAAGGAATGCTCATAAAGTCAGGAAATTCAGAGATGAATTTATCAATATACAACTTCCTCTCGTGCTGTCCTGCGCTACGAATCAAGAAGTAGTACAGATGTCTAGCTTTAGGTTGCAATTCTACAAGCTCTTTAAGGAATTCTTTGGCTTCATCATAATAACCATGATTGAGATGATAGAAGGTCAAATTTTCCAGGCTTGTGGCATCTAATTGTTTTTCTACTAATAGGACTGAGTAATAATTCATAGCCATCTCAATCAAATTTAAACCATAAAAATAATTAGCCAACATATTGATAAGCTCTGCGCTTTTTACAGCCTGTACAAAGTTATCAAAAAGCTCATAATTCTTTATGAGAAAGAGCTGTTTGGCTACCAAAAATAACGAGCCCGAATATGCTATTAGCATTTGTGAATCATCAATTTGCTCTCCCTTGATAATCTGAGAAATCAATACATTCACACTTTGGATATCTTCATCCTCACCAAAATAGTTACTATTTAGGAATCTAATATCACTCCATATTAAGGAACCAAGTATAGTTTGTATCCATAATTGTTGCTTATCTCCCTCAGTTACCTTTTTCACATCAGAGCAGGCTTCTTCCCAGCTTTCTTTATCCTGCTTCATCACAGCGATTCGTATGTGATCTGAATTGGTTAGGGAGTCATCGTCTTTCAAAAAACTGAGATAGTATGATGCCATTTCGTTCCGCCCTAATGCCAGTGAAACTTTGTAGATCAACATAATATCTGATTTTTCTTCCACATTGAAGTGCTGATTAAGAAATTCAATGATGGTGTTCTCACTTTCGTTTTGACAGAGCCATTCGATCAAACGCAGTAAAACTCTGGGATGCTTATTGTTTTTTTTCAGAAGTATGGAGAGCCAATAGATTGCCTGCTTATTATCATTTAAACGGAAATATAAAGATATCAACTGCTGGACCGGAGTTTCAAAACTATACATTGGATCCACCAACCAAAACTCTTTTTGGTTAGCAGCTCTCTCTTCAGCTATACTTATCGCTTTTAAATAACAGGAAATCGCTTGTTCAAAAAAACCCAAAGTTTCATAATGGATTCCTTTAATTGCATAGTATTCTGAATAATCCTTGAATAAGGATAACTTATCTTCAGTCCATTTCCACGATAAATGGAGCCTATCCTGTTTATAATACAAACTTATAAGCCCAATTAAACAATGCGGATACCAAGCTACTTTAGAACTAGTCCCTTTAAGAGCACGCTCGTAGCAATCCGTGGCTTCAACTTCATTTTTAGCGTAACGATATTGGTTCCCCAATGTAAACCAATCATATTCACTCATGTTTTGGTGCTTCTTCATTTCATTAAAAATGAACATATTACGTTCATGCTTATTCTTTTCAACAACTCTTTGTTCCTGATAGCCTGTATGATATATATTCAGTTCCAACTTTTTATGAAATAACTCTTTTGATGAGCCCCTAGTCAACTGCTCGTGGATCGGCCTTTCAAAAAAAATACCTTTATAATTAGGAAACAACCGTGTTACGGGAGAGGTCGTTATTTCATCCTGAAACTCCTTTTCCCCCGTAAAATTGATAATAGGCAGCGTATACGCCAAATTTTCCACAGGTATCTCCCGATCAAGAAAATGATTCCATTCATTATAGTCATCTACCGACAGATATTCATCTGCATCCATCACTAAAATCCATTTCCCAGTGGCATACCGAATGGATTCATTCCGTGCTGCAGCAAAATCATTGGACCATTTATAATCAAAGATTAGATGGGTATATTTTTGTGCAATCTTTTTTGTTCTGTCTGTAGAGCCCGTATCGACGATGACAATTTCATCAGAAATAGACTTTATACTATCCAAACAACGTGCCAGCAAGACCTCTTCATCCTTAACAATCATACATACACTAAGTCTCTTCATTACTCTACCAACCTTATTTGTTAATTCTTACGATCAAAGAACAAGCTGTCCGGCGTATAACTTGCATTGTATGCTGATTTCTGCTCTTGAATAGTCCCTTGCTTAAGAAGCCATTGGCTTGCTTCTATTTTCAGTCGATTCATTTTCATTAGGATACTTGCATCAAACTTGCCTAATTCCTTTAACTTTTCTTTTTCTTCCTGGGTAAGAACGTCTTTGAGCTTCATAATATTCTGAACCAATCTTTCTCTTTTATCAGTAAAATCAACCAACTCTTCAAACTGTACCTGATCAATTTTATCCACTATCTCTAAAACACTACGTTCTAATTTTTGTATTTCGAGATGAATAGTGTTCATTAAGCCTGCTCCATGCCAAGATTAAGTGATTTCCCGGCTTCTTCCCAAGCCTCTCTTAACTCTAACAAATAAGACAAAACTTCGTTGGCTGGCGCCTTATCCTTTTTTAAGTTAGCGTTAATCAATCGGTGCAATATATACTCATACACTTGAAAAAGTGTCTTAGCAATTGGATAATCATAGTTAAGAGCAGCAATCAGTTCATTAATAACAGCTTGTGCTTTACACAAATTTATATTTGTTTTTTCGTAATTCGATTCTTCAATACCAGATATCCCCATACGAACAAAACGAATAGCACCATCATAGAGCATCAATAGTAATTGAGCGGGAGAAGCTGTTTGCAATTGGGTTTGTTGATATTTTTGATAAGGTGAATTAATCAAGATATAATCTCTCCTTTAAAAAAGAAATAATCCATTAAGAAAACATACTTGAGAGACTGGACGAAGTACTATTATATTTATTCATAGCTGTCTCCATAGCTGTGAACTGTTGATAATAACGATTCTCAATCATTGTTAGCCTGTCCTGTAAAGCATCAATTCGCTTTTCATAAGCTGTTAATTGATCGCCCATTTCACTCTTTAGTTGAAACGCAGCAGAAAGATCGCTGCTAATTTTGGATGTCCCCGCCTTATCCGCCAAGCTTTGCAAAGATACCTGATCCGTTTTCTTTAACCGACTGAAAATACCGTCTGTTGACGTATAATTTTTGGTAGAAGACGTATCAACCTGTCCAAATAATGCGGTCACTTTCTCTGGTGTAGTTTCAAGAGCTGTGCGTAGCTTTTTCTCATCTACATACAGCTTCCCTTTCTCACTATATCCACCGGTTGTAATGCCAAACTGAGCTAAATTCACCTTTTCTCCGTTTGGAAGAACTACATCCGATATGATCGCCGATCTCATATCACTAATTGTTTTATCTACAATGGAATCATTTTTTAACATTCCGCTCTGGGCTTTACTTTCCCAGAGCTTCACTTCATCATCGCTCATATCTTTCTTTTGATCTGTGGTTAACGGTAAAAATTTACGATACCGCTCTTCACTTGTCTTTTGATTCAGTGTAGACAAAGTATCATTATAGGCCTCCACGAAAGACTTAATCGTATTCACAAGTGTGTCAACATCCTGTGAAACTTCAATTTGTGTCGACTGGCCAGTTGGAGTAGTCCCATTCAAACTGATCTCGACACCATTAACTGTGAAACGGTTTGATGTCTGCTCTGTTGCTAGTCCATTAATTTCAACAACTGCGTTTTTACCTTTCACTACGTTAGCCGACTTCAAGCCAAAGCTTTGTTCAAGTAGCTCTCCACTTAAAGTAATGTCCTTATCCCCTGTTTCTTTGTTGGTCAACGATATCTTCCCTGAGGAAGCATCATATACAGCAGTAACTCCTGCTTTTGTACTTCTGTTAATCTTTGATATTAATGAATCAATGGTGTCATCTGCCGAAAAACTTATAGTGTCGGACCCAATGTTAATACTGGACTCTGCACCTGTATATATATCTGACAGCTTCGTTGAACCTGGAGCAGCGCCTACCGTCCCTCCAGAAGATACAACATTAGAAGCAGACGCCAAATTTGTAACCTTTATATTTAATACAGAATTTGCAGATGCTCCTGTAGCTGTTGCAGTGAGCACATTAGAAGCACCTGTAACCGTTGCTTTTTTTGAATCAATAGCGCTGCTTAAGCTGTAACTTGTTAGTTTTTCATTAAAACTCACTAACTTTGTGCTTACTTGACGATATCCGTCACGCTTCCACTCCGTCTGTTGCTTCTGCTGATTCAGTTTATTCAATGGAATACTTTCTGTAGCCATTAACTTTTTGACCATTGAATCAATATCCATCCCCGAAGCCAAACCGCTAATTCTCATTGTCATGTTAACCCTCCTAAGTATTAAGCCTTTTTATCAATAATAAGTCCGTTTATTTCCATTAAACTTGCAGCTACATCAAGAAGTTTTTCACGAGGAACTTCTCTAATTAAGTCGCCTGTCTGTTTGTCAAATACTTTAATCATAATTGCATGGGTCTCCTTGTGAATGGAAATCTCAAACTTTTTTTCCGGTCCCTGCACAGCTCTAATCGACTTTTCTAACTGCTGGAGAGCCTTTTCCTCTTCCCCAGACAGTCTTTCAACTGATTGGTTGACGTTTTGCTGATTTATGGCTGTAATTGATGATTCATCTGCGCTACCCTTGGGCGCAATAAATTTCGCCTGTCCTGGCACTGGACCAAGACCAGAAATACTATTATCCACAGTTCACCCTCCCTACGTGTTGAAACATCATCAAGAGCGTTTTATAGTTTCTAATACTCTTTATATCGGAAAATAAGAGTTGTTTATGAAGAGAATAACAAAAAAGAGACCTTGGAAATCAAGGTCTCTTCTAAGGAAAAAGTATAGATTAACGAAGTACAGACAAAATACCTTGTGGAGCAGAGTTTGCTTGTGCCAGCATCGATTGGGAAGCTTGCAGCAAGATGTTGTTCTTGGACAAAGCAACCATTTCTTTAGCCATATCTGTATCACGGATACGGGATTCAGCAGCAGTCAGGTTTTCTACAGTAGTACCAATGTTATTGGATGTGTACTCCAGACGGTTTTGGACAGCACCCAATTTAGCGCGCTCGGAGGAAACATTTTTAATAGCAGTTTCAACTTGAGCGAGTGTTGTGTTGGAACCAAGCGTACTAAATCCATTAGTACTGATGCTTCCGATAGCAATTGTACTTGTAGCTTTGTCATTCACAGTAATATTTGCACCTTTAGTGATGCTAATACCGTTAAATGTTGTTTTAGTCATAATTTCATCGATTTGGTCACCCAATTGCTCCAGCTCTTGGTTGATGTTTGTTTTGTCAGCGGAGCTGTAAGTACCACTCGATTTTTGAACATTCAGTTCTTTCATACGAGTCAGCATGGAGGATACTTCGTTCATTGCACCCTCAGCAGTTTGTACGAAGGAGATACCATCTTGAGCGTTACGTTGAGCTTGCTCCAGACCACGGATTTGACCGCGCATGGATTCGGAGATGGACAAGCCAGCAGCGTCATCAGCAGCACGGTTAATGCGCAGACCGGAAGACAGTTTCTCCATATTTTTACTTGTTGCATTTGTGTTCAGACCCATGTTGCGGTGTGTATTCAATGCCGGAATATTGTGGTTGATAATCATTATAAATTTCCTCCCTGAAATGGTTTAATGCCCACATCCTTGTGGTATGAACGTCTTCACAGGTCGGCCGCCCTGAAGAATTACCGTTCTATATTATATATCGACCTTTCCCACAGAATTGTTTATAGCATTCTAAAAATTTTCTTTAGTATTCTTCCAATATCAGCAGCCCATATTCATTTCTTTACTAAGTATTGCTTCCCTCTCCCATTTCCAACATGGCATTCTTAAGAGCTTCAAGGTCCATAACTGCGTTTTGATTGTTATCCTGGATTGCATCAAAAATCTCTTTACGATATATATCTATGTCTTTGGGTGCTGATATACCTATCTTTACATTATCTCCTTCAACGGAAAGCACGGTTATTACAATATCATTATGGATAACAACAGACTCACCTTTTTTTCGGGATAAAACAAGCATCAGGATTCACCACCCTGCTCTTTATGTCTTAACTTCTGCCACAATGCACTTCTTGTAGTATAATCGGTATTTTGTAAAACAATCTGTTTGCCAATAGACTTCTCCACATTGAAAATTAAAGGTGCTAGCAAATTGACTGTTATCTTCTCCTTATTACTATGCCAAGTCACAATACAACGAACTGCAATCTGCTCTCGATCTATTACACCGATATCTGCAAGCGCATCACTAGATAGTTCAAACTCATAATCAGGTACAAAATCAAAAGGATTGACCGTAATAAAGGTGACTGTCGCCTCTTCTACAGCGCTTAAAATACTAAATAGCTCATTATGCTCTTGTAGCCTATATTCACGTAAATGCTCAAAACCAGGTAATCCCTTAGGAAAAGCAAAAACCAATTCTTCATTATGCCATCTTTTTTCATCTAATTTCGGGGTCATTGTTTATCCTCCTTAAAAATCAACAAAAGAGCTACGGATTTTTATCCATAGCTCTACAATACAAATGTCAAAGATTCAAAAGATTAACGCATAAAATCCATTAATGAAGGCTGCATAATCTGAGCGGATGATTTCAAGGCTGCCTCATAAATAGTTTGGGCAGAGGTTGCCTGAATCATCAAGCTGGCAATATCGGCATCTTCAGTTTTGGATTGCAAGGTCGTCAAATTCAGATTACGGTCATCAAGACGGGATTGAACCAGTTCTACACGGTTTGTGCGTGCCCCAACCTCAGACTGACTAGCCTGCATTTTTATGAAACGAGATTCAACATTTGCGGACTGAGCTGCAATAGCACTATAGCTGCCACTAGACAAGGCTGCGCTCAAGTTATCCATAATTTTAAAAACGTTATCCGTATCCGTTGACGCTCCAAAAAACTCACTTCCAGAAGTATTCACCCGAAATGTAGATTGATCTCCAATTGCATAATTCACAGCGCCTTGATCCGCATCAATTTGATCATAACTTGTCACAGTACCGGACAGCTCGTAAGGGGCCTGATCATATTTTTGACCGTTAAAGATATATTTACCACGAATTTGGCTATTTCCGATATTGGTCATTTGTTCCTTAAGCTGATCTACTTCCAACTTAATTGCATCCAATCCGGATTGGGGGACAGTTTCACTTGAAGCTTGAACCGTCAGCTCTTTTAACCGTTTCATGACATCTCCAGCCTGCTGCATCGTAGAATCTGTGAAATCTAACCAGCTTACGGCCGCATCAGCATTGCTGGAATATTGCTCATTAGAAGCCAACTCAGCTCTGTAGCGAAGAGCATAAGTCACACCCACTGGATCATCTGAGGGTTTATTGAGTTTGCGACCAGTTGTAATCTGATTTTCCATTTTACTCATATTGCTATAATTACGATTAAGGTTACTGAGCGTCTGCATACTCATCATCCCCGAGGTTACTCGAATCGCCATACACTACCTCCTACTAATCTAAATTAGAGCCCTACACGGCCTGTACTATTAATCAGCTTGTCCAGCAATTGATCGAATGTCGTCATAAAACGAGAAGCTGCGCTATAAGCATGCTGAAACTTGATCATGCTGGACATCTCTTCATCCAGGGACACCCCGCTGACAGACTGTCTACTTAAATCCACCTGTTCTGTCAAAAGTTGTGCGTTCTGTGACTGACGTTCCGCCTCCTGAGTCTGTACTCCAAGTTGTCCAACAATAGAGCTAAAATAATCATCCACCGACGTCGGAGTTGATAGAGCAGTCCCAAAATCGAATTTCACATTTTTCAAGTTAGCCATAGCCATAGCTAACGCATTATTACCGAGCACTACTTTCTCATCTGTCGTTCCTGTTCCATCTACCCGTAATGAGGTCGCAATTTTATTAGGATCACTTTGTATATCAGGATTTAATGTAATATTACCAGCTGTAATCGCGGCACCGTCTTTAGAGGTAAAAAAGGAATCACCTTTGGTAGGAGTTGCCCCACTAATTGTATAGCCCAACTGATGAAGCCCATTGATACCTTGGACAGTAACCTTCAAATCGTTTGTTAAACTCCGGTTATTATTAGCATTAGAGTAGGTAACCGCTGTATTATTTGGTCCCGTATTCAATACCGTTCCTTCTGGAAGCACAGTTCCTTTAGGAAGGGTAACTTCAATATTTCCGTTGGCCAATGTGTTTGCCAATTGGTTTATCTGATTTTTATAATCCGTAACATATCTGTCACGTGATAATACCATTCCGTAAACTTCACCGCCAGTCAAGGTGCCACCTGTAAAAGCAGCCTGAAGACCGTCCGCAGTTACTGGAGTAAGTTCGCTACCAGTTACAACTATCTGTCCTGCTACTGTTACTTGATATCCGTTATCTAGTTGAGTAACCTGCACATTAGCCAGTTTAGACAATTTATCGATCGCATAATCTCGCTGATCTCTCAAATCATTTGGATTATCTCCCAATGATTCCAACTTGGTAATATTCCCGTTTAAATCAGCGACAGATTGTAAGAGGGAGTTCATCTCTGTTGTCTTCAATGTAATATTATTGGTTAAATCGGAATCTAGGGCGTCAAGCTGCTTACTCGTCTGATTCAACGCATCCGTTAAAGCCAACGTAGTCTCTTTTACGATTTTACGGTTAGTTACGTCCTGAGGATCCTGACTCAAATCCGACCAAGCATTCCAGAAATTATCCATTACTTTGCGCATTCCTGTGTCAGAAGGCTCATTCATAATCGTCTCGAGCTTATTCAGAGTATCGTAGCGGATACTCCATCCACCTAAAGAGGAGTTTTCATTACGATACTGATCGTCCAGAAACGTCTGACGGACGCGCTCAATAGCAGTGAATTCAACCCCTGTACCCATTTGACCTCGTACAACGGAACGGTTCAAACCGTAGGCTTCCATAGATTCCGAGGCCTTCATACTAACCACTTGTCTGGAGTAACCAGCTGTGTTGGCATTCGAGATATTGTGTCCGGTTGTATTTAATGCAGCTGTTTGTGTGTTTAAGCTTCTTTTCGCTGTTTCTATACCATGAAATGTTGAGACCATGTTTTCCTCCTTCAATTAGGCGCGTGTATCAAATAGTCCCGCTCGTACTGATGATGTGCTCTTATCAGCTGGACGCTGATAAACCGCTTCAGATTCCGCATAATATGACATACTCTCAATAGAAAAATCAATATAGGAAAGCGCCTGTTGTATAAGCTGTTGATTCAACTCATTTAAATTTTTCAATTCTTCAAGCGTATCCGCTAATTTTTTTTGAATGTGAAGGAGGCGCTGCTTATCTTCTACATCAAACACAAGACGAGACAACTCCGTAATATTGAGATTCAACTTGGACTTAATACCACGTTCCTGCAAAAATTCATATGCTGCCTGCAGGCGTCGTTCATCCAGCTGTTCAATGTGTCTGGACATCTTCGATTCCTGATTCATGACTAGAATGAGCTGATCTACCTTATTTGATATCAGTGCTTCCTTTTTTTGAGTTCCTAATGCAATCAACTGCTCGTGAGTCTCTTTAAGCTGCTCCAGCACATCAATCAATCGCTCTAAAGGCATATTCCTTCACCTAGCTTTCGGAAGACTGCTTGAAGTAAGGTAACAGCTTCTCTGCAATTTTATCGGCATCTACACGATAGGTTCCAGAAGCTACTTGTTGCTTAAGCTCCTGAATTTTCTTAACACGATCTGCATCACTGCTGCGGTTCAGCATTTCCATCGCTTCCGGAGAAATCGAGACCTCGTCCTTGCGGCGAGACTTCTTAAGCTCCTCTTGACGTCCTGTTTCAATATTTCGTTGGTATGGATTAATAGCTCCGATGCGGTTGGTCTCGTTAATTTTCATAACTTCCACCTTCCTTAGTTATTTGATATGGTCAGAATGTATCAGACGACATAGCGTCGAGCATGGTTCGTATTATGCCTCACTTCTTTATTTTGTGCATGGTTGCTAAAAATAAAAAAACCGATAAGCTCTATAAAGATTATCGGCGGTATTTGAAACTTTTTGAATAGCTGAATGTGTTTTTAATTCCCCTGTACTACTTTCCACGAAGTTTATCAATCGCGCTGTAGGTACCTGAGCCCATATTATTACTTTGATCCTGATTACTACTTTCGCGTACAGCCTGATGCAGGTCTTTAGTCAGACGTGTTCGACAAGAATCGCACATATGTCCTGCACGAATCGGTATCCCACATACCTCGCAAGGATACGTCATATTGGGTGCATTAGCAATGGAAATACGTCCCTCGCGTATAAATGTCGTGATTTGCTTTACGGATACCTCAGTAGCCTCCGAAAGCTCATGCATATGAATGCCCTTATTCTCACGTATATGTTTGACACAGCGTTCGTATTCAATTTCAATTTCTTTAATACAGTTCTGGCAGATTCCCCTGACGTTCATAATAAACAGCTTTCCACATCGAGGACAGTTATCCAAATTCATCCTCTGTAGCGCCCCTTTCCAATTTCCGATCTTTAAAATACTTTTATCCTTACATTACCTTATAATGAAGAGCCTCGTCTAGCAAATATTTCAAAAGGAGATTTTCAGATTTTACACAATTGCACATCTTATAAGTTATCATATTAAAAGTATAAGAGAGAATGACCCATCAGCAAAAGTTTCTCTACATCTATATGCATCAATATGCAATGACATAAAAATAAAGAAAGCCCATGAAAGCTAATAACTCAGTCTAGTGTCTGTGTCTATTTATCGTCAAACATTGCTCCGTACTTTAGATAGAAAATAAAATAAGCGCCATTCCAGTTGTTTTCGGGAATAGCGCTTCATTATAAAATTAAAATAGCTATATGAATATGAGTAAATGTAGAAATTAATTATCAAGATGAGGGAAAAACCGGGCGAAACAATCCTCAGAAGAATTCATGTTCACCTGTGCCCCGAATGACATCAAGATAGCCCTGTAAATCCGGGGGAACGGCGCCCATACGAATGCTCCGCACATGGAGTGTGGGTATTCATAAATCTCATGGACCTAACATCATCTCAACTTATAACCTACCTGAAATCAAGCTAGATACACCAGTGGAAATTTGCAACCCAAAAAAACAAGCTATTTCACAAATAATTATTCAAAAAAGCATTGTTTTAATAGAGGCCTTCCCGTATACTATAGTCAAACGCTTGGTTTAAAAAACACATGTCGTTATACATTTATAATGATAATTATTTATTAGTTTTTGTTTGCGGTACTTGCAGTTCTTGGCCTGCTTTAATCAGGTTGTTGATTTTAACCAGTTCTTCAACAGTTACACCGTATTTTTCAGCAATAGAAGCCAGTGTGTCGCCATCTTGAACATTTACAGTAATTGTATTTACAGTTGTTGCAGGTGTTGTGGTTGTAGTCGTTGCTGGTTTTGTGGTTGTTGCTTGATTGTTGTTCTCAGTGGCTGGCTGAGCTGGTGTTGTAGTTGTTGCTTTTTCAGTAGTTCCAGTTCCAAAAAGTTTTGCTTCAAATGCTTTTTGTGCTGCTTCTTGTTGTTGAATGATCAGTTGTTCTTCAGCTCGATCCTTGTTGTATTCTGAACCAGATTTCGCCATTACTTGACCTGTTGCAAGTGGACTCAACAAAGATACTGCACCTAAACTAACTGCCAACATACTAGATACTACTACTTTTTTCATTACGTTTTTCATGATTTGTTCTCTCCTCTTTTTAGCTTTAAATTTTAATTAACTGCTTTACTACTGAGCGAGACACTCCCAATGTCCGCTCTTTAGTCATTAGCTAATCACTTATTACCAATCATGTTAGCTATCAACAGATAGAAATTGTACTCCTCTTTTCCAAAAAAATCAACCTCTAAATTGAAATATTCTGTTTTCATCCCTCACTTCCTTACTTTTTGTTTGTCTCTATATTTTTATTATATACCTCTCTCTAGCTCGTTGTCAAATCCTGCTGATTGTACGGCTTAAAAGACTTTTTGCTCTATCATTTAACCCTTCTTTCAAGAGAATTATAACCTTTTTTTCATAGTTTCAAGCGAAATTTATGGGGAATACCAGATATTTAGACTTATGATCTTGCTAAGGTCAGGCAAAAAATAGTCAAATGTATTCCTTGCTCTAATGCCTTTTCTCTCAAAACACGTGCACACGCCTGCAATGTGCTCCCCGTTGTATAAATATCATCAACAAGCAAAACGGTAACGGAAAGCTTATTTTCTGTAACACATTGAGATTTAGCTTTTAAAATAAAAGACTTCAGCAAATTTGTCATATTGGGGTGAACAGAAAACGCATTATTCATTGTGTTCATGCGTTCCTTTTTTGATTTAAAGCTTTGTTTGCCTGTATCTTGTGGACGAGCAAGTAAAGATAGGAAGGGGAGCTTATTCCGCTTAGCAATCTCTTCTGCCAAGATCCGAGCCTGATTGAAACCTCGCTCTGACAGCCTCTTCTCACTTACCGGAACACAGGTCACTACATCCACACTCCACAAAGATCGCTTGAAACGAGAATGTTTAAGACCTGCAAACTCATACCTCATCGCCTGATAGGCTCGATTCATGATCTCACCCAGCAGGGAACCATACTTTTCATTCCCGCGATATTTGAACTGTCCAATCCATTCTCTCATCATCGGCGTGTAGCTGGTTGCACTCCGATTGCACACATAGTAACGTACTAATCGGTCAAGCCTTACGCAATCCGGGCAAGACGTTGGACGTCCACAATAAACACAACGAATATCGTAAACCCAAGGAATTTGAAGCGAACAAGAAGTACAAATCCCGGGGAATTCGGAAAAACGCCCTGTGAGAGTGCCGCAAGCGATACATGTTTGGGACTGACGATGGAATAACCAATTCAAAAATAGACAGGTTCTTGGAATCATCCCCATACCAGAATGCACCTTTCTTGGTAGTTTACGTACCGACATTGTTTCAGGTTTCACATTTCCAAAAAAACTTTTTCTATATTAATGCATTTAGTGCTTCGCCTCCTTCAGGTATCCTCTTTTCCGAGCCAGTGCATTCATTCGTTTAATTTGTCTAATCGCTCTCTTTTGACCTCGAGTCCATTGAGGGGATGTAAAAATAACACCTCCGCATGGGTCATCCTTGGATCTTCCTGCGCGACCAGCCATTTGGACAAGAGAGGCTTCATCAAAAAGACTACTGTCCGCGTCTAATACATACACATCACTCCGTGGAACAGTCACCCCTCGCTCCAAAATAGTCGTTGTGACCAGAACTCGTATTTCAGTAGCTCGAAATAAGCGCACCTTAGCGGTTCTTTCTTCATCCTGTGAGGAGGTTCCAGCAATAGGTACATCAGGTAATTGTTTAATCAGCTGCTCCACAAGCCCCTGAATATGTGAGATTCGTGTCACAAACAGAAAAACCTGTGCTCCACGCTGTATGGATACACGTAGGCGTTGAATAAAGGATGCGGGAAGCCGACCTTTTTGCAGCCACTGTTGTACTGAAGCAGTCCCCAGACGAAAGGGGACAGGTAAAGGATAGCGATGAAAACGAACGGGAACCTTGGCATGTGGCAGTAGACCGCGTGCAGCCTCTTTCTGCAATGCATGCGGTGGTGTAGCAGATAAATAGATAAACCTTCCCATCGACTTACATACTGCTCGTGCAGCAAAGGCAAGCATAGGATCATTGTGATAAGGGAACGCGTCAATCTCGTCAATCACAACCAAATCAAAAGCTTGACGATAACGCAGTAGCTGATGTGTCGTCGCCAGTGTCAGCTGCCCCCTTTGCCAGCGTTCTGCGCTTCCCCCATAGAGCGTCACCATGCTTACATTGGGAAAAGCAATGGCCAAACGAGGGGCTAGCTCCAGTACCACGTCGCGGCGTGGTGTTGCTACAAGCGCCGTTCCTCCGTGATCCAGCACATATTGTAAGAGCGGAAACATCATTTCTGTCTTGCCTGCGCCTGTTACGGCCCAGAGCAGAAAACGTTCTACCGTGGTATCAGGCGCCTGCCGGTCAACGTTGTGCCTCGCACCTTCGCCAGGTTTCGGCGAAGGCTGCCTGCTACGGGCAAGGTTGCTGCTCTGCGAAGAGGCAGCTTCTGATCCCCGGCGCGCAACCATGCCGCGCCGGAACAACGCCCGGAGCCCACGGTCTTCCGGGCGAAAATGTCCCCGCACTTCGCCGTGCGGTGCGGCTAAAAAGCGCAGCGCCGCTTCGGCGGCGGCACGCTGCGCTGGGCTTAGCCCCCAGCGGTCGAGTTCCGTCGCCGGGGCTATGCCTGCTGTGCACGGCAGCGCGGGTTTCGCTGCACCGCGCAGCAGCAGCGAGCATTCACGGCTGCGTCCAAGTGCGAGACATGTCTCGCAGTAGGCGCACGCCTTACGGCCGCACGATGCGCAGCTCGTGCGGTGCACTATCCCGCTGCCACAACGGTTGCAGCGGAGTTCATGCGTACGCGCGGCAGACCAGCGCGTGCGAGGTGCTGGATCGAGGCCAGTAGCAAAGCTGAGTCGGCCTTGCAGATATGCAAGTTGTGCAGCGGATCGCCAAGTACGCTCCAAACCTGGCGCTGCCTCTGCCAGTAGCGCTTCGACTTCTGGAACGAGTAACTGGCGTCCTGACAACAAATTAGCCAGTTCATTCGCTTGTCGTGTTAAACACTCCCTCTCCAATCCATCCATTCCCGTGACGAGGTCCCTTTTTTGAATAGAACGTAAAACTCCCTTTGTTTCTCGTCTCTCATCCCCACTTTCTGTGCGAGAAGTCCAACCTTGTACATGATCCCAAATGCATATATTCTCTACTCTTCCAGATAAAATTCGTTCTCCGTCAAAAGGTTCAAGAGCCAGTTCACTTTTTAGCTGTGCGATAATATAAGCCCACCACTGCCGTTTCCCCCATCGCTCCATACCTACTAATTCCTTAAATGTTTCACACAGCTTTGTTCCCCAGGACAAGGGGAGCTCATCTCCTAATAACACCCACCTTTCGACAACATTCCCCTGCCCCTCATCTGGATTCATCCACCATGTCATATCTACTCGAATATCCACAGATAATCGGAGATTCCAATTCCCCTTATACCTCACTGCATATACTGCAATTTTCACCTTCCCCTTCTCCCCCCATTCATTACTTTTTGGGTTCTTATCACCCCAGAGAACAGCAAAAAAGCACACTTCTGTGGCTAATAGCCTGAAGTGTGCTTCACATCAAGTAGATCTCAACGATATCCCTGTTGTCTTGCCTATGCAACTGTTTATAAACATTTATATCCGATTTTGACCACGATGTCCACAATCCCCTGTTGCTAAGGAACAAGCGGAGCGTCCGCCAACGACTTGACTGTTCTAAGATCAATAACAACCTGCTTTTCACCGCCTGACTTCGGTAAAACCGGGTTCCCCGGTGAAAAACGACTTGAAATGACTGAAACATCCATATGACTATAGCGCACTAGCCGTGTCAGAATCGGTAGCGTATCGTCCATAGATTCATCATCCAGTACCGTCACATGTAGCGGCCTCCGGTGCAGCCAGGCAAGTATGTTCAACGAACGCATCACCCATTCCACACGATCTCCGTCATTGGACGTAATCACAATATAGCGAATCGCGCGATGACCTGGAGATATCGCGCATGAATCTTCGCCATTGTGATAAGCCTGAACCGCCTGTCGTATATACATAAGATGCACGACAGCGGCCCCCACGCCGTATATAAGCAATATCCAAACCAAGTGAGCCGTCACGAGGGTTCCACCTCCTCCTATAGCGACAATATATGCCGTATAACAGGAAGAGGTGTCACGGTTATGTACTGGGTTTCTGTATGAGCGGACATATCGCCCGGAGTGAAAGACGGTACAGCATTCATATCTATTAGCAGCTGCATCGTCTAATGCATGGAAAAACTACACTTTACAGCGTAACCCATCCATATTTGATTGAGTTAATAACTGCTTGTGTACGGTCATCAACCTCCATTTTTTGCAAAATACTGCTGACATGGTTTTTGACCGTTTTCTCACTAATGAATAAATATTCACCGATCATCTTGTTGCTCTTACCTTCAGCCATCAGACGCAATACTTCAGCTTCACGACGGGTCAATGGATTATTTTCACCTGCGACAAACTTCACGCCGGCTTCCTTCGTATGACCTTCAGCCATAGCCCCTGTTTCATTCAAGTAGGTCATCCGGCGGAGTTGCTGAATGAGCTTACCTGTTACCTTCGGATGGATAAACGCATAGCCTTCATGAACCGAACGAATAGCATTAATGAGGGACTCGGCCTCCATATCCTTTAACAGATAACCATTGGCTCCCTTGCGCAACGTCTCAAATACATAGCTTTCATCATCATGAATGGATAAAATGATAACTTTGACATCCGGGAACATCTCACGCAGTTTTTCAGTTGCCTCTACACCATTTTCGATTGGCATATTAATGTCCATCAGAACAATATCCGGTTTCTCTACGTTACAGAATTCCAACACTTGAATACCATCACCACATTCTCCGATGACCTCAATGTCGTCCTCCATATTCAAAATACGTTTAAGCCCTTCACGGAACAACTGATGATCGTCCGCTAAGAGAACTTTAATGGGTGCATTGCTAATTTCCTGATTTTCCATGTTGTTACTCCTTTCCCTTTTCCACGTTGGTTGGGATATGAATCACTATCTTGGTGCCTTGATTCTCAGCTGATTCGATCTCCATTCTCCCCTCGAGCAGTTCAACCCTTTCCCGCATACCAATCAGACCAAAATGCCCATGATCTTTGCTTTTTTGCTGAAAAAGCTCTGGCTTGAAGCCCAAACCATTATCCTGCACCACGATTTTTACAAGCTGCGCCTGATAGGTAATCTCAACAAGCACATAGGTAGGATAAGCATGCTTGGCAGCGTTGGTCAAAGCTTCCTGGATCAGACGGTAAATGGCTGCTTCCATCGCGGAAGAGAGACGGTGTTCCTTGCCCCTTGTTTCAAAAAGCGATCTAATCTTCGTTTTTTCTTCAAAATCCTGCACATATTTCCGGAGCGTCGGAATAAGTCCCAGGTCATCCAGGGCCATAGGACGCAAATTGAAAATGACCTTTCGCATTTCCTCAAGACTGGAGCGAACCTGTTTCTTCAAGTCTACTATTTCGTCCTGAACCATCTTAAATTCCTGCTTGGCGATCATTCTTTCCACAATTTCCGTCCTAAGCACTAGATGCGCAAGGAGCTGCGCAGGTCCATCGTGAATTTCACGGGATATGCGTTTACGCTCCTCTTCCTGAGCCAAAATAATTTTCAGACCAATAAACTGCCGGTTTTTAGCCGATTCGATGATCCGCGTCACTTGTCCCAATTCGCCCGACAAATATTCCAGCACGACTCCCATCTGCGAACCGATGGTTTCGGCGCGCTCGACAGAAGCCTCAACACTTTTGGCCCGCTTTTGAAGATCATCTCTTCTGGCTTTGAGATACATTTCCTTCTCGCGGAAAATCATCACATCGAGTTGAAGCTGTGTTGCCTTCTCATAAGCCTGCTTGATATCCTCTTCCGAATAGCGAACGAAGTCACGGCTGACCTCAGTCAACCGAATGCGGGACCGCCGATAGTTCATTTCCAGCTGGTCCACCTTTTCGATCGTTTCTGCTGTTTCCTTCAAGACGCTCTGGAGCTCCTGATTTAACGTGACCAGCTCGGTCCGGGCCGTGTCCAATATTTCGAACATCTGATATTTGCTGTTCTCCATCACCTGGATGGCATTTTTAATGACTCGGTCTATGATATCGGCTTGAAAGTCCACAAATGTTCTACTCCAATCCTAGCATTTCAAGTATATATCATACCATATCATGATTGAAGGGTGATGGTCTTCGTTTCTTGTTCCCATTTTACAGTCATTCCTAACTGCTCAGACACGAGTCTCAACGGGACTAAAGTCCTACCCCCTAGCACAACGGGTGCAACATCAGTACTTTGACGCTTCCCGTTCAGAACAACTTCTTTTTTCCCTACGGTCAAATCCATCAGCACACCACCGCGCATAACGGTGATCCGTTGATCGCCCGCATTCCATTTGGCTTGTCCGCCAAATGCGTCCAGCACATACTTAATCGGAACATACGTTGAACCATCGCGAGTCATCGGAGCTGCATCAATTGTTGTAGGTGTTCCGTTTACTGTCATTGATTTTTGTCCGATCGTCATTTGAGCTGTTCCCTTTTTAAGTCCTTCTGTGCCGACCGTTCCCGGTGTATTAAAAGAAATATTATCAAAAGCAACATTGCCTGTTTTAGCACGCTCGTCCTGACCTTCCGCCACATTGACCACATAAAGACGTTTCAGCTTCGCTGGATACGAAATATTCAAACCGCTCATATCTGCATTAATGGTTTTCCAACCGTTCCAGTCGATCACTTTAGCGAGATCAATATATGCTGTTTTGCCTTGGGCATCCTCTAGCTCCGCACGCAGCCAGTTCAGACTCTTATCCCCTCTGACATCAATTGAGATGGAAGTAGCCGCCTGTTCAAGCGTTTTCCCGGACGTGCCGTTCAATTGGGCGTAAGCATACATTTTACCACTGCCATTTGTCATATCGTAGTTCAGTTCCAGCACTTTGGAATTGGCATGGTCACCATCTCCTTGTACAACAGCCACTGTGCCGGTAACACCTTCCACATTCGAAGTAAAATCAACCGGATACGAAACATTTTCGAAGTTCTCCCAATTGTTTGTACTTGCTCCGCCAGCAGACAAGAAGACGACAGCGCTGAAACCATCATAGCGACCGATGGCATAGCCCGTTTTCACGCCTGCATCCACCGTATTTACTGTAAGTTGATTGTCCTTAACGCTTCCCTTAAAGCCAATGAACTCCCATTTGAGCGCATCTGACGTAATGCTGACACTCTGTCCATCTTTTGTCTTTGCCGTTACCGGTACAGCGATTTTAGCTCCAGCGGTAAGCGAGCCAGTTCCACTTCCTGCGGTGAGTGATGAAATTTCATCTGCTCCAAGCACGGTGACCTTAGTTGTAGCGCTGGCTGAGCCACTGGATGCCGTTAAAGTAGCCGTTCCCGGTTGGGCCCCCTTCACAACGCCGCCGCTCACTGACACAACAGCCGGGTTGCTGGACTTCCACGTCACTTGTACTTTTGAGGTATCGAAGGGATTGTAGTAGTTGTCATAGCCTTTGAAGGAATAGCTTCCGGTCTGACCAATCAGCAGCGTTTTATTGCCCTTGATGGTGAAACCTTTGAGCGTTCCTTTAGGAGCATTGGTATATACCCCCACTCCATTTACGATACTACGTTGCTCTGTACCATATTCCGTATTGAACGTAAGTCCCGCTGTCGTATCCCCCAAATCACGAGTCACCATGGTCGTAGAACCGCCCCCATCGAGGTTCATACCCTTCCAAACGCCAATATCTTTCATCAGCGTTTGCAGCTCGCTCAGGGATACACCAACGCTGTTCCCATTCTTCTCAACGGCAATGACATAAGCGTAACGCTTGTCACGGGAATATCCCAAAGCTGTACGCGCACGCGTCCCGCCTATGCTTGTTGTGCTCCGGGAAAAAGAGGTTTTCTGACCGTCATTTACTAATATGGTATGTCCACCAATCATCATCTGAAGGTTGGAAGGATCTACTTCACTCCCTGTCGATTTAACACGAAGGCGATAGCTTGTTTCTACCGTCTGTCCCACGGTCAGATGCGCTTTGGCATAATCAGCCGCTTTACCGTGAGTACGTAAAATATAGCCATCCTGCGGAACGGTCATATTCAATGTAGCATTGTCGGAGACTTGCGTAACCACACCATTTTGTACCAATACCTCGGTAGGCGTTGTCGAACTGTTTTTGGGCCGCTCAATTGCTTTCCAAGCAGATGTATAAATATACATAGCATTAGAGTGACTATAACTGCCCCCACTCGTCTCAGGCGAATACGAAGCCTTGTTCATCCCCGCCAAAGAGAAAGACGACCCGTCTCCAGCTTTTACTGTTCCTTCAAAAGTAAACTGCTCCACCATCGGAGAACCATCTCTGGTTACAGCAAAGGCATACATGCCCGTTAAATCAGATGGAGTAGACATCAACACACCCTTGGATACTTGTCCACCGATCGGAGCTCCCTCGCTTGAGGTATTAAAATAATCCCCGTTTACACCAGCAACCGCTCCAGTCTCTTTTGCCATGCCGCCTGTGCTCTGCCGGGTCGTAAACTGTCCATTCTTCCCCGTCATGACATCCAGCTTAACGTACGGATTTTGCAAGTCTACTCGAATGATATCAGCCAGTGCTGTTCCTTTGGACCCTTTAAAACGATATTTCAATAATGTTGCACCCGAAGTAATGATCTCTTCTCCCAATTTTACAGTTGAACCAGAGGCTGCACTTGCGATTGGAGCAGACATCCAGCCATTCAAGGGGATTAGAGCCCCAGTTCCAGCAACTGGACCGACCCATAATACCCCTGCCAGTGTTAACACGGCCCATCTTTTAGCGATTCCTCTGCCATTAACTTTCACTTCACTCTGTTTCTTATTACTTAAAAACATTTGGATAATAGCTCCCATCTTCAATGTATTTAAACGGTTTTGTTCCGCGCATGTACTCTATCAATAAACAAAAAAATCCTCTTATGTTAATAGACTTATTATATAGGCAAAAGTTACGAAAGTCCCGTCAACTAATTCATAAAATCTAAAACGATGAATTGACGAATGCAATATCGGCGCACTATAATACATTTGAACTTGTTAGTTCAAATAATACTGATTAGTTCACTTCTCTAATTATGACCCTATCGGAAGGATTGATAATCA
The DNA here is from genome assembly GCF_017833915.1 of Paenibacillus sp. 1182. Lineage (NCBI taxonomy): Bacteria > Bacillati > Bacillota > Bacilli > Caryophanales > Paenibacillaceae > Paenibacillus > Paenibacillus sp. 1182. The sequence goes on along the minus strand of NZ_JAFICR010000002.1, from coordinate 452,062 downwards.
TGAATAAACAACGGGCCATCATCATATCTACTTTATCCCTGTGCATCGCAATGACCGGATGTTCTACAGAAAAAAAAGATGCCGCTCTAGGTTCATCTGTACAGCCAACCGTTGTGCGGACCGCAATCGTCAAATCAACGCCACTTCATACTGCCTATAACTTGTCAGGCACTCTTCAAGCCTATGAAGAACGTACACTGGCTTTTCAGAACGGAGGTATCGTCGCTAGCGCAGAAATCACTACCGGGACGGCTGTACAGAAAGGTACAACCATTGCCCGTCTAGATGACGCTGACTATAGACTGCAGGTTGCACAGGCGACAGCCTCTATTCAAGAGGCCTTGGCCGGTATAGATAACGCACAGGCTAATTTACAGGCTGCTACCTCCGCGATTCAATCCGCCGATGCCGGCATTACAGGAGCTCGCGCGAATGTTAACAAGGTCAATAAAGGCGCACGTGCTCAAGAGAAACAACAAGCGCAAGCTACTGTAGATAAGGCACAAAGCGCTTATAACAAGGCCAAGACGGATAGCGAGCGCACACAGAAGCTGTTTGAGGCAGGCGCTGCTACCGCATCAGATAATGAAAATGCTCACCTGAATGCTACCGCAGCCCTGAAAGACTTGGAACAAGCCAAGGAATCCCTGTCCCTTTTGCTGGAAGGGGCCACAGCCGAAGATCATCAATCCGCCCAAGCTTCCTTTCAAGATGCGCTTGCAGGTAAAAGCAAAGCCCTAGCGGCCAGTGAACAGGCTGTGGCTTCCCAAAAACAAGCCCATGCCAACTACGAAAAAGCCCTTGTTGCCAAGGGGCAGGCAGAACTTGCACTTTCACGCACACGTCTAATCTCTCCTGTGAACGGTGTAATCTTAGAAAAAATCGTGAATACAGGTGATTTGGTCGCGTCAGGGCAAGCCGTCTATCGCATAGGCACCATCGACCGCCTCAAAGTACTACTTCCTGTACCAGACAGTGAAATTAAGGATTGGAAAAAGGGTCAACAAGTAGAAGTGGCGCTCTATGAAGAGACCCGTCAAGGTACGGTGTCTAACGTCTATCCTTCAACCAGCACCGACACAGGAAGGGTTAACGTAGAGATTGTTATAAACAATCCACAGCGAGACTGGTTACCCGGTCAGGTCATTAAAGCTGCTCAACAGGTGACCGACAAGAATGGGATTCTCGTTCCTGCCGAAGCAGTCATTAACACGGGAAGCAAGCCTTTTATTTTCAAAGACATTCAAGGAAAAGCTGTTAAAACCCCTGTGGAGCTTGGTAATCAGGTTGTAGATAATCAGTTGCAAATCGTATCGGGACTTCGTGAAGGCGAACGTATTATCGTTAAAGGGGCAGAAAACCTGTTTGATGGAAATGCGATTCAGTCGGAGGAAGGCGGACGCCCATGATTGAGTACATCGTAAAAAAACGAAAAATTACATTGCTGTTTTTTGTCATGCTGATTTTGGTCGGAATCTTCGGCTTTTTCCAGTTACCACAGCAGGAAATGCCGGATGTCACCATACAGAATGCTATGGTAACAACAGTCTACCCTGGTGCTTCACCACAAAAAGTAGAAGAAACCGTAACTAAAGAGCTGGAGAAACGCATTAAGGAAGTTGAAGGTGTTAAAACGATTAGTTCGACTTCTGGTAACGGATTCTCCTCTATTTTAATCGAATCCAAAAACGGAGTTGATCCTCAAACGGTTTGGGATGATATGCGTAAAAAAGTGCAAGATGCACAAGCTGATCTTCCTCAAGGCGTTGAAGTACCTGTTGTAAATGACAAACTAACCAGCTCTTTTATCGGCTCCTATACCCTGACGGCTGACTCTTCCACACCGCTGTATAAACTAAATGATTTAACAACGACTTGGAAAGATCAGCTCAATACCATTTCTGGCGTATCTAGCGTCAAATTCAATGGTCTCCCTGATCAAGAAGTACGTGTCCATATTGACAATCAGAAACTTCAGCAATACCAGCTTTCGTGGGGACAAGTGGCTCAAGCGATTCAGGCTCAAATTGATCGGGTCCCTACTGGTAATATTGAATACAACGGACGTACCTATCAACTTATTGTTCGCGAGACCGAAAAAGCTGATGAATTGAATCAGGTCCTTTTGACACGCACCAAAGAGGGTAATCCTGTTTATTTGAGAGATATCGGCATAACGGAGCTGGCCCATCCTAATACAGAATACTTTGCCTATGTAGAGGGTAAACCGGCCATTACGTTAAGTATTGGAGCAGAAACAGGCACAGACATCCCTTCTATGAGCGAAAAGGTCAATACCAAGCTCAAAGAACTGGAAAAAACACTCCCCGCAGGTGTTCACTTTCAAACTCTTTTTGCACAAAAGGATCAGGTAAGCCATATCTTTGACGACTTAAAGCGTGAAACGATTCTTGCGATTGTGGCCGTTATTCTCGTTTGTATGTTGGGGCTGAATTTGCTCACCTCTGCATTTGTTGCACTGGCCATTCCTATTTCGGTTTCGATTGCCATTATCTTTTTGCCTATGTTCGGCATCACTCTAAATCAGATTTCCGTTGTCGGTCTGATCATCGTACTCGGCATACTCGTGGATGATGCCGTAGTTGTAAATGATAATATTGAGCGTAGACTTACGGAATTAGGAGAATCACCCTCAGTCGCAGCTGTAAAAGGTACCAAAGAGGTCATGCTTTCTATTTTGGTTGCAACTCTGGCTACCATCTCAGCTTTCGCACCATTGTTGTTTCTTCCTGGAAATGTAGGTGCCTTTATTAAACCTATTCCTGCTATTGTCTCCCTGACCATGCTTGCCTCTATGATCATGTCGCTCACCATCATCCCTATTTTTCGAGAATGGTATGAGAAGCGCAGACAGGCTCGTCACCCTCAGGGTAAATCTAAACCAGCAGGCTTGCTCGGCCAGCAGATTCATTCTTTAAACAAGCTCTATTCACAAAAACTGATGCCTAAGGTCATTCAGCGTCCCTTATTGACAGCCATGGTCGGACTCATGCTTGGAACAGCCGCCTATGGATTAGTTCCCTTTACCTCAGTTGAACTTTTTCCTGAGTCGGAAGATCCTCATGTTGCACTAAATGTAAAAATGCCTGTAGGCACTTCAATTGCGGAAACCGACCAGGTCGTTAAAGACCTTGCAGGCTGGGTGAAAAAGCAACCTGAAACTTCCAAGGTCGTCTACAGCACTGGAGGGACTGCCCCACAACTGTTTAGTGACATTAATAGTTCGGGTGGAAATATTAGTTATAACGAAACGGTGGGGCAGATTGCTGTCGTCGGCAAAGAAAACGTATTCGATCTCAATACGACAGTTGATGCTTGGGAACAACATGTTAAGAAATCCTACCCTGGAGTTACAGTTACGATGTATGTTCCTCGTCTCGGGATTCCAGTGGGTAAGCCCGTTTCTATTCGTATCTCAGGTCAGGATCTGAATGAACTGCAAACTCTTGCCCAAAAGGCAAAGGAGCAGATCGCGACAGTAGAGGGCACAACAGGCATCGTGGATGATATAGGAATTGAACGATATGCACTGGAGCTTGAGGTCAACAAACAAGCGATGGATCAATACCTGGTAAGTTACACAGATTTGACTCGCACCCTGCTTCTATTAAAAGAAGGAGCCCAAGTCAGCCAATTTGATACTGGAAACAGTCTGGTAGATATTAAAATGTATTTGAATCACAGCGACGAGGAGCCAAGTAAGCTTTTCCAACAATTAAGTGTAGTTAATGCAGCTGGTAAGCAAATTCCATTAAACCAGCTTGTCCAGATTAAGCCGTCATTTGCTATTCAGCAAATCAAGCATTACAATATGGAGCGGACGATTACGGTGGAAGCCGATTTGAACGGACGAACTGCAAGCGAAGCGATGGTTGATGTTGAAAGTAAGCTGGCGCAAATGAAATTCCCAGAAGGCTACAAATGGGAGGTTGGTGGGGAAACCTCTGACCAATCGACCATATTCAAGGACTTAGGACAGCTGGCTATCGTTGTAGTCTTGCTCATTTTACTCTTGATTACTATGCAATTTTATTCTCTCTCCATTCCTATTATTATTATGACGACCGTGTACCTGGCAGCAGCCGGCGGGATTATTGGTATTTTCTTAACCGATATGCCTATCGGTTTTATGAGCATCATGGGAATCATTGCACTCGCGGGCATTGTTGTGCGGAATGGGATTGTGTTAATTGAATTTATCGAGGATGCACGACATGAAGGAATGGAATTAAAGGAAGCCGTAATACAGGCGGCCGCCGCTCGCTTCAGACCAATTTTATTGACATCCTTGGCCGCCATTGTAGGTATGATTCCGTTGGCACTATTGGGAAGCCTGCTCTTTAAGCCACTGGCGTTTACCGTCATTTTCGGTTTGTTATTCTCGACCTTGTTAACCTTGTTTGTCGTGCCGTCCTTGTATATGATCATGGCCAAATACAAGATGCGCCGTCAACTCAAAAGACAGCAGCACACAGTTATCACACCTGATCAATCTTTATGATGTATGAAGTGAGTTCGCATGCTGTCGAGTTAGTCGGTCCCTAGGGGGAAGTATGTATGGAAAGCAAAAAAAATGATATTTTACAGGCCGCCATTCGGCTGTTCTCCAGAAAAGGCTATTATTCAACATCTGTTGAAGAAATCGCCAAAGAAAGTGGGATGGCGAAGGCATCCTTTTATAAATATTTTCAGGGAAAAGAAGAACTCCCTCTAGAAATGTGTATCATTCTGGAAAATAATATTGAACAAGACATCCGGGCTCTCTACAGTAAACCTGATCTTTCTAAGCACGATAAACTACATGGTTTTATTGTACTTTACTTGAAAAATCTCGTTGAAAACAAAGTGTATCTCATGATGGATCTTCCTGAGCCTTCCATGCTTATTTTCCAGAATGAACAACTTAATTACGCATTCGAGAATCATGAATACAAATTGTACAGATGGGTTCGCGACTGCCTGATTGATATTTTTGGACCGAGCATTGAAGATCATGCATGGGACGTGACCTTTGTACTTAAAAGCATTGTGTTTGAATATATTCGCTTCTTTGCCGATCGCATGAATGATGAAACGATTGAACATCTGACACAGTTTATTATCTTCTTATCCAGTTCCTTGGCAACCAGCCTGAACAATGCTGATTCAGCTCCACATTTGTTCTGGAGCAAGCAAGGCTGGTTACCCGAAAGTGCTCTAAGTAATCCTTTTGATCAAGGCCGTCAAATTAACAGCCTTCTCCACTCTTTGGAAGACAGTATACTGCTGTCTTCTTGGAGTTCAGAGGAGAAACAGGAGTGTCAGCAAATCTACGCTCATTTAAAGGAAGAGGCTCTGAAATCGAACCCTCAGAAAGGCCTCCTGAAAGCCCTTTTTGCGTATTTGGAGCAGTACAAGGAACTGCAAAAGGTTTGTCGTTTACTTAAAAATTTATTGGACCATGCACCGATATCCGAGTAGTCACTCAGCATTCGGTACATCAGAGCAAATTCGTACTTAACAGCGAAATACAACCCAAAAAGACTGTTCATGCAAAGCATGAAACAGTCTTTTTGGGTTGTTGCTTTTATTTTGATAACATACGAGGAATTACAGCCCCGCTTGTTCTTTTAGAATTTCAGCTTTATCTACGCTCTCCCATGGTACATCCAAATCTGTACGTCCAAAGTGACCGTAGGCAGCAGTTTGCTTATAAATTGGACGACGCAGATCCAACATGCGAATAATACCTGTTGGGCGCAGATCAAAGTTATTTCGGATCAATTCAACCAGCTTCTCATCACTCACTTTACCCGTACCGTATGTATCGACGTTAATCGAAACAGGCGTAGCTACACCGATGGCATAAGCAAGCTGAATTTCCACTTTGTCTGCCAATCCAGCTGCTACGAGGTTTTTCGCTACATAACGAGCAGCGTAAGCAGCGGAACGGTCCACTTTGGTCGGATCTTTACCGGAGAATGCTCCCCCGCCGTGACGTGCATAACCACCATACGTATCCACAATAATTTTACGACCTGTCAGACCTGCATCTCCTTGAGGACCACCGATAACAAAGCGTCCTGTCGGATTAATGTAATACTTGGTTTGCTCATCCAATAATTCGGCAGGAACAACTGGCAAAATAACCTTTTCTTTGATGTCTGCTTGAATTTGCTCCAAAGTAGTATCCTCCGCATGCTGCGTAGAAACTACAATAGCATCAATACGAACAGGTTTACCATTTTCATACTCTACCGTTACTTGGGTTTTACCGTCAGGACGAAGGTAATTCAGTGTTCCATCCTTACGCACTTCAGACAAGCGCCGTGCAATACGGTGAGACATAGCGATAGGTAAAGGCATCAACTCCGGCGTCTCGTTCGTAGCAAAACCAAACATCAATCCTTGATCTCCAGCCCCAATGTTTTCCGTTTCTTTATCTACTTCAGCAGGATCACGGCTTTCCAAGGCAGCATTAACCCCTTGAGCGATGTCCGGCGACTGTTCATTCAAAGAAGTCAATACAGCGCAAGTATTATAGTCGAAACCGTATTTCGCACGTGTATAGCCAATTTCCTTAATCGTATTACGTACAATGGATGGAATATCCACGTACTCCGATTTGGAACTGATTTCACCAATAACGAGAACGAGACCAGTAGCTACCGATACTTCACATGCTACCCGTGCATTAGGGTCATTAGCCAGAAAGGCATCCAATACAGCATCGGATATCTGATCACAGATTTTATCCGGATGGCCTTCTGTTACAGACTCGGACGTGAACAAATGACGGCCTTTTACAGACATGAATTTCAACCTCCCACAATTAAAATACATGAGGATTTAATAAAAAAATCCTGACATGGTAATGGCATTATTCAGATACCTTCAAGCCATCAAATGGCGGGAGGTATCTTGTTACACCTGATTAATAAAAAATGAACCTTCTCCGGTAGGAAAAGGTTGCGTACAAGCCTCAAATGCCATGATATCCTATTTAAAACAAGGTGTCAATTCGTGTCACCCAATGACAACATTCGAAATTAGGGTAAGTCTACATGCAAACCATTTTTGATTTACATGTAAATTACCCCAGATTTTACGCTACTATATGTTCAAAAACTGTAGAAATTATTGCAACTTACAATGTACCATATTCAGATAAGCTACGTTCAGCAGATTGTATCAGTCGCTTAGTAATTTCACCACCAACCGAACCGTTCTGTCTTGAAGTTAAATCACGCCATGCTACATTCCCGCCCCCCGCAAACTCCCCCAATTCTGCAGCAAATTCACTGTCAGCCTTAGGTTGTATATGTGTATATTGGGGATTATAAACAGGTAGCCCAAACTCAGCAGCGATTTCATACTTCAAATCATCTAACCTGACACGACTTTCGGGAATTAATCGTCTTTGACCTCTTGACGCCATCTCGTATACACCCTCCACTAAATGTATTGTCTTTCATGGGGTTAGTGTGCAGCGATTAGGTTCAACTTAGCCAAGAACAATTTGCTATCCCAAACAGTATTTAAGAAAAAGAGCCGCCGAAAGCAGCTTAAATACAAAACAGTTTACTGAACAGTATAACCGCCTCGTACCATAACGACCAGACCAAACTTCTGACCTTCTTTTACTTGAATACCTCTTCCTTCTCTAGGAAACGATAATAAATGATTTTTTTCGACAGCCTGATTATGAACAATTTCAGTTCCAGAAGTAATATCAATAGCCCCACTGGCATCCATACTATACACAACAGCATAACCATTACGTAAAATAAATTCCGAGCCTGCTTTGGCAATCAGTTTTTGACCAGGCTTTACATCAACAACCTTTAAAACCTCTGTCTGCTCTGGTGTGGAAGTTTTTCCTGCACTAGAAGTTCCTGACGCCGTTGTGTTAGAGGTAGCGTTTGTCGCTGGAGTAGTCGAACTAGTCGTTTTACTACTCGTGTTACTTGCGGGCACTCCACCTTTGATTGCCTGGGCAATTTTTTGGTCAACATAGCTTTTGGTTACGACTGGATCGTCAGCTGTACCAGGTTGTCCAGAACTGGAGGCTCCATTAACTGAATTGTTCATTAAGGAGCCTGCTACAATTCCTCCCCCAAGTAAAGCTGCAGCCAACGATACTTTATAGCGTGATTTCATGAGGTCCTCCTACTGCAGGTTATAAGAAATTAAAGATTAAGCTTGAATTATTGGGCACCAGCTCCAGAAGCAGCACCTTGTAAAACCCAGGGTTTTTCATAAGCCATCTTCAATGTATCAATGCTTATAACCAGATCTTCCGCTTGCTGTTCTGTACTCGTCACCTTCAGATTTGCGTCAAACACCTGAAGCTCCGTAGCCAATCCCACATCAAATTGTTTTTTTGCCATATCCGCTGCACTGCGTGCACTAACCAAACCAGCTTGAAGTTGTGAGTATTGGCTCTCTAAACCTTTAATAGTATTATAGGCATTTCTTACAGCTTCTTCGAGTTGTCTCTTTGTACCTTCTGTAGCAAGTTGAGCTTTCTCCACATTGAGCTGCTCAGCTTCATAAGGCGTGTTTCCAGGTGTGCTAAAGTTGTAAAGCTTCAAGCTTAATTCAGCCAAATCTACCTTTTGCTCACTTAACCAAATGGCAGTACTACTAGTAAGTACTTGGCTTACAGTAGTCTCTACATTACTTTTAAACTCAGAATAAACAGGTTTATCCTTCAATTCATAACGCTGCTCGGGCTTGTAGCCAATGAGTTGGTTCAATGCTAAAAAAGCACTATCCAAGTCTTTTTTAGCCTTGTCTAAAGCTGCCTTGTTTTGAGTTACTAGATTCGTTGCTTGGGTAACCTCATAGTCACTGGACATTTGGTTATCTCTTTTAATTTGTGCAACTTTCAACTTGCGCTCAGCATCTTCAATATTCAAAGCAGCCAACTTAACGGCATTTTGTTTTTGAAGAAGCTTATTATAAAGATCCTTCACGTTATATTGAATACCTTCCTTAGTCATGTCTAAATTCTTCTTTGCCGCTTCATAATTAAGGTTGGTTTGAGCATACCCCTTAAAAGCTTTATCAGAAGCTTCAACGCCTGCCTCAGCAGGAACAAAATCGATATTCTTACCTGCTTCTTTCATAATTTTTCCAGCTTGATCAATACTATTTTCTACTGTTTTGATCGATGTACTATCAGCAATTGCCAGTTTAACTGCATCATCATAGGTCAAAGAATCATTATAATAAGTATCATAGGTAACTTGGGTCACAGGGGTTGCGAGATGCTTACTGGACAAACTATTGGTTTGGTCGCTAGTAGTGCTGCCATCAGCTTGATTGGAAATGGTCACTGTTCGTGTAGCCTGATCCCAATTTACTTTGGCGCCTAATGATTGGCTCACAAAACGTAAAGGAACGAGTACTTGACCCTTTTGAATTTGAGTTGCTGCATCGAGCTGTACAGGATTACTATTTTTATAAGCTAGTTTAGAACCAACATTTAAAGTTAACGTATCGTCATTTTTAGATGCTATCACTTTTTTAGCTTTGCTGTCCCAATCGACTTGTGCTCCCAAGCTTTCAAAAACTCCACGAAGAGGCACCAGGGTTGTATTTTGACTAACAACCGGAGCCTGTGTATATTGCTGGGTTACACCGTTAATAATAACCTTTATATCACCTGCTTGAGCTCCTGCAAAATTGGCAAATGCAGAAGAAAGAACCAATGTAGAAAGTGCTGCCACTCCAAAACGTTTCATAATTTCTCTCCTTTGTCAATAAGACTAATAAAAGAAAAGGGCTCCAAAAGGAACCCTCTTCTCATCTAATTCAGTTAACTCAAAAGAGTTGCTCTTAAATTAGTTTTTGTTTTCAACAGTAACTGTTTTTGCAGTTGCATCATAAGTGATGGATGCATCCAGCGCTCTGCTCACCCAAGCGATTGGCAGTACAGTACGGTTTTTGTTAGTTACAGCTTTAACGTCCATACGAATCACAGAACCGTTAACAGTCAACAGGTTTGTGTTCAGTTTGATTTGAGCAACAGTGCTACCTTTGATCAGGGTAACTGTGGAAGTTGCTTTGTCAAACAGGATGTTTTGTGGGGATACACCCAGAGCTTCAGCTGCATAACGTACTGGCAAGTAAGTGCGTCCGTTTTCAGCATAAGCAGCTACTTCTGCTGTTTTAGTTTCGCCGTTCACAGTGTAGGAAGTACTTCCCAATGTGAAGACAGCTTTAGTTTTAGTAGCACCTGGAGCTGGAGTTCCAACAGTTGCGATTGCTACTTCAGCAGCTGCAGTGTTGTTGTCTTTCCAGTTTTGAGTGTTTTCGCTACCTCTGTAAGCAGTGTAAGCTACAGCACTACCTTTCAACTTAGCAACAATGTCGCCTTGAGCTACAGTACGGTCAACAGTCAGCTTAGGAGCCGAAATTGTGATTGTACTTGGAGTAGCACTTTCGCTGTCGATGTAGAAGCTCAGACGGCCTTTGTTGCTATCGCCGTAAGTATCAGTAGATACGCTCTTCACTTTAACATCACCAGCTGTTACTTTCACTTCTGGAGTAGAAGCAAAACGTACGCCTACTGGCAATTCCAAGATTACTTCACGGCTACCATCTTTCTTAACAAAAGCTTCTTTAGCAGCTTCAGTGATTGTGATATCGCCAACTTGTTGATCGCCCAGACCGATTGTCAAGGTAGGTTTGGAAGCAGCAGCCAAAGTAACTGCTTGTTTCACAGTTGCAACTTTAACAGTACCGCTCAAACCTTGGCTACCAGCAACTTCAACGTTCAGATCGCCAGAGAAACCTGGTTGCGTAGCTACTTCAACATTTTTAAGTTTCAAACTACCAGCGTCAGTTGTGCTGTTAGGATTATTGAAAGTCAGTTTCAAAGTACGTTTATCGGAATCAGTGTAAGATACTTCTGCGTTACCCAGACCATTAGTATTCTCCATAGATCCTGAGAAACTTGAACCTGGATCTTTGTCATCAAAAGTCGACTGCCAACGAGCACCTTCAGGCAAGCGCAATGTCACAGTACGCTTTTCAACAAAAGAATCAGCAACTTTTTCCTTAATTACGATGTCACCAATTTTTTGTTCGTCGTGACCAGCAAGAATTGTTGTTGGAGTAGCAACAGTAACTCCTCCACCAATTTCTCCATAGTTACCTACTACAAGAGTACTAACATCAGTAGATGCATTTCCGGAGATACTTGCTACAACATCGCCTTCTTTAGCGCTTGTTTCATCATCAACATAGAATCCAACAGGCAATTGGAAAGAAGTTTCTTTCGATGTCTTAGCAGACAGAGACAACTCCAATGTATCACCATCAGGATCATAGTTCACTTTCACATCTTTATCACCATACAAAATGGTAGCAGCTTCTACAGGCTTAGCATCCCATTTAAAACCACTAGGCAATTTCAGTTTAATTGTGTTAGTTTCCAAAGCACCAGCCGTTTGTTCTTTAACTTTCAGAGTTGCAGTGAAACGTTCTTGGCTAGATACAGTATCAGCAGCCGACAAGGAAACCTGGCCGGAAGATACTACATTAGCAATTGTTACTTCACCACTAGTGATACCGCTATTGCTGTCTGCATCAATAGCGACTTTGACCGGACCAGTGCTTGGTCCTGTAACATTCATGTTCAGGAAATTCAGGTAGATTCCAAGATCATCATTAGTATTATCAAAATTAACTTGTACTCTAACAGTACTATCATTCAATGGCGTTACAGTCACTGGATTTTCAATATCTCCAGAGTTATTTTTCAAACCATTGTCATCCATTTCAACAAATACACCCATACCATATGTTGTACCGTTATAAGTAGCAGATGCTACACTACCATAGTTCTTTTGTGCAGAACTATCATTGTGTCCAGATACACCAATAACGCCGGCATAATTTTCAAGCTTATTTCCAGTAACTGCCGAACCGTTAAACTTAATACCTTTAGGCAATCTTACAGTAAAAGAAGAACCATTAGTCACAGCAGCTTTACCAATGTTCACTTTCACTCTACCCAGTTGTGCGTTTTTTTCTGCGGAAGAATTAAGAGATGGAGTATTAATTGTTTGGTAGCTAGAAGCTGCATGGATTGCAGTTGGTGCAGTCAATGCTGCGATTGGAGCTGCTACACCAGCAACCAATGTTGCTGTTGCCAGCACGTTGATCATTTTTTTATTAAACTTTGTCATAACCTTTTTTTCTCCTCCTTGAATATAACCAGAAATATTATTTTTGTCTTTTTGTCGGATCTTGTCACTCATCAGTCGTTACACCTCCTTTCCGAGCTTTATGAGAACCCTTATAAAATGATATCTGTGACAATATCACAGAAGCTTGGAATCTAGTTGAAAGAAAGCGTCCATTTATGACGTACTCCAGTATTATACAATGTGATAACAATGCAGTAAAGATTTTTTTTAGCGAATTTTGTCTTTACGCTTTTGCACCCCTTTGTTTCATACTCACCCAATTAGACGTAGCATGGGTTCAAAAAGTTGCGTCCGTTTCAAAAAAAAAATTTTATTTTTTTGAATTATGTATTCCGCTTTCCACAGTCATAATTATACTCTTGATCCTGTTCCTCCGTCATCCTACAACTTTTACCTCCTCAACCTTAAATGTACAAGGGTTATTTCCGCACATCTAATCGGTCTTTAATGGAGTATATTCGTTAAGAATTATCCATAGAATATATAAAGTACATAAAGTCTATAGATTCCCTTGAAATCTAATACTCTAATACACTTTAAGTAGTAGAAATAACGGAGTAACAGTGATTTACCGTAAATATAGCCGCGACAAATTACTTCACTACATTAATCTTCGCGCCATCCGTAAGCAGACTAACGCCCTTAACGACAACATTTTGTCCTTCAGCAAGCCCCTTGGTTACCTCAACCTGTTTGGCACTTTCCTGGCCTGTCTGCACCTCTACCCGCTTAGCCACTGTTCCTTCCACTACATAAGCATACTTTTTCCCTGCCTGCTCCGTAATGGCATCCTGCGATACCAAAATGTTTTTAGGAGCTTCTGATTTCATGTATACAGTTACAACCATCCCTGATTTTAATTCGCCAGAACCATTAGGAACTGATACCTCAACAGGGTATGCCTTCAGATCATTATCCATTACCGGATTGACAGCCGATACTTTGGCCTCAATTCGCTTATTTAACGAGTCCACGCCTACAGTCACAGATGAACCCACCTGCATCTTGAGAAGCTCAGATTCAGAAACGTTAACTTTAGCAATAATAGGATTGGTATTTGCTATTGTAGCAACCGCGGATTGTGCACTAACCATTTGCCCCTGGGTTCCTGTTACTACCGATATCGTACCGGAAATCGGAGCTTTGACCACAGTATCCACCAGTTGGCTACGTGCTGTGTCTAAACTGGACTTAGCTTGATTGACAGAAGCACGAGCTACGTCAATGCCTGTTTTCTGTTGGGCAAGACGTAATGATTTTTGAGCATTGCTATATGTTGTTTGCGCACTTTGCTTGGACGTTTGTGCATTGTGAAGTGTGATCTGTGCATTCTCCACTGCAGTTAAAGCCCTTCTATGCGCTATTTGAGACTGCTCTAACTCAGATTGAGATAGAGCACCCGCACTAAACAACTGTTGGTTGCGGTTGAGCGTATTTTGAGCATCACGCACGGAACTCTGAGCATCGACCAGACTGGTCTGAGCTTGGATGATAGTGTTGTCTTGCTGGACAAGCGCACTTTTGGCTTGATCCACGCTGGATTCTGCCTGCTGTACCGATTGCGCTGCACCTGACTCTGCTTGTTTTAAATTGGCCAGGGCAACCTGGTAAGACTCCTGGGATTGCTTAATCGAGTCTTGCAAGTCCTTTTGGTCTATAGTAAACAATGTGTCGCCTTTATTTACTTTTTGGCCCACTGTAAGGTTAATACTTTGAATTTTACCACTAATTTTCGGAGACACCTGAGCTGTCTCTTTGGGAGCAAAGCTTCCAATAATACCTGTTGAATCGTTAATACTACCTTTAGCCACTTTTGCTACTTGAACTGGAATGGCTTGCTGCGCCGTAGTCGGTGCGGCAGGGGCCTCTCCCCCACCGCAACCAGCTAATGCAACTGATAAAAGCAAAGTTGTGGCAATCAGAGCACTTTTTTTATTCATTATATTTCTCCACCTCACCTTATATATGAACACTTTTTTGTAGTTTCGCTTCTTTTTTTAATTCTCTCTTCGCTTGTCTTTTTAATTTCCGATTCTTACGTTTTTGTATCATATTATCCATGATGACGTAGACTACCGGAATAAGAATCAATGTAATAACAGCTGCGAAGGATAACCCGAAAACAACAACAACCGCCATAGGAGCTTGTGTCTCATTACCGTCACCTTTAGCAAATGCCATAGGAATCAAAGCAAGTACTGTAGCCAGCGTTGTCATCAAAATCGGACGCAAACGCTCAGATGCGCCATGAATAATAGCTTCATCTCGATCTTCGCCTTCTTTTCGAAGCTGAATAATGAAATCAATCATGACAATTGCATTATTTACGACCAAACCGACGAGCATAATGTAACCGGTAAAAGCCGAAACACTGAGACTCGCTCCCGTTACCACTAGACCGATAAGTACACCGATTAACGTAGGCGGAATCGAAAACATAATAACAAACGGTGTGAGCAGAGATTCAAACTGTCCTGCCATAACCATATAAATCAGAACTACAGATAGCAGAATAGCTATCCCTAAGTTTATAAAAGACTCCATCATTTGTTCAGTTTGCCCGCCACCCGTATCTGCACTGTAGCCTTCTGGGAAGTGAGTACTCTTCAAAAGAGCATCTATTTTCTGTTTGACGGTTAGAATGTCCCCTGATCCATCAATATCAGCAGAAATCTGTACTTGACGTGTCTGGTCTTCACGGGTGACACTATCCGGTACAGCGCGTTTATCAATGCTTGCTACTGAAGATAAAGGAACATCAATCCCTTGTGAAGTGGTAATACGTAATGCATTCAGATAGGACCAGTCATGGCGATTCTGCTCTGGCAAAGATATTTTCACATCGATTTGATCATCACCTGTGCGATAGCTTGTTGCAACAGATCCATTAAAGGAAGTGTTCACAGCGGATAAAATTTGGGTTGCTGATAAGCCATATTGACTAGCAAGTTCTCGGTTAACAGTAATCTCATATTCTTCGCGAACCGCATTCAAAGAACTTTTTACATTGACCGTTCCCGGTATGTTCTTTACGCCAGCAACGAGATTGTCGGAGAGTTCCCTCAAGACATCCATATCGTCGCCTTTCAGATTAATGTTAACAGCTGCTCCAGTCGAAAGACCTGTTGCGGACGCCAGTGTAATCTCTGCATCCGGAATACTATCAAATTTCTTACGAAGGCCTTCAACTATAACATCTGTTGCCTGATGGCCATCCTTCAGCGTTACACTTAGTTGTGCCGAATTGGATGGAGCCGCCCCTGAATAACCAGAAAGACCACCAGAACCAACAGTCACCGTCATTTTGTCCAGATCAGGAACTTTCAAAATTTCTTTTTCTATACCTTGAACAACTCTTTCAGTTTCCTCTAGAACTGTTCCATTAGGAAGTTTCACTGTAACTGAGAATTCCCCAGTGTCGGATTCAGGAATAAATTCAGCCTTAACCATAGAAATCAGAGCCCCAGCTGCCACAAACATTAATACAGTAATAATTAAAACAGATTTTCTATGATTAATGCCCCACTTCAGTACACGTCGATAGCCACCCTTAAATTTCTCAAATCCGATATTAAACCACACAATAGGGTTAATACCTTTATAAGTACCTGAAGAATATATAGATTCATCCGGTACGGTAGGCAACCAACGTGACCCCAGCATCGGCACAATCATAAGGGATACGAGCAAGGCTGCTATATGAGAAAAGATAACAGTTAGTGCCAACGGTTTAAACATAACTCCAGCAATACCATCAACAAAGACAACAGGTAAAAATACTACAATCTGTGCTAGTGCAGATGCCATAACCGCATTGCCTACTTGCTTGGAGCCGTCAATAGCTCCTTGTAGCATACTTTTCCCTTCATGTCGTTGCCTAAAGATATTTTCAATAATAACAACGGCAAAGTCGACAAAGGATCCTAGCCCCAGAAGCAAACCGCTCAGTGAAATAATATTAATGGTTTGTCCGGTGAAATACATCATCATAAACGTTGCTACGAAGGAAATTGGGATAACGATCGCAGCGATAATAGTAGAACGTATACTATTCAAAAATAACAGCAGCACAATGGCTGCGATAATAAGCCCTAATATAGCATGCTCTATTAGTGAGTGTACGGAATCGCTAATGGGTTTGGAAGCATCCGTCACCATCTCCAGTTGAGTTCCCGGAGGCAGGTCCTTCCGTATTGACTCCAAACTTTCCTTCACAGAATTAGCGATTGAAAGAGTATTTCCACCAGTAGCCTTAGTAACAGAAATATTAATACTTGGCTTTCCATTATAGGTAGAAATAGTGGTGACTTCTTCTACGGAGTCTTCA
The DNA here is from genome assembly GCF_017833915.1 of Paenibacillus sp. 1182. Taxonomy (NCBI): domain Bacteria; kingdom Bacillati; phylum Bacillota; class Bacilli; order Caryophanales; family Paenibacillaceae; genus Paenibacillus; species Paenibacillus sp. 1182. Next base: position 435,514 of record NZ_JAFICR010000002.1, on the reverse strand, counting down.
ACTGTCGCGATATCCTTCAATTTCACGCTTCCCTTACCTACAGGGATTGGCGTTTCGCCCATTTCCGAAACAGCTTTATATTCACCTTGAACTCGAAGTTGAATTTGTGTATTACCACGATATACAGAACCCGCAGAGCCAGCAACATTATTAGACGATAGCGCTTGGCGAATTTGATCCAGCGTAATGCCATAGCTTTGAAGCTTGGCCTGATCTACAGTGATCTTTACGAGTCGTTCTTGACCACCTGACATGTTGGCTGCAGCTACTCCCGCAATTCTTTCAAGCCGCGGCTCGATAATATCTTCAGCAATAGGCTTCAGCTTGTTAATATCCTGGTCTCCTGTAAAAGCGAGGGTAATAACTGGCGTTGCATTGAGGTCCACTTTTAGAACACGCGGCGAATTTGCCGTGTCTGGAAGAGATCCTCTAACGGTATCAACTTTATCCCTCATGTCGAGGGTTGCTTGGTTCATATCTACTCCCCAGTTAAATTGAATCATGACCATAGATGATCCTTCTGAAGACTCGGACGTGATTGTATCCACGTTCTCAATAGAAGCCAAACTCTTTTCAATAGGTTTAGTAACCAATTCCTCAACCTCAGTAGGCGTTGCATTTGGAATACTGGTCACCACTGCAGCGTAAGGCAGCTTCATATCTGGCATATACTCGACAGGAAGCCTTAACGCAAAAATACTGCCCCCGATTAACAAAGCAACAATTAACATAAATACTGTTACAGGACGGCGTATTGAAAACTGAGACATCTCATCACTCCCCACTCACTTCTCTATGTAATATTTAAGCACACACATCCTCTACTACGATGAAATAGGCGTAAAGTTTCAGATAAATGCGCAAAAAAAAACATATAGAAAAATAATAAACACATTTTGAGATAAAATCTTAAAAAAAAGCAATTAATAACAGTCATTAAAGGCAAATCTAAAACGAAAAAAGCCATAGTGCTTATCCAAAGTTTTCATCTCTTTGATATTATGGCATAGGCCCTTAATTCCAGTCAAATAGCTGATTTATAAAAAACATCCCTCTCATGTATATGAAAGGGAATTTCCATTTCTCATGGAGGGATGTTTAATAATTTCAGGTTGTTGAAGGATTAAATTTTAGGAAGCAGTTTTTTATCAGCCATAACTTTAGCTACAATAATGGCTGCATCTCCACGCAAGGTCAGGGAAGTAGGATTAAACATATATCCTTTTTTCAGATCGCTTGCATCAACAGGTGAACCCGTAATAAAGCCTTTCTTGGCAATAGCCAACACAGATGCCTGTGCATAGTAATCAATTTTGTCCGCATCTTTAAAGGTCTTAGACAGATTCTTCATGATCTTGTCATGATCTGTTTCAAGCTTCAAATTCAATGCCTTAGCGATAATGACTGCTGCATCTTGGCGTGTGATTACATCTTCCGGCATAAAGATTCTTGGTTGCGAACCTTTGACAATACCAGCGCGTGCAGCTGTTTCAATATAACGATAATCATAGAGCGCATCTGCTGATATCGTATTTGGAATAGACACGTCGTCAAAATGCTTCGCTCCGCTGAAATTAAGCGGAATTTGCAGACCTTTGACGATCATAGACGTAAATTCGCCTCTTTTAATGTAGCTGTCAGGTCCAAAGCTATTAATTGGATCCATTGGGTTCATGACACCTTTAGCCAAAATGGCTTCGATGTAATCTCTGGCGTATTTGTGCTTAATGACATCACTATACGTTTCTCCAACTTTAGCAACTACATAGTAACCGAAACGATCAAACGGTACTTTAATGGTGTGTTTTTTCGGATCCACCACACCACCAATGTTCTGCCAGTCTTTAAGATCAGAATCAAAATAGAACACCGACATTTGTTTCCCTGCATCTTGAGCAATACTACTATCATACGTCAGCGTCAATGTAGCACGCTTGGAAGGTACTAACTCGTTAGATGGGTCACGCCAGTAGAAGTTTTTGATCTTGCTGCTGTCATTTTGCGACTTGTTAGCCAATTGATAAGGATCAGCACCATATGTCACTGGATCGTAAGCATCCGTTTTGATATCATCTGCGGTACCTGGGTCAATCCAGAATACTGGACTGGACTTGGTAAAACGACTTGGGAAATCCCGGTTGAAGTATCTACTTCCGTCTGCAATCAAGCTCCGCATATCGGACAATGCTTTTTCAGTTTCAAATTCATGACGGTCTACCACACCATCTTCGCTATTTGCTATCGCAAAATACAAAGTATGCCCAGAGAAAACCTGGTTTTTGAATTGCTGTGGTTGATCGTAATCCCGGCGAATTAGACTCGTTCCCTTTGCAAAAGCAAGTGTAAGATTACCATCGAACACTTTGTGCGATGTTTTCATCGCTTCCATGTACTGCTCGCCAGGAATATTTGTAGGCACATATTTAACAGTAATGGTTTGTTTTAGTTTTTCCTTGCCTACTGTAACCACTACATCAATTTTATTATCTTTGTTAGCTTTTAGACCTGTAACGATGGCTTTGTAAGTTGATGGGTAATCAACAGTACCATCATAGTCAGAATCAAATCCTTCTTGAACCGCTTTTTCCTTACCTACCATAACACTATCTGCGTTACCTGCGTTTACAACAACTTGCACAAAGTTTTGATTCACGATCCGTTTTTCAGGAAGCGGACGCAAGATATCAAAAGATGTGGATTGACCGGATACTTGCAGTCGGAAAGTAGCAAACGGCCCGCTCTTGCCACTGTTGTACAAGGTAATGTTATAAGCTACTGGTGTTCCATCTTGCGAAATAGTTTGGTTTTTCAACACAAAGCTGAAATACTTTTTGTCCGGATGGTAGTACACAAGCAGGTCTTTTAAATCTTTATTAGTAAATTTATCTGTAGTAGAACCGGAATTGTATGTTGTCTTCGCATCTTCTGCTGAGAAAAACTCGTTACTCAACGTCCAGTTGAATTCACTGTCATCCGATCCCTTAATCTCCAAAATATATTGATCTTTATTGGCAATATCACTTAACGAACCATTTACCTGATCTGCTTTACCCAAATCGGCAATACTGAAAGTACCAAATACATTGATATTTTTCAGAGATGTATTGTAGTTAGTATCATCCACTTTGGTGAAATTAGCATCTTTTGATTTCGGAGCAATTTCGCTATACTTCGGTGTATTGCTCAAGCCGCTAACTGGTGTAAAAGGGATGATTCCTTGTGTATTTGGAACAGGAATTACTGGAATATTCGTCTGTGTAAAGTTTACTTTTACCGTATTGCTGTACTCAATACCTGGCTTGTACACAAACTTGATTTCATTATTCCCGTTCGCCAAGGCATTGGCTGCGGCTGTCTCTGAGGAAGCAGCAAGCTTGAAGTCCGCTCCTGAACCATCCAGATCAACCAATACATTATTAACATACAGGAATACATTTCGGTTACTTCCAGTGTAATGAATATCCGCTGCGTTGCTCACATCAAGCAATTTACCTTTAAAGTAGCCCAGTTGAGTCAATTTATAGGTATTCAAGTTTGAGCTGGATGTATTTAACGGAATTTGTTGCCCATCATAAATCGTATCGTATTTCATGAACGGACCCTGCAACAGATTCACCGTTGCTTTAATTAATTTGGTCGAGTCGCCATTCAGGTAAAAATTCAGTACGTTTTGTCCTTCTTTAGGCAAAGTGTCTACATAAGCAACGATTTTCTTCACTTGTGTTGACTTACCATTGATTGTCCGAATCACATCTTGAGGTGATCCTACAGTATGAACTGACACACCAGAAAGTTCACTAATTGAAGAAGGTGCACCGTTAACAACGATGAACTCCATACCAACAGGAACAGATGGAGCATCTGTAGTCTTGTTCTTCATAGAGCTTCCAGTTAATTTCAGAGCTTCATCTATAGCAGCTGCTTGATCAGACCCGCTTCCCTTAATTCTGCTCAACAATTGATTATTAAAATCAGGAAGATAGTTAATATCATCAATATACGGCTGAGTGCTGCTGCGCAATGTAAATTGGACAGCCGATGGAGCTGGAGGTGTACTGCTATCCGTATAGGTTATGCCCAGAGATGCCCTGGTCAAATGATCAATAACAGCTTCTGAAGGTACAGTCACCTGAAATGGATATACTTTATAACCATTTGATGTAACCACATTTGCAGTATCAATTGTGGCATCAACTCCAGTCGCACTACCCACAGCGCTACCATTGTTACTCACATCGGTAAAACGCGCATTGATTGTGGCAACTCCTGGATCGGTTGGACCGCCTGGCACCAAAACATTACCTTTTAAAACCAAACCACTTGTAGACGATACGGTAAAGTCAGGCGAAGTGGTCAGATCGGCAGAAACATTCCCATCCTTGTTCAAGGTCAAATCAGAGAATTCCGGTTTTCCCGTATAAATCGTAATTTCACGTGTAACTGTAAGAGCCTGAGTTCCGTTATTCACTTTAATATTCACTATATTTTTACCCGGACTGAGTACCACACTACCTGTTAATTTATATGCGGTATAAGAGTTAACTGTATACGTATTACTGCTTTTTGCAGACGTAAGCGTTACACTGTCGGCATTAGGCGCCGTACCTTGAATGACTACTTTAACATCATCCGTACCGCTATTGCGAGCGTCTGTTAACACAGCTGTCTGGTTCTCTACTAATTGCTCTGTTTCACCATTCAGCGTAGCAGACAGATCATAAACCTTGGGTCCATCCTGGTACTCTACGTAAATAGAATCCTTCATCTCAGCCGAGTTTTGGCTACTTTGGAATGTAATTCGGTTCAAACCAGGAAACAGTTTGATGTCTGTAATTTGAAGTGTAGAGCCACTGACCGTAATTCCGCCTTTTTGACTCTCATTTTTATTCACCACATTAAGGGTCGTTCCATTTTTAGAGAGCTGGAATACACTATATGATATCGTGCTTCCGTTCACTCCGTTAATCGTACCGTTAACTGTAATACGGTCGGTGTTCACCGATCTGGCCGAATCCGCATCATACTTCTCATTTGGAAAAATGAAATAAGTTCCTGTCGCAGCATGAGCCGTACCTACCAGGGCCGCCGGCACCAAGCCAATGATGAGACCAACCGTCAGCAACATGGATAGCAATCGTTTCAAATCATTGTCCTCCTTTGATTCTGTCGCACCTTGGGGTACGTAATCATTCAATACTTTTTTTATCGGTAGTAAACATACAAAAAATTAGTAAATTCTCAAAAAAGGAGGGAGTTTTTTTACAGCAAACATCAAAAAAGCCTCCAAACCCGCGGTATACCGCCAAGCTTGAAGGCTTACTTTTAAATTAAAATTATAATTTCGAACGCGTCTGGGAATCTGGCTTAGCCAACAACCGAATCAGTGTGTTAATAACTGGGCGTTTGGTTTTGCCAACAAGACCAATAACCTCTGCACCGATCTGTAGGAAGAACATCATAATACAAATCACGACAAAGGTGACCCAGTTCGCTTCATTAAGCGCAGCAGACGATTGAATCACGGCCAATACACCGAAAAATGCAGCAATACCGTAGATAATCAACACCGTCTGTCTGTGACTGAAACCTAGTTCGCGTAAGCAGTGATGCAAATGACCTTTATCCGGAGAGAAAATCGGTTTTTTCTGCAACTTGCGACGAATGATAGCAAAGAATGTATCTGACAATGGTACACCGATAATAATCAATGGCGTAATAAAAGATACGATAGCAATTTGCTTGAAACCAAGCATGGATAGCATGGCCAGACAGAAACCTAAAAATAATGACCCTGTATCACCCATAAATATTTTTGCAGGATGAAAGTTAAAAAATAGGAATCCGATAATACTGCCCAGCAGCACAAGACAAAGCATAGCTACCATGTAATTACCCATCAATATCGACATCACAAAAATAGTTCCAATCGCAATGCCTGAGACACCTGCAGCCAGTCCATCCAGACCGTCAATCAAATTGATGGCATTCGTTACACCTACGATCCAAAAAATCGTAAGTGGAATGGAAATCCAGCTTTCCAAAGATGAGTATGCATCCTGAAAAGGTACATTTACAAAATCTACACGAATATCAAAAGCAAACACGACCATACACGCAACGGCAATTTGAGCCAAAAATTTCAATTTTGCATTGAGATCGAAACGATCATCGAGAGCACCAATCAGTGTAATCAGCGTACCGCCAATCAGAAAGGCTGCGATAAAGTTAATATCCCGAGAGGACAGCATTCCGTCAGGCACAAAAGGTAACACCGCCAATAAGGACAACAGAAATGCCAAGAAAATCCCCAGTCCGCCAAGACGCGGCATAATTCGGGTATGTACTTTTCGGGCATTCGGTACATCGACGGCTCCAACCTTCACAGCGAATTTCTTGACGAGCGGTGTCAGTAACAGCGCAAGTCCCAGTGCCATGATGAACCCAATAATATAGATCAATAACATTTGATCATTCGACCCCCAATTTTAAAGCAATCCCTTTTCAGATGTAACCGCATTGAATTATACTCTGATCAAAAATAAATACCAAGCTTCATATTCTGGCAAATTAGCGGGTTTTGGAGGCAGATTCAAGCTATTTATCACACTTTTGTGACGTTTTCTTTTTCGCGCATCACTTTCGCGGCGAATTTCGGCAGCGCAAGCATTCTTTTGTAACGGCTTGGCTCTTTGAGGAGTCTATATAACCATTCAGCCCGTAGCTTTTGAAACAATTTAGGTGCGCGTTTGGTTCTGCCTGATATAACATCGAAGCTGCCGCCAACCCCCATCATCACCGGTACACCCAACTTTTCCTTATATTTACCAATCCAGGGTTCCTGTGTGTCCGCTCCACGTGCTACAAACAATAAATCAGGATTTGCTTCACGAATAGCTGCAATTACGGCTTCATCCTCTTTTGGTCCAAAAAAACCATCACGCTTGCCACAAACCGTAATTGCGGGATAAAGCTCATGTACCCGCTTTGCGGTCGCTTGAATCACCTCAGATGTTGATCCCAGTAAATAAACCTTCCAATGATAGTTTTCGCCAGCTGCAAGTAATTCATGTAACAAGTCAAAGCCCGCTACACGCTCAGGTACAGGATGTCCTACATAGTTTGCAGCCCACACTACGCCGGTCCCATCCGGGACAATCAGCTCCGCCTGTTTCATAACGTTCATGTACACTGGATCTTCCAATGCTGCCATTACCATTATCGGATTGGCAGTGATCACTTGATGGGGCCGGCGAGACTCCACTGCTTGAATTAATACATTTAATGTATCTTTCATATTAAGCCTTGATACCGGAACACCGAAAATCGGGACGGTAGGCACATTCGTAACCTTATCAACTGTCACTGTATCCATCATCCTTTGCGACACAAGTAATTAACGATATGCTGCGCCGGTAAGCGAGCCTCACTTTTTAACAAAGCAATGGCCGCTCCCTGGCTCTCGATCCATTGACTTCGCTGATCCAGCAACCGCATAGACTCATTAGCCAGTTTTTGTCCATCCAGTGCCTCTGTAGTGCCTACAGGCTGGCTACCGACACGGCTGAGGAAATGATCAATTTTAGGATCATAGGATATCCCCAACGGAGGCACCTGATGGGATGCTGCATAGATCAAGCTGTGTAATCGCATCCCGATCATCAAACTGCAACGACTGACTTCCAAAAGCATCTGTTGAGGATCGGTGACTTGATCACACATGCTTACAATGCTTCCCGTCCCCCTAATATCCCCCAACAAATCCATTACCATCCTTGAAGCCTGCTCGTCATCAGGCAGATGGAAAGGTAAAAAGCGTAAGTGTACACGGCGCTCAGCAGCTAATTTTTTTAAGCCCTCCGCGATTGCCTTCAAATCGCGGCGTTCCTTATCCCAGTAACGTACAGATACGCCAACGATCGGAGGTTGATCCTGATCAGTCTCAGTTGCTGCTTTATGCAGCTCGGAACCTCGGGGCAATGGAAGCCCCATTACCGGATCAGGAACAACTTCGACAACCGGGTTCTTTAGTTTCATAGTATCCAGTAGTGCGGCAGACTGCTCATCTCTTACAGAAACATATTCACAGCGCTGAAACACAGAACGGATCATAGGATAAAATATCTTCCGTTGTACCGGACCAATGCCCTGAGCATATACAAAAGTCGGCTTTCCAGCCCATTGGGCCAGTTTCAGAATCGCCAGATAATACGGAATACTTTTAGGGCTTGTTGCATCCTGGAGCAGACTCCCGCCGCCACTTATTAGCCCATCGCTGTTTTTAATCGCTCTACGAACTTCCCCCAAACTCATCCGCGGTACAGCTTCTACTCCGTACATTTTCTGTGTCCAAGCAGGGTCAGAAGATAGAACAACAGGCTTGACCGTGATACCCGCCTGACGGCTCTCCTCCTCTAAAGCTGTCAAAATCGACTTGAGCACCGCCTCATCCCCACTATTGTGAAAGCCGTAATAACCCGAGATGATTATCGTTTGAGCTGTGGTGACCATTTCTTCCAACACCCTTCCAGCACTTGCCACACGACAATTGCGATGATTCCCAGCACCAGACCGAAGCCCAATCCTAACAGCCCGCGACTAAGCGACAGTGCCGCTGGAGAGTGAATGTGAGCAAAGGTATCCACCATAGAGGCTTGACCAATAGCAGCTATAATCAGCAAATAGATTGCTTTGCGATATTTCAAACTCAGGAACGCTCCTGCAATAAACAGTGGGTGAGCCATCAAAAATTCCTTATTGCGTGGACGTACACCAAACGCATTTTCAAGGAAGTTCCGGAATGCCAGCTCCGTGTTCGACACTGTGCCCGCATTTCCAGTACGAGTCAAATAGTAATAACCTGCGGCTGCGATAACAGCCAATGCGATCACCCACAATACAGTAATCGGCGTACGTAGCAGCTTGGAAATTTCCTCTCGTATAGAAACGCCACGATAAAAGAAAATATATATCGCTGCCAAGAAGATCGGCAGAATGTGAAGCAAGCTTACACCTCTGAATTGGTTCAGCACAAGGCTGTAAGCAATACTATTCAACAGAGCAATAACAAATGGTACTGCAGCCAGCGACAAAATCGCTGTCCGTACGTACAGTATAAGCGTTTGAACCAAACGCTGACCTGCAGAAAGTTCAGATCCCTGTTCACGTTTAATTCTAATCGTGTGCACAGCAATGATCATTGCAACCGTTGGTCCGCTAATCGCCGCGAGTAGGGCTAGACCTTGCTCCATCAAGCTGGAGTTCAAAACATAAAGTCCTGCTGAACCTACCAAACCGAGTGCAAATGCCAGCAAAGTCAATGCCGGGACGAAATAGGACACCATAATGGAGAAGAATGCCAGTGCACCTAGTACGACAATCATTTTCAGATAGCGCTGAATGGACGAATCGACTACTTGGAATGGTTCAGCCTGTCCGAGTTCAAACCCCTTTTTCTCCATCCGTTGTACAGCGTTACCCGGCTTGTCCAAGCTGTGGATCAGGTTATCTACCGAATCCTTCACCTTGGCTTCAGCAATACTACGGCTAGGCGCGGTATTCAGATACAACATGCGAATATTACGATCCTTGGTAGCCAGAGCAAAACGATCGGCCAACGTTTCCACATCGAGCGTTGCATCTTTATCGCTCAATGAGTATAAACGCACAACGTTATAGTGGATATCGTAAGCGAGCTTATTGAAGCCTGCTTGCGGTTTTTTTAAGTTTTCGATAGCAGCTAGGCCAATATCGTATTTGTTCAGCAATTTAGCAAATGCCGCTAAGCTATGCTCTTTCTCGTTATCGGTGAAGCCTTTGACTGAATCACCTTCAAACAAAATGCGTTTTACACCATTCTGCTGAAAAGAAGCAAGCATCTCTTCTGTCAACTCCTGGTTATAAGGAAGACTGTCGCTCATCCGTGGAACAATAAAAAATCCTTTGCTCCGAAGCTGCTTCATCGCAATCGGGTCAGGCTGCATGGGCTTGAGGTACGCATCCTCTGGAGATGTTTCCACAACTAACCCTTCCTGTCCCTGATAAGTCCAAGGTTTTACATTGATGTCCAGGCTTGTAAACGTACGTAAAATTAACGGCTTTAATGCCTCCGCATTTTCTTTGTCAGCAAAAACAATATACGTAAAATTCTCATTTGCAGGTGAAAGCCGTTTTTCCATATCGGCAACGTTCTGAGTCGTATAGGTTACGACACGGCCCGCTTTACGGAAATCATCCAACGTACTTTCATACATCGCCATGCTGTTCACACCCGCTTGCTGTAAGCGGTCAAGCTGCTCATTCAGATAGTCCTGCGGATGAGCCTGATACGAGGCTGCCTCCGTCAAATCCCGATAATCGAATACAATCTCTACTTTTTTACTCGAGGATTCTGTCTTCACACGATCGGCGATGACTGGAATGGAAGCCAGCAAGCCGACAGCCACCAAAATCCATAACCATTTTCGAGAAGCCGTATTCCAATACTGCCATTTCTGATACACCAAAGAACCTCCTTAATATTCGGGATTTTGCAAAATTCAATGCTGCCCACCTTGTCGTACTCAACCTTTTGGTAGGTCACTCATTGAATTTTGCAAAATCCTCCGTTGCCGGAATAAGCCTATTTTCCCAAAGCCTCTTCCAGGTTATTCTGCAATACAGAAATGACCTCCACGGCGTACTGCCCTTTGCCGTGAGAGGTCACCGATTACTATATCTTATCCAATTACCTTAACCTATTCTATTATAAAGGGATTTTTCTCAAGCGTCTACGCGAGCCATAACAGCATCGACCAGGTGGCTGATTCTTTGCTCCGCGTCTGACAGCGAGGAACCGCGTACCGCAAAGTATACTTTGATTTTCGGCTCTGTTCCCGAAGGGCGCAGGCAAAACCACGAACCGTCCTCCAGTAAGAATTTGAGTACATTTTCCTGAGGAAGACCGTCCAGACCTTGTGAGTAGTCCAGTACCTTATCTACCTTCACGCCTGCAATCTCTTGAGGCGCGTTGCTACGCCAATCGGTCATTTTGCCCTGAATCTGTGCCACTCCATCCTTACCCTTAAGAGTACGAGACTCCAGCTTCTCAAGGAAGTAGCCAAACTGCTCGTACAGCTCTTGTAAAACATCATAGAGCGTCTTACCTTGTGTGCTGTAATAAGCAGCAGCTTCAGCGATCAGCATAGCCGCCAAGACAGCATCCTTATCGCGAGCATAATTACCTGCCAAATAACCATAGCTCTCTTCATAGCCAAACAAGTAGGTGTACTCGCCAGTTTGGTCAAACTGGTTCATTTTCTCGCCAATATACTTGAAGCCAGTTAGCGTGTTAAACACGGTTGCTCCAAAATGTTCAGCAATGACTGCACCCATTTCGCTGGTTACGATGGTTTTGATAACAGCCCCATTATTCGGAAGCTTGCCTGTTTCTTTCAGCTGATTCAACAAGTAGTAAACCATGATCGCACCAGACTGATTACCGGACAATACTACATATTCGCCATCACGGTTTTTCACAACTGCACCCATACGGTCAGCATCAGGGTCTGTTCCGATCAACAGATCTGCACCAATTTTCTCACCCAGCGCAATTGCCAGTTTAAACGCATCGCGTTCTTCTGGGTTTGGCGACTTAACAGTCGAAAATTCAGCATCTGGCAGCTCTTGCTCAGGCACAATATGCACCTGTTCAAAACCGATTTTCTCCAGTACGCGACGAACCGGTACATTTCCAGTGCCATGGAGAGGCGTAAACACAACTTTGAAATTTTTGCCTGGTCCGGCTGCAATCAGCTCACGGTTCACACTCACACTGGCTACCGTATCTACAAACGCTTCATCTTCCTCTTCTCGAAGCCAAACCAACAATCCCTGTGCCTCTGCTTCCTCACGTGTCAGACTGCGAATGTCAGCAAAAGAAGGAACCTCACGGATATAACTAATTACCTGTTCAGCCTGATCAGGAACAAGCTGACCCCCTTCATCGTTGTATACCTTGTATCCATTATACTCAGGAGGATTGTGACTGGCTGTTACAACGATCCCTCCACTGGCTCCCAAATGACGTACACTAAACGAAAGCTGTGGCGTTGGACGCAAGGAAGGGAACAATTTAGCCACGATACCATTGCCCGCCAGCACCAAAGCTGCATCCAGTGCAAATTCTGGTGAAAAATGACGCGAATCATGCGCAATGACAACCGAAGGTTTGCCTTCTTTACCAGCATGCTGTTCTAAAATATAGCGAGCCAGCCCTTGAGTCGCACGTCCAATGACGTAACGGTTCATCCGGTTACTCCCTGCTCCGATCACTCCACGCAGACCGCCTGTGCCAAATTCCAGCTCTTTGTAAAAGCGATCCTCCAGTTCCTGCTCGTTGCCTTCCAATGCGCGCAACTCCTGTTTGGTTTCTTCATCAATATAAGGGTCTTGCAGCCAGCTCTCAATGCCTTCTAATGCTTTTTTACTCAACTGCGTCATACGGAATTTCCCCTCTCCATTTTTGGTTTATCAAAACAGGATTTCTATGTACACTTGCACTCGGTTCAGACCTCGTGCTTATGTTGGCAGAGCTTTATTTATTGGGGAGGGTCAGATAGAGCAAACATAATTTCGCCCTCAGCTACTACCGTATCGCCTACTTTAGCCGTAGCTTTCCCTTTGCCAAATGCGCCTTTGGAACGAGTGATTTCCACTTCAAGCGTCAGCGTATCCCCAGGAACCACCTGCCCACGGAAACGGAAACCATCCAATCCTGCCAAGAACCCGATTTTGCCACGATTGCTCTCTAGGTGCAGTAATGCCACTGCCCCAACTTGAGCCAGTGCTTCGGTAATCAACACACCAGGCATAACGGGATACCCCGGAAAATGTCCAATGAAATGAGGCTCATTCATCGTTACATTTTTAATGCCTACTGCTCTTTTCCCTTCCTCCAGCTCAATAATACGATCCACCAATAAAAATGGCGCTCGATGTGGGATAATCTCCTGAATTTGATTAACATCCAATTGCAATTTGTCCATTTACCTTAATAACTCCTCCCGCTTGCAGGTCTGACTCTGTATCAATCATGAGTTACTGCAAGCATAATATTACCCCGCCTACGCTGTATAAAAACAGCTCTTGGCGGCAACAATGTTAGATATCCTTCACCTACTGCAGAAGTGGAGGTTGAGATAAGGGGCTTTTTCCGCCGGTTATGCAACCTGAGGCGCGAAGAAGCCCTTTTGCCCGTGCTTGGTTTTACCCCGCAGTGTTATAAACTTCCCCATCATTATACAGTTATCAGATGCAAAAAGAAAATTACGCGGAAGTACCATATTGGGTGCTCCTATTATGGGGTGAAGCGGAGATTCAATTGAGCAAAGGAGGAGGGGCTGCACGATTTATTTGATCTTCCGATCGCTGTTGTCCCTAAATTTTCTCATTTTATAAAACCTGCAAGGTTAAAATTTAGGGGCAAAGGCGAACGCTATCGCTTCTCCAGATTCAAATAAACCCCTCCGCCGAGTTACTTTTGGCTCAAAAGGAAAGCCTCGCTTCGATAATGCTCGCTTGCCGTGAAGGACGAAATAAAATCGAAGCCCCCTGCGATGGCTTCATTGGCTACGTTCCACACGCGCTACGCTGGAGGCCTCTCCCTTAAAAGCATAACAAAACCCTGCGCCACTGGCACAGGGTTTTGTTATGCTATACTCCCCACACAATGGCGGGGGGTTTATTTTAATAAGAGTGGCACTAATGGCGGGTAGCAGCGGAGCGGGCTTTTCCCGCCACCCCACTCTTTTAAAGTAAACTTAAGGCGCAAAAATAAGATCAATGACATGCTGCCAGGTTCTCCATTCAAATACGCCTGACAACCCTTGCTTACCTACAATTACATATCCTGCAATTAAGCCGCCTAACAGCGATAACAGGAGCAGCAACGGAACTATGAAATAACGAGCAGTACGCCAGCGGGACTTCGTCTTTACAGGCACCGGACGGGAATCAGATTGTTCTTCTTTCATCACCAAATCCTTAAGCCCTCAGATTGTTGGCCATGTTCATCATCGTATCGCTAGAAGTTAATGCCCGTGCCGCCATTTGATACATCCGCTGAACTTGCATCATATCCGTCATTTCGCCCGCTAAATCCACATTAGATTCCTCGAGATAACCGGAACGCACAGATACGTCCGCTGGAACAGCACCTGCCACACCTGCAGCTCCGAATACATTTGCCTCTGTTACACCATTCAACAACACGAACAGGTTATCATCCCGCTGTTCCAGTCCTTCTGGACGCTGTACATCCATTAGCTTGATTCTCTGACCAACTGTCGGAATCCCAGTTCCATTAGCACGAATCAGCAATTCGCCATCCGAGTTAATAGCCACCTTGGAACCCGCTGGAGCAGTCACAGGAACATCATTGTTATCTAGCACGGAGTAGCCTTCAGCAGTGGTCAACATCATCGTCGCACTATCACTCGGATCAGGAATAAAATGAAAGCTACCATCACGGGTCCAAGCTTTTTGCCCATTTCCCTGAACTTCAAACATGGCATTACCCTGGATCGCCAGATCAGTAGGAAGTCCCGTCTCCTTGAGCGGACCTTGCTCCATATTTTTCATGATTGCGGCCGTTTTAACTCCGTAGCCCAAATTATAACCGAGCGGCATGGCCCGTCCATTTTGGAGATACGTTGAAGGCTGTTGTTTCACATTGGCCAATACATCTTCAAAGGAACCCTGTTTACTCTTATAACCAACTGTATTGACATTGGCAATATTATCGGCAATTAAATCCAAACGCTGCTGCACACTGGCCATAGATACCATTGCACCAATCATGGAGTTGTTCATCACTTACCCCCTGTTATACACGGCCTACTTCATTAACGGCCTTGTCCAAGCTTTTATCATAAAATTGAATTACCTTCTGATTCGCTTCGTACGCTCTTAACGCAGCCATCATATCCACCATTGACTGTGAAGCATCTACATTAGATACCTCCAGGTAACCTTGACGAACGGATACAGCATCATTAGCGGTCATCATTCTAGCTGTAGCACCATCAGTATCATTCAGGCGGAAATTCCCATTACCCTCACGAACGAGCTGATACGGACGATCAATGACACTAATACCGAGCGTCGTCCCCAACGTCTGGTTGGACTGGCTATCTACCAATTCGCCCCGCTCATTTACTTTAAGCGCTGAGACAGCCCCGGTCAATTGAATTGGTTTTCCATTCGTATCCAGCACCGCTGAGCCAGTCGATGAAAGCAATGCTCCCGCTCCATTTACTTGAAAATGCCCGTCACGTGTATAACGAACATTACCATTACTGTCCCGCACCGAAAAAAACGCTTCTGGACGGTAGGTGACTTCACCGTTAGCATTGATGAATTTTCCCGCCTGATCAAAAGCCATAGGTTGACCAGTAGCTGGGTCGTTCACATTAATATTGGACTGTATCGCAAAATCCGTCGCTTGTCCACTGTCCTTTAATGCTCCCTGAATGTAAGGGGAGAGGCTTTCCTCAGCAAAAACGCCAGTATTGAGCTTGCCGACCGTACGGTCCGGGTTATCAGGGTTACCACCCGTCATGGAAATAAGCATTTCGGGGAAAGAACGCTGAACACTGTTCTCCTGTTTGTATCCCGTCGTATTCATATTAGCAATATTTTGCGTCACGGTGTCATGGCGTCGTTGTTGTGTCATCAATCCGGCGGCCGCAGTATATAAACCTCTCAACATGTAACGTGCACCCCAATCCTATACTCTGCTAAAATCATATGCTCGCGCGGAGGCACGAAGGCCAAAATGCTAGGCAACCTGCCTGACCGCACACGAGTCTCTTATAGTCACTATCGGCAGATTAGAACTTTTTCTTAACCACATGATCCAAATTATCTAGCATAATTCCTGTACCTTTAACAACACAATGCATCGGATCTTCGGCAACCAGTACGGGAACGCGCAGTTCTTCAGCAAGTAGCTCGTCCAATCCGCTAAGCAAGGCACCGCCACCAGTCAAAATAACACCACGGTCAATAATATCAGCTGACAGTTCCGGTGGGGTCTGCTCCAATACAAACTTGGCCGCAGCAACAATCGCTGACACAGGATCTCTAAGTGCATCCTGCACTTCATCTGCAGATATACTTAACGTTTTGGGCAATCCGGATACCATATCCCGTCCACGGATGTCCATCTCTGCACGACGTCCACTCGGATGCACAGTTCCGATAGCAATCTTGATATCTTCAGCCGTACGTTCTCCGATCAGAAGCTTGTACTTCGTTTTTACATATTTCATGATGGCTGTATCAAATTTGTCCCCTGCCATTTTAATGGAAGAAGCTGTTACGACATCCCCCATAGAGAGGACTGCAACGTCAGTCGTTCCGCCACCAATATCCACTACCATGTTGCCGCTAGGCTCAAAAATATCCATTCCTGCTCCAATGGCAGCCGCTTTTGGCTCTTCCTCCAAAAATACTTCCTTGGCCCCGCTACGTTCCGCCGCTTCACGAATCGCTTTTTGCTCCACTGAGGTAATGTTCGTTGGCGCACAAATTAGAATACGAGGGTGGCTGTACCAGCTTTTCCCCCCCACCCGATTGATAAAATATTTTAACATCGCTTCTGTTACTTCAAAATCGGCGATGACACCATCACGTAATGGACGGATGGCTATGATATTACCAGGAGTACGTCCCACCATACGGCGCGCTTCCTCTCCGACAGCCAGGACTCTTTTTGTATCGCTTTCTATCGCGACAACGGAAGGTTCGTCAAGAACAACCCCCTTCCCTTTGACGTGGATAAGCACGTTGGCCGTACCGAGGTCGATACCGATATCATTACTGAACATATTAAAAAGGCCCCCAAAGTGATATTTTAAAAAGCTAAGATTCGACAAGAAGCGGCAAATATATGTATAAACCTACGGTTACATGTCATTTTTCGTCTTGTACCATCTTTTAACATATCATACTTCAGGGGGTTGATTCAATGGCTTTGCCAGCCAATTCACTATATATTTTTAGGACTTGCCGGAAACGAGAATTTCCCTTCGTTTGCCACTCGTTTTTTTGTACTTAATTTTCGTGGCTTCTCCCCCCCGCAGATGGCGGATGGATTTATGGTATTCAAGAATGTGCTTCACCTGATCGGCAAGATCCGGGTTGATTTCAGGCAGCCGTTCGGTCAGATCTTTATGCACCGTGCTCTTGGAGACACCAAATTCCTTGGCAATCGTACGGACCGTATTCCTTGTTTCCACGATACAGCGACCGATTTTGATGGTCCGTTCCTTGATGTAATCGTGCACGCTCCCGCCTCCCTACTGTGGATAGTTTGGTACATTATATGAGGAGCGTGCCTATATATTCGCGGTTTGGCGGGAAGACATGCTTCGGAAGGCCTATTTATTTGGCAAAAGCAGCTTATGTTTACCTTATGCACAAAAACTACACAAGAAAAAAGCAGGGAATATGGATTCCCCGCTTTGCATGCAAAGCCATGACCAGATTTATTTTTTAGGAAGCAGACCTGCTGGATTCACAGGCTTGTCATCCTGATACACTTCAAAATGCAAATGTGTTTTCAAATCCTTTTCAAGCTCGTTACGACCCGCTGAAGCAATCACATCGTTTTGTTTCACTTGATCGCCTTCTTTTACTTTCAGATCACTCAAGCTTTGGTACACCGTTTTGAGATTATTATCATGCGTAATTTCTACGACATTACCTACCAGCGGATGTTGTTCCACACGAGATACTTTGCCACTCAGGGCGGCTCTTACTTCAAACGCCTGATCGTCAGTCCGGGAAAGATCAATCCCAGTGTTAGCGGTAAATGTTTTATCGTACTCTACCATAGCTGCCGCCTGCTCATCAGCGGTCGCATTCTCATCAAAGAACGGCTTTACGACCTGTACTGCGCCAGCATCTGCCACTGGCCATGCGATATTTTCCGACTGGGCAACGACTTCCACGCTTTCTGGCTGTTGTCCGTTAACATCGGTATTCATTGCACTTGTGCTTTGTACCGATGGACTAGCTGGGTCAGGTTTGAAAGACTTCTGGCTGGCATCCTGATAGACCCACACTAAAGTTAGTATAATGGCTGCTGCGGCAATGTAGGCTGCCGGGTATGCCCACCTTTTGGACAACAGCTTTTTCCACGAAGACGGCCGCGAAGCTCTTCCACCCTGAAAGGTTTTGGGTGTCTCTTCATGGTTTTGGTTCTGGTTTTTATTTTGTTCATTCATTTGCTCATCACCTCAGTAACCAGTGTTACCGGGTGCAACTCTTTTATACTTCAAAGTTTCGAAATATTTACTAACTTAGAATACGAGAGGCTTGCGCAAAAGAAATGCCAGTATAATAGTGAAGGAGTATTTGAGTGGCAGTATGACCTTCTTTGGCCATTCCATTGGCTCCCCACTGACTCATACCAACACCATGACCATAACCATAGGTTGTTATAGCAATCCGGTCCCCTTCAGCCTTCCACGTAAACTCAGCCGAACGCAACCCCAGTTTGTTACGGATCTCCGGTCCTGTAAAGATTGAGCCACCAACTTCAATCTTCTTGATGCGATGTCCTTCTGTCTTGGAGAGTATACGAATTTCTGGCATACTTCCTCCTCCAGTAGAGGCGGCAATTGCAGTACGACTTAACCCCAATCTATCGAACACGCTTTGACGACTCAGTGTGACGGTTTCTGTATAACGCGGGGCCAACTGCTTGTCCCATGGACTTGATACGCTTCGTAAATAGGGCACTGCCTTCGCCCACACATCCTCTGAATTTTCGGTGTAGCCATTGCTAGTAGAAAAAAAAGATGCCGTAATGGGCTTGCCTTCATATACCATGATCGTATCCTTGGTGTCTCGTACGGCCTGCTGAATTTTAGCCAGCTCTGCGGATTTACCAGAATGCCCCCATTCTCTAGTAAGTTTAGCTTTGGAGATATAAGCCTGATGTTTAACAGTATCCGTCACATCTGCTCCCGCAGGGGCACCGCTAGTGTCATCAGCCAGCAAGCGCCGGGCAATGAAGGTACGCGCGGCAATGGCCTGCGCTTTCAGTGCCTCCCCCTCGAAGCTGGGCGGCATTTCGGCGGCTACTACGCCGACAATGTATTGCTCCAGCGGTAACGTCTCCGTGCGACCGGTGGACGTGACATACACACGCACGTCTGGCTCTGCCGCCACCGGTACGCTACGCGTTGGCGCAGCGGGCACCGCTGGCATCGGCGGGACGCCCGGTAAGCGCGTGACGGGCGTCTCACCCTTTGCCGTCACGCTAGGCGCAGCCGGTACTGCCGTGCGGCTGCTTGGCGGCACCGGCTGCGCCGTCTGGCGAGGCCACGCCATTAGCGCGGGCACAGCCATGGCAAGCACCAGCACCCCTGCCATGGCGGCGAATGGCAGCCATGGGCGGCGGCTGCCCCAGCGTGGGGCACGCCCGGCGGAAGGACGCAGGTGCGGCAGCGGGCTTGCAGCGCGTGTGTCATGGGCCGCTACTCCAGCGATAGGCAGAGCCGTATCAACGGAGTTCGCAGCGGAAGGCACGGCTGTTGTACGCCGATTGGGCTTGACGCCAGTCGGCAATGTACCTCTTGCGTCCGGCTGCTGTTGCATAAGCTTATTTTTCTGTAACAAGGTAGCTATAGAGCCAGTGTCTTCCTCCGCAAATAAAGCCTGGCGATGTTCCTTAGGATGATGAATGGGTATACGGATGCGAACCTGCGAATCTTTCATAGGCTGAAACCTCCATCAAAGGGCTAAGTGTCCGGCTGGAAGTATAGATATACTCCAGCAGATATTTTCAATCATATGAAGTCGTCCACTTTGATAGAACCATTTTAAGAGAACTGAAAGAATGAAAAAGATAAACAATAAAAAGAACCAAGTCCTTTCGGACTTGGTTCTTCGTTGTTTAAGAATATACGTATGCAACATGAAGCTACATGCGTTAAAGCTTAGGCGAGGGAAGGCTGAATCTTCTTAAACAGATTCCCAGACGCCTCTTCCGGCATTACGCGCTCTGTACTGGGTGAATGATCCAGTTTGGACTCTTCCACGGTCACTCTGTAAATGTCCGCTCCCAATCCGGTCAGCTTCTCAGCCAAATGAACGTAACCACGATCGATGTGATGTACACCAGATACTTCCGTTGTACCTTCTGCAATGAGTCCGGTCAGAATTAACGCAGCACCTGCACGCAAATCTGTAGAGGTTACTTTCGCACCTGTCAGCTTAGCATTACCCGTTACAATGGCAGAACGGCCTTCGACCTTAATCTCCGCATTCATGAGATGAAATTCATCCACATGCATGAAACGATTTTCAAACACGGTTTCCGTAATAATGCTCGTTCCTTCAGCGGCAAGCTGAAGTGCCATCATCTGTGACTGCATATCGGTGGGAAAACCTGGATAAGGCAACGTTTTAACATCAACGGCTTTTAACGGCTTATCTGCAATGACACGAATTCCGTTCTCATCAGGTTGAATGGTTACACCCATTTCTTCCATCTTGGAAATAACCGGACCCAAATGATCGGATATTGCGCCTTCTACATATACGTTCCCGCCTGTGATCGCAGCAGCAACCATATAAGTACCTGCTTCTACCCGGTCGGGAATGACGGTATGTTTTACACCATGCAGCTTCTCAACGCCTTCAATACGAATAACGCCCGTGCCCGCACCACGTACTTTGGCACCCATTCCATTCAGGAAATTTGCGAGATCAACAATCTCGGGTTCCTTAGCGGCATTCTCGATGGTAGTTACGCCCTCAGCAAGAGTAGCGGCCATCATAATATTCTCGGTTGCCCCTACGCTGGCTACATCCAAATAAACTTTAGCTCCACGCAGACGCCCGTTACTTTTAGCTTCAATAAAACCTTGGCCCAGGCTAATTTCCGCGCCCAATGCCTCAAAACCCTTCAAATGCTGATCAATGGGTCGCGTTCCGATTGCGCATCCGCCTGGAAGCGAGATTCTTGTGCGTCCCAAACGTGTAAGCAGCGGTCCCATAACCAAGAATGAAGCGCGCATTTTCCTAACCCACTCGTAAGGGGCTTCACAGGAAATTATCTTCCGCGCGTCAACACGAATGACCTCATCTTGGTATGTAACGCCTGCTCCTAAGGACTCCAGCACTTTGTTAATGGTCATCACATCGTCTAGAGGAGGTGCATCAATAATAACACTTTCTCCTTCTTCTCCTAGCAGAGAAGCGGCGATGATCGGCAGAACTGAGTTTTTGGCTCCGCTGACTTTGACACTCCCGGTCAATCTGTTGCCACCGCGGACGATAAATTTGCTCATCTATGGTTCCCTCCGCGCGTCATTTCTCTTTTCCATTCTGGAAAAAAAGAACATATTCCGCTATTTTCATGCCTTGCTTTTTCATTACATAAAAAAACAAGATTTTACTAATACCCTAACTGCCATCATACCACTGATTAAAACAAGTATACAAGCGTTTTTTTGTACTTGACGACCATTGTACTCTAACTGATTCAGCCAGCTATACATGCATGGTTCTTTTGTTTACCATTGTTAACAATATGACGCGATGTTATTCGACAATTCCCGCAGAGACACAGTCATAAGGTCATATAACCCGCCTACTTCATGTTAAAACAAATTCTAGAGCATCTGGCTCCAAGAGATGTAGCTCAACAGGAACCCCGAAACCAACTGTCCCAAAATAATAGCAAGAAACAAGTGCAGCAATCTGCCCTGCGGTCCTTTCGGTTGTCGGATTAACAAATCCAGCTTTAAGCTCTGTAAAGCCCACCAAGCTAATGCTATACAAATGAGCGATACGATCATAGAGATCAGCGCGGTCATACTCGCCGATTGACTTAGCTGTTCTGCCAATTGCTGTTTCCCGTTCAACCTTAATTCCCCCCATCTGCGTCACAGACTTCTTTATAATACTCGGCGAACGCCTAATATGCCAGTGCTATTTCTGTTTTTAGGACATTTATTTCGACAAAATGTGATTAATCACTTCTGTTTCGTGAATTTAAAAGGTACTAAATACCTAGCAGCCAGGCAAGAAATAGGACTGTACATTTGGTAATAACAGCTAAAAAAGAGTCCGATCACAGTGATCGAAGGAAGCAAGGTTCCTCCTCACCCTCTACCGGACATTTTCTGGCAGAAGTTATGAATTGGTCTCCTTGTCGTTCCATCCGTATACTATGCCGAACCCTTTTAAAATTCCACTTAAACTCCAATATTAATTCTTATTGGTTCTGATGCTTGTAGCATTTAGACGGTTAAGCGCCCGTTGCAGAGCTACTTCCGCCCGATGATGATCTATCTGTTCCTGCTTGCTCTGGAGCCGCAGTTCTGCCCGCTCCCTTGCCGCACGGGCACGCTCCACATCAATTTCTTCGGAACGTTCCGCACTCTCAGCCAAAATGACCACTTTATCCTTGCGGACTTCAAGAAAGCCCCCATTGACCGCGATCACTTCAGTTTGACCACCGATTTTAATGCGTATCGGTGCAATCTTCAAGGGAGTGACCAAGGGAAGGTGTCCGGGCAAAATCCCAAGATCGCCTTCCGAGCCGCGAACACTGATGCTGTTTACCTGTTCTGTATAGACCAGGCGCTCCGGCGTCACAATCTCTAGTAAATACGTGCTCACTTGAATCCCTCCTGGAAGCTGTCCGCAGACAGCTCACTTCGTAAGGCTCGGCTAATCTTTGCCTGTATGTTTACAGCGTTTTAGCTTTTTCAACTGCTTCTTCGATGGCTCCTACAAAAAGGAAGGCCGCTTCTGGAAGGTGGTCATACTTGCCTTCCAAAATTTCTTTGAAGCTTCGTACAGTTTCTTTAACCGGCACATATTTACCCGGGAAGCCGTTAAATGTTTCGGCAACGTGGAAAGGTTGAGAAAGGAAACGCTGGATTTTACGTGCACGTGCTACCAACATTTTATCTTCTTCACTCAGCTCATCCATACCCAGGATGGCAATGATATCCTGAAGCTCATTGTAGCGGGCCAAAATTTGTTTTACCCCTTGCGCTACATTGTAATGCTCTTCACCCACAACGTCTGGAGCCAAAATCCGGGAGCTTGATGCAAGTGGATCAACCGCCGGGTAAATACCCATTTCGGAAATTTTACGTTCCAGATTCGTTGTAGCATCCAAATGGGCAAACGTTGTAGCAGGAGCAGGGTCAGTGTAGTCATCCGCAGGCACGTAGATCGCCTGAATGGAAGTAACGGAACCTTTTTTAGTAGAAGTAATCCGTTCTTGCAATTGACCCATCTCAGTAGCCAGCGTAGGCTGGTAACCTACTGCTGAAGGCATACGTCCCAACAGGGCAGAAACCTCAGAACCCGCTTGGGTAAAGCGGAAAATGTTATCAATAAAGAGCAACACGTCACGGCCTTCTTGGTCACGGAAGTATTCCGCCATCGTCAGACCTGTGAGAGCTACACGCAAACGTGCACCCGGAGGCTCGTTCATTTGTCCGAACACCATCGCTGTTTTGTTGATAACGCCGGAATCTCTCATTTCATGGTACAAGTCATTTCCTTCACGTGTGCGTTCACCTACACCCGCAAATACAGAAATACCACCATGCTCCTGAGCGATATTGTTAATCAATTCTTGAATGGTTACGGTTTTACCTACACCAGCACCACCAAACAATCCGACTTTACCACCTTTGGCATAAGGAGCCAGCAAGTCGATAACTTTAATACCGGTTTCGAGCATCTCTGCTTGAGTTGTCAGCTCATCGAAAGAAGGAGCTTGACGGTGAATTGGGTTTCTAGCCGTTTCACTCATATCAGCACCATTATCAATTGGCGTTCCAAGTACGTTAAATACGCGTCCAAGAGTTGCTTCGCCGACAGGTACTGAAATAGGTGCTCCCAGATCTATGGCTTCAGCTCCACGAACCAAACCATCTGTGGAAGACATGGCAATACAACGCACACGGTTGTCACCTAGATGTTTTGAAGCTTCGAGCGTCAGGTCAATTTTGACTCCGCTCTCCAGCACAGTCCCAATATGAATGGCATTCAGGATTTCCGGAAGTTGTCCACGTTCAAACTCAACGTCGACAACCGGACCCATGATGCTCACTACGCGTCCTTTGTTCATCTTTTGGTTTCCCTCCTACAAGCTTGCACAGCCGCAAATCCGAACCACTCTGATTTGTTTTGCGCCCGCAATTTATCATAATAGTGTAGACTCTGCTATAAAACAGTCGCTATAAGCCTGATTAAGACTGAGCACTTGCTCCTGCAACGATTTCCGTAATTTCCTGGGTAATAGCCGCTTGACGAGCACGGTTATAGGTCAAGGAAAGCTCACCAATTAACTTGGAAGCATTCTTCGTAGCAGATCCCATTGCCGTCATCTTCGCTCCCAGTTCACTAGCTTTACCATCCAGCAAAGCGCCGTAAATGAGCGTTTCCGCGTAACGTGGCAGCAATACTTCCAGCACTCCTTCTGGTGAAGGCTCATACTCATAGTTAATTGAGGATGAAGCTGTAGCTGAATCCGGTGTCGCCATTGGTAACAGACGGTCAACTGTTGGAATTTGAGTCAATGCGTTGACAAAGCGGTTATAGCATAGATAAAGCTCATCAAATTCTTTAAGTTCAAAGCCTTGTACAGCCTTGCTTGCAATCGTTTTGATATCTGCAAAAGCAGGTGTATCCGACAGATCTGTTACTGATTCAGCGATAGGAAATTCACGACGTCTAAAATAATCCCGTCCTTTTCGCCCAATGATGAAAATCACAAATTCATCCTGTGAACGGTGACGTTCAGAAATCGTCTGCGTAACCTGTCGTAAAATATTGGCGTTATAACCACCAGCCAGACCACGATCAGATGTAATGATGAGATAAGCAGTCTTTTTAACCGGACGCGTTTCCAGCATTGGATGCTTGATGTTATTCGCTCCAGAAGCAATGCTACTCACAACTTCCTTAAGCTTTTCCGAGTAAGGACGAGCCGACTCCGCTTTCTCCTGAGCTTTTCTCAGCTTGGATGCAGCGACCATTTCCATCGCTTTCGTGATCTGCTTCGTACTCTGCACACTTTTAATCTGACGTTTAATCTCGCGCATACCTTTTGCCATGATTTCACCACCTTCAAGCTTTGGCAAAGCCAAAGCTAACTTCGTAAGATTCAAATCCAGCCGGGCATATGTTAAAGGGCCTGTTATTGAGGGTAAAACATGCCAAGGAAGCCAAAACCCGGAGGGCACGCTTCCTTAGAACATCTTTCATCATAAACAGGCAAATTCCAATGTATTATACCGACGTGGCGAATGATTTTTTGAATTTCTCGATAGCTGCCTTCAAAGCCGTTTCGTTATCAGCCACCAAGTCTTTCGTGTCGCGGATAGATTGAAGCACGTCCTGATGGTCAGACACCATGAAAGACAGGAAGTCTTTTTCAAAACGTTTTACATCCGCTACAGGGATATCATCAAGGAAGCCTTTTACAGCAGTATACAAGCTCACTACTTGTTGCTCTACAGCAAGCGGTTGGTTAACACCCTGTTTCAGAATTTCCATCATGCGTGCGCCGCGATCCAAACGGGCTTTTGTGGATTTATCCAAGTCGGACCCGAATTGGGAGAACGCTTGAAGCTCACGATATTGAGCAAGATCCAGACGCAGGGAACCTGCTACCTTTTTCATCGCTTTAATCTGAGCTGAACCACCTACACGAGATACGGAAATACCTACGTTGATCGCCGGACGTTGTCCTGCATAGAACAAGTCAGCTTCCAGGAAGATCTGTCCATCTGTGATGGAGATAACATTGGTTGGAATATATGCAGAAACGTCGGAAGCCTGTGTCTCGATGAACGGCAATGCGGTAAGTGATCCGCCGCCCAACTCATCATTCAGCTTCGCTGCACGTTCCAGCAAGCGAGAGTGAAGATAGAAAACGTCACCCGGATATGCTTCACGGCCCGGTGGACGACGCAGCAACAGGGACAATTCCCGGTAAGCTGACGCTTGTTTAGTCAAGTCATCATAAACAACAAGGACATGCTCACCTTTGTACATGAAATACTCACCCATAGCGCAGCCAGAGTAAGGAGCAATGTACAGCAATGGTGATGGCTCGGAAGCTGATGCCGTAACGACAATCGTATATTCCAGCGCACCGTGACGACGCAATGTTTCAACAACTTGAGCTACCGTGGATTGTTTTTGACCAATAGCGACATAAATACATTTCATGCCGTTACCTTTTTGGTTCAAAATTGCATCGATTGCGATAGATGTTTTACCTGTTTGACGGTCACCGATGATCAACTCACGTTGACCACGGCCAATTGGAACCATCGCATCAATAGCTTTAATCCCCGTCTGCATAGGCTCATGTACCGATTTACGGGCCATAACGCCTGGAGCCTGACTTTCAACCGGACGGAATTCTGTTGTAGCAATCGGTCCTTTACCGTCTACTGGTTGCCCCAATGGGTTAACTACACGTCCAATCATTGCTTCCCCTACAGGGACCTGCATGATCTGGCCTGTACGTTTTACTTGACCACCTTCACGAATGTCGGAGAATTGACCCAAAATAACAACACCGACATTGCTTTCTTCCACGTTGAGCGCCAAGCCCAATACGCCAGTGTCGAATTCAACCAATTCACCGGCCATAACTTTTTCCAGTCCGTAGACGCGGGCAATACCGTCGCCGACTTCAACAACAGTGCCGACTTCAACGACCTCGATATCATTTTTATATTGTTCAATCTGACT
The DNA here is from genome assembly GCF_017833915.1 of Paenibacillus sp. 1182. NCBI lineage: Bacteria > Bacillati > Bacillota > Bacilli > Caryophanales > Paenibacillaceae > Paenibacillus > Paenibacillus sp. 1182. The sequence goes on along the minus strand of NZ_JAFICR010000002.1, from coordinate 408,727 downwards.
TTTAATCAATGAACTGATTTCCTCAGGTTTGATACTCAAGTGTGTTCACCCCTATCTTCTATACTCGTCTGTTAAAGGATTTCTCGAGACGATCCAGCTTGCCGGCCAGACTGCCGTCGTACAATGTATCGCCGATAACCACTTTTAATCCGCCCAGCAGACTCGGGTCCACTATATTTTCCACACGGATTGTTTTATGTTCACGGGCTCCGAATTCCTCGGCTACCGCTGTTTTTTCCTGATCACTTAAAGCATAAGTCGAATACACCTTTGCATGAGCAAGTCCCAGCTTGTATTCCTGAATATCGAGGTATCCGGCAAGGAGAGATTCGAACAAATCTGCTCTACTACGCTGAATCAACAGTTTGATCGTGTTAATTAGCGAGGCAGACAACTTGCCTTCAAAACTGTTAGCCAGAACTTGAAGCTTGACCGCTTCCGTAATGTTAGGAGAATTAATGAATTTACGGATTTCAGCATCCCCCGATACAGCCTCTACAAAAGCACGTAGCTCCTGCTCGGTTTCCATAATGGTCTGTTCCTGCTCTGCCACTTCAAACAAAGCTTTCGCATACCGTTTGGCTACTACCGTATCCCGGCTCATGCTTTGCCTCCTACCTCTTTAAGGTATTGGTCGACAAGCTCTCCCTGGACTTGGTCTTCCTTGATTTCCTTTTGAATCAGTTTGGAAGCAATTTGTACCGAAGCTTTACCCACTTCGCTGCGCAGTTCGGCAACCGCCTTATTACGCTCGCTTGTGATTTCACGAACAGCTTCGTCTTTCAGGCGGACAGCTTCGTCCTTGGCCTGAACAATAATTTGCTCCGCTTGTTTGTTACCTGTTTGTTTTGACTGCTCAATAATGTCGTACGCTTCCTTACGTGCCTGCTGGAGAGCCTGCTTTTGCTCCTCAACATAAGCAGCAGCCTGTTCACGCGTCTGTGCCGCTTCATTCATTTGCTGTAATACAAGCTGACGCCGCTTCTCCATAACGGAAAAGAGAGGTCCGAATGCATAACGCGTTAGTAACCAGTACAAGATCAAAAATGCAATAATTGTGAAAACGATACTTGTCCAATTTAAACTCAATTGAAGTCACTCCTTTCCGGTGAACGTCAGTCCTAGTTATCCCTTAAGCCAAGCAACAAAGAAGGCGCGGATGGCTGTGGCCTTCCCCGCCAAACCTTGCAAGTTTCAAATTATTATGCCTTAGCGTAGAAAATAAACGCCAGAACGACCCCGATAATAGGCAAGGCTTCAACCAGACCTACACCGATAAACATTACCGTTTGCAAAGTTGATTTAGCCTCAGGCTGACGAGCGATACCTTCAACTGTTTTACTTACAATCAGACCGTTACCAATACCTGCGCCGAGCGCACCCAAACCTACTGCGATAGCTGCTGCTATTAATGCCCAAGCTCCCATTTAAAAAATCCTCCTTAGAGATGTGTATTTGTGTTGTACATGTATTTGCAGTTAAGAGCGAAGCGTACTCCTGAACTTAACTAAAAACCCGAAACTAATTTTAACTAATGCTCTTCTTCATGCGTGTCAATTGCCTGCGAAATATATACGAACGTCAAAATGGTAAAGACGAACGCCTGAATACTGCCGACAAAAATACTGAATCCTTGCCAGACCACGAGTCCCAATACGGAAGCAACCATACCTCCCACACCAAGTGCTGTCATTTTCAGCAGAACACTGATCAAAACTTCGCCGGCAAAAATATTACCGAATAGACGCATACCATGTGTCAACAGTTTTGAGAACTGCTCAATCAAGTTAATTGGCAAAAAGAATGGAAATGGCTGAATGTAATGCTTGAAGTAAGCTTTGGTATTACGGAAAATCCCCAGGAAATGAACCAGGACAAAGATCATCAAAGCCAGTCCAATGGATACCCCTGCATCTGCGGTAGGTGATTTCCACCAGCTGATACCTACATGGGCAGCTTCGCCCGGGTGAGACGCCTGTACTTGTTCTAATGCTTCTTTGACTGGAATGATTTCATGTCCAAATACTTGGGCACTTTGCGCATTATCGAACTCGGTCACAATCCCGAACGGTAAGCCTAGCATATTTCCGACGAAGATGAACATGATCAGCGTCATCCCCAAGGAGAGGAATGGCTTCCCTTTTTTCAAATCCATCGTGCTGGTAATCAGTCCTTGAACGAATTCGACGACCCATTCCATAAAATTTTGCAGCTTGCTTGGATTGTCCACAGACAAATTGCGCGTTGCAGCAAATGCCAGTCCAAATACAATCGCGCAAGTCACAACCAGCATAATAATGACGGACAAGTCAATGTTAAATCCGCCCAATTCGATAATCGGTGATTCATGCAACATGTTTTCTCACCCCTTTCTCAGTTGAGCCATCATTTTTCCTGTAGCGCGAATATGATGCCTATAATTAAAAGAAGAAATTGTCCAGTCACCAGGCTTGCCATTACAGCGATCTCATGGAAATAGGCTGGAAATTCTAGCGCCAGCACTACTGCCAAAATAGAGGTCCCTACTCGAACGCCAAAGCCAATGCCCACCTTTTTCTTCTTGCCTTCACCGGCGGCTGCATTCGCAACCTGTCGAATTTTGTAGGCCATATACAGCACATTAAGACAGCTTACTCCCGTTCCCAGAATGATTCCGTGAGCAATGTCACGATGTTGGGGCATGAAGGCGGAGACCAGGAAACACAGAGCCATAATACCAAGCGCTACGATCCATAACATTTTTTGCATACGGGTCATCTCATTCATGGTTATCCCTCAATACCTTTCCGATCACAAGGGCAATACTTAATGCGCCTACAACCAAGCCTGCGAGAACGCTTACGCCAATCCAAATTCCGGAGCCATCAAGTTTAGCATCGAGCCACTTTCCGGCATAGAAACCACCCAATGTGCATATCGCCAAATCAATGCCGATCGCGCTCACCAATCCAATTGCCTTGAAGGCATTCCCGGTGTTATTTCGGTTGTTGTTTTGCTTGGAAGGTTTGACCACTTTTCCATGTCACCCCTGCAATTCCAGTCCATTTTACTTAAATATAAGATGCTTTGTCAATTGAGATATTTTAGCGCCCTAAAGTATAAAATCAAACGACAAAGCATCTTAAATTGCTGTATCCCTTGGTAACCGTACAGTTTAACTGTATGCTTGCCTTGTAAAGAATAATTATATCGGACGAACACCTTTTGTGAACATTGTGTGAAATTCTTCAGGACGTTCGGATTGAACGCCATAATGGTGCAAAATCGCATTGACAATTCTTACTGATGCTTTTCCATCGCCGTAAGGATTCGCTGCCTGACTCATAGAATCGTACAACGCGGAATCTGTCAAAAGTGCCTTGGTCCGATTGTACACGTTCTCTTCGCTCGTACCCACCAGTTCCAAGGTGCCCGCTTCAATTCCCTCCGGTCTTTCAGTCGTATCACGCAGCACCAGAACAGGTACTCCGAACGAAGGCGCTTCTTCCTGAAGCCCACCGGAATCCGTAAGGATCAGATGTGTATGTGGGTAAAAATTGTGCAGATCCACGACATCCAGCGGATCAATCAGCTTAATACGCGGATGGTTGCCTAAAATCTCAAATGCAGGTTCCTTCACAGCCGGACTCGGATGAACCGGATAAACAATAGCGATATCCTCAAACTCATCTGCAATGCGCTTAACTGCATTAAAAATCTGACGATGCGGTTCCCCTTGGGATTCCCGACGATGTGCTGTCATAAGAATCAGGCGTTTGCCCTGAGCCCAGTCCAGTACAGGGTGCTCGTAATCTTGGCGAACCGTATACTGAAATACGTCAGTTACTGTATTGCCTGTAACATATATTCGCGATTCAGGCTTATTTTCCTTCCGCAAATTTCCAGCCGATAAAGAAGTAGGCGAGAAATGCAGATCAGACAGTACGCCTGTAAGCTGACGGTTCATTTCTTCAGGATATGGAGAAAGCTTGTTCCACGTCCGCAAACCCGCTTCCACATGCCCTACTTCAATCTGCTGCATAAAGGCTGCATAGCTGGCGAGGAAAGTGGTCAGCGTATCGCCGTGAACCAACACGATATCGGGCTTGGCCTCACGCAATACAGGTTCCAGACCTTGAAGTACCCGCATGGAGATTTCATTTAGTGTCTGGCGATCCTTCATTACGTCCAGATCATAGTCAGGGTGAATATTGAAAACTTCCAGAACCTGATCAAGCATCTGGCGATGTTGAGCCGTAACGCATACTACGGACTCGATATGCTCTGGGTGACGCTGAAGCTCCAAAATAAGAGGAGCCATCTTAATCGCTTCCGGACGCACACCAAAAATTGTCATCACTTTGATTTTGGACATTTTCTGTTGAACCCCTTTTCATAATAAATGTCCGCTTCACAGATCTTCCATTATTTAAAATAAGGACCTGTATAACGTCCATAGATTTTGCCGAACCGCCAAAGGCAGTCTACTTGGTTCCGTACAAGCGGTCTCCCGCGTCACCAAGACCCGGAATGATATATCCATGATCATCCAGACGCTCGTCCAGTGCAGCGACATAGATGTCTACATCAGGATGTGCATCCTGCACAGCTTTGACTCCTTCAGGAGCAGCAATCAGATTCATCATTTTAATTTGAGTGCAGCCTCTCTTTTTCAACACATCAATCGCTGCGATCGCCGACCCGCCTGTTGCAAGCATTGGATCAATCACGATCAATTCGCGCTCAGTTACATCTGTAGGCAGCTTCGTATAGTATTCTACGGGTTGCAGTGTCTCAGGATCGCGGAACAGTCCCACATGACCTACCTTTGCTGCAGGCAGCAGCTTTACTACACCATCCAGCATACCCAAGCCTGCACGCAGAATCGGAATAAGACCCAGCATACGTCCGGAAATCACTTTACCTTCTGTCTCAGCAACCGGTGTCTGCACCGTAATGCTTTCCAGCGGGATATCCCGTGTAATTTCATAAGCCATCAATGTTGCTACTTCATCCACCAGCTCGCGGAAATCCTTGGTGTTGGTCCGCACATCGCGGATAAATGTAAGTTTGTGTTGGATCAAAGGGTGATCACAAACCACCAGTTTCGCCATAATATATTCCCTCCGGTATTATCGTCACGTTCTTTCGCACCAGCATATCGAACTATCCTGAGTCGAAAGGATCTATGTAACCTATTTGTACAAACCAAATAAGCACAGATGCAATGCGTGCCTGTAAATCCTGTTTATTATAACATTCCCTTGATTGATTTAACACCTGCCACCGTAACCTTTTGTCAAGGGAAAGATATGACATGTAAAATAATGAATAGGACCGCTTTACGTGTGACTTTCATCACATAAAAACACAACAAAAAGGCTCTGGCGGCCCTTGACCGCCAAAGCCTTAAGGCTTTATACTTCCTGCCCGAGCTATAGCCTTTGCATCCTCATGCAGAGGTATTCTTTTATCTATACTTCAAATTGTCCCATGCCCCCTGAAATTGTTGAAGCATTTCATCCTTTGTGATAACCCCTGCAATATAGGCTTGCATACTGCTGCTTAAATCCTGATTCAGCCCCTTCGGAAAGCGTTGGAAGTTCCAACTCCATATCTTGCCTTCCCTCACATGCCGAGATATTTCTGCACCTAGATCGCCTGTCGTCTCGTCGCTGGACGTAATACTTTTGAAGGCGGGAACAAACTTAAATTCCTTGGTGATATAATGCTTGCCTGTTTCTGATGTGACCAACCAATTGAGAAATTCTTTTGCCTCCTGCTTCACAGGCGAATTTTTGTTGACCACCCAGTTCGAGGCTACTCCCACCGCGAGTCTACCTCCTGTGGAGGGATCATTGTCTATAGGCGCAGGCAGAATACCCAAATTCAAGTTAGGATTAATTCCATCCATTTGTGGCTGCGTCCAGTTCCCCTGGTGCATCATAGCAGCCTTACCTGTGGAAAACAGTGTCACTTGTGTATTGTAATCCGTCGTGAGCGGATTGCGGTTCCCATATTTTATAGTCAGGTCAAGCAACTTCACCCACTGATCGAACACGGGGTTACCAGGGATGCGAGCCGCTCCTTTGTTTAAGTCCTCAACATAACTTTCCGGGTTCGGCTGTCTGGCAAACGGGATATTGATAAAATGGTTCCCCAGAACCCACCATTCCGCATACCCGTTAGCAAAAGGTATAATCCCTGCCGCTTTCAGTCGCTTGGCTGCTTCCTCCAGTTCATCTATCGTCTGAGGTAGTTTGGTTATGCCCGCTTTTTTGAACAAATCCTTGTTATAAACAAAACCAAATCCTTCTAGGTTCATAGGCTGTCCATAAATCTTACCGTTAACCGTCATCGGCTTACGAGCGAAATCGTCCAGATCCTTCACCCATGGCTGATCCGACAAATCCTCCAAGTACTCCAACCACGTATCGCGGTCCTGGTAGCCCTCATTTGTAAAAATGTCCGGCTGATCGCCTGATGCGAATTTAGCCTTCAACGAAGCACCGTAGTCCGTACCACCACCGACAGATTGGATATCCAGCTTGATGCCAGGGTGCGTTTTTTCATATTCTGCCTTCAGCTTATTTAGTGGTTCCGAAATCTCTACTTTGAATTGATAAATGTGTATCGTTTTCGTCTCACTCTGTTGAGCCTTCGTATTTCCACAACCTGCAAGTGTACATGCGAGCAGCACCATCAAGGAGATGACAAGTAACGCTGTTTTTTTCATCGATTATCCCTCCCATCAGCCTTTGACCGCGCCGGCTGCAATGCCAGAAACGATGTATTTTTGCATCACCAGAAAAAACACAACAATTGGCGTGATTCCCAACACCAGTGCTGGCAGCGCCAAGTCCCATTGCTTGGTGTACTGACCAAACAACATATAGGTTGCAATCGGAATGGTACGCAGCTCAGGATCATTCAAAATGAGCGAAGGCAACAGATAGTCATTCCAGATCCATAAGGTATTCAAGATAAGCACGGTTACGAACATAGGCAGCAGCAGTGGACAAACGATGCGAAAGAACACCCCGTACCGGGATGAACCGTCCACCCTTGCCGCCTGCTCGATCTCAATAGGTACCGTTTTAATAAAGCCATGAAAAAGAAAAACGGATAAAGGCGCTCCAAAACCCAGATAACATAAGATCAGTCCCGGTATACTGTTGTTCAAGCTCAATACGTTGGACACTTCCATAAGCGGCAACATAATCGATTGAAAGGGAACTACCATCGCAGCCACAAGCAAACCGAACAGGAACCGGTTAAAACGAGTGTCATGCCGAACCATCTGGTAAGCGGCCATCGAGCTGATGAGCAGCAAAAGCGCATTACTGACGATCGTGACAATCAGTGAATTCCCCAGTGCTGTGGGAAAGTTTATTTTATTCCAGGCGTTAGCATAGTTTTCAAAACGGAAGGTTGTCGGCCACGAAGCGGAATGGGCCAAAATGTCACCAAAGGATTTAACGGAGTTTACGAGCAAAAAATAGAATGGAACCAGAAAAATTAACCCGATCACAATAAGCAATATTTCAGCAACCCATGTGCCCAAACGGTAGTTTGACGTTTTTTCCATTACATTTCGACCTCCTTTTTCTTCGTGAGACGTACCTGAATGCTGGTAATGATCGCAACGACCACGAAGAAAATCATAGCCTTGGCAGTTCCCAATCCAAGTCGATTATTTGTAAACGCTTCATTATATATGTCCAACGCTACAGACTCTGTCGACTTGAAAGGTCCCCCCTTGGTGAGAGCCAAATTCAATTCAAATACTTTAAAGGACCAGGATATCGCCAGGAACAAGCAGACGGTCACCGCTGGCATAATAAGTGGCACTACAATATGACGCAAAATCTGTCTTCGGCCCGCGCCGTCAATTTGAGCCGATTCAATCAGGGCAGACGGGACATTATTTAACGAAGATATGTAAATAACCATGAGATAACCTGCATATTGCCATACAAACACAATGACAGTTCCCCAAAAAGCAGTTGGCCCATCACCCAGCCACGGCAGTTTAAAAAAGGAAAGCCCTGTTGCCTCCCCTACCGCAGAAAAGCCGCGTACAAATATAAATTGCCAGATGAAGCCGAGCAGCAAGCCGCCAATCATATTGGGCATAAAAAATACAGTTCGCAGTGCATTACGGGTACGCAACGGTTTGGTAAGTGCATAGGCTAGGAAAAAGCCAATCAGGTTCGTCAGAATGACACCACATACGGTAAACCGAACCGTAAACCAGAACGCATTACGGAAATCTGGATCGTCCCTAAAAATATGAACGTAATTCCCTAGCCCGAGCCATCGGATATTTTCAGATACTCCATCCCAGTTCGTCATGGAATAATACAGCCCCAGCAGGAACGGAATGACCATAATCAAGACAAAAAACAACGCCATCGGTCCTACAAATACGAGTTGCTGCAAAAATTGCGCGGATTTTCTTTGACTCAATGCAATCACTCCTTTGTCGTAGATCATGAAGGATAGCGCGCATAAACCCTTACTGTAATCGCTTATTACCCAAAAATGTATGTTTCGAGTCGTTCGGAAGCAAAAAAAGACTGTTCTCCTCCGGCTTACGGAAGGAAAACAGCCTATAACATAAAAATTATGAATGTCGATGAATTAGTATTGAGTTCCTGGATAAATCGGGAACTTGTCTGTCAACTCGCCAACCGCTTGGCTTGCTTTGGACAATACAGTATCATCTTTCGGGTTTTTAAGGGTTTCGGCAATGATTTTACCGATTTTGACCATAGCCTCTTCATCCATACCACGAGATGTTGCAGCAGGTGTACCAATACGAATTCCGCTTGTTACGAATGGACTGGTCGGGTCAAAAGGAATCGCATTTTTATTGACCGTGATGCCCACCGAATCCAATACATGCTCTGCTTCTTTACCTGTGATATTCAAATTGCGCGTATCCAACAGCATCAGATGGTTATCCGTACCACCGGATACAATGTTAATCCCTTCAGCCAACAGTGTTTCAGCCAGCACCTGTGCGTTGCGAACTACGTTTTGCGCATAGGTTTTGAACGATGGCTGGAGCGCTTCACCCAAAGCAACCGCTTTGGACGCGATCACATGCATCAGTGGCCCCCCTTGAGTACCAGGGAAAATAGCTTTATCAATCGCTTGCGCCCATGCTTTGCGAGTCAGAATCAGACCCCCGCGCGGACCACGCAGCGTTTTGTGTGTTGTTGTTGTTACAAATTGGGCATGCGGAACTGGACTTGGGTGAATTCCCGCTGCCACGAGACCTGCGATATGTGCCATATCCACCATGAACAGAGCACCTACATCATTGGCAATGGAAGCAAATGCTTCAAAATCAATAGTACGCGGATATGCACTCGCGCCAGCTACAATCAGACGAGGGCGGTGCTTAAAGGCTGCCTTGCGCACTTCATCGTAGTCGATGCGGAAGTTGTCTTCGCGTACACCGTAAGCAGCAAAGTTATACAACAAGCCGGAAGCGTTAACCGGACTTCCGTGTGTTAAATGGCCACCATGCGCCAGATTCATACCCAGTACAGTATCTCCAGGTTTGAGAGCTGCCAGATACACCGCCATGTTGGCTTGTGCTCCAGAGTGAGGCTGCACGTTAGCATGCTCGGCGCCGAACAATTCTTTTGCGCGGTCACGTGCGATGTCTTCAACGATATCTACATGCTCACAGCCACCATAGTAGCGTTTGTTCGGATAACCTTCAGCATATTTATTCGTCAGCACGGAGCCCATGGCTTCCATTACTGCTTCACTGACAATGTTCTCGGATGCGATTAGCTCGATATTGTGGCGTTGTCGTTTCAGTTCAAGTCCCATTGCTTCCATCACTGCCGGGTCACTTTTACGCAGGTGTTCCATCATGATTGATTACTCCCTCTCCATAGTCAATTGTTGGGTATACAAGCAAACGCCTGCTCCTCTGTTGGGTACCTCATCATCAATGCAAAAAAGATTAGTACAAACATGCCGCCATGCCAAATGCTAATCGCAGTTTCCGCCGACTTCTTGCTCCAGACTATACACTGCCCGTTGTCCACCAATAAGTGGAGGACGGGTGAATGCCGCTGTCACACGTGCTTCGCCAATCCAGCGAAGACTTGGGCGAAATGGAACAGCAATGGGTCGCAGATGCATGCCAATCAGCGTTTCGCCGATGTCTATCCCGGCATGGGCCTGCACGTTCGCCGCCAAACACGCGTCACTCATAGAACGATAGGCGACGGTGGCCATAGAGCCTCCTGCTGTACGAACAGGAACAGCTGCAACCTCCGTCAGTCCCAGTCGCTCCAGCACAGCCCGTTCAACGACCAGCGCTCGGTTTAAATGCTCACAGCATTGAAACGCCACATCAAAGCCATACTCCCTGCGAACGGACTCTACTCCAGACAACAGTTGCTGAGCCACATCGAGCGCTCCCGCCGTACCAATCCGACTTCCAGCCACTTCACTTGTGCTAACACCAATAACCAGCAGGCGGCCAGCCTTGAGACTGGCTGCTTCTGCGATTTCCCGCACAACAGAAGTGGTCTGTGCTTCCAGCGAAATCTCATGATCCAATTGTCCCACTATTGGAACCTCCTTTGGTTGAACAGTCTCTCAGAGACTAGGCACGGTCTCATGCCCCAAGTTCAACACACTCTCTCCTGATCACAATCTGACTATATTATAGCCGATGTTTCAGATTTCGAGCAGAAAAAATGGAAGAACCTTTAAAGGAATCAACTCTCAGCTAACAATCTGGCTCAACTTGTATATGAAAAAAAGAGCAGTCCACACCTATGTGGAATTGCTCTTTTGCCCAGGCGACCGGCCGTATATCCGATGCTCCATCGTGGTTAATCCCACTTTTGTCGCCAGTTACATCGGATTCTCATTTTTCCACCTTATCTTAACGGATTAGCCGCCGAAAATCAACAGATTCCGTACAAAACAGATGAGTAATACCAATTTTATTCGGAAGAAGCCTTTAGCTTGTCCAGCAGCTTGTGCAGCGCCGTACGGATTTCTGCAGCTGTGACATCGTAGTCTTCTCGCGAACCGCCAAACGGATCTGAAATATCAAAGCCCGGAATCCGTTGGTGTAATTCAATCATTCGTTCACGCTCCTGCGCCGATAGCTCTTGTCCGAGTGAAGCCATCAACTGCTGTGAAGCATATAAACCATCCAACTCCTGTACATCATTCAACACCGCATCCCGGTTCTCCACATATTCCTTAAGCGTAAATACTTTGCCCGCCGTTTGGGGAAAGCGCTGAATTACGTGCTGTTTATGCCCTTGCGTCAAGGTTAAGATCAGATGTGCCCACCCGGCAAGCCCGTCGCTCAAAGGGGTTGAAGTGATCTGATCGGATATATCGTGATCACGTAGAACCGCCTCTGCATGTCGGGATATCGGCGTGCCTTCCATCGCTGCCACTCCCGCAGAACGCACTTCCAGTTCTAGTCCATGCTCAGCAGCCAACTTACGCAGCATCCCTTCAGCCATTGGACTACGACAGGTATTCCCTGTGCATACAAATAAGATATTCTTCAACGTTTTCACCCCCCGTATGTTAAAAAATATATAAACAGAGGATTACTATAATCCTAATCCCTTACTTTAACCCTGCACTTATTTTACACTGTCTACGCTAAAATCAAAACATAAACATAAAGCCGAATGCCAACAAAATGGCACCACCCACTGCTTCCCCATAATCTCCTAGATTACGGCTGACCTTGCGACCCAGCAGCAGGCCCAGCATCGCCATTGCTCCCCCGCAAAAACCAAACGCCAGAACGGACAGCACCAGATCACTCTGGAACATACCTAGTGACACTCCTACAGAAAATGAGTCAACGCTCACCCCAAGTGCAAACAGCAAAAGGCCTAAAGGCGAACGATGATCCAATACCTGTACGCCGTCCCCTTTAAAGGAATTATACACCATATGCCCGCCCAAAAGGATGAGTAGACCCCCTGCGAAGTAGGCCGTCACATGACCTAATAAAGAACTCATATAATGGCCTGTGAACATTCCCAGTAATGGCATCAGAATATGAAAAAAGCCAATGACAGTACTGATGCGCAGCACGTCTCGCAGGCGTATCCCCTTCATGCCGATCCCTACGCCCAGCGATAACGCATCCATTCCTAGCGCTACCGCCATGATCAGAATCGTTACAACCTGCCCGGCATGGGCAGAGGCTGCCAGCATACTCCATCCCTCCATTATCCGTCTGTTCTTGTACACGTTATGCGGACAAGGGGCAAATCAGTACAAGCATGTACTGAAAGTACCCAATACCGAGACGAGGAGGGAGGAAAATTTAATATAAGAGGCTCTGATTCGACAGAAGCTACAAGCGGACGATTCGGTGACCTGCCGCTTTAAGCAGGCGGTTCATGACGGCGTCTCCCAATCCTTTCGGCGGACAGGATTCCGACAAAATGTAGGTGACGCCGTCCTCGTCGCAGCGGCGCAGCACGCCGTACAGGCGCTGCGCCGCCTCATGGAGCGCGTCCAGCTTGCCTAGCGTGTAGACGCGTTCTCCGGCGTAGCCGGCGGCATGCTCGTCGAACGCGAGCACTGCCGTGCGCTCCCCGCGCGCGGAAGCCTCCGCCAGCGCGGCGCGAATCCAGCCCGTCACCTCAACGGACGACGGGCCTTGTACCACGCTCAAGCGGCCTCGCGGCGCGTAGTGCGTGTACTTCATGCCCGGCGAGCGCGGCGCTGGGCTGTCCGCGTCTTCCCCGGGCGTAACAGTCAACGCCGGGTCCAGCACGACGGCGCGAGCAACCGCAGCGAGCTGCTCAGCCGTCACGCCGCCGGGGCGCAGGATGGTGACGGTTCCGTCGTCACCCGCCTGCACCACCGTGGACTCCAGCCCCACCCCTGTGGGACCTCCGTCCAAAATGCCGCCAATGCGGCCCTCCAGATCCTCTCGCACATGCTGTGCAAGGGTGGGACTGGGCCTTCCCGACCGGTTGGCGCTTGGCGCAGCCAGTGGACAACCCGCTTCAGCGATCAAACGAAGCGCTATCGGATGATCCGGCATGCGCACACCGACTGTATCCAGCCCAGCTGTCACACGCGATGACAGTGCCTGCGGCACCACTGGCAATACGAGAGTCAGCGGTCCCGGCCAGAACATATTCATAAGCGCCCGGGCTGTATCGTTTATTTCTGCTACCAACCCCTCTAATTGATCAGCATCAGAAATATGTACAATGAGCGGGTTATCGGAAGGGCGTCCTTTGGCAGCAAATACCGTCTCCACCGCTTTTGTACTACGTGCATCGGCCCCCAGGCCGTACACGGTCTCCGTAGGAAAGGCTACCGTCTCTCCAGCTTGGAGAAGTAAGGCGGCCTCGCGTATGCCCTTTTCCGCCGCGATCCGAGTCTGTTCATCCCAAATTTCGTCAGAAACATCCCCGTCAGTGTTGCTCACAGGAACCAAACATCTTACATCCCACCATTGGGTATGGGAAGACTTCAATGCCTGCTTCAGCTCGCAATTTTCCTGTTCGTCCAGCTTTTGCTCCGATTTTTCCTTTTGCACAAAATCTCCGCGCAAGTCTTGCATTTGATTCGATTTATCGCTCATATCAGATCATCCCATATCTTATTGTCATATACAGGCCAGTGATTTCTTCTGATCCTATAAGGCTACTTTGAAAGATCAGTTCATTGGCTCTGCCATGTGTATATCTATCGTAAGTTCCATTATAGCATATGGGGAAACTTACACTCCTCAACGTTTAGGCAAACAAGCCACTCACCCAGCTACACAGTCCCGCAAGTGCATCCCACAGAAAAAAACGTACTTCCGGCTCCTTGTCAGCGGCATTCGTCCGACTTTCTCCGTGATCCGTTTTTGCTGATACCGTTTGTGCCGCTGCTTCCCCACTGCCTGCATCAATAAAGCACAACGGAGGAAACAGCACGCACCACCAATTTTGCCCTTTTCCTTGCCCCAGCGTAACCCGAAGCGCTTCATAATTCCCTGCTGGGTAGACCAGACCACCGTACATTTTCGTCGGGAAAGGTACGCTCGCCAGTTCCACCTGATGATCATATGCAATGCCGCGACGAGCCAGTTCCGTACCTACCAAACGGTCAATTTCAGGTAAATGAGCACCAATCAATGATCTAGCTTGATCTAAGCTTTGCGGGTTTTCCAGCTCACCCACCCAGGCATTCATCTGCTGTACAATAGCGTCCCGTATTTCGCGTTTAACCAGCTGATCCTCCGGACGATCCGAGTTGGCCAAAATACGCAGTCGAATGGAGTCATGTGGAATCACATTCAGCCCTGTTGTAGCTACTCCTGATGCTAAGGTTCCTCTTGTTCCAGTGGTCATAGCAGCATCCGTCTTTTGACCTTCCCAAGACATCATTAATATCGAAATACAAAATAGTATCATTGCAGCTTGCTTGATCCAATTGTTCATCTTCGTCTCCCCCAAACCCAAACTCTATCATGTCTATCAGTCTGTCCGGTTTGGGAGAGTCTAAACCTATGAATCTTATAAAAGATTCAGGAACACTTTACAGATTTTCTTCAATACACCCTCAAATCATGCTACACCAAGCTTCTGACCCTCACCGAGGCATATAAAAAAGCCCAGATTTCACAATCTGGACTCTTTCGTTGCACCGTTTCAACTCACACAAATGCCAATCAGTTTCAAGCCAAATCCACCTGCACTAGGCTTTTTTCGCCTTCGTCAAGCTTACTCTGGAAGGCTGCGGCAGATCGTCCTCCAGCTCTTGGCCGTGCACCTTAATACTCATAACCAAGCCGATACTAGCCATGTTAATAAGCAACGAGGTACCACCATAACTTATGAACGGGAGCGTAATCCCCGTAAGCGGCATAATGCCCAGAAACGCACCAATATTCTCAAAAATCTGGTACAGCAACATGGACACAATCCCGACAATAATATACGGTCCGGCGCGATCCCGGCATTCCAGCGAAATCAGGATCATGCGGTGAATCAAAATAAAATATAACAATAGCAGCACTGAAGAGCCTACAAAGCCAAATTCCTCCGCTACGACCACAAAAATAGAATCCGCGTACGTATAAGGAACACGCCCGGACTGTACCGAGGTTCCTTGCAAAAAGCCCTTGCCCATCATCCCGCCAGAGGCTATCGCCAGCTTGGCATTTTTGGTATGATAAGACGCCTTCGCGGTTGCCTCTTCCGGTACCAACCAAGGGTCCAAACGCTCAACCCAGTGACTACGGCCAATCCCCTTCATAAAGGAGTCAATCTCATCGTGAAACGAAATATAAGCTTTGATCCCGCCACCAACAGCGACTGCAAATACGATGAATCCGATTAACGCATGAGATGCCTTCACATTACCAATCCATAGCATACCGATGACGATGACAATGTAACCGAGCGCATTACCCAAGTCATTTTGTGCCATAACCATGGCAAACGGGACAAAGCTCACCAGAGCGACTGGAAGAACATCCTGAATAAAATACAGCTTGCTCTTGCGCTTTTTGATCAGCATATAAGTCAGAAAAATGATAAGGACCAGCTTGAATACCTCAGCAGGCTGAAGATTCAAGCCACCAATTTTCAAAAAGCCCTGAGAGTTGTTAACCGTCCCGCCAAAAAATCCGAGACCCAATAGGAATATTCCGCCTCCATATACGTACAGGGCTTTTTTAATGAATATCCGAAAATCGACCATCGCTAAACCCAAGATCGCCACAAAACCCAATATATAATACCCGATCATCTTCTGGTAGTCATTGCCGTGCTCTGCCAAGTTCGTAGGGCCCCTACCTGCGCTGTATACCGTTATGATACTAATCGCCATGAGCAAAACCAGAATAAAGATAACCGGACCGTCAATTTTTTTCAATTTCTGAAGCATGATTTCCCCCTGAGCCGTTTCTCGGTCATACCCCTCTTATTCTAAAGGAAAGACTCGCAAAAAGAAAATGCAGCACTACTCCGAGACGCCTAGGACATGTCGTTCGATCCCTGCAAGGTCAGGAACGATTATAATGTCCTTCCAATGACCTGCCTGTTCCAACAGGCCAGCCACGTCTCTGGCCTGTCCCATCCCCAGTTCAAACCCGATTAGCCGGGGCGGAGTCTGAAGGAGTCCGAGCTGCTCCAGCATTGCCCGATACGGGCCGAGCCCGTCAGGACCACCATCCAACGCCATCCGCGGCTCATGGTCGCGTACCTCTGGCTGTAAGCCAGCGATGTCAGCAGCCGGGATGTACGGCGGGTTGGACACGAGAATGTCCACCGCCGTTCCCGCAAATGGCGTCAGCAGATCGCCCTCGCGGAATTCTACGACTGCGCCGTTCGCAGCGGCGTTATGAGCCGCAACTTTTAACGCGGCAGCCGAAATATCCCCTGCCGCCACGCGCCAGCTCGGTCGCTCAGCCGCCAGCGTCACGGCAATCGCACCGCTGCCCGCGCCGATGTCGAGCGCCTGCGGAGCGCCGCTTGGCCACAGCCGATCGCCGTGCTGGAGTATCGCCTCGACGAGCAGTTCTGTCTCGGGGCGTGGAATCAGCACCGATGGCGAAACCAAGAACGGGCGGCCATAAAATTCCTGCCGTCCGATAATATACTGCGCCGGTTCACCCGCAGCTTTACGGGCTATGATCCGTTCCCACGCCTCCTTGGCGGTGGAAGGGAACGGATCACCCAAAGCGGCGTAAAACGCCGTACCTTCCAACCCGAGCACATGCTCCAGCAGCAAACGGGCATTATGCTGCGGCTCCAGAACGCCACAGCTTCCTAAAAAAGAAGAAGCCTCAACTAAGGCTTCTCTGACACTCATGTTCCGTTCCGGCGACATCCGATACACACAATCGCGTTCGTTCCCCAAAACTTAAACCTCTTGTTCCATCAAATCAGCCTGCTCTGCAATCGTGAGCGCCGATACGATTTCTTCGATCTCCCCGTTCATCACCTGGTCCAACTTATGCATAGTTAGGCCAATACGATGATCCGTTACACGGCTTTGCGGGAAATTGTAGGTACGTATACGCTCACTGCGGTCTCCAGTACCTACTTTGCTCTTACGCTCGCCTGCATATTTGGCTTCCTCTTCCTGACGCAACATATCCGAAATACGGGCACGCAAAACTTGCAGCGCCTTCTCCTTATTGGAGTTCTGGGATTTTCCGTCCTGACAGGTTGCCATAATACCTGTTGGCATATGCGTTACACGCACCGCCGACTTGGTCGTATTAACGGACTGTCCGCCTGCACCGCTGGAACAGAACGTATCCACGCGAATATCCTTATCGGAAATTTCAATATCCACTTCTTCGGCCTCAGGCATAACGGATACTGTAGATGTCGACGTATGAATACGCCCACCTGATTCCGTCGTCGGAATCCGCTGTACGCGGTGTGCGCCGCTTTCGAATTTCATTTTGCTGTATGCACCACGACCGTTAATCATGAAAATAACCTCTTTAAAGCCCCCGAGATCATTCATGTTCGCGTCCATCAGCTCTACACGCCAGCCTTGGGTATCGGCATAACGAGTATACATCCGATACAAGTCAGCTGCGAACAGTGCCGCTTCGTCACCACCTGCTGCACCACGAATCTCAATAATAACGTTCTTATCATCATTCGGGTCCTTTGGCAGCAGCAAAATACGGATTTTTTCATCCAGCTCCCGCTTGCGAACACTCAGTTCTTCAATCTCCATTTTGACCATTTCACGCATCTCGTCGTCCAGCTTTTCACCCTGCATGGTTTTTGCAGCTTCCAGCTCTTCAACGACATTTTTATATTCGGTATATGCTTCATAAGCAGGCTGTAAATCAGACTGTTCTTTGGAATAATCTCTAAGTTTTTTGCTATCGTTCGCTACATCCGGATCGCAGAGCAGTTCGCTCAGTTTATCGTAGCGGTCCGCCAATGATTGCAATCGGTCCAACAAGCGATTCACCTCTTCAGTTAAATTAATATGAACCAGCTTCAATTTCACTGGCTACAGCTCTTTATTATACCAACTAATTCATGAATTAGCTACAAGAAATACTGACTAATTTAGGATTTTGCAAAAATCCACACAACAGCAATACAATAAAAAAGTCGCCGCCCTAATATAGGCAGCGACCACGTAATCTAGCACTTTTCAGAACACACATACATTAAGTCATCGTCTTTTATATATCCGAATCAGGTATTGTATTCTGGAAATTATATATTAAACATTAAAACGGAAATGCATAACGTCTCCGTCCTGCACTACATATTCCTTACCTTCCAGACGAAGCTGACCACGTTCCTTGGCCCCGTTCATCGAACCAGCAGCGACCAAATCATTGTAGGATACAACCTCGGCACGAATAAATCCGCGTTCAAAATCCGTATGGATTACGCCCGCAGCACCCGGTGCTTTCGTTCCTTTATGAATCGTCCAAGCGCGTACTTCCTGTACACCTGCTGTGAAATACGTATACAGTCCCAACAAGCGGTAAGCCGCTTTAATCAGACGGTTCAATCCGGATTCAGCTAATCCCAGCTCCTCAAGGAACATCGCCTTGTCTTCGCCTTCCAGCTCAGCGATTTCAGATTCTACTTTGGCGCTGATCGGTACCACTTCTGCATTTTCCGCTACGGCAAAATCGCGTACCTGTTGCACATATGGATTGCTGTCGGCTTCCGTTACGCCATCTTCGCTGACATTTGCAGCGTACAGTACAGGCTTCATCGTAAGCAAATGAAGATCGCGTACAATCAACCGTTCTTCATCCGTTAATTCTAAGCTACGCGCAGGTTTATCAGCATACAGCGATTCCTTGATCCGCTCCAGCACTTCTACCTCTTGGGTGTACTGCTTGTTGCCACCCTTCATGTTTTTGCGGGAACGTTCAATACGCTTGTCTACACTTTCGATATCCGCCAGAATCAGTTCCAAATTAATGGTCTGAATGTCGCTGATCGGGTCAATTTTGCCGTCCACATGGGTAATGTTCTCATCTTCAAAGCAACGTACCACATGTACAATCGCATCCACTTCACGAATATGAGCCAGAAATTTGTTACCCAGACCCTCGCCCTTGCTCGCACCGCGCACAAGTCCTGCAATATCAACAAATTCAAATGCCGTTGGCACCGTTTTATTCGGCACAACCAGTTCGGTCAGCTTATCCAGCCGCTCGTCTGGTACTTCAACGACGCCTACATTGGGGTCAATCGTACAAAATGGATAGTTTGCGGATTCCGCACCCGCCTGCGTTATTGCGTTAAAAAGTGTTGATTTGCCCACGTTCGGCAAGCCCACAATCCCCGCTTTTAAAGCCATAATCAGAACAACTCCCGTTTATATAAAATATGCGTTATGCCATCCGTTAGTTTACCAACCCACATTATATATGAGAACCTATACACGCGGCAAGCATACGGTTATGAAATTCAGGATATTGCTATCCCTATTTAGATTTCTTTGCTCATCTGGATATCTGTAATCCGATAGCCCGACTTGCGATATACATGCAAAGCTCGCTCATTATGCCCAAATACATGCAAACCGATGCGGACTGCTCCCAGTCTGCGAGCCTCCTGTTCCAAAGCCCCCATCGCCAGCGTGCCTAGACCCCTCCCCTGATATGAATCGTAGACAAGAATATCCAGTAGGAAAGCTTCTTTTCCTTGCACCCCATCCGTAATATTGAACCAGATGTAGCCAGCTTCCTCCTGACTCTGCCCCCCGGCATCGGAAAACATCAACATATACAGGTGAGCATGAGGTGTGTCTAGTCTCTGTGGCAGGTATCGAGCAAAACTTTCTGCCGCACGTTCTGGTGCTTCTTCTACCGTCCATGTACCTGCTTGGATTTTCTCATCCGCATAGTCGGCAAGCGAGCGTTGTTCAAATCGATCATATTGCTCCGCATTCATCGGAACCAATGTAATAAGTCCGCTCATCCGTTTACCTTCTTTCTTAGTCGAGTCGTATCTTTGAGTCCTTCTATTCCATCTACCCCAATCCCAAACATGACCGTTCGGAGTTCCAGCTCCACCTGCTCCAGGCGTGCTTCCAGCGCTTCGCTGGAGGCAACCGCCGAACCGAGCAAAGAACGCCCGAAGCCTGCCATGTCAGCCCCCAGAGCGAGCGCCTTCGCTGCATCGACACCGTCTCTCAGTCCACCGCTGCCGATCAGAGCACCATGTGGCTGAACGGCTCTGACTTCCACGATACAATCAGCGGTCGAGTTGCCCCAATCCGCAAATGCCTCCGCCGCCGCGCGACGAACAGGATCAGGATTGCGAAATTTTTCCACTTGGCTCCAGCTTGTCCCGCCTGCGCCAGCTATATCTATAAAGGCTGCACCCGCATCATACAGTCTCGATGCCGTCTCGCCATCTATGCCCCAACCTACTTCCTTCACTCCTACAGGCACTGAAAGCTGACGGCACAACTCCTCAATGCGCTGAAGCAAACCGCTAAAATCCAAATTCCCTTCAGGTTGAAAAATCTCCTGCAATCCGTTCAAATGCAGCACCAACATATCTGCTCCAGCAATTTCCACTGCACGGCGACAATCGTCCACGCCAAATCCGTAGTTCAGTTGCACCGCACCCAGATTGGCAAGGATCGGGATACTGGGTGCCAGACGGCGAACCGCAAAGGTTGAAGCCAGTTCCTCCCTTTCCACCGCAGCCCGTACCGAACCGACGCCCAATGCCCAGCCGCGTCTCTCCGCTGTCTCTGCTAACCGCTCATTAATTGCTCCTGTCTCGGCGCTGCCGCCTGTCATGGAGCTAATAAGCAACGGTGTTCGTACAGCCTGTCCTAAAAAAGTAGTATCCAGGCGAACCTCGTCAAAATGCAACTCCGGCAGAGCGCAGTGCTTAAAGACATACCGCTCCAGCCCGCTGGTGATACCTTGTCCGGCCACATCTTCTTGCAAACAAAGGCGGACGTGCTCAATCTTCCGTTCGCCTGTCCGCGCGGCAGGCAACAAAGAGCCGGATCTGTTAAAGCCGTCAGGTGCTCCTTTTTTATTCTCTGTACTACTCATCTATGTTCCACCTCATCCAAAGTCACTCTGTTTATTGTATCAAGTTCAAGAAGCACAAATAAGACCGTTCCCGAACACGGTAACCGATCTATTTATCGTCTCTTATACAAATATCGTATGCCCTTAAAATGGCTATTTTAAGATACTCTCATTGTATCATGGATGGGAAAATATATACACGATCGTGAACATTTTTTCTCCCCCATAGATCATGTTCAAAATACGCAATAAACCAGTTATTTCGGAAACTTTACAGAAAAGCCGCCCTAATTGAGCTGCCGCTTTTCTGCAAAATGTCCAAATTTAAACACAAGAATACCACCGATAATGACCAATACACCGATCAGCTTGTTAATGGTAAACGGAATTTTCTCTAATCCTAGCCATCCTAATGAATCCCACAACAGGGCGGTCCCTAATTGCGCTGTCAATACAATGGAGATCGCATAGGTCGGGCCAAGTCGCTTCATTCCTTGTACCAGACAGAACACAACACCGACACCAATCATGCCACTGAACCAGTACCACGGCTGCATATGCTGTAAAGCAAATGTATTTTTCCCTTCAAAAATAAGACTCCCGAGTAAGGAAGCCAAGAACCCTGTGCCCAGCACCAATGTTGTTGTGGCCCACGATCCTGTCCGTTCATTCACCTTATTATTGAATATCGTTTGCAGACTGACCAAGGCACCTGCGATAACCGCCAATACAATTCCTAATAACATATGTTAACTCTCCCTTGATGATCCTTGATATTCTTCTGTTTTTTACTACATGCTCCTATTACAATGATTCATAAATATTATGTCCTGCCAGTTCACTCAAACCTTTTCTGTCCCGAATGACAATATAGCCTTTTGTCCGTTCAACCCATCCATCTTCAATCATTTTGCGAATAACACGGTTGAGATGTCTATAGCTGGTTCCGATCAAATTCGCCACATCTACCAGACTGGATGCCCGTAATTCCTCATGAAAAGCTGTATTCGATTCGTCAAAAGAAACCGATAGCAGGTAGCTCGCCAGTCTGACTTCCACCGGATACATGAGATTAAAACTGGAAAAGTCGGAGTCCAGGCAAAACTTTCGCGTGACAACATCCAATAGAAATTGCAGCAAAGGAGCATAGTCTTTGCCGTATTTGTTCATCCATTGGTGGTGAATACCGATCACATAGATCGGAGACACTGCCTCTACCGTGTTGATGACGTGACTATTCCGAATATATTCAACATCTCCTATGACCTCGATCGGTGTTTTGAAGCAAAGGATCAGGGTTTTCCCTTCTGTAGAACTGGTATAAATCTTGACCTTGCCCTGCACCAGTATATATAGATGCTCAATGGGATCCCCCTGTAAACAGAGCTTTTCCCCTTGCTCCAAACGATGCAACGACAAATAAGGATGTAGTGGCTCGTAGAGTATGGATTCCAACTCATGCAGCTGCAAAAAATATTTTAGCTGCTCTTGATCCTGAATTTCTCTCATTCCTAAGCTCACCTTCAATCTCTACATTCTAAGCTTTCTTTACAAGTTAAATTTCTATTTTAAAGCTTCAGAATAATTACACCCGCGATCATCATACCAATACCTATAAATTGTGGCAGCTTCATCTTTTGCTTCACTATACCGAACCATCCCTTAATATCTACCAGAAAGGTTAAACACAACTGCGCAATCAACAACGCCGAGATCGTGAACGTAACCCCAATATGTTGGATCGCCGTGACTTCACTAAATATAATAATAGCTGCAAAGGCACCGCCCCAAAGATACATTGGCTTCACCTGTTTCATTTCAGCCACATTGCCATCCCTTGTAAACATCCAGACTAATGCTGCCAAAATAAACCCTATTAGCTGAGTAACAGCAGCAGCCTGCCATGTACCAATATCCTGACTAATCCGTGTATTCGCTACACCTTGTAGCGTAATACACGCTCCTCCCAGAAAAGCAAACAAGATTCCTCTCATAAATCGTTATTCTCCCCATGTAAATGACTTTTCTATATATTAAATTATAGGGCAGACTCTCTATAAAGGACATATGTCCTCAACGAATAGTAAAACATCCTTCATTTCATTCAGTATCCGCGTCAATCCTGCACACTTGCGTTAATAACTTGACAGTATCCCATCATAAAACTGCATGTTCCGGCACGGTAAAACGGAATGCAGCATCCAATTGAGGAGTTGATCGTCATATGACTACACGTGATCCGCTGCATTCTAAGCCGGAATATCAAAGAAAATCCAGGCATAAGGGCCGTGCCCTTAAAATCGCCATTCTGGTACTTATCCTTTGGCTGATTGCCGTCATGCTGTATCAGACCCATAAACCCTTGCCTCCGTTCGTCTCTTATGAGAGCCAGGAGTATTCAACCCATGAGGTAAACTTCTGGACGGATTTGACCTATCCCACCGGGGATGGTAGTACTGCACAGCATGAAGGACAAATTTTGAAGCGTATGCTCGGGATCATTGATGAAGCCGAGCAATTTATCGTCATCGATCTGTTTCTGTTCAACGACTATAAGCATAAAGGTCAGCACTTCCCCCAAGTTAGCGCACAAATGACCGATCATCTTATTGCCAAAAAGAAAGCTCATCCTGATATGCCTATCTTTTTCATTACAGATGAAGTCAATACCAACTACAATTCTGCTCCCAACCCTTTGTTGGAAAATATGAAGCGAGCAGGGATTCAGGTCGTGCAGACCGATGTAGATCCCCTGCGGGACTCTACACCCATCTATTCGGCGGTGTGGCGTACCTTCTTCCAATGGTTCGGGCAGCAAGGCACAGGCTGGATTCCCAACCTGATGGCCAGTGACGGACCGGATGTTACGGCTCGCTCCTATCTTAAGCTGTTAAACGTCAAGGCCAATCACCGAAAATTGGTTGTCAGCGAACAGACAGCGCTCATTTCTACAGGCAATGTGCACGACGCGAGCGCCTACCACTCCAATGTAGCGCTGGAGGTGAAGGGGCCCATCATCGGAGACATTTTACAAACGGAACAGGCGGTGTTGGACTTTTCGGGCGGTGGGCAGCTTCCTGCCTATACACCACAGGCCGAACCCAAAGTTCCATCGAGTAAGGACAGCTATCGAATCAAATATCTAACTGAGGGCAAGGTGTACACCTCGGTTCTGGATGGCATCGGGCAGACGAAGAAAGGTGACAGCATTCATATGGGCATGTTTTATTTGGCTGACCGCAAAGTATTGAATAGCCTACTGGATGCCTCTGCGCGCGGTGTAAACATCCAATTACTGCTGGACCCCAATGAGAACGCGTTTGGTCAGGAAAAAATCGGCATCCCCAATCGTCCGGTCGCCCAAGAGTTGTCCGATAAATCGGGCGGGAACATTCAAATTCGCTGGTATCATACCACCCATGAGCAATTCCATACCAAACTGATTTATATCGCCAAGGCGCAAGGAGAGCATATCATTTGGGGTGGCTCTACCAATCTGACGCCCCGTAATCTGGATGATTTGAATCTGGAAAATGAATTGTGGGTGGCCGCTCCGGCGGACAGCAAGCTGACCCGACAGGTTGCGGCCTATTTTGATAAGCTATGGAATAATCAGGGGGCTGAATACAGCTTGGATCTAGCAGCTTACGAGGATCATTCAACATTTTGGAAAGATATTATATACCGTCTACAGGATATTTTAGGCTTTACTACATTTTAACTACCGAATAGTGCTGTAGCGAATTCGTTTATGACCTACAACAGCGGTGAAAGCAGCCGCGCGAGCGATTCCATCAAACGTTTGAACAGACGTTTTTTCATGAATTCTTCGCGTACGATCAGACTGGCAGAATGCAAATCTCGTTCGTAGTCTGTTACCATCTGCTGCACACTGTGCGTTTGAATTAACAGAGCGTTAACTTCAAAATTCAAATGAAAGCTACGCATATCCATATTGGCTGTCCCGATGGTCGCAACTTCCCCGTCAATGATGAGGAGCTTGGAGTGGAGGAACCCTTTTTCATATTCATATACCTTGACTCCAACCTCCAGTAACGACTGGAAGTACGAATGAGACGCGAGAAAAGGTAGCCATTTATCCGGTTTTGCGGGAAACAGAATACGTACGTCCAACCCGGACAAGGCAGCCATCCGTAAGGCAGTCAGGATATCTTCATCCGGGATAAAATAAGGAGTGGCAATCCAGACTGATTTTCGGGCGGACGTGATCATGGAGAAAAACAGATTTTTAAGCACTCTCCGCTCATTATCCGGGCCGCTAGCAATAATCTGCACGCCTCCGTCTGTAATGGGTTCAATACTGGGAGACAGATATTCGCTATCGAGCACCGACTCACCCGTCATGTGAAGCCAATCCTGTAGAAATATAAGCTGCAACGTCCGCACAGCTTCGCCCTTCACAATCATATGCGTATCACGCCAAAAGCCGTAGGCTTTGTTGCGGCTGAGATACTCATCTCCCACATTTAGACCACCAATTAATCCGATATTACCGTCGATGACTACAATTTTACGGTGATTACGATAGTTTACCCGGCTGGAGAAGAACAAGATCCGAGCGCCGCCGTACGCAACAACCTCTACTCCTGCATCTCTCATTTCTTTCAAAAATGACTTTGACAACTGAATACTGCCCACCGCATCGTACATAAACCGAACCTTAACACCCGCTTTAGCCTTTTCAATCAAAATTTTCTGAATGCTGGTACCGATATCATCCGAACGGAAAATGTAATATTCCATATGGATATGATGCTGCGCCTTGCGCAGCTCTTCTAGCAAAGTGGAGAAGGTTTCATCTCCATTGTTCAGAATTTGAGTTTCGGTCGCAAAATAAATCGGGGAGCGGGCCAGTCTGCGTGCCAAACGCATCAACTGCTGCTGCTCATCTGTAAAGCAGGTCAGATCCCGTTTGACTCGCAAAGCATCCTTTTCTATGCGGTCGTAAGCCTGTTGGTCACGCAATGCCTTTTTATCATACTTGCGACGCTTGAATACATTTTGCCCAAACAGAAAATAGAGAGGAAGTCCAACGACTGGCAGCAATGCCAGCAGCAAAATCCAGGACATCGTAGTGGAGGGATTACGATTCTCCGTAAAAATAATCAGACTGATGGAGATCACTGTCAGGGTGGAAAAAATACTGATGACAGTTCCTTCATTTTTGCCGATGTAATTAAACAAGCCAAAATAATAAATAATAAACACCATAGCCGCGATCAATACGGCTAGTAAGCTTCGCCTCATAACTAACCTCACTTCCAGTGGACTGCATTCGACAAGTATTCTTCATTATATTGTACATGAGCCCCTTATTTCTTCCCACTTTTTTATTAAAATGTTGATAAAAAAATCCAAAGAAAAGCTTTATACAAAACACAATGATGCTGGGTTGACACTTACTTTTTTTCGTGCAAGAATAAACTAACGAACGTTAGGTAGGTGACAATAATGGGAATGGAAGAGATTCGAAAGGCCGCTCTTTTTCAATTTGCCACCAATGGGTATGAAGGAGCATCCTTGAGCAGTATTGCCGCTGAGGTCGGTATCCGAAAACCGTCTATATACGCGCATTTCCAAGGCAAAGAGGATCTGTTCCTACAGGTAGCGAGGTATGCTTTTCAAGAGCAGAATCTACGTATTTTCGAGTACTTTACGGAACGTAAAGATCAGCCGCTTAAGCATACCCTGCATGACTTCTTGTTTTGGATGGGACAGGAATATGAGAGCAACGACTCAGCCAAGTTTATGCTTCGCTTTTCCTTCTTTCCGCCTGTATCGTTGTATAACGAGGTGCTGGATATTGTTAATCCTTTTCTGGACAAAATGGAGCGAAAATTAACTCGTCACCTCCGTAATGCACGGGATCGGGAACCCTTTGGGCATATGGAGCCAGTGAATGTGGCTTTAGCCTTTATGACACTGGTGGACGGAGTCATGGTGGAGCTCCTGTACAGTGGAAGCGTCAACTACCACCGAAGACTGAACGCTGCATGGCCTATTTTTTGGCGTGGGATTACGTTAACCTCACCTCATGAAGCATGAAGCTGTCGAACTTATAAAATTTATTTTTGAGGAGAATATTCATCATGAATCGCAGTTGGATTTACGTCTTTGTTGGCGGCCTGATTGAGGTCGTATGGGTATCGGGTTTGAAGCATGCGGATTCTATACTCGCCTGGGCTGTAACCGTGCTGGCTGTGGTGGCCAGCTTTTATTTGATCATGAAGGCTGCGAAGCGTTTGCCTGTAGGCACGGTATATGCTGTATTTACTGGACTAGGGACAGGGGGAACGGTCGTAGGTGAAATGCTGCTATTCGGGGAACCGTTTCAATGGTCCAAAACGCTGTTAATCGCCCTTTTGCTGGCAGGTGTGGTCGGCCTGAAGTTAGTTACCGACCGTGATGTTCAGGAAGGGAGTGGCGCATAATGGCTTGGATTGCTTTGGTTATCGCGGGATGCTCGGAAGTATTAGGAGTCATCGGTATGAAGGGAGTTACGGTGGGCAAAGGCTGGAAGTCCTTAGTGCTTATGGTCTTATCCTTTGTTCTTAGCTTTTCCCTGCTCAGCTATGCCATGAAAAGTTTGCCTATGGGAACTTCCTATGCCGTATGGACAGGCATCGGAACGGTTGGCAGCACGATTACAGGCATGTTCTTGTACGGTGAGCAAAAAAGCGTACTGCGTGTTTTATTCATCGCCATGATTCTTGCCGCAGCATTGGGATTAAAGCTGATATCTTAACATAAACGAATGGCATCAAATGTTGCAAATTGCTGATCTTAAAGGAGTGATGCCTTGTGATTACCACCGTAACGCTTAACGCGGCTGTGGATAAAATCTACACGGTTGCAGGCTTCGGTTTGAATGCCGTCCACCGCATTGAAGGCGGCCTGACGGTACCGGGCGGCAAAGGCGTGAATGCCGCCCGCGTCATCCGCTCGCTAGGCGAGCCTGTACGAGCGACCGGGTTTGCTGCCGGACACACCGGACGGCTGCTCATTGACGGGTTGAGTGCAGAAGGCGTAAGCGCCGATTTCATCGAAATGGCACATGGGGAAACCCGTCTCGCCATTACCGTGCTCGACCCGTCCGCGCGCACGCAGACCGAGCTGATTGAGAGCGGACCGACCGTTGGGCCGCTTGAATTAGCCGCACTGCGGCGCAAAATCGAGACCCTTGCCGAGGATTCGGCTTGGGTCGTATTCTCCGGCAGCCTGCCACCCGGCTGCCCGCCCGATCTATACGCCGAGCTGTGCACGCTAGCGAAGGCGCGCGGCGCGCGGGTGGCGCTGGACGCGAGCGGTGAGGCGCTGCGCTTGGGGCTGCGCGGAAAACCCGACCTCGTGAAGCCTAACGAGGACGAGGCCGCCCACTTCGCGGGGATCGACGCAGCGCGTCCGGATGCCGCTGAAGCGGCGGCAGCGAAGCTGCTGGACGCCGGAGCGCAGCTGGCCGTCATCTCGCTCGGCGCGAGCGGGGCGCTGGCGGTAACGCACAATGCGCGCTACCGCGTGAGCCTGCCAGACGCGGACATTGTCAGCGCGCTCGGCAGCGGTGACGCCATGGTCGCCGGCCTGGTCACCGGCGCGGCGACGGGGCTGGATCTCCCTGCCATGCTACGGCAGGGAGCGGCCTGCGGCACAGCGGCAGCTCTGCACGCCATGGCCGGGAAGATCGAGCTCCAGGACGTGAAGCGTCTGGAGCAGAACATTATGGTGACGCTGTTGTAATTCAGCGTCACTTTTTTATTTCATCTACACATTCGCTCATTTTCATACCACAAACACAGTTGTTCCGATTCCGAATGTTCTATATTCCAACTATGCGCTTTTCCGATTTACAATCCATCCAACCCTCGGGACGCCCGAATTGCAGGCGGTATAAATGGTGCAGGCTGTCTGGCCTTTATGCTATTTTTGATCGGTGTTCCCTTTGCTTTGAGCGGGGTGTTCGCTGTATTGAAGTATTTCCTCTAACAAGGATTGGGTCACATACTGGTAATGAAATTTATCGCCATATAAATGGCCAAGCCTAAAATAATCAGTGCCGATATTTTGTTGAGCACAGTCCCAAACTTCCCTTCTGAATCCATACGTCCCACGAGACGCCCCGCCGTTGCCAGACCGATAAACCATATCCAAGATACGGACACGGCGGCTAGACCAAAGGCCCAGCGTTCCCCGCCGTCATATTGAAGGGAGCTGGTTCCAATTACGCCAACCGTGTCCAGTATGGCATGTGGATTCAATAGCGATACCGAAGCGGCAAAAATCATCTGTTGTTTCGGCCGCATCGCCTGACTTTCTCCCGAGGAAGCTGCCTTCGATCTCCATAAAGTCCAGGCCATATACAGCAGAAACAAACAGCCCGCCGCATAGAGTACGTTCGTGAGCCATAGAAATTGCTGCAAAATAAGAGATACGCCCCCAACCGCAAGCGTAATCAGGATTGTGTCACAGACACCCGCTGTTATGACAGCAGGCAATGCATTGCGAAACCGCGACTGGCACGCCCCTTGATTAAACACAAATACATTTTGTACCCCCAAAGGCAAAATCAAACCCAGCGCCAATAAAAGGGCATGGATAATAGCTTCCAGCATAAATATATTCCCCCAAATTTAACCCATTATATTTCTCTGGTATTTTCTCTCCTAAATAGTCCCTGAACAGGAAGCTTGTACGTTCCTAATCCTCTTGCATTTCCTTTAAATTCTTCACGCTCTGCGTGGTCTGTTTTATACTATGCTTCAACTGCTCTATAGCAAGCTGGTAGTCCTGCGGATTGTTCATATTGAACACTGCCTTATGCCACATGTCTTCACTCACTCCCGGCAAATCTTCTACTGTCGCATAACGAACGTTCAGCTTGTCCAACCAATCGGTGAGACGAAGCCGTCCACTACGCAAACATTCCTCGGCAGACGGTAGCACGCTCCGATGGTATACAGCCAGCAACGGGTGTATACGTCCATTCATAGAAGGTATCACTGCTTGCAATGCTGGTTCCCTCGTTCCTTGCAACTCCGTCCACTTCTTAGTTACAGCGAGCAGATCATGTAGCACCTTTGGCTGTACAAAAGGCATATCACAAGCGACAACCATCCCCCACTCCGTAGTAGATGCAGATAATCCTGCATGGATACCACTCAAGGGCCCCATACCCCGAAAAACATCAGACACAGTTTCCATACCACTCAGGCCATATCCTTGGTTGTCACGAGTGACTACTACAACCCGCTGGGCCGCCTGCTGCAATGTAGTATACATCCGTTCAAGCATAGTGGCTCCATCAATCTCAAGCAGAGCCTTATCCTGTCCCATTCGTCTGGAACGTCCTCCTGCGACGATAATACCAGTCACTTTCACAAATATGCCCTCCTTTTTTTCTGAAAACAATTGCAAATGTGCATGATGAACTTTTTGAACAAAATTTAATTATTACATAATTGTTAATTAATTGGTTTGTTAACCCTTTCAACACATGATACATTGGAATAAAGAACCTCCCACAGATCGGCATCGATGCGCAGTTCTCTATCGGGCTAAGAAAGGAATGGCTTGTCTTGCAAAAGAGAGAAATTCAAGAGACTCCTCTATATTCCTTAAAACTGTATAATTTTTTTCTATATGGAGCTATGGTCATTTTCTCCAGCTTCTTCCCGTTGTATCTGCAAGATATCGGCATGGACAAGCTGGAGATCGGGAGTCTGATGGCTATCGGACCTTTTGTATCCGTATTCGCGAACCCTTTTTGGGGCTATACAAGCGACCGGAGCCGTAACCTCCGACGTATTCTGCTATTTATGATTATAGGTACATTGTTATTGTTGCAAGCTTTATTTCATGTCCATACGTATATCATGATTTATGTGTCGATGATTGGTTTTTATTTTTTCCAAAGCCCTTTATTTGCGCAAAGCAACAGTCTAATTCTCAGCTATATTGAGGGCACAGACCGGAAATTTGGTGCATTCCGTATATGGGGCTCCTTCGGCTGGGCTGTGACAGCAGCAGTTGCCGGCATCGTTATTGACCAAACGGGGATATCCAGCATATCCACCATCTTTACGGTACTTCTTCTAGCTGCATTGATCTGCACCTTGTCGATTCCACCACTGAAAAGCACTGTGGAGACAGCAACCATTCATTTGCGTGGCTTTGGCAGTGTTTTAATGAACGGATACTTTATATCCTTTATTTTATTGGGGATCCTTGTATCCATCCCGAATTCGATCAACAGCGCCTTTATGTCCCTGTACATCACCGAGCTGGGTGGGTCCAAACAGATGCTTGGTTTTGCTGTTTTTATGTCATCGGTATTCGAAATTATTGTATTTTTGCTGTTTGATCGCTTCTTGAAGAAAAGAATGACCGTAATGGTCGGCTGTTTGGCACTCGTCAGTTTGCTGTTTGCCTTACGTTGGGAACTGATGGCTCTGGCCACAGACCCGATTCAGATCGTGTTTATTCAGGCACTTCATTGCGTCACCTTCGGTGGATACTTCTATGTAGGCACCCAGTTGACCGTCCTATTTACCCCTGCAGCATACCGATCATCCGGACAGGCCGTATATACCTTGACCTGGAGTGGTATATCCGGTATCGTAGCAGGTTTTGCGGGAGGTTGGCTATTCCAGAACTTTGGTGGAGAAATGATGTACCATGCAGGGGTGTTCTTCGCCCTACTTGGATCTGCGGGATTCGCTATCATGTGGTATATGCTGTACAAGAACGGTTATCAGCCAGGACTGCCAGCGGGCACAAACGAATAGAAGAAGTCCCTTAACAACACTAGAGGAATGAGGTATCCTCTCTTCCCTTCTGGCTTGTTAGCAAAGACAATAGAGTATCGTCAAGTCAATGATCATGTATAAAGAGTGTGCATGCGTAAAATAAAGGAGTCTGCCGACGGCAGACTCCTTTTCAACTTGGTCGCACGAAGCTACCATCTCTCCCACACTTTCCAACAGCCTATTGCTTAGGCAATTGGAAAGAGCTTTTCAACGATACAACACGGTTAAATACAGGCTCACCCGGTTTGGAAAGCTTCGGATCGACACTGAAATAACCATGTCGGAAAAATTGGAACTTGTCCTGTGATTGAGCTTCTTTCATGTTCGGCTCGACATAGCCATGAGCAATTTCCAATGAGTTCGGATTCAATTGGTCAAGGAATGTTTTTTCTGATGCATCCTCTTCAATCTCATCCGTGTCCTCTGCGTTAATCAAAGGCTCATACAAACGGAATTCGGCAGGAACCGCTTGAGTAGCCTCTACCCAGTGAATCGTGCCTTTCACTTTACGTCCCGTAAAGCCTGATCCGCTCTTGGTTTCTACATCATAGGTACAGTGGATTTCCGTTACATTTCCGTCTGCGTCCTTAATCACATCGTTGCATTTAATGAAGTAAGCATGCTTGAGACGTACTTCATTACCAGGGAACAAACGGAAGTATTTGCTCGGCGGATTCTCCATGAAGTCCTCACGCTCGATATAAATTTCCCGGGAAAACGGAATTTGGCGTGTACCGAGTTCCGGATTTTCCGTATTATTTTCCGCCTCCAGCATTTCAACTTGTCCTTCAGGATAGTTTGTGATAACCACCTTCAACGGATCTATGACTGCCATGGTGCGAGGTGCCTTAAGCTTCAAATCCTCACGTACAAAATGCTCCAGCACCTGCAAATCAATGACTCCGTAGGCTTTGGAAATACCTGTCTCATATACGAAGCTGCGGATGGCCTCCGGTGTATAGCCGCGACGACGTAAACCGGAAATCGTCGGCATACGAGGATCATCCCAACCATCTACGTGCTTTTCATCGACCAGAAGCTTGAGCTTACGTTTGCTGGTTACGGTTTGAGCCAGGTTCAGCCGTCCAAATTCGTATTGGTGCGGTACCTTTTCCATTTCACATTCAGCTACAACCCAATCATACAGCGGGCGTTGATCTTCGAATTCCAGCGAACAGAGCGAGTGCGTTACTCCCTCAATCGCATCTTCCAGCGGATGAGCATAGGAGTACATTGGATAGATACACCATGTGTCGCCTGTATTGTGATGTGCTGTGTGTGAAATACGGTAAATAATCGGATCACGTAAATTAATGTTTCCCGAAGCCATATCAATTTTGGCACGCAGCACCTTTTCACCATTTTGGTATTTGCCTGCACGCATCTCTTCAAACAGCTTCAGATTATCTTCCACACTGCGATCCCGATAAGGACTATTTTGCCCCGGTTCGGTCAGTGTGCCACGAGTTTCACGGATTTGGTCCGCGCTTTGATCATCCACATAAGCTTTACCCTTTTGGATCAGCAGGATGGCACGCTTGTACATTTCTTCGAAATAATTGGAGGCAAAATGTTTTTCCTCCCATTCATAACCGAGCCACTTCACGTCCTCCTGAATGGAGTTCACGTATTCCGTGTCTTCCTTCGCCGGATTGGTGTCGTCAAAACGCAGATTGGTGCGTCCTCCGAATTCATCTCCCAACGAGAAATTGATCCAGATAGCTTTGGCATGTCCAATATGCAAATATCCGTTAGGTTCAGGCGGAAATCGTGTAACAACCTCCTTTACCTTACCCGTACGTAGATCCTCTTCAATAACATTTTTAATAAAATTGGGGGGAGTGATCGGCTTCTCCACGCTAATCAACCTTTCTTCCGTATAATCTGTGTAAAACATGTTCCCTTAAATATACCCTTTCACACCGCATAACTCAATAAAATGAAAATCCTTATGCTCTCTTCAGCAAAAAAAGTGACAAGTTATGAAAAAGAGTTAACATTTTCGGCAAATAAATTCGTTATAGTGTATATATCTTTTATTTTGCCCGGAAAAGGAGACCCACCCGTGTTTAAGCTGCTCATTGTGATCCTGCTGTCTATGCTTTTGTCCTCTTCCGTCATGACTTCCGGCCATCCTTCACCGGACCCGGTGAACGGAACTGTACAATCTCGTCCACTAGCCAGCGCTTCAGAAGACTCATCCGTCCGCTTATATGCTGTTAGTCCGTCACAGGGATTATTCCATTCAGCTGTATTGGAAATCGGCCAACAACGCCACACATTCCGATGGTCGGGCTCGGCAGATATCTCCACCGCACCACAATTATATTATAGGGATGTGAATGGGGATGGTGTGCGTGAAGCCGTCGTGGTCCTCACGCGTGCCTCGGGAACGGGTGTCGAATTGCAGGAGTTGCATATTGTTAACGCACGGACGATGGAAGAATATGCAGTCGAATCGGCAGCAGATGCTGTGTCCCAGCGCGTTCACAGCTCAGTGGAGCCACGTGACCACAACCGCCAGGTTCATATTGCTGTCACGATTGACGGTGTCACACACACGATGGACCCTAAAGCATCAGTATTTTACGATGATCCAGCCCAATTTACAAAGCATCTCGATTTTAGCTCTGTCGTAATGTATGATGCCGAACAGCTTCCTCTGCAAGCCACTGTATCTGGCAGTGTATCCCCAACCGAATTTGTAGGGGATTTGGATCTGAGATATGTATACGAGCATGAACGGTTCCGGGTGGGACCTATTGAATTTGAAGCTTCCTCTCCCTTTTGACGACTCTCGCAGAATAAGGTAGCATGGGATTAAATGCTAGACTGGCTGGTTTAGCGATTTTCCGAGTGAAAGAGGGGATCAATCATGTTTACATATGCGTTGGACGAACGCACAGTCCTTCGGCCGCTCACCAAGGAGCATGTGCAGCCTCTGTTTGAGCTGATCGAAATGTCCCGTGACCGCCTGCGTCAATGGCTTCCATGGGTAGACTCTACCACGGAAATCAGCCACACAGAGCAGTTCGTGCAGGGCGCCTTGAAACAAGCCGCAGAGAACGGTAGTCTGACCGCCGGAATTTGGATAGACAACGAGCTTGCTGGCATCATCAGCTACCATGAGATCAATTGGACTCACCGCTCCGTTAGCATCGGATACTGGCTTGGACACGGGTACGAAGGACAAGGTCTAATGACCAGCGCCTGCCGCGTATTCGTTGAATATGCTTTGATGGAGCTGGACTTGCATCGGGTCGAAATCCGCTCTGCAACGACGAACCGCCGTAGCCGCGGTATTCCGGAACGTTTGGGCTTTGTGCTCGAAGGCATTGTACGCGAAGCGGAATTGCTGCCCGACGGCTACATGAACCACGCAGTGTACGGTATGCTCCAAAATGAATGGAAGCAACTTCGGTAATATTGTATTGTACAACAACGCCGCAGACCTGAGCAGGTCTGCGGCGTTGTTGGTTTAGGCCGGGCATACAACCGAATTGCTGTCTGTAGCCTCCCGCCTATTTTAAGAAATAGGCCATTAACACATCATCTACGAATTGGCCTGCTATGTAAAACTCCTCATGCAAACGTCCTTCAATCGCGAAACCACTTTTTTCATAAAACATAAGGGCTTCCGTGTTGCATGAGAGTACACGCAAACTCAACTTACGTATGCCCTCCGCAGCTGCAATATCCTTCATGGAGTTCATGAGTGCCGTCCCAATGCCTTTGCGATGATAAGCTGGATGTACAGCTATATTTATTTCGAGTACATGACAATTACTAGCCAACAGCGTTGGAGGACGAAATCCAATATACCCGCAGAGTACTTCCTGTTCGATGGCGACCAGTTGAGAGCCTGGAGGCGTATTACGCAGAAACTCCCCGCGCGACTTCCAGGACAGCGAGGCGGGAGCCGTGCGTTCATTCCATACCAATTCATCCAGCGCAATCAGATCAGGAGCATCCTTCATCTCCGAATGACGTATCGTCAAGAGTTGACTTGTAAACAATTCCTTTCAATCCTTCCTGTGAAGGCTTTCCTGAAGCAATAACTACAATCATCCGTCACTTATTGTACCATAATTACAGCATAATACTGCATTTTTATTAGGACTTAAGAACTGGGAACATCCGCCTTGGACGTCATAGTATTCAAAGTATCCGAATGATGCCGGAAACGGTTCAACCAGCTGTGCAGGACGAAAAACAGGATCGACAACACCGCTACGCCTGATGCAAGCCAAAGTGTAGGCGGTAACCCACCGCCATCATACAACTTCCCCATAATATAAGGCCCCATTACCCGTCCGGCTGCGCCAATGCCCCCCACAAGCCCAATGTAAAAGGGTGCACCCCGACCTCCATGATCAGACAGGAATGCTGGAACCGCAGGTGCAATCAGCATTTCTCCCAGGGTCGCCAGAACCATAGCGAATATCATTCCAGTATAGTTCTGTGTGCCCAGCATGACAATATAAGCCGCCAAATAAAATCCTCCGGCCCATGTCATTTGCGCTGAAGCGTGATGAGCGTACAGTCGTTTTATCCAAAAAATAATGGGTTGTGCGGCAAAAATAAGGATACCATTCAGTGTCCATAGTAACCCATACATCGTTTTAGGCAAGCCCTGCTCAATAATATGGGGAGACACTCCTGTATTCCAGATCGAATTGCCGAACCATAAAAAAAGTGAGCCTAACCCCACAAAGAGATACAATCTGGTATCACGAAACAGCAAACGAGCTGGGATTTCCTCTCTTTTCTTCACAGACTTGCTGAGCTGTACTTCTCCCTCTTCCCGATCCACCCTGCTTAGATAAGACCAGAAGAATCCGGCAAATACCGCAGAAGTCACTCCGTTCATCACAAAGCTGAGCTGATAGGAGAGGTCAGCCAGAACGCCACTCAATCCCGTACCCACTGCAACCCCAATATTGTTAGCGACATAAATAATATTAAATAGCTCTCCACGAAGGTCAGCGAAACGAAAACCTACAAACGCCTGAATCGCAGGTACAGATACGACATTAAAAAAGCCGATAAAGCCCATCATGATGACAAACGCTACCCAATGACCGCTGGTAAATGGAAGCGCGAGAAGTCCCAGCGCGTTCATCGCGAGTGAGCCAACAATCAGCTTCTTGGCTCCAATACGGTGATAGAGGGCTCCGCCCAACACTTGACCAAAAATTCCGCCCAGAGACTGCACTAAAATCGCAATTCCTGCATCTCCCATACTACGGTTTAGCTCGTCAAACACATACATGCTAACCAACGGCCACATCAGGGAACTTCCAGCAGAATTAATCAGGCTGGCAATGAGAAACACTTTCACTTCTTTCGGATAAGACTCCAACCATTTCATATCTTTTGTTTCTCCTTTTGCATCTGACGCCATAAAAGGCATAATCTCATTGGCGCTTCACATTCACCACCGTTGAGAAGAAAGTAGCCCCCTGTCCCATATCCGACAGCCGATCAGAGGTTAACACATTGACACGCTGTCTGCGTCCTTTGCCTTCCCACCATAATCCCTGACTAATCACTGTACCGGGCAGCATCAGATCGGTGACTTTGGCTTTCAGCTCATACGTCCCCCGATCATTCCATACGGTAACCGGCTCCCCGTCCGCGATGCCTCTTGTCTGAGCATCCTCCGGGTGAATTTGTAGCAAGGGCTCCCGCTCCAGTCGCTGATGCTTGGGCAAGTTAGCGAAAGTAGAATTCAGAAAATTATGGTTTGGCGGTGAAATAAACATTAATGGATACCGCTCGTCCGCTTGCGGTCGGTGCTCTCCGTCGTACCCTTCAATCAGCGGCACATAAGAAGGCATCGCGGGCAGACCTGCTTGTTTCATTTTTTCCGAATATAGCTCAATCTTGCCTGAAGGCGTGGTTAAACGATCCAAATAAGTGGCCTTTGGCGTCATATCAAGCTTTACAAAAGGTGACTTCTTTAAGGATTCCAAGGTCACACCGTTGAGATAAGGGTTCGTTGGATTATCAAGCGCGCCTGCGATCATCTCCTCTTCACTTTCCGTAAAGGCAGCTTCATCAAAGCCCATTGCCCGTCCGAGCAGGCTAAACAGCTCATAATTGCTTTTGCTTTCCCCAAGCGGATCAATGACGGGCTGCTGCATTTGGATATAGTGGTGCCAGTACGATTTGTATAGATCTGTTCCTTCAAAAGAAGACGCGGCAGGCAGCACAATATCTGCATAGCGGGCCGTATCGGTTAGGAATAGGTCATGAACGACTGTGAACAAATCCTCTCGTTCAAATCCTTTAGTCACCCGTTCCGAATCGGGGGCTACAACTACCGGATTACTGCAATATACGAATAACGCCTTAATCGGCTGTTCCTTCTGTAGCAGCGCTTCTCCGATCCGGTTCATGTTAATCATCCGGGCATCCGGGTTCTGTCGCAGATCAGGACGCTCCAGATGGGCGCTGTTAATCTTGGCATAAGCGCCGTTGGAGCGTGACGCTCCCCCGCCGTGCTTCAGCCATTGTCCAGTGAGCGCAGGCAAGCATGTAACCGCACGTACGTTCATACCGCCATTATCATGATGCTGAAGCCCATTACCGATATTGATATACGCTGCTCTCGCAGTTCCGTACATTTCCGCCAAACGGATAATATCCGCTTCCGGCACGCCGGTAATCCGCGAAACCCGCTCTGGTGTATAGGTCTTAACATGCTCGCGCAGTTCCTCATGACCTACTGTGTAGCGATGTAAAAATTCGTCGTCCGTCAGTCCTTGAGCGAACAGTACATTCATAACACCCAGCGCGAGCGCTGTATCCGTCCCCGGATATAACGGAATGAACCAATCCCCCCATTGCGCCGTCCGGTTACGATGAACGTCAATAACGACCACCTTAGCACCTTTTTTACGTGCTTTCTCAGCCAAAACGACCTGATGCATGTTGGTGCTAATGACATTACCACCCCACACAATAATGAGGTCTGCATCCTCCGTGTCCTCCGGGCTGGTGCCGCCCTTAAAACCCATAACGGACGCCCAGCCTTCATTCCCAGCCACGCTGCAAATCGTCTGATCCAGTTGGCTTGAACCCAGCGCATTAAAAAATCGGCGATCCATTCCATCCACACTCAATACGCCCATATTGCCATAAAAGCTGTAGGGGAGAATAGATTCCGGTCCGTCCGTACGGATCAGTTCCTTGAACCGACCTGTAATGGTATTGACCGCCTCCTCCCAGCTAATTCGTTCAAACTTCCCTTCTCCTTTGGGGCCTATACGCTTCAACGGATAGAGCACCCGATCAGGATCATATACCCGCTCCGTCATATTGCGAACTTTGTTACAAATAGCCCCTTTGGTAATGGGATGATCTGGGTTTCCAGTCACCTTGATTATCTTTCCTTTTTCCTTGTGAAGCAGGAGCCCACACGTATCCGGGCAATCTAACGGGCATACAGCCGGAAAAATACCGTCCTGCTGCTCCGTCATCCGCTGTCCCCCTTGTAAGTCTTGTTGAAGCGTGGCCTCACGAGGCGCGCTATTGCGATGATCCATAGTGTTGATGCTCCTTTCCGTTACCGTTTCCAAAAATTACACTGATCTTATCATATCCACAGCTTTGGCCGATGGCAAGAGAAGGATTTTCCCACACAGCCGCTCTCCAAAATATTAAAAAAATCCGTCTGCTGCATAGAGCAAAACGGATTTTTTAAGAATTATAATTTTTTTCAACATCCTGTTTCATCATATCTTACTGAGGGTAAAAAAGATCAAGGCATCATGGACGAGAGCACACTCATCCTCCATGCCAAATCATGGACCACTCCCAAAAAAATCCGCCATGACAGGTTTCGTTCCCCCGGGCCTGTCATGGCGGATTTGCTTTGTTCATTGCTGTTTAAAGTACCGTGATTAGGTAGGATCAATCAACGGATTGGATGTGCAACCGAAGAAGTAGTTGGAGATTCATTCACTGGATGTGCGTTGGCTTGAGGCTTTTTCAGATAGGCCAACCAGTAGGCTCCAGCCACAAACAGGCTACCTCCTACCAAATTCCCCAGCCAGACCGGAATGAAGTTCATAACATAATCTGCCCATGAAAAGTGGCCTGCAAAAATAGCCGCCGGAATGAGAAACATATTGGCAACAACGTGCTGAAATCCAATAGCCACAAAGGCCATGGTCGGGAACCAAATCCCCATAATTTTGCCGCCAATGGAGTCTGTGCTATATGCCAACCATACAGCCAGTGCTACGAGCCAATTACATCCTATACCCGATATAAAAGACTGCAAAAAGCTTTCGTGTAGCTTATGTCCTGCCATATCCACCACTTTGTCCAGATAAGGGCCCGTTTCTGTTAAACCCAGCACATGCCCAAAGAAAAATGCAACGAATAACGCACCTGCAAAATTACTGAGCGTAATAATCGCCAAATTACGAAACATGACTCCTGTCTTAATCCGTCCTGCCCATCTCGCCAAAGGGACCGCCATCATATTGCCGGTCAGCAATTCTCCGCCTGCGATCAAAACTAATACCAGACCAATAGGGAACACCGCAGCTCCAATAAAGGTGGCAATGCTTCCCCATTCTTTAGGCGCACTTGCAATAACACGTATATCCAGCAAAAACCCGAGTGCAATAAATGCACCTGCCAAAAACCCCAGTACCACCGCCACAGTCCACGGGTTGTTCGCCTTGGCCACTCCTGTTTCCACCGTCTTTTCAGCAATTTGCCCCGGTTTATAGCTCGCCATATATCCCCGCTCCTTTAATATCTATTCACTAAAATATTCTTCTTTCATATTTTATTTAAAATCAGTGATTAAGTTTGTGAAAAAAATCACTTTCGTAACTATAAAAAAAACAGCCCCTGAAAAAAGGACTGTTTTTCTGTATTATTACATCTACTGCGCTACTACGCGCTTTACATTTAATTGTATTCTTCCTTTTCAACTGCTCTTAAGAACCAAAGAACTCCACCAAGGCCTACCATGGCCACGACTACAAGAAAAAGGATATAAAACAAACCCATAAGTTACTTCCCCCCTGATCCTTATGCTACTCTATATTGTACTATAAGGATTCATCCGTACGCCTCAGATTGTTGACAAACTTATGAACAATGTCACAGACAAATCTAATTATACAGTAACTGGGTTCCGTTCAGATATTGTAGGCAATGCTTGTAAACCTGCCGCGTTCAAGAAATTCCAAGGCTTGTTATAGTGCGGCTGGAAGAAGAAATCGACAAAGGCCAACTGGTCAATGGTCATATGGTTTTGAATGGCTACGGATAGCGTGTTAATGGATTGCGTCAAATCCACCTTCGACATAATTTGAGCACCCAGAATTCTCCGCGTCCCCTGTTCATATACCACTTTCAGTAACACTTTTTCGGAGGTTGGCATAAATTCAGGTCGGTAGCTGTCCTCAATGGTTACAGCTTCTACAGTCATGCCTTCATCTGTTGCCGCAGCTTCCGTCATGCCTGTTCCTGCGATATTGTCTTCGTAAATTTTGATACCCGAAGTTCCTTGGGTTCCCATGTAGGCAATGGTTGGTTGCACCAGATTACGTGCCACCAGCGTACCCATACGAACTGCGTTGGTTGCCAAAGGGATATAAGCCGTTTTGCCGGTCGGATTATAGCGAATTGCACAACTGTCGCCTGCTGCAAACACGTCCGGGCAACTACTTTGCATATAGTTATCCACAATGATCGCACCGTTAGGCAACATATCTACCTGACCTTTGAGCAGATCCGTTTGAGGTCGGAAACCGATGCAGAGAATAACAAGCTCTGTTTCATATTCTCCTTTAGAGGTCACGACTTTACTTACCTTACCGTTCGTACCCTCAAAACGACTCACCGTCTCGCCAAGTACCAGCTTAATGCCATGTTCCTTCAGGGAACTTTCAATCCGGTCTGTATACTCATGGTCCAAATACTTATTCAATATACGATCAGCACTGTCGATCAGCGTTACATTTTTACCATTCATTTGGAAAGCTTCTACCAATTCAACACCAATGTATCCAGCTCCCACGACTGTAATGTTCTGTACGTGCTGGGCTTTCTCAATGATATCATTGGAATGATTATAGTTTTTACAGAGCAAAATATGATCAAGTTCAATGCCTTCCAGCTTTGGAATAATGGGCCATGATCCCGTGGTCACAATTAGTTTATCAAATGTGTCTGTAAATTCCTCACCTGTTTGGAGATTACGGGCATGCAGCGACTTGCCAGCCGTATCCACACTCGTTACCTCATGAAGCATCTTGGTCACTACACCCAAGTCAGACAGTTGATCTGGAGACGAATAAAACAGGCCGTGCGGATCTTTGACGACACCACCTACGTACAGCGCAATACCACAAGATAAAAATGAAATATTATCATTACGCTCGTAAACGGTAATTTCTGCATCTGAATAACATTTAGCTGTGTTAACGATAGCTGCTGTGCCTGCGTGTGTACATCCGATAACTGCTACTTTCATGTTGAATTCCTCCTTGGTGTGTGGGCATAAACTGTATAATAATTGTGAATAGTTTCACGTAAACAGCTCGTTAGTGTTTGTGATTTATTTCACTTCATGCACTTATTATAGTGTGATATTTTTCACATTACAATAGCTTTTTGTGATATTCACAATTTGTCCACATTTAAAAAAGAAAGGATATACGAGATCAACTGTTTGCTGAAATGTTTTTTTGCTCCATTCAGTTTCCCCTGTAGGCGGCCTGATTATGCCCATGGAATCGACTTTCACATGATGCTCCCCCCTTAGACAAATGCACATGTAGAGAACAAAAAAAGGTCCGCTTCCCGGAGACATGCCGGAAATCAGACCTTTTTAAACATATATTTTGGAATGAAGGCAAAGCTACTATAGCAATTGCTCAATGGCTGCTTTCATCGCTTCTGGTGACTCCTTCGGTTCAAAACGACCCACAGGTACACCTTCACGATTCACAATGAATTTCGTAAAATTCCACTGAATTGTCCCATTTTCCTGTTCTCCAGGCTGTTGCTTTTTCAAATATTCAAACAGAGGCGCTGTACCCGGTCCATTGACGTCCACTTTGGCGAATACCGGGAAATTAACCCCGTAATTCAGTTGGCAAAATTCAGACGCTTCCTCGCTGCTGCCCGGCTCCTGACCGCCAAATTGGTTGCAAGGAAAGCCTAATACAACTAATCCCCGATCCTTATATTCGTCATAAAGCTTTTGCAAATCCCCATATTGCGGGGTAAGTCCGCATTTACTGGCGGTATTCGCAATAACCAGCACCTTACCAGCGTAAGTATTCAGAGAAACCTCCTGATTCGCTGGTGTTACGGCATTATGTGAATAGACAGACATACAGCATCCTCCTTCGTGTCACTTGGTTTAGGTTACATAACCTATTTTAACCAAAAGGTGACGGACATGCCAACATCCACAGAGACTTTACCGTGATGCCACCACTTCGAGTCTGCGTTCTTCGCGTTCGGAAGCGGACATTTTGGGGCAAGTATAACAATACCGCTGACCTCCACCTGTCTTGTAATATTGGCAACAGGACGGTTTCATGTAGGTATTTTCACCAGGGCGGTAAGGATTGTCCAATTCAACGAGACGAACCGTAAACGGATTTCTTTTACGCCC
The DNA here is from genome assembly GCF_017833915.1 of Paenibacillus sp. 1182. Lineage (NCBI taxonomy): Bacteria > Bacillati > Bacillota > Bacilli > Caryophanales > Paenibacillaceae > Paenibacillus > Paenibacillus sp. 1182. The sequence continues at coordinate 365,238 of NZ_JAFICR010000002.1, read as the reverse complement.
GAATATCTCTCCCTCAAGTTCACGTGTCACATACATATAATCTTGTTCAAAGCGCTCCACATCCTGAGGATCAGTCAACGATGGCTGTACTCTATCCTTAAAATACAGCAATGCCAACGGAAACTGTCCCCACATTTGGCCGATAGATGCGCTCCCCACTGTAGCAATTGCTTCCAATAGGGGCCGCATCTGCAAACTGTAAAAGTCTCGTAACACTTGCTGGGCCTGTTCGGAAGAACGGTGATCCCCATTGTTCCACGTATTGTCCAGCTCTGTTAAGTCGATGACCTGAAGACTAATAGAGGGATATTGACCTTCATAACAAATATGAAATCTGAGATTAGAAACGGACAGGTCCCAACGGCGTTCACACAGGGATACCATAAAATGCTGCGCAAACACGAGGCCACGCAACTGGTTCACAAAATAAACGGCTGCGGTTAAAACGTCTTCAGCACGCAGAAGATCGCCGTAATACTCCATCACAGAGCGGATCTTATCTGGTTCAAGCCATTCGGCCACTGGCCCGGAATATACTGCATCCTCCGGCGTGACTCTCACTATGTTTGCTAGTTGCTCAAGCTGATCGTAATCCAGTGGTTTCATGGTATGTCCCCTTTAACCTCTTGCCGCTACTTGTGCTCTAGCATCACGTCGCTCAGCAACAGAACCCACAGGTTGCTTATCTTCCACATTCATTTCTTTTATGGCTTGGCTTACCGCAGGCTGTCCAGCCAAAGCATACGGAAGACAGAGCGGTACACCTGTACGAGGATCTGTTACAATATCAGCCTCAATCCCGAACACTTCACGCAGCACATCAGGGGACATAACCTCAGTTGGAGTTCCTACCGCCTCAGCTTTCCCTTTTTTGATTGCAATCATATGCTGAGCATACCGGGCCGCATGGTTCAAATCATGCACGACCATAACAATGGTGCGCTCCTCCGAAGTATTTAGATACTCCAGCAAATGCAGCACTTCCAGTTGATGCGCCATATCTAAAAATGTCGTCGGCTCATCCAGAAACAAAATATCCGTATCCTGCGCAAGTGCCATAGCAATCCAGGCACGCTGACGCTGACCGCCAGAAAGCTGATCAATCGGACGATCGTGGAACTCGCTCATTCCCGTTACTTGAATGGCCCACTCTACCATTTTGCGATCTTCCGCTTTCATGGAACCAAAACCTTTTTGATAAGGAAAACGTCCGTAAGATACCAGTTCCGTCACGGTTAATCCTTCCGGTGCAGTCGGATTTTGCGGCAAAATAGCCAGCTGCTTAGCTACTTCCCGGGTGGATTGCTTATGAATGGATTTACCGTCAAGCAGAACACTGCCGCCCTTAGGATTCATGATGCGAGCCATCGTCTTCAGAATGGTGGACTTGCCAGAACCATTTGCGCCTACCAAGGCTGTGATTTTCCCTTGCGGTATTTCTACGTTCAGATCTTCTACAATCAATCGATCTTCATAAGCAATATCCAGATTTGCCGTTTTCAGACGAAACATGTGGAATCATCCCTTTCCCTTATCCAATATATATAGTCACGGGCTTAACGCACGACTTTCATCAAAACTTCATTCTATCTTTATATAATAAAGATATTGATAATCATTATCAAGTGTTAACTGGTTTATTTCCTATATCATACAGTGCATATCATCCAATATTTTCTCAAAAAATTCAAAAAAAAGATCACAGCTCCTTGAAGCTGTGATCTTTCAAATCCGGCGAATTGCATTATGACTGTACAGAACACAGTCCAAGTACTTCGGCCATGAGACGTATAGATTTCATTTTGGCATCAAAGTCATGAATAATGCTCGCAACCATGATCTCCTGTGCATTATAGTCCTTACTTAATTGCTCAATCTGACGCTTCACCTGTTCGGGCGAACCGACCACCATACGTTTGCGATTCTCACGTATCCGCATCCGGTCAAACGGCGTATACGGATACGCCAGTGCCTTTTCCACGGAAGGTGTTCCAGCGGAGCGCATTCCCTGCTCTAATAGTACAAGAGATAAGTCCATGCTGGAAGCCAAGCGATTGGCCTCCTCTTCGGTATCCGCACAGATCGCAAATACGGCAACAAGCGAACGTGGTTGGTCACTATGCTGGGAAGGCTGGAAGCTTTCCTGGTATTCCTTCATAGCCCCTGTGCCGCCTTCACCATTAATGAACTGCGCAAACGCAAAGCCCACGCCACGCTCGGCTGCCAGACCTGCGCTATCACCACTGGAGCCGAGCAACCACATTTCCGGTACAGTTTCTATAAGCGGCATCGCCTGTAGCGAACCGAAACGGTGATTATTGCCTGTGCTGTCATGTAAATAAGCTAACAGGTCATCCAACTGCTCAGGGTATAGATCTACACCACCTCGCATTTTGCCTTCTTGCAGGGCTCTGGTAGCAATGGGCATTCCTCCAGGCGCCCGTCCCAGACCTAAATCAATGCGTCCCGGATACAATCCCTCCAACACACGAAAGTTTTCCGCTACTTTATAAGCGCTGTAATGAGGCAGCATCACCCCACCCGACCCCACTCGAATGGCCCGAGTACGGGCGGCCAGATGTGAAATCAGTACCTCCGGGCTGGACCCAGCGAGATTTGCTGCAGAATGATGCTCTGATACCCAAAAGCGATGATAACCCAAGCGTTCCGCCTCTATAGCAAGCTCAGCGGTCTTTTGTAATGCCTGCGCATGCGTCATGCCTTCCGATACCGGAGATTGGTCAAGAATGCTGAGTTTTATCATAAAAGTCTGACCTTTCTATTTGGGAATAAGGATAGGCATTAATTATAGCACGCATAGCCACAGTTACCCAAGAGGGGCCCATATCAATTTTATAGTGGAAAAGTTTATTTTTCGTAAAGACTTGCGTTCCCTTTATCCGCCTCATAGAGATGCGAACGCTTTTTAAAGAAACTATACAAATGTGTAACGATTACTTTCAAGACAGCATACCCCGGAACCGCCAGTACAATTCCCACCACACCAAACAAATTGCCTGCGGTCAGAATAACGAAGATAATCGTGATCGGATGTACCCGAAGAGATTTGCCCATAATTTGTGGAGAAATTAATTTACCCTCAATGAGCTGTACGACTGTCCACACGATAACCATCTTGAGCAGCATAATCGGTGAGGTAACCAAGGCTACAATTAACGCAGGTGTAATGGCAATGACGGGACCTAAGTAGGGGACAACGCTCGTAAAGGATGCAATGACTGCAAGCGTCAAAGAGTAGTCTAATCCAATGATTAGGTAACCAATATACAACAGCGCCCCAATACAGAAGCTGACAATAATCTGCCCACGAATATAGGAACTGACCTGATGATTCATCTCGGTCATAATGCGATCTGTTTCTTTACGAAACATAGGCGGGAGCATTTTCAGGATAAACTGTGGTAGCTTGTGTCCATCTTTTAGCAAGTAGAACAGAATAAATGGAACCGTGGCAATCGCAAGTACCGTTTCTGTAACCACGCCCAAAAAGCTGCCCACACCCGTCCATGCATTATTAATAAAGCTAGATAACTTTTCAGAAGCTTTGGAGGCCAGCTCTGATGGATTAATTTGAATCGTGTTCTGGAACTGGTTTACAAAATCGCTGCCGATCAGTTTCTCGAATTGTCGTTGTACTTGCTCGCTATAGGCAGGGAAATTTTGAATAAGCCCCTGTATTTGATCACGGATCACAGGCACCACCGATGTAACCACAATCGCAATAACCCCTATAATAAGCAAAAACAATACAACAATGGAGTATACTCGTTTCACCTTGTTACGCTCCAGTACATCAACCAACGGGTTGAACAGATAGTACAACACGCCGGATAATATGACAGGGAGAATGATCGTTTTTAACAGCACTATGACAGGTGTGAATATGTATGAAATTTTGGTAAGAACCAAGATATTCAAGCCGATCAGCAGCAGTACCAGCAGGAATAACACAAACTTGTTGTTCAGAAAAAACTTCTTGAATCGGTCTTTCCATGCCGGAGTTATTTCCACACCACATTCCCCTTCTCTTTACACAAATGAGTATACGTTCTTCATAGATACGATATATTTTTGGAACAAAATATACAAGGTTATACCCAAATAAACACAAAAGCAAACAAAGTTGTACGTCATCGTACGAACTTCGCTTGCTTTCGAGGGTTATGGAGTATCATTTATCGTGGTTGCAGCATCCACCGTCGTGGTCACAGGTTTGTTCTCCTGTTCAAAAAGATTCTGTATGAAGCGCTTGAGCTTTCTTTCGTCTACACCCAATACCTGCGCACCCTTAATGGTTTCCCCGCGCACCAATTCATTCGGCGGGATTTGCTGCTTCGCTACTGTTGTTGCATCGATATTAAAGCCCAATGAAGCCAATTGCAGCATTTCCGTAGTACTCAGATTCGTTTCAATATAAGGAGAAATGCTATTTAAAATACTCGGCAGTTTGATTAGAGATGAGGTTGACTGAATTTTACCGCCAAGCTCAGTAATGAATTTGCGTTGCCGCTCCGTACGCGTAAAATCGGAAGTCGCATCATGACGGAAGCGTACATATTGCAAGGCTGTTTTACCGTCCATGTGCTGCATTCCCTTTTTCAAATCAATATCAAACTGGTGTTTATCCGCCTTGGAGGTATAATGCATATCTTTTTCGACATCCAGGTCAATACCACCCACAGAATCAACCAGCGCAATAAAACCATTGAAATCAGTATATACATAATATTGAATTGGTATGCCCAGCAGGTCGCTCACGGTCTGTCTGGTCAAATCCGGTCCCCCGTAGGAAAAGGCAGCATTCAATCGACTTTGCCCATGACCTGGGATATTGACGTAGGTATCACGAAGAATCGACATCAGTGTAGCCTTTTTCGTAACCGGATCAATAGAAGCAACCATAACGGAGTCAGAACGCCCTGAATCCTCTCCACGGGAGTCGCCGCCTAGCAGCAGAATATTCACTCTTTCTGTCCCATCCCATTCCGGTGGGAGCGATACCTCTACAGGTTGTACATTGGTTTGAGTTTGTGCCTGCGGTTTGAATTTCGAATCCTGTCCGGAAGCAACTGAAATTTGATTCGTAAAATGATATATAGAATACGTATAATATCCGCCCACTAAAAGAACCGCCGCAGTCACAGAAATGCCTAACCATTTTAAAAATTTTCGCATATTTTCGGGTAACCTCGCTTTTATTCATCATCGTTCGGCTTTTAAAAGCATACCCTTCCTGCAAGTTATCTGTCAATTCGCGCCGTCTGTTCTAGTGGTCGTCCGCATACCATGGATTCAAATGGACAAGCACCTCATAAACCCGCGGTTCCCGCTTCATGACAGCCCCCTTAATCAGTCGAATAATATCGTGTCCCTGCTGAATCGTCAAAGAGGCATCCACTGAAGCGCGGATATCCACGATAATATAATGGCCGTGCTCACGGGCACGGATACGGTCAATACGTTGAACCTCGGCTACACTCAGTGCGGCTGCGGCGTAGCTCTCAATTTCCTCCGTTGCAATCGCCTTTTCCATAAGCACATCTATGGATTCACGGCCCATTTCCCACGCCAATTTCAGAACTAGCAATGCCACTACGAATCCCGCAATAGGGTCACCGTAAGATAAGATTGAAATGCCCCAGTGCTCCCCAATCAGCCCCAATCCGATACCCAGTACAGCAGCCCCAGAGGCGTACACATCAGCGAGATGATCTTTTGCCGTTGCAATAAGACCCTGACTATTGGCCGCTCTCCCGATACGAATCGTGTAGATATACAGCCACTGTTTCCAGAGCAAGGAAATAATGGCGGCCACCAATGCCAGTATATGCTCCTGTGGCATCGGTTCGAACAGTGCTGCAATCGAATGATAGCCGATGAATATACCCGCTCCAAACAATATGACCGCCACCACGCTTGCACCGATCACTTCTGCCTTGCCGTGACCATAAGGATGGTCCTCATCCGGCGGCTGGCTAGATATGCGCATCGCCCCCAGTGCCGTTGCAGAGGCAATCACGTCCCCAGCATTATGCACACCATCGGCTACCAGCACCTTGCTGTTGAACATAAGTCCTGTAATAATCTTAATGCCGGTTAATAGGATGTTGCTAATCAGGCTGATCCATGCTGAGACCATGGCGCGCTTGCCCATATCCTGTTCCTGCATGATGTATAACCCCTCCAAATTTATCTTTTGAATTTATCTTATGGCGCTGCTCTTTCAGCGGTATGGATGAAGATTACAATAGCCCCGGAAGATGAGCCTCCCCGGGGCTATTATGATAACCATAGTGGAGCATTCTATGAGAATACTCCTATTTTATCTATCTGGACCGTCCGCGACGGCCTCCTTGTCCTTGACCACCACGCGGGCCGCCTTTGGCTTGTCCACCGCGGCCACCTTGGCCTCCGCGCGCAGAAACACTGCTGCTGCGGTCATACCCACCGCGCTCGCTGCTTTGTCCTGCCGAGCGACCTTGGCCTCCTCGTGCGGAACCGCCGCTGCTGCGGTCATATCCACCGCGCTCGCTGCTTTGCCCTGCCGAGCGACCTTGGCCTCCTCGTGCAGAACCGCCGCTACTACGGTCATACCCGCCACGCTCGCTGCTTTGTCCCGCCGAGCGACCTTGGCCTCCGCGTGCGGAACCGCTGCTGCGGTCATATCCGCTGCGCTCGTTACTGCCGCGGCTAGAGCGACGTTCGCCGCCTGCACTGTCACGACGGCCCGCCTGTTCGCGGCCGCTGCCCCGGCGTCCACCGCCGGAGTCGTTGCCACCGTAGGAACGGCGGTCGTTTCTGCCCGAACGGCGTTCTCGACCCTGCCGATCAGCCGTATCGGAAGCAGGTCTACGCTGTCCGCCGCCCTCACTGCTGGTGAATGTGACACCAGCAACTTTCTGGATGTTCCGAAGCTCTGGAATATCCCTTGGCGTAGCGAGCGTCACAGCCACGCCTTTGCCTCCGGCACGGCCGGTACGCCCGATGCGGTGGATGTAGCTTTCGGCATCCTGCGGCATGTCGTAGTTGAAGACATGCGTGACGCCTTCTACATCCAGGCCGCGTGCAGCTACATCAGTCGCTACGAGCAATTGGAGTTTCGCTTCACGAAACGCCTTCATCACTTGCTCCCGCTTGTTCTGGGACAAATCCCCGTGAAGCTCACCGCTCTGAAAGCCCATTTCTTGCAGCTCTTCGTTCAGTTTGGCAGCCCGGCGCTTCGTACGGCAGAAAATAACAGCCAAGTACGGACGATCCGTATTCAGCATATCCACCAATGCCTGTTGCTTACCCCGGTCTGTTGTTTGCACAACGACCTGACGGATTTGGCTCACCGGAACGGAAGAAGCGGATTTCACTTTGACATCTACAGGTTCGTTCATATATACACGAGCCAGTTTGCGAATACCGGCTGGCATCGTAGCGGAGAACAGCATCGTCTGTCTCCGGTAAGGAACTTCCTGAAGAATCGTCTCCACATCGTTCAAAAAGCCCATGTGTAACATTTGATCGGCTTCATCCAGGACCAGCATTTTAATGCCGCCTAGATCCAGCGTGCCACGTCTCAGGTGATCCAGCAGTCGCCCAGGTGTCCCAATAATCAGTTGTGCGCCACCTTTCAGTTTACGAAGCTGACGCTCCACGTCCTGTCCTCCGTAAACAGCTAGTAGAGATAAACTCGGCTCCGCAGCAGCCAAGCATTTAGCTTCCTCTGTAATCTGGAGTGCCAATTCACGCGTAGGTGCAATCACAAGCGCCTGCGGGTGCCGCTTGTCCAAATTCAGCTTTTGTAAAATCGGCAGTAAAAACGCAAGCGTCTTCCCTGTCCCCGTATGTGCCTCGGCAATCACATCCTGACCTTCCATCAACAGTGGAATGGACTCCTGCTGTACAGGTGTTGGCGCTGAGATGCCCTGCTCTTTCAAGGCTTCTACCCAATGTTGCTCCACACCTAATGCTGTAAAATTCTTCAAGTTGTATTCACTTCCCTTATCTGTATTCAATATGTGTCACGTAAAATAGGTTCATGTGCCATATGACATCTATCGTTCCATAGTTCAGAATTCCCATTTTTGTATCGGTTCTCATTCTCCCCTTTTCAGGAAGGGAGCATATCCGTTATCGTTGAATCTGTTCATGTAACTCAACATACGGCCGCAAGGCGGCTCAGGCCGTTCCATATATGACTTTCCTAGTATACGCGAAGTTGAACTGGTTTCCAAACGATTTTAATGAACAGGACCACAGTCTATATAAAAGGTGAATTCGATCTTCATGTCATATATTATGGTATAAGAATTGGTAATTCATGAATAAAGGATGGATGCTTGTGGTTAACAACTTGCATTATAATTTTATAATGGCCGGTTCCTTGTCGGAGAAGCACACTTTGTTTGCTGGAGAGTGCTTTACTAACCTGTTCGATTGTTTTGAAACGTTCCTGAATATATCAGGAATCCGCAATACCCGTGTGTCTATCTATCAATCCACGAAAGCCAAACACGGTAAGATTCGCTGGGACAAGCAGGAGTTGCTTCGTATTGTAACCAATGATGAATTGACTCCTTTGATGCTGGTTATAGAGGCGCCTAGTATCAAATCGTCCTATAACAAAGGGACGACGCCGGAAGTGTACATTCTTTTGTCCAATGACCCCATGTCCCAATCATCCAATAATTGCGGCATACTCGTTTCGATCCGTCAGGACGTTTATGAACGTATCGACCAAACAATCGTCGAAGACGTTATGATGCAGCTCAGCCAGTGGATAAAGGCAAACAAAATGTTACATAGCTCGCGCAACTTTTATGCTGGCAGTAAAGCACGCGCCATTATGGATATTCTTCCATTTATGCTCGAACAGGATACCCCGGATATGAAGTATGTTTTTCAATCGTGGACTCCGTTCCCTTTACCACACACTTAAACAATCCGTCATACTATTAACCCCAGGAGGCTGCAATTTATGCAAATTCAAGTTCAAAAGGTTGAAAAAAAAGAGAACGAATATCTCATTCATTATCAAGCCGGGGGAGCGTTGCCGTTCGTTCCGCATGATATTGTTCTGATCCATGGCAAACAGTATTTTATAGGCACGATTTTGAAAGTAGAGCCGGAACAGGCCCTTGTCCGTATTAATCCGGAATATGAAGACCAACTGGCAGGGTCCATCGGACTGGAGCTGGCTTTCTCTCCAACTGTTTCTATTCAAGGTGCAGACAGCATTGTCGAAAAGCTTGGCTATTTCCCTCCCTTTCATTATGACCGAATTACAGCTGCTAATATGACGAAAGACCAGATTACGCTGACGATTGAGCTATCCTACGCTAGCGTGCTTGTCCCTAAATCACCGGATCTGGAGCCTTCAACTGAGGCACCTGTAATCCCTGAAGCTCCAGCAAAAGACGTCCCACGCTATGCAGTAACTTTTACATTCCTGGAAACTAAAGAGCATGTATTAAGCCCTGTAGAAACAGAAAATATCATTTTGCAACTTGACTTCCGTTATGAAGAGGCTGATATGGTCGTTGACATCGATGCCTTGTCGGGGCTGTCAGGCAGCTTTCTGTGCAGAGGCATCCGTGCAGAGATTACGGAACTTCATGAATAAACAAGAAGCCCGTGAGCTGTTGCGCTGTCATTCTTTTATCCATGATGATCTGGAGCATCCCAAAATGCGAAGCGGATTTTTAGGGATGCTTCGCCCCTTCCAAGGCGAACTGATCGAGGACAATTTTCATGAACTCATGACTATCATTGAAGTTCTGGCAGATGAGTTGGAGAAACCATCCATAGAACGAGAGTTGATTGCCGCACTGTGGGGGATTTGCCAATATACACGGGCATGGGCGTTGCATCCTGATGGTATGCTGCAGCGAAATCATCTGCTGACCGTAGAGCAGATCAACACCCTCGACGATTGGATTGATACAATCTCCTATGCGGTTATGGTGCTGCTGGAGGGTGGCGGACCGGAAGAAGCTTTATCGAGCTACAGACATGAGAGTTGATCCGCAGTGATACATATATCTTAGTCAAGGGGGCCGCTTTTGCATTGCTTCGCGCACATAAAAGCATGCCTTTCGCACAACATGCTCTGAAACAATTAGTTGAGCATGAAGAATTCGGTGCATCTGCCAAACGGGAGCTTTTCACATAATCGACAACCAAAGGAGAATCACTCTACTTATGCGTGTAAGAATATTTATATTCATATTAATTATCGGAATTATATGTGTGCCTGCGTATTTTATTATGAGCAGCTTTGGATTATTTCAAAATGAAAAGGTGCTTGTACATTACAAGCTTGCCATTGAGGTAAAGGATAAAAAGTATGATGCCTGGCCTTTAATCAGTAGCTATGCCGCTATAGATAAAAGAGGGGACAGTCGTCAGCTCTACTACCAGGCGGAGGGCTCAGGCTTAGAGTATCTGTTTCAGCTAGCCTATGGACAATATGAACTCCGACCCTCCAAGGAAAATCCTTTTCTGGACGGAGGAGTCCACTATACCATGGATCATCCCGAGTATGTGCGTGAGGAAAAGGAGTATGAGAATGCTAACGACTACACGGAATTAACCCATTTTTATAATCAGCAGGAACGGATGATTTATACCTATAATCCCGAAGCCAAGCTCGATAAAACATACGTCCGTTCCATCATCACCGCTGGGATGACTCGCACAACTGGTAATTCAAGCCGTCCGGTTAAGGATGACTATATCAATATCAGTAAGCTGTTTAAGGATAAGCTAGGAGTGAATGTGAAGGTAGATGTGGATGAGGACAACAAAATCGTCACCCTATCGATGACATGATTTCACATACGATGTACCGCTGCGTTGTTTCATTTCCAACAAAGAGATTTATGGTTTACTAGGATCAAGGAGGCTGGTTGTTAATGTCATTCGCAATTGAATCAGGGCTTTTGCCTGCCCAGATCGCAGCATTGGAGGAACAGATACAGCGTATATTGCCCGCTGGCTATAAACGTTTTCTTTCACAATATAACGGATTTTATGTAGCCGCCCCTTTTTATTGCAATGTGCCCTTCGATCGAGTGGATAACGGAGACATTGATTTGACTTGTTTTTTCGGATATGAAGTATCCAACAAAAATCATGACCTTCTAGCGATTAATGATGAATTTCTGGATGAAATCAATCATGTCGAGAGCGCTTTGTTGATTGGTGCAGATGCGGGCGACAATTTTTACGTTCTGACATGTAAGGAATACACCCCGTATGTGTACTACTGGGACCGCACACATCTTCATGCTTATGATGACAAACTGAACTATGATATTGCAGAGCAGGACGAATGCGGACATTTGTATCTGGTGGCAACAGACTTTACAACGTTTTTTAATCAGGTAATTGAACGACTCAACGAGCAGAAAGGAAGGCCTACTGATGACAGAAATACATAATGCTAAGCAGGGACCGGCTTATTTGGAGGGTTGGGTTGTACCCGAAAACCCCGAGGCATGGGTCGAGCAGGAGTGGACAGGTACGCTTCGTTCACAGGCAGGACATACGAAATTCCACATTTTTTATTACGGAGAACTTATGGACGAGCTGATCACTGGTACTGAATTTGCACCCCAACTCATTATTGCAGAAGATGCAGTCACAGGTGAACAGATCGTGATTTTTGACGGAACCCGCCATGGTTACGATGCTCTGCTATGCGAAGTTTATACCAAGGAGCAGCAGAACAATCGCACTCCCCTGCTGCCCTATCTGGACGAAGATGGTGAAGATACTTTCGAGGTAAGCGTAACTGCCTTTTATAATGTGGATTGGGATGACGAGTTTGCAGACGATGTAGATGAGAATGGGCAGTTAGAGCTGATCAATGGCGAACGATGCGATTTTGAAGATGCGAAGCGGAACGGCTATGATGCGATCAGCATTACGATTACCAGCGCTAAAGGTCTAAAAACAGAGATCCTTCAGGAAGAGCTGGCCTGACGATGGTGTTCAAAAGAATCAAACATCAGGAAGGCGATATTTTTGTTATCCCCCTGCATGACGGCCGATTTGCGGTATGTCAGGTGATCTGCGCACTGTATGGTAGATTCAAAAAAGCGTTCTCCTTCGGGGTTCTATCCATAGGCCAGAATCAAGCGTACGGAGGTGAAACGACATATCTTCCGTTTACAAATTATCGCGGCCGATTTGAAGTTATATTCACCGCCACCCAAAATCTGACGAAAGGAGTATGGCCCATTATCGATCATCGCCCTCTTTCCGAGGAACAACAGCAGCTAAAATATTTTAATTGCGCGGGCCATCTATACTGTGGGGATGAATATATACGCAATCTGGAACTGGAAGAATATAATCAATATACGGTAATGGGCGTGGCTGGATATGAGTTGGTACAGCAATATTTAGCCCAATATGATGACCGCTAGGAAGAATAGCAGCACAAATAACCACCTTGAAGTTTGAATGCCAAGGTGGTTATTTGACCTGTTAAAAGGGTTCAAACGTATATGGGAATGATGTACGCTCTGTCCCCAATACCGACTTCACGCGCTCTTCATCCACCAACGCTTCGACGAGGCTATACAAATCCGAGGCTGCATACCGAAAATTGCCCCATGTGCGCAGATTCAAAGCATAGATTGGGAATTCCCCCCGTTCACCAGGCGATTGAATATCCCAGATCAGCAAGTCATCCTCTCCACTGGAAGCGAAAGGGACCGCATGCTCCAAAAGCTCCGGAAAACCATCTGGCTCCAGCGCCGCTTCTTGTAAAACCTCTTCTGATTCCAGTACATCATCAAACCAGGCCCGCCAGTTATGACAACGATGAAGCCATGAATCCGGGTGATCGCCAAGAGGAATATGAATGTTCCATAAGCCGCATAGTCGCCCGTAACCAAGAGTTTTGACATAATCTATATAAGAAGGCGGAAAGCCCATACCATTTTCAAAACGATGCTCTATTAGAAAAGCCTCATCATAGTAAGCCTGGAATTGCGGACGCTGTAGTCCTGTAAAAATGCTCATGCTCGCCCTCTCCTTTCGCGCATCTTTATTCACCTTTTCGCTCTTAGGCACATTGAAAAGGTCTTTTTCAAGTGTTAAAATGGGAATAAGATGTATATTCTAAAAAAGAGTGAAGATGCGTCAACATCCTCACTCTTTGGCAACAGCCGCTTTTAAGGGCGGTGGCTGCAAGTTCACGGTATTCGAAATAGACCGGTTCCTACCACGGGCGGTCTATTTCTTTTTATGGAAGGAAAGAATCAGAATCACCAACGTTGCGAATTGAATCATCAACATTAAGGTGTCTTTAACCTCCACAGGCCTCACCTCCCTCACAGGAGACTAGCCGACCGCCCATCTAAGCCATTCTGTTGTTAAGGAATATTATAACATATGAAATATAAAAAGTACGTTTTTACGATCTTTCCGAAAAGGAGGAACGAACATGGAGCAAAAACGCTTCAAAGATGAATATGGATACAAATATGACTTTAGCGCCGTGATTAGAAGAGGAGAACAGGTAACTGTTCACTGCCCCCGTTGTCAGGGCCAAGCTTTTATTTCCATATCCAAAAAAGACTGTTATTACGTCGTTCGATGTTCTCATTGTTACTACACATATCAGCAGCCCGAATCTTATACATTCTATGCACGCGGCGTATGCAACCATTGCGAACGGTATTTTAATATCGAAATCCATGATGACCGAACGAAACTCCATAAAAATACAAATATAAACTGTCCGCACTGTGAGACACGCAATCAGGTTCCGGTGCATCGTGTGCAATCACGCGAATGGCATACGAACGTGATCCAAAACGGAAAAGACCCTATTTTCCAGCTCCAGCTGTACTTCCTAGATTACTATCGGGGGAAACCTGTCTGGGCTCTTAACCGGATACACCTGAATTACCTGCTCTCCTATATCTCTGCCGAGTTGCGAGAAAAGCCTGCATCCGGTATGATGCGTACGGCTTCCCACTCCATTCCCAGGTACATTAAGGATGCGAAGAATCGCCAGTCCATCTTAAAGATATTACAAAAGCTACAGCATAAGCCAGCGGCTAAGAGAGGAGCCTCCATACATGAGCATACAAACTTTTGACAGCCTTGAAGCACTGGTCCATGCCGTTGACCAAACAGAAATCAATGAATGGGTATTTGCCAATCTGAAACATGTTCAAAGTAATCCGCTCAATTCTACCTATTACATCATTCCCGAGGAAGAATTGTGGGAACTGGAGGATGCCGGTCTCACCGTCACCAATCATCGTGATGAAAGTATACCTGCATCTCTGCCAGACCATCAGGTGCAATCTTGGCTGGAGGTGGCGACTGTACAGGATGTCATTGAAGTGTTACGCCACAGCGGAAGCGAGCCGGATATTGAACGCATTGCGCAAGGACTGCGATATTATCATGAATATGATGCTTTTATGGAATAAGCGTTTCCAGCAGCTCTTTTACCTCAGGGACAGCCTGCTTCAGGCTGTTTTTTAGTTTCTTCGCGCCACCCCATATACGATAAACAAGCACCTCTTGTTCGTAGTTCTCCAGCTTCTTAAGCTCCTCCACCAGTACCTGTGCCTGCTCTACGGTTTCAATTCCGGATGACTTCAGTGGTTTGGCAGACTCGTTGCCTGCCAGTAGAACCCTCGTCCAAACGGGTATCGTGTCCGGTGTCAGTCCGTGTGCGTCAGCAAATACAGCGGCGTAACCGTCCTGTACGGACTGATGTTCACTGTCCACCAGCTTCATATAACGATTCACTAATGGGAAATAGTTCTTTCCTTTTAGGCCCAGTCCCATCACCGCATAGGTTCCCGGCATTGCCGACTTTTCACCGGGCTCTACATCGTTATACCACTTGAACTCTTCCATCACGACCTCAGCATATTCAGCCAGCAACGGATGCAGCGCAGGATATTCAAGTGCATTGGCGAAGAAACGATGCAACGTAGATTTAGCCAACTTGGGTACAGGCAGGTAGTTTTTCACCTTGCTTTTGAACTTCATCCGATATTCCTTGGTAAAGCCCTTTCTTAAAATATCGCATAAATATACGAGTGCTTCTCTATAGCTCTCTTCTTCCTCTGAACGAATCTGAACCTCCAGCGTTTGCAAAATATCATTGGCTTGGCAGATGACTCGCTCACTTGTATATAACGCTGGGATGCTTCCTGATCCGTTCTTTAGCCACTGGGCTGCCTGATCCGAACCCAACTGTGCAGCAATCTCCAAATACTTCTGCCGTGCATCGGCATCGGTCGAGCCCACCCGCATCGCGGTAAGCAGGAACATCTCCATGGCTGGCGCGGGAATTTCCGAAGGGAGAATATCGGGCTTCACTTTATAATCCAGTCCATAGCTTTTTTCCCGATCCGCATACTTCAGCAGAAATTCATCCTCAGCCCAATGCTTTAAGCCACTGCTGAGCTGATACCTCCATGCTTCCTCACGCTTGCGGCTGACCTTCACTTTGGCATCCATTCGATTCAGCAACTCATTCATCCGCTGGGCTTTTACAGGGTACAAATGAGGATCAAGCAAGTGTCTCACTAAGAAGAAATCGTCCTCTTCCTTCGGGATAGCTTTACTGGAGGGGTTGAGCTTCTGCTCTACAAACTGTTGGATAGTGGCTAACAGTTGCTGCCGTTTATCTTCATTTAGGAGTGAGAATGTAAAATGATTGGCCTTATTCTCCAAGACCACTTCCAGATGAAAATCCAGTCGATAACGAAAGAACATGGAGCTGAATTCTTCCGAATTAAATAGCGCCTCTATCTTTTCCTTGAACATAGGCATCCATTCGTCCTGCACCTGCTGCAATGTTACCCCATCTGTAAACCCAGAAATTTCCGCATCCGGTCTACGACGATCCCAATCAAACGGTTCGTGGGTATCCACCCACAGCCCATCCTTCTTACAAGTAACTTTTAAGTATTCATGAATCCCTTCGTGAAGGACGCTTTTGATTTGGAATTCGGCGATGCGCTTTTGCTCAGAAGCGTATGTCTGGTCAATCTCCTCAAAAATTGGACCGATGTAGGCTTGTACCCCTGATGTCATAAGATGTGTTCCTCCTTCGTCCCCTCACAAATTGTAGTTCCTACGGAATTAAGATAGACTAATCTATAACTATTTTATTTCCTGATTATAGCATATCTCTCATTTACTTTTGGACTCTACCCCTATAGATAGAGTGCCGGAAAGCAGGTGTATTCATATGTATTGGGTTTCCACACAACATACGACGGTGGCTGCCGAAGAACTGACAACTTTCGAACATACCTATGGATTAACTTTACCACCTCCCTATGTAGCATTCCTCACCCGCTATGGGCCTGGTACCTTTTGCGGACTGCTGGTGATTGAACCGCCTGATGCTCAACTATTACAATCCTATGCGGATTACGAACTGTGGAGGCATGATGATAACTGTCCGATCACCGTGCAACAGCTAGGCGAGTGCGTGGTCATCGGTAGCTCCATAGATGGGGATTTCCTAGCGGTGCACCCTCAGGTCGAAGGTTTGCTTTGGCTACCGCGACATTCGGAGGTCATTACTAAGAAGCCATTAGATGTTCAGGTTCCATTTACAGATACACTGGAGCATATACTACAGGATGAATTCGGAAGAATAGAGCCATTCCCCCGTTATTTCGAACCTGTCAGTCTGGATAGAGCAGCAACATTTCTACTATTTAATCCACCCGAGACGGCGGAAGCTTGCGGTTCAGCCCATCCGAACGATCAAGCCTTGCAAATAGCTCCAGCATCTATACAGGTATTGGCTCAGCGTTTTAAACAGCATTTTGACTCAAATCTATGGATTGAAAACGAGCATATCTGCATGGCTTTTCTTCAGACTCTAGGCGGATATGTGCGTTTTAACTATGCATATGGACGCGAAGTGGCGATCATTTATAAACCCACAGCGATAGCACTTCGTGATGAAATTCTAGCATTCTTGCAAAAAGAGCATTGCCAGGTTGTAGAGTAAGAGGAGGACAAATACGAATGACAGTACATTTTGAACGAACCTTAGAAAAGCTGGGACAGATCGCCGATCGTCTGAGACAAGGTGGGATGTCTGACGTGGTATACCAATGGTCGAAGGGGATTTCTACAAGTGAACTAACTGAGCTGGAGGAACGGCTGCAGATGCCTTTGCCTGCCTCCCTGTCTGAGTTGATAAAGCGGTGTGGCAGCTTACATTTGCTATGGTGCCTCCCTCAACACTGTATTGTAGCCGATGAACCGGCTTGTTCATATGAAAGCAGTAATGGCCTTGAACAAGAACCGAATATCCTCGACGATATCGCAGGAGAATTTGGCTGGAATCATGAGTATATTGGCTATTTTACATCTTATGGGGAAGATACCGACTCAGCAGCGGACGAGCAACGATATCTGATCCTTAATTATAATGGTGCGGGTGATCCGATACTGCTTGATATGGCGACATCCGCAACAGAGCCAGCGGTGTTCTGTTATGATCATGAGTTGGATCAGTTTACGCTGCTCGCGGAAAATCTACCTGCCTATATAGAAACCATGCTCACCTTGCACGGACTATGGCTGTGGGATTGGTCTAATGTGTCAGACGAGCATGGCATTCAGCTAAACAGTCCACCACTACAACTGTGGCAACGCTGGTTGGACATGTTTTGTACGATGAAGCTGGAGGATGCGCAGTCGTTGGAGACGATGATCCATTACACCACCATGCATGGCGTAGATCATCCTGCTGTGGTGCAGGCTTTTCAAGCCTATGATCCAAAGGATATTTTTCTTGCCTGGGAGCAGCACTGGCAGAACATTCAACATAGCCAGGTTCCATTCTCTACATGGGCCGTTTGGGTAGGGGAGACCGCAGGGGGTGGGGCTGCTGATTGGGTCCGCTCCTTGTGGGAACCGGAAACCGCGCAAGTATGGACATCTTTAGCGCAAAACAATACCCTACATGCTAAGGGTGCATTTGCGTCCACACGCGCCTATCTGAGCGCCCGCTGCCTACCCGGGCAGGAAGGCTTGGTATGTGTTTGCAATCACCTGCTACAGCATTCGGTTGCAGATGGCAAATTAGAAGGATACACCGCTAATGGACAGCTACAGCATTTTCATTCACCGCAGGTCATTAACTGGATACGGGATAAGGTCAATCATCCGGTCGATGGCTGGGCAGTACTTTTCGCCTACTCTTGTCCTACAGCTGAGCAGGTGATTGAATGGCTATCCAGTAGTGAGCTTCATCAGAAGATTGCAACGGAGGGGCTAGATATTATGATTCATCGGGATCTTCTGCCCGCTCTGGAAGCAGACGCTTGGGCCAATATCTCAGATCTGCTTCTTGCTTCTTTGCAGCTCGTGATGCTCAAAAAAGATAAACGTCGTATTGAAGCCGTGCTTAAGCAGCTTTCAGATTTGGAACTTCGTTAATCTTTCGGAAGGGTCGTATGCGGATTCACATGTACAGTGATGTGAGGTAAAGAAAGTTAGCCGCTGCATCAGCGGCTTAACCCCTTGAGGAAAGTATCTATAGTAAATGAAATCAATTCATCATTTGATTGTGCCATAGGAAAATCAAAATTCAGGAGCAAAGAAGTCAAGCCGTGCAGCATACTCCATACAGAGCTGGCGAACAAGCGCTCATCTCCTTGAATGATGGAACCCTCCTCCATAACGGCTTTGAGCCCAGCTTCAAGAAGCTCAAAGCCTTTAAGGCTCCCACTGTCTATAAGACTAACCAAGCTTACAGATTCCAGGTTGCTGATAAACAGAATGTTGTAATATTCCGGGTTAGCCGTTCCAAAACGAACATACGCATCAGACACCGCCTTCAGTGTGTCCAGAGCGTTCAATCCCGCTGCCTGTGCTTCATCCGCACGTTGCTGAAGAGCCTGCAGAAACAGGGCATTTCCTTCTAGCAGGAGTTCGATTACAATGGCTTCCTTATTTTCAAAATAATGATAAATAGTTGTTGGTGAATATTCGATCTGATCCGCAATTTTGCGCATGGAGACTTCAGCATACCCTTGATTCAGAAAAAGCGATCGGGCGGCCTCAATGATTTTCCGGCGGATCTCATTGCTTTCACGTTCTCGGCGTTTGATATGTTTCATGAGTAGATGTACTTGCCCTTTCTGCCTACCCCAATTTGGCGGCGATACGATCAGCTTCCATTATACCCGATTCCATAACCCCTTGAAACCCGCCCCCAGGCTGTGTCCAGGCCCCTACCAATGATAGACGCTTTACTGCTGATTTGTGCTTGAGCCTTTTTATACCGGACTGCCGAACCGTTTGTGCGTAGCCATAAACAGCCCCGTCGGGATTAGCGGTATAACGCTGCATCGTGCGTGGTGTGCCCAATTCGGCAACCATCACTTTGCTGCTAAAACCCGGATACAGCTGTTCAAGGCATCCCAATATCTGCTGTGTCACGGCTTCTTTTTTGGCTTTGTATTCGGGACGTGCGGCAGGCCAGTTCTCCAATCTGTCCAAAAATGTAATTGCGATGACACCCTTTCCCGGTTCATTGAGCTTAGGGTCCATGGCATTATAATTCGTGAGCATCCAGTTGCCTTTCGTATACTGGCCGCTCATCATTACTTCATAATCTGTCTCCGAATCCGGCTCATTACGCAGGATTAAGTCTTCTTCGGTGATGCCAAGCTCATGAGGTTCACATGATAATCCCAGATATAGCTGGGTGAGAGACGTGCCAGTCTCCAAACTGCTGACAGCTTCCAGCTCACGACGGGCAGCATCATGGTTTTCCAGTAGACGGCCATAGGTATGATGAGGACTGATACCAGACACAATCCAGTTGGCTTTATATACATCCCCTTTTTTCAGACGGACACCAGCAGCTTTACCACGTTCGAGTATAATCTCAGATACCTGACTGCGCAGGTGAACTTCTCCTCCCGCTGACTTAATAGCGTCAACCAGTGCATTGGATAAAGCCTGTGCGCCTCCCTCAATGTAATACGTCCCCTCCATGTGGTAGCCGATCCAGGGAATAAAAAAATACAGGGCCGCAAGTCGCTTTGGAGGCAATCCGTAATAGGCCCACAGCGCGGTGAAAAATTCCGTGAAGCGGTCAGATAACCCAAACTGGCTTACAGCTTCCCAGGTGGTCATTTGCGTCCAGCGGAAAAAGGTCCCAGCTTTGAGCAGGCCAACCGCCTTGCGCCAGGAAGTGAGAGTAGAAAAAGCAGAAAAGCCTGTTTCAAAACGACGAATGCCCGCGAATAGACTGTCAATGGCTTTCACCTCAGTAGGAAACATGTTCTTGAGGAGCTGCACATACTCCTGAACATCGGACGGAATATCAATGTTCTGGCCTTCCCAACGAATGGAGTAAGGGTGCTTTTTGCGGAGAGGAACAATTCGCTGGTCCGCATTACAGGCCTTCAGCATCTGACCAAAGCTTCCTTCCTCGAGTCCGCCGACACCATGCAAGGAGACATCAAAGGTATATCCCTTTCTTGTAAATTCAGTTGCGAAACCGCCAGGCAGAGTATGGCTCTCAAAAACAGCTGTTCGGTAACCGAGCGCAGAGAGTCTTGCTGCACAGGATAAGCCACCCAATCCTGCACCGATGACAATAACATCATATTGGTTCATGATTTCATCCCCTTTTTTTAACATCGTTATATAAGTTAACAGTGTTAAGTTAAGGAGATTATATACCATAATATTACCGTTGCCAAAGTAAAACTTTTTTAATAAAACATCAAAAATGTAGCGCTTTCACTTGTCAGATTCCAATGAAGGTGCTATCCTTCAAGTGGGATTGTTACTGAAAAGGCAAAACCCGAGTACACTTGTGTACCCGGAGTTTGCCTTTTTTTGATTTGTATGGATTCCACAGCATACAGTTAACCATCCCGAACATGTAGTAATCGCTTTCAAAAAATGACACCAAAGGAGATTAATCTCATGCAAAGAAGACGTTTTGCCCCTGTTTTATTATCTTTTGTGTTCCTGCTAACGATCTTTTTCCCATCCGCCAGCTCTGCCGCAGCAGCAACAGATGTCCCAGCGCCACAGGCTACCCTGTTTACACAGGTACAGCCTTTGGGTGAAGTCGTTTCTGCTGTTGTACTGAAATACAGCACCAATATTGACGGTGCATCCTTATCCACGTCTAGCTTTCAGGTTCAATCTGTACTCAATGATGTATATACAGACAGAACCGTGACCGATGTATATACCAATGATACTGGAGCCATCACCAACCGCAGCACTCATGGTAAATATGTTGTGATTGAGCTGGATACGCAAGATAAAAATGCAAGTACCCTTACTTACGATGCAATAAGCGCAGTTAACCGCATCAACACGTTGAATTATATTATTAGTCAAAAGAAAGATATTGCAACTTCAAAGAAAACAGTCATCCCAGCCTCTGCACAGACTGTAAATGCAACAGATAAAATTACACCGATCGTAGACGATTTCCAAAAAAACACCTTTGAAAATAAAGAAGGCTTCAAGCTGAACTACTTTACGTTTGAGCCTAAAGTTGAGCCCGGCAAAACCTACCCTCTGGTTGTATTCCTGCACGGAAACGGCGAACGTGGTGACGGAAACGGAGTAAATTTGCTGGCAAACGCCGGAGCTGTTACTTGGGCTTCTCCTGAGCAGCAAGCCAAACACCCATCCTTCGTAATCGCACCACAAAGCCCGATTGACTTGGAACATAAATTCATTTGGGCGGATGAACCACGCAACAGCGCTGTAGCCGATTTGGTACGTGAAACAGCGTTAAAATACCCAATCGACACCGACCGAATCTATATTGTTGGTATTTCTCAAGGAGCTATGGGCACGTGGAGGTTGCTGGAAAAGAATCTTGACTTGTTCGCCGCAGGTGTACCCATTGCCGGTTTGACCAACTATGAAAAAGCCGTTAACATGTATGCACCTGTCGATCCTAAACACGTTGAAGTACTGAAAAACGTTCCGATTTGGGCCTTCCATGCTGCAGACGACACCACAGTTAGTCCTAAAAACTCGCAAGAAATGGTAGCTGCCATTAAAGCACAAAACGGAAACCTCATTCATTTTACTGAATACGAAGCAGGGATTATCAAACCTACAGGACACTTCTCCTGGGTACCGGCTCTGCAAAATCAGGATATGATTGAATGGCTGTTTGCACAAAAGAAATAAATGTACAGGCCTGTTGATTAACCACTAAATGGTAAAAGGAAAGTCGCCCACCTTTCAGTTGGTTTGTACCCTTACAAACCAACTGAAAGGTGGGCGACTCCATGAAAAAGTCTATTACGATCCCAACGATTCTTCAATCCATTCCGCTAGCCTGTGGGGTGGTTCATACGTATTCAGTCCTGCGCAAACAGCTTTATAGTCTAAGGCACTACCTCTGCTTCTTTTACTTCCTCTAGGCTATATTACCTTTACTGCTTTCATTGCCTGCATTACACACATCATTACGCTTCATTTGCTCAAGTCTTCCTTCTCGCAACAAGCAGCATAATAAATGAAATTAAGACAATGGCAATCGTCCACGCCCAGGCCATCGTCTGATTCCCTGCATCGACAGCTACATAGATCGCCGTAGGTACCGTCTGCGTCTTATTCGGAATGTTCCCGGCAATCATCAGCGTCGCTCCAAACTCGCCAAGCGACCGTGCGAAGCCCAGTATCGCGGCAGTCAGCAGTGAAGGATAGGACAGCGGCAGCGTAATGTAGCGAAACATTTGCCATTCGCCAGCCCCTGCCGATCTGGCCGAGTCCTCCAGTGAACGGTCCACCGCATCGAATGCCGTCTTCATTGTCTGATAGACGAGCGGGAATGCCACCACGATAGACGCCAGCACCGCCGCCCACCAGGAGAAGATGACTGACGCGTTGAACAGCCATTCGATCCATTGTCCTAACCAGCTTCGACGTCCCAGAATGACCAGGAGCAGGAACCCGACTACCGTCGGGGGCAGCACCAATGGAAGCATGAAAATGGTCTCCAGCACCAGCTTGCCACGTATGCGGCTTCGCCTCATCCAGCGGGCCGCCAGTACTCCTAGGACCAGCACGATCACACAGGACAGAGAAGCGACCTGCAGGGATAGCTGTACCGGAGGCCAAAATTCCGCCCAATTCACAGCAGTCAACAACTATTCCGCCTTACGGAAGCCGTACTTTTCCATCACCTGGAGCGCAGGCTCGGTTTGCAAATAATCGTAGAATTGACGTGCATCCTCCTCATGACTTGTGGCAGCTACCAAACCGAGCGGATAGGTAATCGGAGAATGAAGCTTGGAGTCGACTGTTAACGCAATGCGTGTATCCTTCGTGGAAAGTGCATCCGTCTTGTATACGAAGCCCGCATCCGCGTTACCTGTTGCTACGTACTGCAGCACCTGTCGCACATCCTTGGCTTGTACCAGCTTCGGCTCCAATTCACTCCACAGCTTTTGATTCGTTAACGCTTCCTGTGCATATTTCCCCGCAGGCACACTGTCAGGAATGCCAATCGCGACTGTCTTGATGTCTTGTCCCTTCAGGTCATCCAGTTTCTTGAGCGCCACTCCATCCTTAGCAGGAACGACTAATACCAGATCATTCGCGAGCAACGTGCTGCTCTTCTTGACAAGGGCTTTTCCCTCAAGCGCCTTCATGCTGGAGGTAGAGGCAGAGATAAAGACGTCTGCGGGCGCTCCTTGCTCAATCTGACGCTGAAGTGCACCGGAGGCGCCGAAGTTAAAGTTCAGCTTCACATTCGGGTGCTCCCGCTCATATCCGGTCTTAATCTCATTCAGGGCGTCCGTCAGGCTTGCCGCTGCAGAGATCGTCAACTCCACCTGTTGCTGGTCCGGTGCCTTCGTGCCTGCTGTATTCTCCGTTGTTGTTTGTGCTGCTGTTGCCGCCGGCTCTACAGAAGCTGCGGGCGCAGCACTCTGGGAACCACAAGCAACTAACACCACTAGTGCCCATATAGCTACTAGACTTCCAATCGTAGACTTAATTCTTCTCAAATTCCATCCCCCGTTCAATCATGTTTAGTTATAATTAGATATAACTAGTATAAATTCATATCTCATTATAGCTATGAAGGTAATCCTTGTAAACCACCAAAGAGCAGTTGGCAAGTATCACTTATGCCTGTTTAGAAGCTTGATGTTCCTGACTTTTTCGCCAGCCTCTGTTATGCCAGATGATTTGGTGTACAATATATGAGACACTGTGCATGATACATCACAGAAATTGATACATTTCAATCATACTGTTATTAATGGAGGTCTACTATGAATTCTCCTGTATCCTATACGACTGAGGAAATAGCCAAGCTACTGAAGATATCCAAGCTGACCGTCTATGATCTGATCAAAAAAGGAGAGATCCCCTCGTACCGGGTAGGTAAGCAAATGCGGGTGGATGCCAGTGATCTCGAAGCTTACAAGCAGCGCTCCAAAAGCCAACTGCTGAAGCACGACCCATCACCCACACCCATATCCATGATGATCCCGCCGCATTCGCTATCCGGCGGTTCGACGCAGAATTCCAGTACAGCAGTCATTACTGGCCAGGATATCAGCCTCGACATTCTCGTCAAGCATCTTGAGAGCCAACAGACGTCCATTCGCCCGCTCCGCTCATATGGGGGTAGTCTGGACAGTCTCATCTCTATGTACCAGGGCAAAGCAGACATCGTCAGTACGCATCTGTGGGACGGCGACAGCGGTGAGTATAATTTGCCTTATATTCGCAAAATTCTGAACGGCTTCTCGTACCTCGTCATCCGTCTGTTATCCCGGCAAGCAGGGCTGTATGTCCAGACAGGGAATCCTTATGGTTTGCAGGGCTGGAAGGACTTGGCGCTTCCCGGGCTGCGTTTGGCGAATCGCGAGAAGGGCTCCGGCGCGCGCATCCTGCTCGACGAGCAGCTTCGTCTTCATCACATAGACCGCACTGCCTTGCTCGGATATGAAGACGAATCGACGCATCATATGGCTGTAGCAGGCAAGGTCGCCTCCGGCGAAGCCGATGTTGGTATCGGAATCGAGAAGGCCGCCAGTATTGTGGGGTCCGTGCAGTTTATTCCACTCATTCAGGAGCAGTACGATATCGTCATGCTGCGCACACCAGAGCGACAGGAATGGATTGATCTTATATTGCAGATTCTTCATTCGGACAGCTTCCGGCGGGAACTGGGAGCCATTCAGGGATATGACCTTTCTGAGACAGGAAAGATCTTGCTAGAGACATAGTCCGAAGTACAAAACAACGCTCAGGAACAGTCTTCCTGAGCGTTGGAGTCTATTATGGAACTAAATGTCGCTGTTAATGCTGAACGACTATAATGAAAATCAATGTAGCTTACCAGGAGTAAGCCTCGGGAGCAGGCTTGCCAAGCGCAGGGAAAATCTCGTCCAACTACTTCAATAGCAAATTGCACATGATATAAAAAGAATATATGAGTTTGGCTCATACAGTTCTAAAAATAAAAGCGCCAGAACGGTTCGAAACCCGCCTGGCGCTATATTTATTGCATATAATTAAATCTACTAGGATGCAAAAGCATTTGGGGAAATATGTACCTTTATTACGGCAGTGTTCATTTCACCCTTTTACGCTTCTGTGTTACATTATATAAATAAGACGAGAACAAAAATTCGAAGCTGAATTTATGTTCGCCATTTTTTCATAGTCCTTTATTCCGAACTAAATCAAAGTCTATATCTTCTCGACATGTGTTCCATAACAACTCGTCTGTAAGAAAACTTAATGCATCCATGTTGCGCAACCGTTCGACTAACTCGGTAATCACATCTATGTCCTCACGTTGTACATATCTGGCAAGAGTGATGCCGCCTGTATCGCCATCAAAATATAGATGCGAATGATGTCTTTCCTTTTTTACATGTCGAAGAGTAAGCACGCTATTGTCGATCATCATGACGTAACGGTCCTTGATTAGATAGCCCTCAAAAAGCTCATACATATGCGGAAGATCACAGGGACCAAGAATGACACTTACTTTTTCAAAATTACCTTTGTTCATTTAGATTAGCTCCCTTCACATCTATTAAATCGGTCTTTACTAAAGATTAGATTTGTAAATTTTATAACTTTTCAAGATTAACCTTTGCGGTTGTTTTATATCCTTTGAAGATAAACTTCAATAGTTAATGCTATTTCTATTTAAATTTCTATAATGAGGTGTATGTATGGGAATTACTTTCAAACTTGAAGAATTACTTCAAGAAATCGGGATTACTAAAAATGCCCTCGCTCGTGAGGCTAAAATCAGACCCAATACTATCTACGAGATGTGTAACAATACATCCAAGCGAATCGAATTTAAAACATTTAATACCGTGATGGAAACACTGATTCGGCTCTCTGGTCGTCCATTAACCCTACATGATGTTCTCGAATATATACCTGATAATGAATCAGAGAAACACTGATACATTCACAAAATAGTCCGCTGCATCTTATATCTCTGCCCCTGGCAGGGATATTTTTTCACTTGTTATTTAGCATAATTGTTATCATTATTTCAGAGTACGTGTGACTAGAATCTATACTGATAAAGGAGTATTTTCCATCATGAATGTTCATGAGAGATATCATTTTAAACTTGGCGATATTTTAGAAGAACTTGATATTTCCCGAAATAAACTAGCCGTAGAAGCAAAAATACGTCCGGCTACTGTAATAGATATGGTAAATGGCAAAACCAAAAGACTTGAATTAGAAACACTTGTCCATATACTTGATGCTTTGAACAGAATTGCCCATCAACGAAGATTTTCAAGGACTATTACTCTTGCTGATATTATAGAATACATCCCCGAAGATGAAATGGAGAGACAGTGAGACTATAATATGAGAATGAGGATTACTATTAGCCAAGAGGGCATTTCCATGACGAAATAAAAGGTTGCTAAAGCCCTCTTTTCCCCATATTAAAGAAGCGTTGGGACAGCAAGCCCAACGCTTCTTTATGCTTAATAAGTACCTTATATGATGATTAATCCACTTTGCCGCCTTCTACGACCAATTGATCTGTAAAGCCTTCTCCATAAACGGAGGTCAGTGTGTCCTTGTAGGCTTGATGGACAAAATTTTCCTTACCCAACGTTGCCAACTCATTGTTGATCCAGTCTAACAACTCCTTATTTCCCTTTGCTACTGCGGGTGCAATCGTATCTTGACCACCAAAGGCCGGGATGGTTACGGTAAAGCCGGGGTTGGCCTTTGCCCAGGCGATCAGCTCTGTATTATCGTTGGCAATGGCAACGCCGCGTTTGTCTTTGAGGGCTGAGAAAATCTCTGTGTATTGATCGAATTTGAGCAGCTTGATGTCAGGATAATTTTTCGTAAAATAGGTTTCAGCCGTCGTTCCTTTTGCGACAATCAGCTTTTGATCCGAACCCTTCAATTGGTCAATCGTGGTGATTGGAGCACTATCAGGTGACACAATGCCAAAGGATAATTTCATATACGGATTGGCAAAATCAACTTTTTCTTTACGCTCATCGGTCACCGTAAAGTTAGCCATGATGATATCTACCTTGTTGGATTCCAAATAGGCAACCCGGCTGGCAGCATCCACCAGAACAAATTCCACCTTGGACTCGTCACCCAAGAGATCTTTGGCAAACCGCTTCGCAATATAGACGTCAAAGCCTTGATTTTTCCCTTCCGAATCCACGTAGCCAAAAGGCGGCTTATCTGCAAATACACCGATTCGAATCTTGCCATTCTTTTTAATATCCTCAATCGAAGCAAATTTAGCCGAGCCTGAACTACCGTTGGTATTACCAGCCCCTGCACATCCCACCAAACCAACAAGCAGCAAGCTCAAAGCCAGTAATAACGTCGTGAACTTCATTCCTTTTCTCATCTGTATTCCTCCCCCTGTTTGTCAGCATTTTGCATCATTCGGTTTCTTTCGCTTCTGGGTGCAATATAGAGACCAATAGAAGCATGTCGATCTCTATATTGTGATTGGAAGTCGCTCATGGAATTGATGCAAAATGCTCATATCGTTTCGTACTGAAATATATCCAGAAAGTGCTGGGCACGCTCTGTTTGCGGTTGGGTAAAAAATTGCTGCGGCGTAGTCATTTCGCATATCTGTCCTTGATCCATAAAAACGATACGATCTCCTACCGACTTGGCAAATCCCATTTCATGCGTCACGATAATCATGGTCATGCCCTGTTGGGCCAGCTCTCGCATGACATCCAGCACCTCTCTGACCATTTCCGGGTCCAAGGATGCGGTGACTTCATCAAAGAGCATAATTTCCGGATTCATACACAGGGCGCGCACAATCGCAATCCGTTGCTTTTGCCCACCTGATAATTGTCTCGGATACGCATCTTTGCGATCCAGCAGACCCACTCGCTCCAATAGCTGCTCCGCTTGCTCAAGTGCCTCCTGCTTATTTCTCCGCTGAACTTTAAGCGGGCCGAGCAATATATTTTCTAAGACCGTCATATGCAGAAACAGCTCGTAGTTCTGGAACACCATTCCGATATGCTGACGCACCTCACGCCAATTCACTTTCTTGTCCGTCAGGTCTTGCCCTCTATAACGGATATCTCCGCTCTGAACTGGTTCCAGACCATTGAGACATCGGAGGAGTGTGCTTTTTCCACATCCCGAAGGACCGAGAACGACCACGACTTCCCCTTTCGTTACGTCCAGATTAATCTGTTGTAATACTTTTCGGTCTTCGAAGCTTTTGTGCAGCCCTCGAATTTCGAGTAAAACCTCCACAGCCTCTCCCATGACACCCACCCCATCCTGCTAATTTTGCCATCTGCGTTCAAATCTTTTGGAAAGTCTGGATAACGGATAGCATACGAGAAAATATAATATGAAAATAAAGCCATACACCCAAAAGGATGCCGAGGGCGCTTTGATTACACCAAGCTCAATAATCTGCTGTCCGACCTTGACCACTTCTACTACACCGATCAGCACTACTAATGAAGTGGTTTTGATCATCCGTGTCGCCAAATTAATAGAACCGGGAAGCATTCGGCGCACCGCCTGGGGAATGAGTACATGGCGGTATAACTGCCCATATGTCAGTCCCAGTGCCTGCCCGGATTCCACCTGATGCTTGGGCAGTGATTCCAATGCACCCCGAACAAGGTCACCAATCTCGGCTGCTCCCCACAGGCTGAATACGATAATTGCTGTCAATTCTCCGCTGATATTCACATTTAACAAAGGCGTAAATCCAAAATATACAACATACAACCACACCAAAATCGGAATAATGCGGAATGTCTCCAAATATAATCTCAGCACAAACCGAATCGGTCTTGATTGTAAGGTGCGCAGCAATCCCATCAGAATGCCTAATAGAGTACCGATAATAATGGAAAGTAACGCAATCTCCAGCGTAACGAGTAATCCCCCTAATAGACGCTCGAAATTGGAACCTTCAAAGAGCACATTAATCCCCGAATTCAGCATATCGCACCTTCCTTTCCACCCAAGTCAGCAGTATCGACAAAGGTAAAAGCAGGACGAGATATGCCAATACCAGCAGAATTAGCGATTCTGTCGTTTTGTAGTACATACCGATTAGGTCTTTTGCCACATTCATCAAATCTAATAAAGCAATGGCGCCAACAATGGAGGTCTCCTTGAGTAGAAAAATCGCATTCGCTCCCAGAGACGGAACACTGATGGTAAAAGCCTGTGGCAAAATAACATATCTCGCCAGTTGTATCTTGGACAGTCCGAGACTCAGCCCGGATTCCGTTTGCGTTTTACTTACGGCTTCGATTCCACCACGGAACGCCTCAGCCATATAACCCCCGCCCAAAAAGGTCATGCCCACAATGGCACACGTCATTTCGCTCATATGCAGACCTATTTTCGTAAACCCGTAATACAGAAAATATAACTGAACAAGCAGCGGCGTATTTCGGGAAAGCTCAATATAGGCAACAATGATGCCGCTAATTCCCTTCACCTTGTAATACAGTACTATACTGCATAGCAAACCGACGACTAGTGAAAACAGAATAGCAAAAAAGGCGATCTTCAACGTCAGCCACATGGCTTCTCCATATAGCGGCAAGCTCTCTACAATAAAGTCCCAGTCTAAGTTCATATGTGCATACCTTTCAATTTTCAATTATTCCTATGTATTTGCTTTGCTTAATAACAATGATTGTATTCCTGCCCAATTATTACGTCAATACTTTGATGAAAATTTGTCATATTTATCTATGGTTTAGGAAAGAAAAGTGTTGTTTTATTTCAGAAATAAATAAAAAAGCTTGAAATGAATAAATTTCATTTCAAGCTTTGATTTATGCTATACGATTCATCACACGAGTGGCTCTGTAACTACAGGACCGCCGAGCTTCTCTACAATTAAACGGCTTTCCTCATTTAACCCTTGTAGGGTAATAGTTTTACCTGAGTTTCTGTATTTTTGAAGCACCTTGCCAATAGCAGTAACCGCCGAGTGATCCCAAACATGCGAATGGCTAAAGTCCACTACAACGCGGTCCGGGTCATCCGAAGGTTCAAAATGATCAACAAAATGAGACGTTGACGCGAAAAACATCGGCCCCCTGACATGGTACACCTTTTCTTCATGATCCTCAGTCGTACTGATACGGATTTTAGCCATTTTCCAGCCAAAATGCAGAGCACTTAGCAGTACGCCCACGATTACGCCCTTGGACAAATCATGCGTAGCCACCACGATGATCACCGTGACCACCATAATCAACGTATCTGCTTTGGGAACCTTGGCAATGTTTCGCAGCGATTTCCAATCCACAGTTCCAATACACACCATGAACATAACTCCCACTAATGCGCCCATGGGTACTTCCTTCACAACTCCACCAAGTACGAGCAGCAGAAAGGCCAAGAATACTCCTGCCGTAAAAGTGGACAAACGCCCTCTTCCACCTGAGCTGACATTAATGACGGATTGTCCGATCATGGCACAGCCACCCATACCCCCAAAAAAGCCATTTACAAAGTTGGCAATCCCTTGCCCACGGGCTTCCCGGTTTTTATTGCTTTTCGTTTCGGTCATTTCATCCAAAATGCTGGCTGTCAGCAGCGATTCCAGCAGTCCAACCAGTGCCATCGTAAAGGAATACGGCAGCAAGATCCGCAAAGTATGCCACGACCACTCAATTTGCGGCAAGTGGAATGAAGGCAGCGAACTGGTCAGCGTCCCGATATCTCCTACCGTTTTCACATTCAATCCAAATATATACGTAATGATCGTCATGATGATGATTGCCGTCAATGGAGCGGGGATGCTTTTCACAAATCTCGGTAATATATACACAATGAGCAGCGTACCTGCTACCATCGCGTACATGATCCAATTGGCTCCATGAAAATGAGTAAGCTGAGCCATAAAGACGAGGATCGCCAACGCATTCACAAACCCGGTCATGACTGGCTGTGAAATAAAGCTTATAAAGCGACCTATTTTCAGAACACCCAGCACCACTTGAATGATTCCTGCCAAAATGGTAGCTGCAAACAGATATTCCACGCCATGATCCTTCACCAGACCAACGACCAGTACAGCTACGGCCCCGGTTGCTGCCGAGATCATCGCCGGACGTCCACCTGCAAAAGAGATGACAATAGCCATCGAGATGGAGGCATACAGTCCGACCATGGGATTGACCCCCGCAATGATCGAGAAGGCAATCGCCTCGGGAATTAGTGCTAGCGCCACGGTCATGCCCGCAAGTATATCGGCCCGGATATTACCGAACCATTGTTGTCTAAGATTCATACTGTCTCGTTCCAGCCTCCTATATTTACAGAGAGTAGCGTGTTGACTCGCAACCCGTGTGGTTTCGGGCATCCGTCCAGCTGCCAATCGCCAAGGCTCTCCTATCATTCAGTTCGTCTCTCTCAAACGACCCGGTCCGTTACATTCAGTCCATCATTATAACGTAAGGGGTTCGCAGAGACGAATGAGTTAAAAGGCTGTTTATAGAAAGAAATCATCTATTCCCTTGGAATATCGTTCATTTACTTCATCTTATTCGTTTTCTTATATTTAAAATTTTTGCAATTCCTAAGATTCTAACCTGCTAAAGTTGATCACCTTAACTTCATACTCAGACTCCGCGAACTGTAAATCTTGATCCGCCGTAACCAGTACCAATTGGTTTATAATAGCTGTCGCAAGAATCAACGCATCTGGGGTCTTGAGCTTTCTTGCAAACTTATCTTTTTGTTCTCTTCTGATACGCCCCGCTTTAACTGCGATCTCTGAATTAACTGCAATAAATTCCCCGCCAAGAAAAGGTATCGAATCTAAGTCAGTATTAGTAGGCAACCCGGCTATAAACTCGGACTGAGTTATAACAGAAAAGAAGATATTCTCTTTATCTTTCTCAGCTTGTCGTATTACTCTATCCAAAGATGAGTCAAGTCTATGAAGGGCAATAGCTGCATTCGTATCAAATAGATACCCCATCTAATCCCAATCCTCTCTGGATTGTTTAACACTCTCTTCGATCTCAAGTAATTGCTCCTTGCTTAGACTGCCTCGAGAATTTAAAACAGCTTGCAACCCTTTTGGTAACGGGGACTCTAAATCAATAACCTCAGTTTCCCCCTGTTTATTTTCTATAGTAACTTTTGATGGTTCAAACCCAATATCACGAAGGAGACTTAGGAGACGTATTCGATGTATATCCGTTAATTTTTTTGCCACTAAAATCACTCCTTAGCAAAAGATTAGTTTCCGTTCATAGCTTGTTTAATTCGTTTTCTTATATTTAAAATTTTCGCAATTCCTGTACAAGCTCCGATAGGGCTCCAGCAATCTCCGAGTCTGCATGGTGCTGGAGTAAACTCTCAAAGTCAGGCAGTGCTTGCTTCAATAATCGATAGCTATAGTCATAATAACTCCAAAAAGCTACCGGATCATAACCACGTGCTTCTTCCTCTTCCCATTCCAGTTCATCTTCTTCTGGATCGCTGTCTGCTGACCATAGATATTTTTCGTCCAGCAGCATGGTTAGGGATTCCACAGACTTCTGTGAATCCTCTTGTGCATTTTCCATGTCCAATGCTCTAACGACCGCATGGTACAGCTTCAACTCACTCAGCGTGATATGATCTAAATTTCTCGTATGCATATTACGCAATAAGAATAGTAGCACCCATGGCGTAACCTGCCATAGTGTGCTTTGATGCTCTATTAGAGCAGCAATGGCTGCATACTCCCCGTTAGATATCAATTGTGGCAACTCCGTGCCCCTACCATAAGGAGTAGTCAGGCGGTGCCAAGGCACATCTGCAATTTGGAGACCATCCATTAGGGCAGTGTTCTTCTTATGAGTATCCATAACTCTCCTTTCTGGTCAGTATCTAAAACCTTCCCGATTTAAAAATGGAATACAGTAAAAAGGCAACCATTAAGAGAGCGACAACAAAGCCGATTTCAATAGCAGGTACATTCCACAGCATGGTCGCCTGATGATTCAGCGATGAACCGATAATCAGTCCGACCATAATAATGCTGAACGCTAACAGCACGATACTGAATGACAGGCGGTTGCTGATCTGATCCAGCCTGCGCAGAAGCATTTCCAGCTCCGGCACAGTAACCTCCAGCTTAAGCTTGCCCTTGCCGATAATCGAGGCTAAATGCCTCGCCTGTCCTGGCAGTTCCATCAGCGCTTCCACCAGCTCAGTCGCACCGCCGAGCAGCTTGCCTCGGATACGACGACCGCTGAAGCGTTCCTTCAGCAGCCTGTTACCAAAGGGCTCAGCCAAAGCGATAATACTGAGATCAGGGTCCAGATGCTCCACGACCCCCTCCAGTGTCAGCAACGCCTTGCCTAGCAACAGGACGTCCGACGGCAAACCAATCCGATGGCGCTGCGCTGCGCCAAACAGGTCGTTCAAAGCATCACCAATACTGACCTGTGAAAAAGGAACGTCTGAGTAATCTTCGCGTATCTTGTCCAGATCGGCACGTAGCGCATTCAGGTTGGTATCCGGTTCGACCAGCCCCAAACGTGCGATAGACCGAACCATGGCATCGGTATTTTTGCGCATCAGGGCAATAATGAGGGAAGCGAGATGATTCTTCATCTCTTCGCTCAGCCTTCCCGTCATGCCAAAGTCCAAATAAGCGAGACTACCATTTTTCAGAACGAGTAAATTCCCCGGATGGGGATCGGCATGAAAAAATCCCTCTATAAAAATTTGATGCAACATGCTGTTCACCAGCCGCTGCGCCAGTTCTTTCAAGTTATATCCACGGCGTAATAGCTCTTCACGACTACCCAAGTGAGTTCCGTCTAGAAACTCCATGGTCAGTATACGGGAAGAGGTATGATCCCAGTATATTTTCGGAATATAGATATGTGGGTCCTGCTCAAATTGGAGCGCAATCTTCTCTGTATTACGGGCTTCGTGGTTGTAATCCAACTCCTGAATGAGCGATCTCCCCAGCTCCTCTACCATCTGGCGAAGCTGATACCGCTCTACCCATTCCCAGCGCTTGGCTGCCATTGCGGTCAGTTCCCGCAAAATGTCCAAATCTCGCCGAATGATGCGATTAACGCCAGGACGCTGGATTTTAATGGCGACCATTTCGCCGCTGTGCAGCTTGCCCAGATGCACTTGCCCGATCGAAGCAGCGGCCAGCGGAACATCGTCAAAACGAACCAGTATGTCCTCTAATGACGTGTCCAGCTCCTGCTCCAGAATGCCACGCGCCGTTTCAGATGAAAACGGCGGTACCTGATCCTGAAGCTTAACCAGCTCACGGATAATAGGCTCCGGCAGCAGGTCAGCACGTGTGCTTGCCAACTGTCCAAGCTTGATGAATGCAGGCCCCAGATCCTCCAGCACAAGCCGAATCCGTTCACCTAGCGTTTTGGACTCGGGAGTTTCTCTCGTCAGCCACTTGCGAGGCAGTGACAGTAGCTGGAACAGTCCCATTTCTTCCACCATATAGCCAAAGCCATGACGCGCCAGCGCCATGGCAATTTCCCGGTAACGACCGGCGTGCTTCATACGAACCGCCATTTTAATCCAGCCGGTTCGCTTCTTCAGCGTCGCTCGAACCCGTAAGCGCCGCCTTTTCTTTTTCCAGCTCCGCTACCTGTTTTTCCAACAATGCCACACGCTGCTCCAAACTTGTGACATCATTTTCGGTAGGTACTTCCAGCTCCTGCAAAATGCGGCTAACCTGTTCGCGGATCACTGTTTTGAATTGTCCCTGTTCCTCTGCCCCTCGTTCGATCAGACGATCGACCAGTGCTTTGGATTCCGAAGGCGCAAGTTCTCCGCGGTTTACAAGATCCTCGACGGCTTTCTCCACCTTTTCTTTGCTGACAACGGTGAGGCCCCACCCCAATGAGATGGCTTTTTTGAACAAATCGCTCATAATATATCCTCCCCTACCTGTGATTACCTACTAGTATAACCTGAAAAGGGGAGCTGCATAAAGCTCGCAGCTCCCCTCCCTCAATGAATGGAATGATCTATGTTTAACCCGGAAAGCGTCCAGCCCACTTAGCAGCCTGAAGCAGCAGCTTACGGTATCCCTCGTGCTGGAAACTTGGCTGATTATGTCCAGGCATCAGGTAGACGACCCGGCCCAAGCCATAGGACAATGACCATGCAGCCGGCCACCACTGACCTTCATACTCGTATTCCATCAGTAGTGTTTTTTCAGTGAATGGATCAAAATCAAAACGGTATGGCTCCTCTTGCATCTCGAACGGTTCGATTCCTTCCATAATCGGATGATCCGGCTCCGTTACCTTGAAGGAAAGCTGCTCCGCTGCCGGATGCCGCAGGAAGCGCGCTCCTATGAGCTGTGCTATTTCATACCGTCCTTGCAATGTGATTCCGTTATGCAGCACAAGCAATCCACCCCCGCCGCTAACATAGGACAGCAGTCCTGCTGTTTGTTGAGGAGACAGAACCTCCTTACGGCTATCACAATACGAGATGCATAGATCGAATGAGGCTAGATTTTCCTTGAGCAGCATTTTACGATTTTCACTGCATTGTACCGTCATCCAATCTTGTAAAATATGGCTAATCTCTTCGTCCACCCCTTGCAGCGGGTGAAACTCCGGATACGAATAATCTCCTAACAACAATGCTTTTCTTTTTTCCATGATAAATCCTCCTTGCCTGACTTGTATATAAGGACTTTAAAGGCGGGGTCCGTGTCATTCATTCTTGTTTGTGGGGTCAAAACGCTCAGAAAATTCTGTTTGGCCCTCATTCATTTCCCATAACACCGCCATCATTGTCCGAGCTACGGCATATATAAATAATTCTACAGACGGCCTATTAAATCCTTTAGCAGAAGATTATAGCATATATGTTCGCTCGGAATAAACTTATTAAAACTTATTCAAAATTTATAAATCTGAACGATGGCGATTCGGCCTCTTTATGGTATACTCGTAAGAAAAAAAGTGCGTCCATGCTTGATTAACAATAAAGGGCCGCTTTTTGTAAGAAATTTATGCTTGCGGTTATAGAATTGATAAGAATTGCCTCAAACCTTATACATTCTATAAATCTTAAAAAACCGGGGAGGTTGCATGAATGAAAAGGACTGGAATGACCCGGCCCTTGGACAGCTTGGGGCGAATTGTGCTTCCTAAAGAGTTGCGCATGACGATGGAGATTGACATCGGCGATCCATTAGAGTTTTTTATTGAAGACCAGACACTCATGCTCCGTAAGTACAAATCAACCAACTGTATATTTTGCGGTGCGGTTGATACTAACACCTATTTTAAAGATCAGTTTATCTGCGATGAATGTGCGGCCTCGATGAAAACGGAAGATTTGGTTCCGGTCACAGCGACTGAAACCCATTCACCCCCACTTAAGCAAAACATGCATATGAAAAAAATTTATCAGCGCACAGACGTTATTTTGGAGAAAATGAGAGAGCTTATGGAAGAACATCCAGCATCTTCACAAAAACAACTCGCATCCATGCTTGGCGTGAGTCAGGGAAGGATTTCCCAGCTGAAAAAGCTCATGTAAGTGAACCACCAAAAAAGTAATGTATACGCTTCCATACCATGTAAGGTTTAAATCTATTGAAATTTAGAAAAGCCGGCCCCTTTCAGGGAATCGGCTTCTTTTTGTTTATATGAAATGGTGGACTCGTTTGCAAAACTATGGACTGTAAGCCCGGCATTGTTCCACCCAGCGTGCTGCCGCTTTGGGAAGAGAAGCGAGATGAACATGCGTGTAGGCTGCCAAAAGATTCCCTTTCGTATAGCCCTCGCTCTGGAGACCACGCATTCCCTTGGTTTGATAGGCGTAAGAGTAGGGGGCGGATGATTCGTCATAGTGCATGACAGAATAATGAAATTCATGTCCCCGAATTGTCTCTCCAGCCTTCAGCAGTAAGCAATCCTGCAAAGCGGTTGCTTCACGGTATCCCAGTGCGGCCCGTTTCTCCTGCATGCGGACGTCCGACGGAATAACTCCGGCCATGTGATGGGCATTCCCCATACGATCCGTAAGAGTCCGTGCCAGTACCATATAACCGCCGCATTCGGCGAATACTGGCATATCCCGGCTCACCGCGTTGCGGATATCTTCCAAAAAACCCGTATTTGCAGCGATATCTGCGGCAAACTCTTCAGGGAAACCGCCGCCCAGGTATAGGCCGCTTGCCTGCTCAGGTACGCGTTCTCCCGCCAGCGGACTGAAATAGACAATCTCTGCTCCCGCCTGACGCAGCAAATCCATATTTTCCGGGTAGTAAAAATTGAACGCAGCATCTCTGGCGACGGCAATGACGGGACGTTCCCCGGTATCAGCTTCATGCCCTGCTGATGGAAGCCGATTCAGGGAAAATAATGGGTGCTCGGGCGGGCTGGGCGGCGGAGCCGAATCTGCCAATGCCCGCAGTGCATCCAGATCCGTACCCGCACGGATCAGCTCTGCCGCCCGTTGGAAAAGCGGCTCCAGCTCGCCGCGTTCCACAGCGGGTACTAAACCCAGATGACGCTCAGGAATATCCAGCCCGTCATCACGCTTTAACCAGCCGAGCACAGGGATGCCGCACTCCTGCTCGATCGCCTTTTTGACGATGCCATAGTGCCCTTGGCTGCCGCAGCGATTCACAATTACGCCCACAATGCGTAGCTTGGGCTCCAAGCGCTGAAAGCCGAGCACAATAGCGGCGGCGCTTCGTGCCATACTGCGCACGTCGACCACCAGCAATACAGGGCTGTCCGTC
Source organism: Paenibacillus sp. 1182 (assembly GCF_017833915.1). Classification (NCBI taxonomy): domain Bacteria; kingdom Bacillati; phylum Bacillota; class Bacilli; order Caryophanales; family Paenibacillaceae; genus Paenibacillus; species Paenibacillus sp. 1182. The sequence goes on along the minus strand of NZ_JAFICR010000002.1, from coordinate 326,960 downwards.
AGCATGGCGATTTCAGCGGTCGAGCCGGTATTGCTGAGCGGGTCCTTGCCGTCATACAGCCCCATGACGCCTTCAATCACGGAAATATCCGCGCCTTCGGAAGCACGGATAAAGATTTCACGCACCGTATCCGGTGAGGTCATCCATGAATCCAGATTACGGGAAGATGTCCCTGTCGCGGCCGTATGATAGGTGGGATCGATATAATCCGGCCCGCATTTAAACCCCTGCACTCGCAGGCCGCTGTCGGCGAACGCCTTCATCAGCCCGAGGGTAACAGTCGTTTTGCCTGCGCCGCTGCCTGTTCCGGCAACAACAATACGGCTTCTGCGCGTAGCGGCAGACGGATCAGACTGTACAGCCTGCTTCATGATGTCAGTCATAGGAAACCCGCGCTACAGACAACGTCATATTGCCGCTTTTTTTCTTCTCCAGCAGCCAATGGTCTGCACCGGAGGACAACAAGGCTGAAGGTTCACTGACCCCATATGCACCAGTGTATTTAAAGACGGTTTCCGATGGATTGGGAAGCTGCACCGTATTCAGCTCTGACGGAGTATACGTCACCAGTTCCCAACCGTATTTGGCGCAAAGGGCAAGTAAGCCCTCTTCGTCCTTTTTCAAATCAATGGTGGCAATATTCCGTACGCTTTTCACGGACAAACGCAGCTCTTGCAAGGTGTTCAGCACACCCGCTTCCAGCTCCTCTAATGCAGTCCCACGGTTGCAGCCAATGCCGAGTACCAAGCTTTTCGGACGGTACAGCACGCCATTAGAAAGAAGTTGCTCCTCTTCCTCCGGCTCCAATAAACGGTCGCTCACGACCAACGCGGCGTTAAACGGTTCTTGTAATGCTTCTGCCGTCGAAGCATATACCTTGATATGTCCAGGTACAGGCTTGTCATAACGCCACCAGTTCCGTTCGCCCGTCTCTTGTATGAGCGCAACAGGCTCCTCGTTCACAACAGCAGCGCTCACGGGAGTGGCCTTGTCGAAGCTATCGACCACCCAACCCAATTCTCGACCCAACATGTCCACCGGAATTGTGCCCTGCACGTCCGATGCAGTTGTGATTACCGCACGTGCGCCCAGCACAGCGGCTACATGGCGGGTCAATTCATTGGCGCCGCCCAAATGACCGGACAGCACGCTAATGACATGCTCCCCGCGATCATCAATGACGACTACCGCCGGGTCTACCTTTTTATCCACCAAAATTGGTGCAATCATACGAACCACTGCACCGAGAGATATAAATAAAATAATACCGTTATATTGTTTAAATAAATCCGGCAAGATCAGCTTGACCGAGCCTTCGAACAACTGAATGCCACGCTCCTGCTCGTCGCCACGCTCAAATTTGGACATGTAATACACATCCGTACCCGGAAAGCTGGCTCCCAGATTGCGGACCATTTCCACTCCATGCTTCGTGATCGCCACAGCGGCAAATGGATTACTCACCGGGCTTCACTCCCTTCCGGTAGCCGTGGGTGAACGACTTATCATACAGCTTGGAACGATGCGCGTCCTTGTCCACCAGCTCTGGGTCGAGCGCCCAGCCCGCCAAAATCATGGCATGCATCGTTATGCCTGCTGCACGCAAATCGGCGGGTAATTGAGCAAGCGTCGTGCGCACGATCTTTTGATCCGGCCAGGTCGCACGCTGTACAACCGCTACAGGCGTGTCCTCGCTCCAGCCTGCCGCCAGAAACTCAACGACCACCTTCTTCGCCAGCGTTGCGCTGAGGAATAAAGCCACTGTGCAGTGATGGGAAGCCAGATCACGCAGCTTTTCCCGATCCGGTACAGGTGTACGGCCTTCAGCACGCGTCAGAATGACGGTCTGTGTCAGATCAGGCACAGTTAGCTCTGCACCCAGCACGGCCGCAGAAGCAAAGACCGAGCTGACGCCCGGTACGATTTCGTAGGCTACTCCGCGCTGCTTCAGCAACACCATCTGTTCCAAAATGGCTCCATACACTGCCGGATCGCCTGTATGTACGCGAGCTACACTGCGTCCAGCCTGCACAGCCTCGCTCATAATCTCAACCTGCCGCTCCAGATCCATGCCTGAGCTTTGCAATACCTGCGCCTCTGGTTTGGCCGTGGCAATCAACTCGTCGTTCACGAGTGAATCCGTGTACAATACCACATCGGCCGTGCGTAGAATCCGGGAGCCTTTGACCGTAATCAGCTCCGGGTCTCCTGGACCTGCTCCTACGATATATACTTTGGGCTCCAACGTCATTTGCTCACCACCATTAAACTCAAATATTCAAGCTCCTGTCCGCGCAGCTCACGTGCGTTGCGCCATACCATTTCATAAGGAGAAGTGACCTTGGTAATGACCGATGCACAGTCCCCAAGATTGAGCTCATCCAGCACATCCAAAATCAAATCCAACACCTTGGCAACCTTGATAAATACAACCGTATCGTGATTCTCAATTGCCCGCTTCATCGCTTCCCGATCATCCGTAGCCGGTATAATACCGACCTGCTGATCTCCGTCTGCCAAAGGCAATTCCAGCGCTGCCGCTGCGCCCAACACAGACGAAATGCCCGGAATAGATACAATTGGCACCTCTGGATGGAGATCCTTCATGAGTCGTGCCAAGTGAATAAAGGTACTGTACAGATTGGGGTCTCCCTCTGTGACAAAAGCTACATCCTTGCCTTGACTCAGTGCCTCCCAGCAAGCAACCACCGTTTTGTTCCACTCCCGCTCCAGTACAACCGGGTCCTTGGTCATTGGAAAAATGAGTCCCAGCATCTCCTTTTCCTCCGGGTTGACGTACAACTCCACGATCTCGTGAGCATACGATTTGCCCCCCCGGTGTTTCTTCGGATAAGCCACAACTGCACATTCCTGAATCATGCGATACGCCTTGACTGTAATCAGCTCGGGATCACCCGGCCCCACGCCTACGCCGTAAAGTGTTCCTGTTGCCGCCGTATTCATGCTGTCTCTCTCCCCCTCTTGAATTACCAGCTTACTCCCCTGCTACTTCATCAGCCACGTCCACCGACGGCTGTCCTGTAATGACATATATCGGATTGAGTCCGTCAAAACGCGTCATATTCAAAATCGGCTTGCTGCGCGCTGTTTGCAGTAACGTCACCGAAGTATCGAGTCCTGCTGTTTGCATCGCCTTCATACCGTCATGTAGCGTCTCAATCGTTGCAGCATTCACTACAATTCGTCCATCCTTACGCAGACGGGAAGCGCACAGACGAATCAGCTCGGACAATTCTCCCCCGCTCCCACCGATAAACACCGCATCCGGGTCTGGCAGCTCGTCCAATCCGGCAGGCGCTTTGGCATGAATAACCGGGAAATCGGTGCGGAATTTGATCTTGTTCGCTTCGACATTAGCCAGGTCGCCTTCGTTCTTCTCAATGGCAAATACTTGCCCATACTTGGCCAGTCGCGCACATTCTACCGCTACAGAACCAGAGCCTGCGCCGATGTCCCATACGATGCTCCGCTCGGTCAGACGCAGCTCGGACAAGCTGAATACGCGCACTTCACGCTTCGTAATCAGCCCTTTTTCCGGCTTGCGCTGGTGAAATTCCGCATCCTCGAAGCCAAATCCCCGCCGAATTGCAGGCACGTTTTCACCCTTACGGCGGCGCAAAATAACCACATTCAGTGGTTGGAACGTTCTCTGCGCCATCTCATCCAGCGTATAATGCCGATACACCTCATCCGGTCCGCCCAAATACTCGCCGACGAAGGCATCATATTCCGTCATGCCATAATGCAGCAGATAGGCAGCGACTGCACCGGGATGATTGCGGTCGTCCGTCAACAGCGCGACCTTGTTCTGTCCGTCAATCCGCTGCGCCAATCCGATCATCGGGCGACCGTGTACGCTTTCCAGCACCGCATCCTGCCAGCTTTCACCGAGACGCGCAAACGCCAGCTGAACCGAGCTAAGATGCGGCATAATATCCAGATGTTCCGCCCCCAGCTTGGCAGACAAATAACCTGCAATTCCAAAAAAAAGCGGATCGCCGGACGCAAGCACGACAATATCCTTGTGCTCACGCAACCGTCCCAATTCTTCCACCACGGCGGATAAGCCGCTCTTTAATGTTCGTTTTTCCCCTGCGGCTGCCTTGAAAAATCCTAGCTGGCGTTCTCCACCAACCAGCAGGTCCGCACGCTCAATTTGCTCCAATGTTTCCTGCGACAGACCTGCCGCTCCATTTTCACCGATACCAATGACACGGATCACTTTACTCACCGACTCTCGCCCTCCCCAACACGTTCCCTTTCAGCGTTATCAGTACCATTTCCACAACGATTTCACCACCTGCATGCTCCAGACAATGCTGACATCCATAGGTACACAGCTTTTCAAAAAAGCTCAGCGCATTCGCTTCGGTCATCATATCCGCCACCTGCGTAGCTGTATTTGCCTCAGCCACTGCCGCTGCAAGCGACTCGTCCACACCCGCTTCACGCGCGACCTCAGCCAAAAAGCCAAAATCCACCGGAGCGCTCTTGGAGTGAACCATCATGATACCTTGAGCGACCTTGGACAGCTTACCGGGCATACCGACGAGAATAATCTTTTTCATTCCCAGCCGTTTCCCATGCTTTATAGCAAAGCCAACAAAGTCCCCCATCTGAATAAAGGCCTCTTCCGTCAGCTGATCATACATTTGCATGGCGTATTTTTCACTGCTGCCGCCTGTGGTCAGGACGATTTCCTGGCAATTCATCGCTTGCGCAACTGATATGGCCTGCACGACACTGGCTTTATAAGCTGACGTGGAAAACGGAACGACCACACCACGCGTGCCTAGTATGGAAATACCGCCAAGAATGCCAAGCCGCCCGTTCAGCGTTTTCTTGGCAATTTCTTCACCGTCCGGTACGCTGATGACGACACGGACACCTTTGGCCGATCCGTGCTCCTCAAGCACGCCTGTCACAGCCTCCGTAATCATCCGGCGCGGCACCGGATTAATCGCTGCTTCTCCGACAGGCACAGGCAGACCGGGCTTCGTTACCCGCCCCACGCCGATGCCACCGTCCAATTCAATGCCCGGCTCCTCGCGCCAGCTAACGGACGCGACAATTCTCGCCTGATGCGTAGCATCTGGGTCATCGCCACCGTCCTTGATCGTCGTGCAGGAAGCTTCGTCCGCGTCCAACACAGGCTCAATCAGCTCAAACGCATGATCGAAGCCCGCGGGCAGCGATATCACTGCTTCCTTCGGCGGAATGCCCGTGATGAGCAGTTGTACCGCTCCTTTGGCTACTGCAGCCGCACAAGCTCCTGTCGTAAAGCCTGACCGCATTGGCTTGTCCGGTGCGGGAGCTTCACCGCTTTTCATCCGTTTGGGCTTGTCGGCGGACGCCGCTTCCTTTTCCATGCCAATTCCTCCTTAACCTCTTCTGCTGATCATGCTCCAATTCATTTCATGATACAGCAAACGGACAACCGCATCTAGCGGACAGCCATTAAGGAGATCGCATTCAATGCTGCTACGACAATTGTACTGCCGCCCTTGCGTCCAATATTCGTAATGAACGGAATATCCAGCTTGCGCAGCTCGTCCTTGGATTCTGCCGCCGATACGAAGCCTACGGGCATGCCAATCACCAGTCCGGGCTTGGCCGCTCCTTCTTTCACCAGACGAATCAGCTCCAGCAACGCTGTCGGCGCATTACCAATCGCATAGATACCACCTTCGCTCGCCTGAATCGCTTTGCGCATCGAAATAATGGCGCGTGTCGTATTCAGCCTTTTCGCTTCTTCCATGACGTCAGGGTCAGATATGTACACATGCACATCCCCGCCAAATTGACGGATACGATCCTTACTCAGCCCCGCTTGAATCATTTGCACGTCCGCCACTACCTGCTGTCCTGCGCGAATAGCTGCAATCCCGGCTTCAATCGCTTTTGGATGAAACACCATGCTGCGGCCCAGCTCAAAATCAGCAGATGCATGAATGACACGCTGTACAACGGGATATTGCTCTGCTGTAAAAGGATGCTCTCCCAATTCTTCTGTGATCATCTCGAAGCTTTTGCCTTCAATCTCCTGCGGCTGTACCGTTAGCGGTTTAAATTCTGTTTTGAAATCCATGGTAGACCACTCCCTTATGGAAAATTAGAAAATAGTTTAGGAAAATGACAATTCATTGCTACTAAATCATGGATACCTCTAAAAAACACCTGTTTTAAGATGACTATATTTTAAATACATGCCAGAAGTCGTTCCTGATGAACTGGACTCGCAGGGGTAAGGCTCAACTCAAATTGAAGTTTTCTCTTTTGCTGTACGCAGTGCGTTGATGACTCCGTCGAAATGATCAAATACTGTGCCAAATTCCACTTCCGGCCTGGAAATCAAAAGTACGTGAATCCCCAGCTCCAATGCAGATTGAACCTTTTCATCCACTGCTCCCGTGCTTCCGCTTTCCTTGGTGACCATCACGGTCGTGCCATAGTGCTTGTACAATGCTTCGTTCATCTCGCGGGAAAAGGGTCCCTGCATGGCAATAATATTTTTTTGCTCCATGCCCAGTTCGCCGCATTTCTCCATATTGTCCAGGCGCGGCAGCATGCGTATAACCAGACGAATCTCCGGATCTCCGAGTAAATGCTTGGTGAACGTGCCGAGCGTCTTACTGCCTGTCGTAAGCATTACAGAACCTTTGAGTTGCTTCGCTTGTAATGCGGCCTCTTCATAGGAAGACACGATGTGGAGCAACGGATGATTGTCATATACAAGTCCTGTCCGCTCATAGCGAATATAAGGAACCCCGGACTCGCGAGCGGCTGTCATCGCATTCGCATGTGCTTCTTCTGCAAAAGGATGACTGGCATCAACAACCGCCTGTATTCCAAGCTCCCGAATCATTGCAGCCATTTCATCGGCTGTCATTCGGCCTGTACGTACGTCTAGTCCCGCTTCAGACAAGCTGGCTGCCGCGCTTTCGGTTACGACTGAGGTCAATACGTTGAAGCCATTGTCACGGATTTGCAGCGCCAATTCCCGAGCGTCGCTCGTTCCGCATAGCATGAATATCATGAGCCCTTCACCTGCCCGCTTCCATTCACTACAGATGGCGTATGTGAATGCTCGTGATGGTGATCATGGTCATCATGGCTGTGAGCATGGACATGCTCATGAGTGTGATCGTGGCTGTGTGTATGGTGATCATGATGGTCGTGCTCATGTGCATGATGGTGGTGATGTTCATGTTCATGATGATGATCGTGGTCATGGTCATGATCGTGGTCATGATCGTGGTGATGATGGTGGTGCTCCTGCGCCTCCAGACGGAACTGGCAGTTATCACAATTGGCCGTAACCTTGCCGAACAAACCTTCCTTAGCTCGCTCCAGCACCAGTTCAACCAATTGGGGATGGAAACCAAAATATCCGCCCATCTCCACTTGTAATGCAGGGTGAGCCTCGGCAAATTCCTGGGTCATTTCTCCGATGCGTTTAATCAGCACACCCGTGAACAGAAAATAGGGAAGCACGATAATCTTTTTGGCCCCCAATCGTACACAACGCTCCAATCCATCGGGAAAGGAAGGCTGCGTCACACCGATAAAGCTGCTCTCTACCCATGTATAAGAAAGCTTCTCCCACAGCATACGGGTGATTTTGAAAAAGTCACTGTTCGCATCTGGATCGCTACTTCCGCGTCCTAATACAAGTACCGCCGTTTCCTCGTCAGGTACCTCGACAGATGCCTCGACAGCGCTAATCATCCCCGCTGGAACTGCAACCGGCTGGGCCTCTTTCAAGCGGCTTAGCAGAATGCTGACGATTTTCTCGTGAACACCAATCGGACGTCCGTATACAAATTCCACCTGCGGATATTTCGCCTTTGCCCGGTCAATAGCCATCGGAATATCAATTTTGGCATGTATCGCTGCGAACAAAATAATCGGAATAAGAACGACACGCGTCGCCCCTTTCTCCACACAAGTTTGCATCCCATCAGCAATGCTGGGACGTGCCAGCTCCAAGAAACAGGTTTCCACGCACATATCCGGTACCCGATCTGCCACTGCCTGTGCAAATTCCAGCAGTTCCTGGTTCCCCTCCGGGTCCCGACTTCCATGTCCAACCAACAATATTGCATCCACTGCTGTTGTTTCCTCCTCTTTAATAGGGATAGCCTGCATGACGCCCTATTTTATATATATGCTTGTATCCCGTTCATCAGGCCTTCAGTCCATTAATCACCACAAACCGCATTCACTTCTACCGTTACTGGTGCATCTTCATGCCGGAACCCCGCAACGACACCTACACGCTTAAAAAATTTATGAAAGCGCTCATTCGGATGTCCTTTTTCCTTATATTCAGCGATGACATGCTCCACGATGTCCGTAATCTGATCACCCGGAATTCCTTCCGCTACAGGCTGAGCGGCATGAGCATTGCGGCCGAATTTTTTGCCACCGAGGAAGAGATCGTACCCACCCTTGCGATAGACGATTCCGATATCCTCTAGTACGGCTCCATAGCAGGCCATACCGCATCCGTTCAAAGCAATGCTCGTTTCCTTGGGTGCCTGTAATCCGCCAAGTACAACCTGTAAATGCTCAGCCACAGGCACCGAGTCATCCTTCTCCATATTGCAGAAGTCGCACGCCTTCACCTTAAACACATCGCCAATCGGCATGACAATGAATCGTTCATCCCGCAGCCGCCCGACCAGTTCCTCGGGGTCTGCACACGGCACGCGCAGCACGATCTGATGATCCGGCGTGTATTCCAGCTCGCCATCATCACCCGCTACCTCGGCGAGCAGCGCCATCTGGCGAGCGGTGAATTTCTTGTTTCCCACACCCGGGGAAACACCCACCTCAAACAGCGCAGGCTTGCCAAAGCCGCCTGTCGCCATCCCGGCCGCGGCCCCTGCTCCGGCCACCGCCGACGTTCCGGCGGTGCTCTTGGCGGTAGGCGCTTGCCCGCTCCAGCGAGCGTTGGCTTCGCCAGGCAGCTTGCCGCCGACAGCGAGGCGGCTTAGCGCCTCTGCCGCCAGCGATGCCGGGGCCGTGCCGGTTTGCACAGCAGTTGTTGCCTGCACAGCAGCCATCGCTTGCGGGCGTGCCTGCGTGGCAACCGCAGCGCCGCTCGCGGAGGGTCCATTCACGGCTGGAGCTGCTCCAGCCTGCGACGCATCCAGCGACCACGGCTCCGCTTCTGTGCGGAGACGCTGATGTGGCTTGAGCGCCTGCTCGGTCGCATCCAGCGTGTATTTGCGCTGATATCCGCGCGGAGTCACGATCAAGCCGTCATACACCGTCGTCGAGGAATTGCCGATGATTACAGTCGTCAGCATCCCGATGTCGTGGTTCAGCATATCTTCCAGCGTCGTTACAATAACTTGCTGACGTTCACGATAAGCACTCTTCACCAGCCCAACCGGAGTTTGCGGATCGCGGTAACGCAGCAAAATGGACTGCGTCTCCACAATCTGGCGGGTACGCCGGCCACTGCGCGGATTATATAATGCAATCACAAAATCGGCCGAAGCCGCTGCTTCTACGCGCTTCACAATCGTTTCCCATGGGGTCAGATGATCACTCAGACTAATTGTGCACGCATCATGCATCACTGGCGCCCCCAACAGTGAAGCACAGGACTGAATAGCCGAGATCCCCGGCACGACTTCTACTTCAACTCCGTCCTCGCGTCGCCAGCCTTTTTGCATCAGCACTTCGTACACCAGCCCTGCCATACCATAGACTCCCGCATCTCCACTGGAAATGACAGCTACCTTCTTGCCCATCTCTGCTTGGCGAACCGCCTCCTGCGCACGGCTCACTTCCTCTGTCATCCCTGTGCGTACAATCTCCTGTCCGTTCAACAGCGGACGGATCAAATCAACGTAGGTATTGTAGCCGATAATGACCTCACTTTCGTCCAGCGCATCCAGCGCCCGTTTTGTGATATGTTCCATATCTCCTGGTCCAAATCCAATCACCAACAATTTTCCTAATGGGCTCATCGTACTCCTCCTATTCATCCTTTTCAGGGCAGCTATCCTATCTATTTCAATGATTTATGCACATCGTGTAACTTAAAAAAACCCCATCCTGCCCGGATGGGGTTTCTATGTACGTATCTCTCATCAGACGAACAAACAGCGTAAGAAGACACGATTTGTCTTCCTCCAGCCTGCCGTTGTTTTCCATCTGTCTGTTTACGCTTCAAACGCTGCTGCACGTTCATATCCACGCAAACCTCTAGCCAACATGGAAAAAGCAACGTGTGCCTGATTTCCTGATTTCGTACACCCATCCTCTCCGCGAAGGTTAACGGTGCATACAGATCAAGGTAGGTCTCCTGGCTTGGCATCAACGGATTCTTTCGTCTTCCCCGTTTTTCACGAGTGACCAATTAAAAAAATCCTCTTCCTTACAGTGGCGGGACCGCTCGGGATTTGCACCCGATTCCCTGTTACCCTTTGCTCAACCGCAAAGGCACCTTGTCTGTCCGCTATTTGATTATGGGTCTTATCATAACCTTGCCTCAATCAGTTGTGCAAGCACGAAAAAAGCTTTATTTCAAGTTCTGTGCTTTATTTTTTAACATATGTAGCAATTCGTCCGGGTCTGCGGAGATGCTCAGTAGCGCTGGATGCTCACTCCCGGTAAACCCCTCTTGCACACTATGACGCACCATTTCTACTAACGGGTCAAAATATCCATTCACATTCAGCAGCCCAATGGGCTTGCGATGAATGCCGATTTGCGCCCAGCATAGTACCTCGAACAGCTCTTCAAAGGTTCCCAAACCACCCGGAAGGGCAATAAAAGCATCGGCCATCTCGCTCATTGCCGCTTTACGCTCATGCATGCTTGCTACCTCAATAAATTCGGTAACTCCCCGATGAATGATCTCTGCATCAAATAACAGGGTGGGCATAATGCCAGTGACCTGACCGTCACCCGCCAGCATTCCATCTGCCACCTCTCCCATTAGCCCCCTGCTAGAGCCGCCATAGATCAGACGGATATGATGGCGAGCCATGGCTTCTCCCAGTTTGCCTGCTGCCTCAACATATACCGATGAATGTCCAGGTCTGGACCCGGCAAATACGCAAATAGAATTCATTAACGTCTCAGCTCCTGTCCTAAGTAGCATCGAAACTTATTCATTATATTAGATAAACATTTTCGCTATAACAAAAATCTTTGTCGATGCATGTCCAACAAAAAAAGATAAAGACCTCGTAGGCCCTTATCTTTATTTTACTCTGTATCCCGAAATATAAGTTCATTTTTTAGCATCTGCATTTATAATTTTGATCTCATTTCAATGACCATTCATGATCTTCAGACCACAGCCATGCACCGAATCGTTATGTTCAAAATATTTGCCCAGCTCCACCATCATCGCGCCCATGCGCTCTTCGGTTGGAAACACGACTCGATCAATCCCTTCTTCCACAATGGACTGTGCAGTCACCTTCCCTACGGATACAGCAATCACATCCTCACGAAAAGCTTCCAGTAAATCCTCAATTCGATTTTGCTCTCTGGCATATTGGGCCAAAAATCGAATTTGCGGACCACTCGTGAATGTAACGGCATCAACATTACGATGGATAACATCCTCCAGTAACGCCTGCAATTTTGCTTCCTCGGGTGGGATATGCTTATAAGGAAGTACCTGGCGGGTCACTGCCCCCTGCTCGTCCAGCCATTTTACCAACCGTGGGGCTGGATCGCCATGCAGCTGCAACAGCACTTCCTTCCCCTTCAGATCGTATGGGGCGAAAGCTCCTGTCAATCCGATCAAACTTCCGTCCTCGTCTCGTACTGTTGGCGTAAAGCCACGCTTTTTGAGTCCATTGACCGTCTTGTAGCCCCGCGCTGCAATGTTGGAGGATTGCAGCAACTCTATAATCTGCTCAGCCACGCCCATATCCTCTGCCATATCGAACAGGGCATCCAGCCCCATGCCTGTCGTGAAGATGTACCAGTCCGGAGGGTTCTTTACCCACGATACAACAGCGTTGCGCAGCTCGATATCATCTAGAAAAACAGTGCCCTGGGCCGGACGATGTACTGGCTCCCCTCCCATCTTCACAACTAGCAGCGCCATTTCGTCTGCTTTACGGGGACCAGCAAGAGCGACTCTCTTACCTGCCATGCGTTGTGCCATTCTGTTTCCTCCCTAGTAGAAGTCGTATTTCTTTCTACCAAGTATACAATCAGAGGGGTAAAAGACAAATAAGAATTACTTTTTCGATGAATACAGGAATCTTATAAGTGGGTGTGTCCTGTTCTGTCTCCCTGCCGGCTTTTCTGACTACTGCTATCCCGCTCTCCGTTAGATGCCTTATCATCTCCGCCTTTCCCTTTAGATTTGGGTCGGAGCAACATCCATAGTACCAAGGGCATAAGTACAAAAAAAATGATCATCACCGCGGTCCACTCCCGGCTGAAATCAAAAACTTGCACGATGTTGGAGAACAGCATAAACGAACAGACATAACCTAACAAACCTACGGGCCAAACCATCAGACTCCCCCAGGCATGGGAGAACATACGCTTTACCGCCAAACTGGTAACGTACAGATCAATTCCGATCTTCGTAAGAAAGGTGGGTACGGTCAGTGCTGCCACGAACAAGTCGAACCGATCTAGAAAGTCCGTCAGCTGCAATTGACGCACTAATTCATATGATGGATAAAACAGCCGTGAAAAGATAGGAACACCAATAACCAACTCCGACAGCAACACCAGCATGGTCAGAAATGCGGTTCCGAGCAAATGCCCATACCACGCACTACGCCCATTATAGCTCTTCCCAGAAATCACAAAGGGAACCATCAGGATATCAGCCATATATCCCAGCATGCGCCAGCTGCCCTTAATCACTCCATCTACTTCCGGATGTAAATAAGGTCTCAGTACCGAGAAGTCCATATTACGCCCGAAAAAAAGCGGCATGGTCAGCAATGTCAGAATCAACAACGGTACAAAAATCTCCGCCATATTGACGATGGTGCTTATTCCGCCTTTAGCCATAAATACCAGAGTTAACAGCACAATAAGAGAAGTGACCACAATCGGAGTCAGCGGCAAAAGCACCACCTCCACCAGATCCGTAATAATTCTCAAATCTCGCGTAAAAATGATCAGGAATAAAATAAGGTAGATTGCAAGCAGCACACGTCCCAACACAGGATGAGAGCTCACCATCGCCTGCATCAATTCCTGATCAGGAAAACGTCGCTTGAGTCTCAACATCGCCCAGATCGGCAAGCATAGCACGATAGCAGCAATTATACAGGTCCAGTAGGCATGTTGATTCGCGTGATCCGCTGCCTGCGCGGGAGCATGTATAAGGGTAATACCGACCTCCATCAATACACCAAGCAGCACAATTTGTCTGGTTGTGAACTGTTTCATGCAGGTACATCCTCCTTTTTGCCCGCAGGCATCCATTACACGATTTACAACGTAGGGGGGAGCCACATGTCAATAAAACGGGTCAGCCATGTAGCCACATAAACGGTGCTCTTCGTTGATGTTCCGTAAATCCAGATACCAATGCTAATAACATACAATACTCGAGAGACCCAACGATTGATGGCTGGTGCATTGTTAATATTTTTACGGTCAATCAGATACATGAAGAGCATAGCCAGCACCAAAGGTAACAGAAATACTTTATTCATTCTGGATTTGCTCCTTTTTGACCCCGAATGGTTTGGTGACCGCACCAATATTCTCAATATGCACGACCGGATTTATGGTGATCTCCACCTTGGGATATAGTTGCTCCCATTGAGGTTTAATCCGTTTCCATTCGTCCGGGTGACTCGTAATAATAGCCCGGCCCAAACCAAGTACGTCTGAACGATACTTTTGCTGAATCACGTGGACAGCCTCTCCCAGCTCCCTCTTGATTTCCTCGGCTGTCTGCTGCTCCAGCCACTTCAAATTTTCCTCGTTGGAAATATCGAAATTCGTCTCATTCTCCTTCACATTCCCATTGCAGTTCATATGAACGGTCATTCGAATCTCATCCCCCCGAATAAAGGGCTTGATATGGACTCTATTTTCGATGAGATGCACAGATATGTAACCTTTACCCTTGGGAGGGGGGATAAATATCTCTGTCTCCTTGGCTTGCTCCATACCCAACAGCAGAAACCGACTGAGATGGTTATCAATAATCCCTGTTAACCTGTCTTGTCGAAAGACTGCCAATCCATCGATCTGAATATTCGTCTTCTTGTCTTTAAGACTAGCGGGCCCATTCTTCACCAGAGACATTACTGGCACCACCGGGTCAATGCCTTCCAGCAGGACGGAATTCATCAGCAGTTTAACGGAACGAGGTTTTTTCATATAGGAAAAGTTAAGCTCACGCACCATTTCCGCTGGATATTGCTCAATCGGAGCATCTGCCTGAAGCACTTCCATCGCTGACCCCTTCGTGATAACAACCAGGGAAGACAGACGGTTCTGCGGAATACGTGCAATGACATCCATCATTTTGCTAATCCCTTCCCGTGCCAGCGTCTCCCCGAACAGCAGCACCCGTCGATGAGAGTAATTCAGTGTTCGTGAAACCTCGCGCTGTTCCTCGGTGCTTGCTCCCCGGAAGCTTGGACCTGTTTTGGACTCCAGGTAGTAAGATTTCGTACCGCTTGTACCTCCCCCTCCTCCTGTACTGCCCGAAGATCCGAGCTGTCCGGGCAAAGCAATTTGCATCGTTACCCGGTATTGATCGCCTTCTTTATCCAGACCCGTGCCCATCACAAAGGCCACATCGTTCACTTCACGGCGATCCCAGCATCCTCCCAAAAGAACAGAACAAAGCAGCAGACAACAGAGCACAGCCGCTTTACGTATTTTTTGCGTATCGGATTTGGGCTTCATCACCATCCCTCCTCGGTTGTAGGCGATCCATTCATCTTTTCCTTCGCTCGTTTGTTGTTGTCTTTACCAATCCAGGAAGGACGTTTAGTCATTTTCCACCAAGGTGCACGGACCACGATATCCTTTTGATCCATATGGTTGTACGGGCTATATCCGCTCATGTAGGGGACACCAAACGATGTTAGCTTGGTTAGATGCGTAGCAATCAGCGTTGTCGCAATAATGATCCCAAACAATCCGAATAAACCCGCCATCAGCATGATTGGAAATCGTAGCAGGCGAATCGTGATGGCAAAGTTAAAGCGTGGAATGGTAAACGAAGCAATACCTGTGAGCGACACAACAATGACTATGGGTGCCGATACAATCCCTGCCTGTACTGCAGCCTGCCCAATAACGAGTGCGCCAAGGATACTGACTGCCTGACCGACCGTTTTGGGGAGACGAATCCCTGCTTCACGTAATGCCTCAAAAGAAATTTCCATCATTAACGCCTCCACCAGTGCTGGAAAAGGGATGGATTCACGAGCCGCTGCAATACTCAATATGAGTGTCGTCGGCAGCATATCATGATGATAGGTCGTAACCGCTACATATATTGCTGGCAGAAAGAGAGCCATGATGAGAAAAAGAAAACGAATCCAGCGCACCATATTACTGATGAAAAAACGTTCGTAATAATCCTCGCTTGCTTGCATCATCTGCCACATCGTGACCGGCCCAATCAGGGCAAAAGGCGTTCCGTCAACAAAAATGGCAAAACGTCCTTCCAGTAATTGGGCAGTGACGGTATCCGGGCGTTCAGTATATTCCATTTGCGGAAACGGAGAAAAGGGATGGTCCTCAATCAGTTCCTCAATATATCCAGTCTCCAAAACACCATCAATTTTAATATCGCTGAGCCTTTTTTTTACATCCTCCACCAGTTTGGGATCTATGATCCCTTCAATATAGGTAAGGACGACGCTCGTTTGAGTTTCTGTTCCGATGGTCATGCTGTACATCTTGAGCTTGGAGGTCTTCAACTTGAAACGCAACAGTGCTGTATTGACGCGAAGGGTCTCAGTGAAGCCCTCACGCGGCCCGCGAATAACCGCTTCTGTCTGAGGTTCCTCCACGCCACGGCGGACACCTCCCTTGGCGCTAAAAATATAAGCACGAGGCGTACCATCTACGAACAAGGCGGCATTGCCGTCCAGTATCGCTGCTGATACCATCTTCCATTCGTCCATCGTTTTAGTCTGGGACATGGAGATACGAGTTTCATCCAGCGGCTCCAATTTGCCGTTCACTTCAGGGTCCTTGAGCATCATGCCCAGAATGACAGGCCGCAGGATATGATCCTGCAAATCCTCCGATTTTACCGTACCTTCAAAATAAGCCAACAACCCTTTGCGTTCAGGGGAAATCATGAGCTCTCGATAGACGATATCAGAGCAATCCTTGAAAATGTCACGCAAAGCAATCAAATTGTTTTCCACATTGCTACGCAGCGGCTGTTCCAGCCACGAAGACTCAGGCAGTCCTTTAGGCACATTGGAATTTCGTGTCTTGCGGTCTGCGGCTGGAATCGCTCTCCGGCTCCACGGTAGCTTCGGCAACTTGGGAAAGCGCCCTTTCTTCATCGTTATTCCCCCTTTACGAATGAGCCGAACAGATAATATGACCTATAGGATGTACCAGCCTGCAAAGGATTATGTATCCAATGAACTCAACATGTTGAACGGATAACAAAAAGACCCTGCAATGATGCAGGGCCTTCGAAAAATCCATTATATATCTGAAGATTTATGATAAAGGAATGATTAATCTCCCCAATACTCCTCGGGATGGTATTCAATCTCAGAACCAGCTTTGAACGTAAGCTCATCTGTCTGATCATGATATTCCACGCTTTCCGGAGTGACGTAATACCAATGCTTCACCACGGGTCCATCATCTACCGGCGTTACAAAACGAAATACGTTCAACTCCCCGCTATAACGCACAATCGCCTCCGCCGTCCCACGCGGCAGCCCTTGAAGCGTGAAGCGAAACACGCCGTCCACCGATTCCAAACGGCAATCGAAAACCTGCTTGCGGCTGTCAGCAAAGCTACGTCCCGTGACGGCATGCTTGATCAGCCATGTTTCCTGCTGCGCCATGTGCGCACCTCCTTTTAGGGCAAATCAATCAACATATAAAAAGCAGACTCCTCTGCTTCCAGTGCTAGCTTTGGCTCCTGCTCAATACGAGCTGAATCGCGCCCTTGCAGAATATGTTCACCGTTCACACGCAGTGAGCCTTCAATGACGAACAGGAACACGCGTCGCCCCTCGGCCTGTGTGAATTCTACTTGCTCTCCAGGCTGAAGCTTGCTTAAATAAATCGTTAAATCCTGGTTGATTGCAGCAATTTCACCCTCTGTGCCCGGTACACGTTTTCCGGCAACGACAGGCAGAAGCTGACCGTGCAGACGCTCAGGATTGAACGCTGTGGCCTCATATGACGGTTTCAGTCCTCTCGTATGCGGGCTAAACCACAATTGCAGCAGACTGACATCCTCCGTTTGTGATGCGTTGTGCTCCGTATGAATGATGCCGTGGCCCGCTGACATTCGCTGAATGCCTCCAAAACGGGTCACTGCTACATGTCCACGGTTGTCTTCATGACGCAGTTCCCCATACAGCACAATCGAAACAATCTCTATATCACTGTGCGGATGCGCCCCAAAGCCCCGTCCCGGTGTGATGACATCGTCATTACAGACACGCATAGGACCAAACGCTGTATTGTTCTCATCCTGATACTCCGCGAATGAAAAGCTGTGACTCCCCCGCAGCCAGCCCTTATCGAAGCTGAATCGGGAAGCAGCCGGATATATTGTAAACATAATAGCCCTCCTTCAGGAAGAAAAATGAGATCAAATCCCTCTCATTGTACCCGAGCCCAAGCGATAAAGCTACGCCTCTGTCTGAGTGATAATCTCATTTATAAAAGACTGCAAGGTACTGGTAACAAAGGCTTCCTTACGTCGGATAAACACCGTTGTTACTTCATTGTACGGCTCAGGCATTGCATGACCGCACACAAGGCCTTGAGACACCAGCCCGCTGATCGAAGATTCGGGAAATACGGTCATTCCAATACCAGCCGCCACACTGCCGATAATCGTCTCAAATGTCCCAAACTCCATAATCTGTTTGGGAATAATTCCTTCCATTTTGAGCCAGGTTTCCAGCCGTCCCCGGTAGCCGCAGCCTTTTTTATATAAGAGAAGCGGACGAGTCGTGAGATCCTCAACGGAAAAATCATCTCCTTGGGATACAAGGACCAGCTTTTCCTGAAATACATCAAACTGTTCAATGAGCGGATGCTTGACCGGCCCGGTCACAAAGGCTCCATCCAGCCGCATTTCTGCAACCTCCTGCACCAGAGACTCTGTAACCCCAGCCTTGAGGGACAACTCGACATCCGGGTACTTGCTATAGTAAGCATGTAAAATGGCCGGGAGGGCAATGACAGTCTCCACAATGCCAATCTCCAGTACCCCCGAAGGTGCAGAGGTATTCTGAAACGCATGTTTCATTTCCTCAAATTGCGATAAAATGCTTTTCGTATATTGCAGCAGACGCTTGCCCTCGGCATTGAGGATCATTCCCCGCTTATGTCTATTAAATAAAGGTGTTTGCAGTTCCTTTTCGAGCAGCTTGATTCTGGCCGTTACATTGGACTGGACATAACTAAGCTCGGCTGCGGCCTTGCTGACACTGCCATGCGCAGCCACCGTCTGGAAAATGTTTAAATCGTTCAGATCCACTACTGCTCCTCCTTATTGTGAAGGGTAAGGGGCCATCAAAATTGACGCGCCTTGTCACTTATTATCATTTTAAATGATCATAATGTTTATTTTCAATCATTTTACCAACAGCTTCCCATCCTTTATGATGTTGTCCATAAGATATGTCCGCTGAGACCGGCAAGGAGGAGCTTTTGCACACCATGAACAGACAAATCATGACCGGATCTTTATTATGCCTAATCGCCAGTATGTCCTGGGGGGCGATGTTTCCGGTTTCGCACATTGCATTACAACACATCAATCCACTGTACTTTTCATTTTTGCGCTATTTATCGGTTACACTCATTTTAGTCGTACTATTGTGGCTCAAAGAGGGAAGGACTGCATTTCGCTTTGAGGGCAAGGGCAAGACGTTGTTATTCTTCGGGACCATGGGATTCACCATTTATAATATGGCCGTTTTCCAGGGACAGCACGCGATGGGGGCAGCAGGCACTCTGGTTGCCTCTATAATGGAAGTGCTAATGCCGATGATTTCTATTGCGATGGTGTGGGTCATGACCCGTAAAATGCCTCCGAGATATACACTAATCAGCATGGTGATTGCGCTGGCCGGGGCTTTACTGGTGATCACGAACGGAAAATGGACCTTTTTCACACTTGCCGGACAACATTTGCTACCGCTGCTGCTTATTTTCGTAGGCGTCGTCGGATGGGTCGTATATTCCATGGGAGGCAGCCATTTTGCAGGATGGTCTACTCTTCGGTATTCAACCCTAACCTGCCTGCTCGGAACTCTCGTCTCCTTCGTAGTCGTCACATTTGCCTCTGCTTTCAACGGGATTGTGGTGCCGGACTGGCAGGCTGTGTGGTCAGTTAAATACGAAATGAGCTTTATGATCCTGCTTCCAGGGTTAGCGGCCCTGCTTAGCTGGAATGCCGGAATCCGAAAGCTATCTCCACTGAACGGAATTCTATTTATTAACTTTGTACCGATTACCACGCTGGTACTCATGTACTTCCAAGGTTATGCTATTAGCCGTTTTGAACTATATGGGACAGTGTTAGTCATTTTCGCACTGATTCTGAACAATATGTTTCAGAGAAGTTCGCTGCGTCCTTCCGACTCACGGGATGTCCGTTTCCGTCTGGACCGCCGCAAGTCCTTCCAACGTTAACTTCTAACTCTGCAAACCAAAAATCATGCTAAAAACATTAAAAAAGCGCCTGGATACAGAGTACAATCTCCTGTATCCCGGCGCTTTTTATTATTTTTATGACTTTCCTTCAACCTGGAAACGTCCAACCAGTTGGCGCAATTCCTCTGCCATTTGGCTCAGATCCGCTGTAGATGAAGCAATTTCCTCGATAGAAGCGAGCTGTTGCTCAGCTGCCGCTGAGATCGACTCGGTGTTGCTCGCTGCCTCGTCCGAAATGTGGGCAATATCGCTCATAATATCTACGACACCTACAGTCCCCCGTGCCATTTCCTGAGTCACTCCGGTAATGTCATTGATATGCCCCATAGCTCGTTCCACGGCCTGGCTGATTTCCGCAAAGGATTGCTCAGACGTGGTTACCGAATCAATGCCTTCTGTCACCCGTGTCCGCGCTCGATGCATAGCGTCCAGAGCATGATTCATATCCACCTGCATCGCTTCAATGCGCTCCGAGATCAAGGTAGCCGACTTCGCTGATTCCTCAGCCAGCTTACGCACCTCCGTAGCGACCACGGCAAATCCCTTACCATGATCCCCAGCGCGTGCAGCCTCAATGGACGCATTCAGAGCTAACAGATTGGTCTGTTTGGCAATACCGGATATAACGCTGATAATATTCACGATTTCACCGGAACGCTCATTGAGAGAGTCCATGGCCTGTCCGAGATCGTTAACGGTCTCGTCGATGTCATGCATCTTCTGTACAGCCTGCGTAGCAGCCTTACTGCCTTCCTGAGCCGACTCGGCGTTCATCTTCACATGTTCAGATACGCCCACCATACGCTCGGATACGTTCGCTGCTTGCTGAGCAAGCTCCTCCATATTTACAGAACCGTGCTTAACGCTCTGCACCTGACGTTCGCTGCCCACAGCTACTTCCTGGATAGCAATGGTGACATGCTCAATCGCTTGGGTTGTCTGATCTGCACCCGCAGCCAGCTCCTCCGCTGAAGAACTTACCCGATCTGTCGTTTCGTGTACGCTTCGAATCATCGTACGCAAACTGTCGACCATGGTTTGGAAGTGAGAAGACAATTCGCCCACCTCATCCGTTTTTCCGGTTTCCAAATCGCCCGTCAAATCTCCTTCACTGATTCGTTCTGCTGATTTTTGCAGCTTACGAATTGGTACCAGAACAGAACGGGTGATCAGGAAAATCGCGAGTAGCGCAATCACCAATGAGCCAGCCAGCACAAAAATGGTTACATAACGCATGGCAGCCGTGGCATCGCTAATCTCGGATTGATAGAAGGTACCCGCAATTTTCCAACCAGTATCCGTATTCGTTACATAGGTCAAATATTTTTCGTGACCTTCATGCATATATTTAAAGTTCCCGCTCGGCGCAGTATACAACGTATCAAGCACTTTCTCCTGTGGAGATGAGCCCGGTTTAGCCGTAGGATGGACTACAAATTTCTTCGTATGATCCAAAATAATGATATACCCCTCCTGGCCCACTTTGATGGAGGCCAGTTTACGTACACTTTCCAGATTTAGAGAAATCCCGATAACCCCGGACTTGTCGGAAAGCGTCTGAGATACTACGACAACAGGAATACCCGATGAATTAATGATAACAGGCGTAATTGCAACCTTACCGGGCTGCTTCATCGCTTCGATGTACCATGGGCGTGTGCGAGGATCAAAAGTCCCTTCATCCTCCTTGGGCACCCCCCGAATCATCAGCCCCTCCGGTGTACCAACAAAAATATCCGTGGCATCTTCGTGCAAACCCTTGTATTGGATCAGCTTCGGCTGAATCAAAGGGCTGTTTCGACCATCTATCATCGAGCCGTCCAGACGCTCCGCTAAATAACTCGCATCTTTAATTTTACTGGCGATTGCGTATTCAATAATTGAGTTAGCTGTCGCTACCCCCTGATTCGCACTGCCGTGGAGCTGTTTTTCCATAGCATTATATGATGATTTATAGGTCGCAATGGAAATACTTAAGCTCGGAATCAGCAAAACAAGTAAAAAGCCTAAACTTAGCTTGTTCCTGAGTGTCCATATCGTTTTTCTCTTTCGCGTTGTTCCCATGTTTTTTCCCCTTTGCTCATAAAACGATATATTTGAATTACATTCCGTGTTAGTTATATCGGTTGAAAGTAGCAAATGATTTACAATGAAATTTCACAAAGGGGAAAAACAAAAACGCGCCCTATAAGACTAAGGACGCGGTTATATGAACATTTAGACCTGTACGTTAATGTTTTCAGCCTTTTTACGGCCAAATAACTGATCCACTGCCAGAAAGCGTCCACCGACAAGCGCTTGCTGAAGGCTGGTGAACAGAATCAGCAGATCAAATTCAATCGAGCCAAAAGGCTGTCCTTTTTTAGCCGTTAGCAATACACCGATCATAACGATGGTCAATGCCGCTCCAGCCAGTCGTGTTCCGATTCCCAGAACCAGTGCAATACCCCCAACCAGTTCAACCGCAGCGACCACAGGAGCCATCCAGCCAGGGAGTCCGATACTTTGGAAGAAGCCGGAGGTTCCGTCTAGTCCCTGAAACTTTTGTGCACCGTGAACGATAAAAATAACCCCTGTAAAAATCCGTACCAACAATAATCCAATATTCATAAGCGTTTGATTCATTTGCTCATCTCCTTTTAAATTGTATAAAAATTCTGCAATAAACTACACACTGTAGTGTACTACACATTGAGAATCGGTAGCGCAAAAAGCGCCACCTGTAGGAAACATCTTGCCAAACTTAGATTAGCGCCAGTGCAAACATAAGTGTCAACATCACTAGCACATAGCTGGAAAACATAATCGAACGCCAAGGCATTTGAATGACAGGTTCTTGCTGAGGGTCTAAAATACGTGAGATACGATAGTTAATGGACGTTTCTGCAAACGAGGAACAAGCGGCGGAGTTTACCAGGCGAGTATTGGCAGGCGTCATACTCAGAAGCTTGAGCAATGCGCTCCCAATCCCAACTGGTGAACCCGCTCGATGAATCGCTTCGTTATCAGCCAAAATTTCACGGGCCGTCTTATAATGATGGGTAATGTGACGTAGCACCGGCAAGTAAAACAGCTGTTTAGCACATACTTGCAGCAACCAGGTCTTCAACGGATCATAATGTTTCATATGATAGGCTTCATGGTATATGACAGCTTCTTCTTCGTGTTTGTCCAGTACAGACAATAGTGCAGAGGACAATACAATACGTGGCTTCCATAATCCCATGGTGAAGGCGGCTGGCTTGGCATAATCAATGACCCATATCCGATCGGTCCCGAGTTCACCATATCGCTCACCCAGTGCTTCGGTCAGCGGCAGGTCACGCATTCGGTGCAGTCTGCGAAAAGCTGCCCTGGTAGCCATACACTGTCTGACTGCTTCTCCTCCGGCGATAGCGAAGGTAACGAAAACCAGCCCGCTGAGCGCATCCACCATGTAGCCGATTCCGTAATGCTGTAACAAACTTCTGCAAATTTGAAACACGTTATAATTCAATTTCCAGCCGAAAACATGCTGTCCGGCGTACATACCCATCTGTATAAGGGCGAAACCCGAAATCAAGGCGCCTGCTGTAAACAGTAATTTAGAACGTGTTTTCCACATCGCTACATATCCTTTTTCCATTGTTTAATTTTTTGTTCCAGACGTTCGATCAACTTCGGATCGGCCACCTCCAGAGCATCAATCATATGATTGACAGCAAGCGGACCAAATTCGTCCACCAATTCGTGACTCAGTCCCTTGGATTGCTCATCCATGAATTCTTCCCTGCTTAAAACTGGACGATATAAAGACGTTCTCCCACGTATACTCTTACTCAGTATTCCCTTTTCCACTAAACGGTTCATCACGGTCATTACCGTATTGAAGTTAAAGTCCCGATCCCCCTCCAACGCGGTCTGCACTTCTTTGATACTCCGATCCGAAGTGGACCATAAAATATCCATAATTTTGGCTTCCAGAGGTCCGAAAAATCGGTTAAGCCCGGTTTCGCCAGCTTTAAAATTCAGTCGTTTCATAAGAAGCACCTCACACTACCGATTGTAGTGTATATCTCCTGACAAAGTCAACCGTCACACCTAATGTCAGTTTCTTCATGGAATCATATACAAACCGCCGAATGTCTCCATCCGGCGGAAATTCATCGGTATTCATAACTTTCAGTTCAATCTGCCAATCTGTATCCTACACCTCTTACGGTTGCAATATATTCAGGTTCTGCAGGCCGATCATCCAGCTTCTTGCGCAAACTTTTGACATGCACATCTACAACGTTGCTGCCGCCTACAAAATCCGTCTCCCAGATATCGTGCATCATTTGCTCGCGGGAGATCACTTTGCCTTGAGCATCAATCAGCTTCAGCAGCAAATCGTATTCTGTTTTAGTCAGATTCAATTGACTCTCTTCTTTATATACCAGCATTTTATCTCGGTCAATCCAGATGTCCTTGAACACCGTACGACGGCTGGCTTGCGCTGCCTGACGGGAAGTTGCAGGATGGCGTACAATCATCCGTTCAATGTCATGCACCATATGATTGGAAGCCAGCGGCCACACCAGCACCTCTTCTGAAGGAAGCAGCTCATGAGCATGTACAGACACCCGATCCTGAACCACGTACATAACTGGTGTGTCTTTCATGTGTTCTACCTCAAGACGATTGCGAATATCCAGTAATTCACTCTGTGGTTCGGTAGCGGTCAAATCGTAAATCAAGAGATCGCTTCCCAGATGACGCTGCACTTCAGGTTCCCAGCGATGGAAAACCATCACATCAAAACACGCATCTGACAGCGTACGCACCAACCCGTGAACTACACCCGGTACCGAACTGATCAGAATGATACGACGTGTAGTTGGACAATACAAGGGCTCATTGGAAGGAACGGTCTGCACCGTAGGTGTAGAGGGAGCAGCTAACATCGATGTCCAACTGCCCTTCACCCGTCTAGGCATGTCAGCCACTTTGAAACGATTTGTTATCTGATTCGCTTGCTTTGACATTCCTTACACACTCCTCCGAATACGACATGGGCATGGGCAATATTATACCCCGTTTCATGCGCAACCGTGTCAATCCAATCATGTGGGACTTCACTCATCACTTCATCTACTCGGCCGCATACCTGACAAATAATATGCTGATGATCGTCCATCCGCCCGTCATAGCGACTCGCAGCTTCCCCCAGCTTCAATTCACGGATTAATTCCTTATCCGTCAAATAACGCAGTGAATTATATACCGTTCCATAGGCCAGATTATATCCGCGCTCCATCAACCGATTCATAACATCGGCCGCAGTAGGATGATCGTGAGCTTCACGAACCACATCATATACCGCTTGGCGCTGCGAAGTTAAATTTAAAGTTCTCATACCGCACCTCCCTTAACCAACGCAGATTATATTAATTACAAACTTACAATCATATTAAAGATCAATTTAGAATAAGTATAAATCTTAATTTATTTCAAGTCAATGGTATCGGATAAATTGAACGGCTTTGCAACACAATGTATACAGGAGTACATGCTTAGCTTATTTATAATCGGAGGGATATTTTATGAAGATAGTGTGGATATTCACGCTCTTTATGCTGCTAATGCTCGGAACAAGTATATTGATAAAATGGCTTTCTGGTGTTCATCATCCTTGGGAGCCTATTTCATTGGCTTTTTTCACTATGCGACCATCAGAATATGTCGTCCTGGCAGGAATGCTTATAGTGTTCTTTATAAATGTGGGCAAAAAGCCAAGAGGAAACGCATTTCGCTTCCTGTTCTCACAATGGTCACGTTTCCTCAAAGTTCCTACTTCTTCCTCTGATTCTCCGCAACAGAGCCATCAGAAAGAATAAACAAGGGAAAACGCAAACAAATAATGGATGAATATAGATGAGGGACAGTCGTCCAAATTCAAAGTGGCAATCCATGTATTCCGTTCATATTCACTATCCATATTAATAATGACCACATCTCCCAGAATAAAATGGAACATCAAAATGAGCATTTGACCGGTACCGATGTATTTTTTGTCGGCAAGACGATGACTCATGAGACATTTTCCTCTCCTTTTTTATTCCGGGTCTTTCTCAGCCACGACACGATTAGCAGCAAGATAGGAAAAAACACGGCAAATATCGGAAACAGCCATTTCAGCACTAACTCGCCTGTTTGAAGGTGATCTTGATAGCTCAGTGCCATCAATACACAAGAGACTAACATGATAATCCCAAATGGCAGGATCAGTTTATGGTAAGACACTCTCAATACATCCTCTGCGGCTTTAACCGCGGCATAATAGAAGATGAAAATTTTAAAAAAATCAAAGATAATAACGCTCATAACGCCGATGACATCGACTCTGTCGATAAAATCAGATATTTCGACCTTGCTGATCATCGAGAGCAGCGGGTAAGTCGCCCGTTTGAACACATCTTCCCCCAGTGCAAGCACATTGGAGAGTGTAACAATAGACAGGAGCAGCCCTCCCAGCAATATAGCAGAGACCCCTACCCCATTGGCACGATAGCCTTTTTTTAATGTGGGGAGAATCATCGCAAACGTAACCATCTCGCCGTACGGTAGCATCACGGCTTGCGAATAAACAACTTGCCATATCGGCTGCCAGCCATGCTCGGCTATGGGCAATATATTGCCGACATCTACAATGCCTGCCAACAAAATTAATATATTCGTAGCCAGGCCCAGCAGTAGCAGCAAAATTAACATGATAATGGCCGTCCGGCCTGCAACCTCGATTCCCAAATACACCACATACATGACAAGTCCAATCATTAAGGCACAAATGACTGTCAACGGCGTATGCTGAAGTGTCCGGTCGGCAATCAGGATCCCCGTGTCCCGAAGATCCCGTGCTCCGCCGTAAAGAAAAAACACGATATATATAAAAGCAAGCGCACTCCCTGCTTTCTTGCCCAAAAGGGCTCTGCAGTACTGTGTCATGAGCAAGTCGGGAAAACGTCGGTGAAGGCTGCCATAGCATACAAAAAGCATTGCCCCCAAAACCGTGGAAATGAGGATGGCGATCCACGCATCCTTGCCCGCATTCCTTCCGGGAATAGACATCATGGATGTGCCCATCTCAAACAACACCATAAGAGAGATCATCTCTTTTGCACCTATCCGTGTCTTTTTTTTCATGGCCTTCCCTCCTTGCTCTATTTTCACTAGTCTGATTCCCCCTTGGAGTATGGGTTAGTCCGCGACTGAGTGTGTTTCAGTACAGAAGTCACTTGAATACGGACGGTGCTTTCCGCAAAATTACGGCTCCATTCGGAAGAGAGTCTTTTCCATTGTTTGGGATAGCTCCTCTCCAGCGCAAGGCCAAAGCCTATTACATCGCTACGGGTACGCTGAACCTCTCTGACTGTTGAAGTGATCACTTTTTTCGTCTCCTCTGTCCATTTCTCCTGCAGTCTTTTCATCGCCTCCGGACTTTGTAAGTTAATCGAGCACTCGGCTTCCTGTACCGCCCCGGTCTGTTTTAGGTTAATCACAAAAACAGGCTCCCCTTGCTCCATCCGTGTGTGTATATTGGTTGAAGAGAACAAGGTTTCGATGCCAATGGTTTCCCTATCCTTACCGCAGCTCAGTGTTGTTTGGGCACCTTTCACCTTGTTGTTGATCATAGACAGTCCAATGGCCTGATCATCATCCAACCAGCGGACAAGCCGATCCTTTTTGAACACCCCCATTCCCTTAATATGAACAATAGCTTTCGGTAAAATATTGTCCACATTGTTCTTGCTTGAGGCCTGCTCTAAATTCCCATTGACCCCTATGCCCGTCAGCACAGGACCGCCACCCTTATGAGACATGCTGCGAATCACATCGTCGATAGTCACCGCGTAATCCCCGGCATACAAACGCTCCGATGTTTCCAGCTTTCCTGAAATATCATTGGCGGGAATACGACCGATTGCGGTCATGATTGCCAGTACATCCTTCCCAGTATTACCGCGTGCCACCAGCATTTTCACCGGCAGCCGGATTTCTGTAGACCTTTCCAGAGAATCCATCATATCGCCGATTCCAGCCCGTGCCAGCTTTTCACCAATAACGATCAGTTTGGTATGCGCCAAAGAAATGATCCGCGGAACCCTTTGTGAGGCTCTGCGGAGCGCTTGAAACAGATTTTTTCCCTTTTCCCGATACAAAACGACTGGAGTATCTCCTCTCGCTTTGGCTCCGGCGATTTCATCTGCTACGATCACCTGTAGGGAAACCTCATAATCCGACTCCCCAACCAAATCAATTCCTATCCCAGCTACTACTGCTCTCTGGTTTAACTCCACAGAATCCCAGCAACCGGATAACAAGGGAGCGAACAGTAGTAAAACCAAACACAGCCCCCCTATTCTCCTCTTAAAAGTTACTGCACTTTGTTCATTCCTCTTCCGCTGATACACCCTGATTGCCCCCCTCCTGCATCGGTGTGGTTTTATCAGAAGAGGAAATCCCGCTTCCATCCTTCATTCTTTTCTGGTTCTTAGATGTAATGCTTTTAGGACGCTTCCTCATCATCCAGAACGGGAGTCGCAATACGGCATCCTTTTGACTCTCCAGCACAAAAGGGCTGAAAGGCGCCATGTAGGGCACCCCGAAAGAACTCAGACTGTTCATATGAGCAATCAGCGCAATCAACCCCAATGTAATGCCGTATAGCCCCATAAACGCTGACAGTATCATGAAAATAAACCGGCACAATCTCCCGGCCACTGCCATGTTATAGGCTGGGATTGCGAAACTGGCTATTCCCGTCAGGGCTACTACAATTGTGAGCAGCGGGGTGACGACTCCGGCTTCCACGGCCGCTTGACCCAACACAAGCGCTCCTATAACGGAAACCGTTTGACCACCCGCACGCGGCATTCGAATACCCGCCTCACGCAAAATCTCAAAGGTAATCTCCAAAATAAACGCCTCTAGAAATGCCGGAAAAGGAACGGATTCCCGCTGAGCCAATATGCTGATCAGTAGTGGAGTCGGTATCATTTCATAATGGTATGTTGTTAAGGCAATGTAGAGAGAAGGCCCTAGAATAAGAATAATGAAGCTGATATATCTAATGAGCCGAACAACAGTCGCCATATCGTAACGCTCTTCATAATCCGAAGAACTCTGAAAAAATTGGGCAAATACTGTAGGCATCACCAGTACAAACGGAGTCCCGTCTACGATGAGCGCCACTCGGCCCTCCATAATATTGCTGCTGATGGTGTCGGGTCTTTCCGTGTTAAAAATCGTTGGGAATGGTGTGAAATGATTTTCTTGTATCATCTCCTCAACCATGCCGGACTCAAATATAGCGTCAATATTGATGTTTTCTATCCGTTTACGAACCTCATCTACGACGCCTGGATTTGCAATGTTCTTCATGTACAGCATGGCCACATTCGTGAGAGACGTGCTTCCCACTTGGAACATCTCCAATGTAAGATCGGAGCTTTTAATCCGTCGCCGGACCAGAGAAATATTCGTGAATAGGGATTCTACAAATCCCTCTTTCGGTCCTCTGACGACTGTCTGTGTTGTTGGCTCGCTGACTGCGCGTGTCTCTCCCCCACGCGTGCCGCACGCAATCGCTTTTTCGCAGCCTTCCAATAAGATGATCGTGTCCCCCATTAACAGTTGTTCCATCATGGAACTCCAATCATCGCAGTCCTTCACTTCTCCCAGTGCAAGCGCATGACTCTGTATTCTTACGTACAGCGCTTCTGCATTCTCCGCCTCAGCAGCCACTTCAGCAGATGGGCGGCTAAGCATGGATCTCATGATGAGTTCATTCACCGTATCCGTTTTAGCCATACTATCCAGAAACACAATAGCGGCGGGAACATCCGCCCTCAGCCCCAACTTAAAGCGACGCATCAGAAAGTCTGGGCTATCTGACGTCAATTTCTTAATTTGCTGCAAGTTGGTTTCCAAACAAGCTTCGATTTTTAAATAGCGCGGAGAATTTCCATTCTTCTTATCCACACCTGATTTTCTATTATGTTTGCGATAGGGATAGCGAATCATGAGCAAACCTCATCTCCAGTAAGGCAGCAATAGATACCGCCCATTTTTCCTTATTCTTGTATCTTTGGAGTATGCTCAATCTATTCCCAGTTATGCACCAAATACGTGAACGAAACGTTATAAGCGTACCCGCGTAATAAATTTCAATAAATTCTTCATTTGCAAGCTTAATGTCAGTTTTTTTGATAAAATGAAGAAATATGCCTCTCGGGAGGGTTAACATCTTGTTCAGTACGTTTTTTGTAAATACCTGTATCCTTGTCACCTTTTTGTACATAACCGGCCTCATATCACAAAGATATAAAATCCGTCTGCACACCTTGAAGCGTAAGATGCATTGGATTGGAGGCGCCCTTTTTGGGTGCTACGGCATTGTCATGATGTACTATTCAATTCCAGTAGGATTTAATACGATTGCCGATCTTCGTCATCTGGCCATCGTAGCTACCGCCACTTACATCGGCGGCCCAGCAGCGCTCACGGCTACTCTGTTTATATGTATAGGTAGATTATTGCTGTTTGGTATTAACGATCAAGCCATCGTAGGCGCTATTTTTATGATACTCGTTGGCCTGGGGTGCGCTTTATTGTCACATCTGTCCTGGTCACGTTTACCCAAGCTGATGATTATGAACGTTTTTGCTTTGGGCATTATATTCTGTCCCCTTATGATTAATTTGAAAAATCTTGATGATGTTCTGCACGTGTATCCGCTCCAATTCTTCATTTCCATGGTCGGTGGATGTCTTCTGTACCTCATTGCTGAATCTATCAACACATCCAATGAGCTGTTACTTCGTCTGGAGCATACCTCCTACACAGACCATCTCACTAATTTAAGCAACAGAAGGCAGCTTGAGTTCTCATTGGAAGAGAAGCTCCCTCAAGCTCGCCAACGTCATGAGCATTTATCCGTACTGGTGTTGGATATTGATCACTTCAAGGAAGTCAACGATACCTACGGACATGCCGCAGGAGATGCAGTGCTGCGCCAGCTTGGACAGATTTTAATGGAAAAATGTCGTCCTAATGATGTAGTCACCCGCAGCGGGGGAGAAGAATTCACCGTACTCTTGCCGAATTGCGCTTTTCGGCAAGCACTTCGCATAGCTAATCAAATTCTTAGCGGAGTAAATCAGTATGAGTTTGTTTTAGCGGACGGGTTTATTCTTAAAGTCACCGTGTCCATCGGCGTGACAACCTTTCCAGGTACCGGGGAAGATATGTCCGGGGCAGCCCTATTGGAGCAGGCAGATAAAGCTCTATACGAAGCTAAAAATGCAGGACGTAACCGGGTTTGCTCATATGAAATATAATTTGAGGCATGACCATTTCATAGAAATAGCCGATACAACCCTCTTTTGAGAGTTGTTCGGCTATTATCATTTTGAATCTTCATTATGATTGCATTTCCCCACCACGAGTGATGTACGCTTGGCAAGCGAAGCCAGCGTATGGGCCCCCCATACTTCCAGCATACGTCGTTCGCTCTCGGCTAAAATTTCGGATACGGCTATCGCCAACTCCTCACAAAAAGGATTGGTTTCCGGTTCATGCATCATACCCGGGAAAATTGGATCACATATTTCAATGGCGTGGTATATATCGGCAAGTGTAATATGGTCGGCCGAACGGGTAAGCACATAGCCTCCCTCACGACCTTCGCGTGCTGCAATCAAATCTGCCTGTACAAGTCGCGTCAGCACCCTGCGCACCAAAGTGACTTCGCAGTCAATGGAACGGGCAATAGAACCGCTGGCACAGAGTTCTCCGTGCTTTTCCAAATAGACAAGCGCCTTTACCGCCACCCCAAGCCATCTGGGCGTTGCGGTGCGTAGTCTTTTTTCACTATTCAAATGAGATGACACCCCTAAGCTGTAGAAACTTCGTTGAATGCATTGTACGTGATGTCAGAAGTAAGTTCAAGCCTGAAAGCCGGAATCCTCTGTAGCATGATCGCCCAAAATAAAATGAGCTAACCGCACTTCCCCGCTCAACAACAGATATACATCACGTATGCCAGAGACTGAATGTACCGCTTCGGAGAGTGTAACCCATGCTTGCGCCCCTCCTGTATTGCCCACGTTCACACGTGCCACGGCTTCACTATCGGGTGCATCCAAACACAGCTCAATTGTGGCATCACTGCTGTTGCCCGACACGCGGCACTGAAGCTCGGTCACACTCACCGTATCCATGTCTACGCCATGAAAGGCAATCCAACCAGAACGTTGAGGTGTGCGCGGACGTACACAGGCCTCCTTTTGCTCCTTGCTTTCATCTAGTACGATGTCGGAGCAATCATCGAAGTTTTCAGCGCGGATACTTCGTCCGGCTTGGCGTGGTGGAATGACTTCGCCTCGAACGTACACAGGGTGCTCCAATCGGATATCCGCTGAGGAAGCACCAGCCAGCAGTGTATATTCACCCGATTCAACGCAATAGCAATCCCGCGTAACATCCCAGATCGCCCAATCCTTCATCCGAATCGTAAAGGAAACCGTTCGCGTCTCACCTGCCTCTAAGCGAATACGTTGAAAACCGCACAATGTCTTCAATGGTCGCTTTACTCGTGAGGCACCAGGCCGTACATAGAGTTGCACAACCTCTTCACCAGCAGCTACGCCCCGATTCGTCACCTCTACCCACACCTGGAGCGTATCCATGGCATCCAGTGCAGCAATAGATGTTACGCTATCCTTCAGGGCATCTGTACGCAGGTCACTATATTCAAAAGGCGAATACGTCAATCCATGGCCAAATGGATACAAGGATACACCTTCAAAATATTGATAGGTACGACCACCGCGAATAATATCGTAATCTTTGATGTCGCCCAATTGATCCTCGCTCTGAACCCAGGTCATGTTCAAACGCCCCGCTGGCGCGTAATCTCCAAATAACACATCCGCTATTGCCGTACCATGCTCTTGTCCCGCATGAGACGTGTATACGATCGCTGGAATATGCTCCTGAACCCAAGGGATGGCAAATGGATAGCTACCCGTCAGAACCACAATCGTATTCGGATTGACGCGATACACTTCCTCGATAAGCCGTTGCTGGGAAGCTGCCAGTTCCAAGCCTGGGCGATCATTCTCTTCCTTTCCATTGATGAGCGGGTGATTTCCAACAAATACAATTGCTGTATCTGCCGCTTGCGCAGCGGCTATCGCTTCCGCTAAACCATCTGACACCGTCTCTACCTGGAATGTTGTATGGCTCTGTCCTGAAACTGTCGAGGCTGTTGAGGCGTTACACTCTACAGCGTTAAGTGCGGATTTTTCAGCCTCCCCTACCTTTAATGAGCCCTCTGTTCCGGCAATGACTGGTTTTCCATTCCATGTCGTCCACAGATGCTCTCCTTGTCCAACAGGAGTCAGCCCAAAGACCTCTTTGACATACCAGCCATACGCTTCATCAGCTGTCACACGAAGCGTTATTTCATCACTCGTCACGTAAGTACCCAGATGCTCATCATGTAACGTCACACTGCCATAGCCCCAATCCGTCATGGTCAATACCGTTGGGTCTCCATCCTGGGATAGGCGCATCTCACCAGAAGAATCAACTGCGAGCTTCGATCCGTCATTCGCCGCCGTCAAGGTCACGCGATCCTTGGCATCAAGGTACACGACGCGTTCCTTCTCGTCCTCGCCTTCCAGCTTGGTACGAATCGCCTCCAGCGGTGTAACCCGGTAGGGCAGCGTACCGGAATACCAGTCGCGGTACACCTCATTGCCATGCGTACCAATGACCGCTACTTTGCCACACCGGGCAGGGTCCAATGGCAAGAGTTCATGCTCATTTTTAAGCAATACGATCTGCTCCCTCGCCGCACGCAACGACAATTCACGGGCTTGCTCTGTCACGAGAGCTTCCTCTCCGATCGAGGCATAGGGGTTGTCTGCAGCCGGATCAAATTCCCCCAACCGAAAACGGACACGGAACGTATGAAACAATGCCCGATCCAAGTCTTCTTCTTGCAGCGATCCTTGTGCCAAAGCTTCTCGAATCGCCCGCTTGGAGAGCTCCGCATCATCTGTAATGCTGTCAATTCCCGCCCGAATAGATTCGGCCACACCTGGCGTGTGGGAATCGTAATACTGATGATCGTTGACAATCCCCATGACATCACCCGCATCACTTACGACAAAGCCGTCCATCCCCCATTCGTCCCTGACAATATCGTTAACCCCATGATATAACGTAGCAGGCGTTCCATTAATCAGGTTGTAGGAAGTCATCATCGACTGGGCGCGGCCTTCCATAAAAGGCTTCTCAAAGGCTCTTAGGTAATATTCTCGCAGGTTTCGTGGATCTATACTGGAGGAGCCACTTCCCCGATCCACTTCATTATTGTTACCCAGAAAATGTTTTAAAGTGGCAACCGCTTTCAAATATACCGGATGATCGCCCTGTATCCCCTTGACTAACTCCTTCGACAGCTCTCCCGTCAAATACGGATCTTCGCCGTAAGCTTCCTCATTGCGTCCCCATCTTGGGTCACGCTCCATATCCACCGTAGGTGCCCACAGGGTCAGACCGTTTAATTTAGGATCACGATGATAGTAGACACGCGCCTCATCTGCGATAACAGAGCCGATTTGACGCATTAACTCCGTATCCCAAGTACATGCCAATCCTACTGGCTGAGGAAATGAAGTCGCCTCACCCAACCATGCTATCCCGTGTGCCGCTTCCGTACCGTGCTTGTAAGCTGCGACTCCCAATCGGTCAATGGCCGGCTGGTATTGCAACATGGATTCGATCTTTTCCTCCAAGGTTAGTCGCGACACGAGATCCCGTACACGCTCATCCAGATGAATCTTCGGATCTTGATATAAATATTCGATATCCGTTGTTTCATGACTCATATCCGTCATCTCCTTATCCCATTTTAAGAATATAATGAAAAGGCATACATGAAAGCGTTTTAATATATCATAGCTAAAAAGGAGTATCCCGGCAACAATACCGAAAACATCCTATACTGGATGAAAGAGAGTCGCAGCATAAAGACAAAAAAAGTTGCATTTTACCTTCAATATACAAAGCTAAAAATAATATTTTTTGGTATAATCAGGATATATCATTGAAGGAGGAAGCGCTGATGAAAAATACCGGAATGACAAGGCCCCTGGATCAATTGGGGCGAATTGTACTCCCTAAGGAAATGCGCACCACAATGGATATCAATATCGGTGATTCGCTTGAATTCTTCGTAGATGAAGAAGGATTTGTATTAAGAAAATACACGGGTGTCTCCTGCAAATTTTGCGGCGCGGTGGATCACTTAACTTATTTTCGGGACAGCTTTATCTGCGCTGATTGCATTCAATTATTAAAGACCGATGAAAATGTGCATGCCACAAGCAATGATGCTATCCAGGCTCAAGAACATACCCAGCCGATCCGAAACAACACAACGTGGCAGCCCAAGCAATCCAGAGTGCAGCAAGGTGAAATGGTAAAAAAGCTTCGCAAGCTAATTCAGGATCACCCGAACCTGCCACAAAAAGTGTATGCAGAAATGCTCGATATCTCCCAAGGCCGGGTGTCCCAGTTGAAAAAGCTACTCTAAACCTTCTAAATCTATATCCCAAAATCATACACAATGTACCGACGACCCTATTCATTTTTTTGTCACAACTTCGATTGCCAGGTATAGAGTAAGGCGCATATCTACGGATGTGCCCCTTACTCTATACCTGGCTTTTTCGTGTCGGCCGCTCTTGCTAATGTGACAATAGTCACATACTCCCGATGTATACGTATATACAATATATAGATCGAAACAATTGGTTATCACTAGATATCATCAATATGTTGTTTTTGTGAAAAATATATATATTTTACTATATGGAGGGTTTTACGATGAAGGTGCTGGAGGAACATCAATTATACGACATCGGCGAGCGGGTCATTGGGGCACAAGATCTGGACATGCTGCGGGAGAATGCAAATTTGAATGGAGAATCGTTCAGCGGCAAAATGAGCAAGCTTGGGTCCGAGTATGCCAAATGGTATGCGCGCCTGCGGGTACTTCCGCCTGAACTGACGAACGCGATTGATCACGGATATGTATATGTTCACGATTTGGACCAATACGCACTCGGAACTACGAATTGTATCTTTATCCCTTTTGGCCGGTTACTACAAGACGGATTCAATACAGGCAATGGCTCTGTACGCACACCGCAAACGATTATGTCCGCCATGGCACTAGTTGCCAT
The DNA here is from genome assembly GCF_017833915.1 of Paenibacillus sp. 1182. NCBI lineage: Bacteria > Bacillati > Bacillota > Bacilli > Caryophanales > Paenibacillaceae > Paenibacillus > Paenibacillus sp. 1182. The sequence continues at coordinate 290,802 of NZ_JAFICR010000002.1, read as the reverse complement.
AATATTTCAGTCTCAGCAAAATAGCCAATTCGGAGGTGTCTCCGCCAATAAAATAGATTGGGACCTTGCCCCATACGTTGCCCGGTCCTTCCGCAAGCATCTGCGCAAGGGACTTCGGCTGTTCGAGGAAGAGATAGAATCTAGTCTGACTGACGATGAACTACATATGGCCAATCCCCATTTGCAAGAAGCCTGCCCTCGTTCATACGCATTCGCTCGCGAAGAGACGGAGACGGAAACCCGACAGGCTGCTGAATCGCTCATTCATAACCTGAACACCATGAGCAGTCGCGCGGGTGGACAGATTCCATTCACTTCACTGAATTACGGAATGTGCACGTCTGCTGAGGGACGGCTTGTTACTCAATCGCTGCTGGAGGCCACGATTCGCGGCTTGGGTAGCGGGGAAACTCCTATTTTTCCACAGCATATTTTCCAATGCAAAGAGGGAATCAATCAGGCAGAAGGCGACGTCAATTATGATTTGTTCTTACGGGCGGTAGAATGCTCTAGCAGACGGATGTATCCCAATTTTGTGAATGTGGATGCCACCTTCAACCTGCCTTTTTACCGTGCTGATGACCCGGATACCATTATAGCGACAATGGGTTGCCGTACCCGCACCATTTCTGACCGTTTCGGTAGAAATCGGCAGAGTGGTAAGGGAAATCTCTCTTTCAATACCATTAATCTGGTGCGGCTTGGCATTGAGTATGGTATTTGCACAGGCAAACGCCTGACACCTGACCGTGATCGCTTTGATGCGAGACTAGAAGAAGTTATGCGCATTGCGGTGGATGGCCTAATCCATCGCTATCAAATCCAGACCAGCCAGCCGGCCAAAGCCTCGGACTTTATGATGCGCGAAGGGGTATGGGAAGGTGGAGAACAACTAGAGCCAGATGATAAGGTGGGAAGCATACTAAAACACGGTACGCTTTCGATCGGATTCATCGGACTGGCTGAGTGCATGAAGGCACTATACGGAAAACACCACGGGGAGGATGATTTCGTATACCGCGAGGCACAGCGAATCATCACTTCTATGCGCGTGTATTGCGATCGAATGAGTGAATATCACAATCTAAATATTACATTATTTGCTACGCCTGCCGAAGGTCTGTCGGGCAAGTTCACCTTGCTGGATCAACGTGATTTCGGGATTATTCCTGAGGTAAATGATCGAGAATATTACACGAATTCTTTTCATATTCCCGTGTATTACACGCTCCCGGCTGCTCGTAAAATCAGCTTGGAAGCTCCGTTCCATAACCTATGCAACGCTGGTGCGATATCATACATTGAGCTGGACGGTAATGCGCGGAATAACCCGGATGCGTTTCTTAAAATTGTTCAATACGCGCTGCATCAGAATATCGGCTACTTTTCCATCAACCATCCGGTGGATCGTTGTACGGAATGCGGTTATGAAGGGATTATCGGGACAAGCTGCCCCCAATGTGGCACAGATGAGGAGCACACACACTTTCAGCGCTTACGTCGGGTAACCGGATATCTGACAGGAGATTATACCGTTCGATTTAATGCTGCAAAACAGGCAGAAGTTCGAGACCGGGTGAAACATAAGTGAATTTATGTGGCTACATTCCGGAATCTCTGAATGAAGGATACGGCCTGCGTACCGTCGTGTTCATTAGCGGTTGCCGTCATGCCTGTCCCGGATGCTTTAATCCAGCGTCGTGGAGCTTCCGTGCAGGTGAGCCATTCACCCCCCAACGACAACAGGAGGTCATTCGTGACATCATGGAAAATCCGTTGTTGGACGGACTGACTCTCTGCGGGGGAGACCCGTTTTTCTCAGCAGCAGAATGCTCGCAATTTGTGCGTGACTTCCGTGCGGCCTGTCCCGACCGAACTGTGTGGGCTTACACTGGCTTTGTCTATGAAGATCTACTCACAGATCAGGAGCGACAAAAGCTAGCACTTTTGTGCGATGTGATTGTGGATGGTCGCTTTGTAGAACAGCAAAAGGACCTGACCCTTCCCTTCCGGGGCAGTCGCAACCAGCGTCTGGTAGATGTAAAAGCCAGCATTCAGGCAGGTTACACCGTTTCATTGACTTAAGGCGAAGGTTACTCGGCAAATGCTATATCTAATCTAGGACAAGTCTCCATCATGGATGAGGCTTGTCTTTTTTTGCATATCCCTAACAGATTCCATTGCAGTTTCTATTGCGCATCCTGCAAGTTTCACTTATGATGGTGAACAAGTATACGAGTGCATAATTATTCGTCATACCTTAACCGCATAGCTTGGAGATAGGTGTCTGTTCTATTCAGATCAGGCTTAAAAGGGAAGCCGGTGCAAATCCGGCACGGTCCCGCCACTGTAAACGGGGAACTTTCAGCTGTTCATACAACCACTGGTCCACAGACCGGGAAGGGATGCTGAGAGTCATGATCCGTAAGTCAGGAGACCTGCCTATTTTAACAACATCGCAAGTACCTACGGAAGATAGGGAGGTGTTAAGAGCAGTCGCCGTATTTTTGATTTTTTAATCACGGAGGCATTCTTTCCCCTACTTATTTTTAACTCTGGGGGGAAGAATGCCTTTTTTGGTACGTAAAAATAAAACAGCCACCCACTAGGAGGAAAAGTACATGTCCGTCATTGAATGGCCTGAATTGTCCGGCTTAATTAGCAGTAATCTAGGATATCCGCGTATCGGCGAAAACCGGGAATGGAAGAAAGCACTGGAACGCTTCTGGAACGGCAGTATTAGCGAAAGCGAACTGCAAACGGAAATGAAAAGATTACGGTTGGAGCATCTGAGCAAGCAGCGTGACAAGGGGATTGATCGCATTCCTGTCGGAGACTTCTCCTATTATGATCACATGCTGGATACATCTGTGATGTTTGGTCTCGTACCCGAACGGTTCAACCATCGTCCCGCAGGTCCGATTCCTCTGTCCGTGTATTTCGGGATCGCTCGTGGACAGAAGGGAGCAACCGCCAGTGAAATGACCAAATGGATGAACACCAATTATCACTACATCGTTCCTGAATTGGCAAACGCAGTCCCGGTGTTCACTGAAAATAAACCTTTACGGGCTTATCGTGAAGCAAAACAAGAGCTAGGCATTGATGGGAAACCGGTCCTCATCGGCCCCTATTCATTCGTTACCCTTTCCAAAGGCTATGATCGCAAGGAGCTTGCTTCTATTATAAGAACCTTCCTGCCTTTATACACCCGTGTCCTGTCTGAACTAGCAGCAGAAGGTGTTCAGTGGGTCCAAATCGATGAACCTGTCCTGACCACCTCATTCCCAGTAGAGGATCTGGACATTATTCAGGAAGTCTATGAAGCTTTGGCCCAAGCTGCGCCCTCTTTAAATATAATGCTGCAAACTTACTTTGGCAGCCTGGACCATTATGAGCGTCTGTCCGCACTTCCGGTACAGGGACTGGGTCTTGATTTTGTGTATGATGATGGCGAAAATCTCCAGCATATATTGCAGTATGGTTTCCCTAAAGGAAAAACGCTGGGCGCTGGGGTCATTGACGGGCGCAATATATGGCGCAGCGACCTTAACGCTGTGGCTACCCTGCTGGGTCAGTTAGCAGAACAGACCACTGCCGAGCAGCTTATCGTACAGCCATCATGCAGTCTGCTGCATGTGCCAGTCAGTCTGGAAGCAGAGCACAAGCTGGATCGAGAACTGGTGCAAGCGCTGGCTTTTGCCGATGAAAAGCTTGAGGAAATCGCCGTCCTGACGGCTGCACTTGGCAAACACGATCCATCCGCACTCACCAAGCTTGGACAAAGTGCAGATGCGGTAGCCCGTTTCAACAGCTCAGCGGCACGCGTACAAACAGCTGACGATCTGGCTGACTTGCTGGCAAAGGAGCCTCTAACACGCAGCGTTCCTTTCGCCGAGCGTCGTGAGATTCAGCAAAATAAGCTGAAGTTGCCTCCACTGCCTACGACGACCATTGGTAGCTTCCCGCAAACCGCCGAGATCCGCAAGGCCCGCCTGCACTATCGCAAAGGAGAATGGTCTGCCGAGCAATACCGGACGTTCATCCAACAGCAAATCAAGGAATGGATTGATATTCAGGAGGACATTGGCATTGACGTGCTTGTACACGGGGAATTTGAGCGGACCGATATGGTTGAATTTTTTGGCGAAAAGCTGAATGGCTTTGCTTTTACACAAAACGGATGGGTGCAGTCCTACGGCTCCCGCTGTGTCAAACCGCCGATTATATACGGAGACGTCTCCTTCGATCAGCCCATGACTGTGGAAGAAACGGCATTCGCTCAATCGTTAACTTCCAAGCCTGTTAAGGGAATGCTTACAGGCCCTGTGACCATTTTGAACTGGTCTTTTGAACGCAATGATATTCCGCGTAGCCAAGTTGCTTTACAATTGGCTCTGGCATTACGGGCAGAGGTAGAGGCACTGGAACAAGCGGGCATCAGCATGATTCAGGTCGATGAACCCGCAATTCGTGAAGGGCTTCCGCTGAAAAAAGAACAACAGCAAGCCTATCTGGATTGGGCAGTTCAAGCCTTCCTTGTGACCACGGCCACCGTTGAACCTGCGACCCAAATCCATACGCATATGTGCTATTCCGAATTTCAGCATATGATTCAGTCCATCTCCGACATGGATGCCGACGTTATATCTATTGAAACTTCGCGAAGCCACGGAGAACTGATTGTCAGCTTTGAAGATCAGGTATACGACAAAGGCATCGGTCTGGGCGTGTACGATATCCACAGTCCGCGCATCCCCGATGTATCTGAAATGCTAAGCATGATCCAGCGTGCCCTGCGCGTACTGCCATCAGATTTGTTCTGGGTTAATCCAGATTGTGGTCTGAAAACCCGCACCAAAGAGGAATCTGTCGCCGCCTTGCGACAAATGGTACAAGCCGCTCAAGCAGCCCGGGCTGCATTGGCTGTATCCAACTAATTTTTTATCGTTTCGAATCACGCCTTCATTTTCAACATATTCTGTTCCCCTTTCCGGTCCTTTCTGCTAAAAGCCCGGGAAGGGGATTTATTCTAGGTCATATAATGTATAAGCGCCTTGAATATGCTCCATTTTCATCTGCTTCATATGTACGCCTAAGCCATGTTCTCGATCCCAGGAACAACTAAAATTCAAATACAGTTCATCCTTTGCCGATGAGTCGGAAATCAATATAGACATAAGCTGTATTCGATTCAACAATTGTTCCGGCCGCTCCACATAAGGCGCATATTCATCCGGGTCCTCTCCCCATGTACTGTAAGCATTCCGATACTTTTCCACGATGCCAGCATAATGATGGTGTATGGATTCCAACACTTGAGGATGAATAGCTGATGAATATTCCATATACTGCTCCCATGTCTTTTTTTGCAACTGTGTAGGTTCTTCTATCGTCTGTGCCTGTTCTTCGGAGTCGGCTCCCACGATAAATTCGACTTCTACTTCCGAGGGTTGCCCGCAAAAATTAAGTTGTACTACACCACGCAGAACAATCTCCTCAGATACATCCCAAGATTCATCATCCTGTTCCAGTTCCATATACCACTGTTTCCAATCCATCCTTTACCCACCTCTTCATAAAAAGTATCTTTAACCGTATTGAATACTTTACAATCTATCATTTTAATGAATGAAATTAAAGCGGCATCCTATCTGTGCTTCCAGCCATATTTCGATGAATTCCCAAATAAAAATACTTTTTTCTACAACATTCGCTACTCAATAAAGCCTCCAAGGAAGGAAATCTGTCCATTTTGACACAAATATTTTATTATTAAAAATTTAGTACCTTGCATTAATCAGTACATGATGTTAAATTATACCTGACTACTGTTCTATAATTAGTACCCGTGACAAATTATGCACAAACACACGTTTCTTTCCCTTATTCCGAACGACACCTATGAATTATTGATAACATCCAGGAAGGGAGCACCGCTCGTGAATGTGAACATCCAATTCAAAAAAGGGGTACTGGAACTGTGCGTTCTCGTTCTAATTGGACGCAAAGACCGTTATGGCTACGAGTTGGCGCAAGCCGTCTCCCGTCATATTGAAGTAGCCGAGGGAGCCCTATATCCACTGCTTCGCCGTCTGGTATCAGAAGGATACTGCACAACGTATTTACAGGAATCGACCGAGGGGCCTCCTCGCAAATATTATCGGCTGACCGATACTGGCAGTCATTATACAAGAATACTTACGCGGGAATGGAATGATTTTGTCCATAATGTCGCAAGCCTACTGGAGGAAGGAAATTCCGATGAATAGAAAACAGTTTCTTACAGAGGTGGAACAGCGTCTTTCTCCTCTCCCTGCAGAGGTACGCAATGAGCTGCTTAGTGATTTGAGCCAGCATTTTGACTACGGGTTGGTTAATGGCAAAAGCGAAAGTGAGATTGCCCATGAGCTGGGTAACCCCGAGGATATTGCCCGAGAAGCGTTGGATGATCCCAATGCAGCCTGGAACGCTTCTCCTCCGCTTCGCCAGGGAAGCTTCGCACGCAATCTTTTTACTTTCTTAGGGCTACTGTTTCTTAACTTGCTGATCTCCATCCCGATTATGGCTACCCTATGGGTAGTATGGGTTTCATTGACCGTGGTAGCGGTCAGCTTCATTGCAGCCCCCCTTCTCGCCGTTACTGATTATGCGCTAAACAGCACCTTTTACCCGGTCAAATTCTTTTTCTCTATCACGTTGACGGGTATAGGTCTATTGCTGCTGCCTGGAGTACGTTATCTCTTACTCCTTATGGTCAGGGGCACTGTACGATACTGGAAATGGAATCTGACTACCCTGAGGGGAGCTTACTAACAACATGAATAAAAAGTGGTTTATTGCAGCAGGTCTGTGCATTGTCATCGGTGTAGCCGGAATGGTGGCTTACGGTGCCCCATGGAGTCAACAAGTCATGAAGGAAACAACTGCGATTAACAAAAAATGGACGTTTACACGTGGTCAGCTACAGAAGCTGAAAGTGGACAGCTCTGATGATGTCTCTATTTTGTTTACTCCTGGCTCTGGCGACCAAGGTACAATACGCATTAGTGGAGAAGTTCAGACAAAGGTAGCCGACCAAATTCATAATGCCCAAATTGAGAACGGTAAGCTTACCATTCAATCGGAGCCGGCCCCTTCCTTGTCATTCTTTTCGATCACTCCTGATTTGGATCAAACGATTACCGTAGAGATGCCCTCTAGTGAAACACTAACTGACCTACAGGTAGATGCACATTCAGGGAATGTAAAACTTCAGGATGCCTCCGTGCAGAATACTTCCATCACCGCTACTTCAGGCACTGCCGAGATTACAAACCTCCAAAGTACCCACCTGATCGCAAATTTAACATCCGGCAATTTTACAGCCAGTCAGCTTGCAGCAGATATGGAGTTAAAGCTTACTTCAGGTGATGTTACCATTCGTGATTATAGCGGTAATGGCCTTATTTCCCTAACCTCAGGGGAGACAAATATTACGCAACGTGCCGTAGCCAACTTGGAAGTGAATGCTGATTCTGGTGACGTGAAGATTAAGCAAGCTCCCGATTTTAAAGGTGTTTATAATGTCCGCTCTGACTCTGGGAGTATCAATACTCCCGAATCTGTTCCCGGTAGTGTGAACGTGATTAAGGTCGAAACCACTTCAGGGGATATTTATATTTCCAAATAGAGACCTCTAAATGAATGCCTCATCAGAGGCGAAGTTTGGTTCAATGAGTTTAACCTTGTATAATGTAACCATGTGCCCAGATGCACAACCACATTATAGATTAATAAGGAGGAGACTGGATGGAACTTAAGAATAAAACAGCTATTATTACAGGAGCCAGTAAAGGAATCGGTAAAGCAATTGCCGAAACTTTAGCTAAGGAAGGCGTTAACCTGGGATTAATTTCACGCACATTGACTGACCTGCAAAAGCTGCAGGATTCACTGGGGAGTACATACGGTGTGAAAGTGGTGAGTGCTGTTGCAGATATATCGGATCGCTCACAGGCCGCTGCCGCTGTAGCCTCACTGGAACATGAGCTAGGCGCTGTCGACATTTTGATCAACAATGCAGGCATTGCTACCTTTGGCACAGTCGCGGAGATGGACCCCGAAGAGTGGGAACGTATTATTCGCGTAAACCTGATGGGAACCTATTATGTCACACATGCTGTGCTTCCAAGCATGCTGGCGCAAAAGAGCGGAAACATTATTAATATTTCCTCGACGGCAGGAGAACGGGGTTTTGCAACAGGCTCAGCATATTGCGCATCCAAATTTGCTTTGATGGGCTTCACGGAAGCACTGATGCAGGAAGTTCGCAAATCTAACATTCGCGTCACCGCGCTGACTCCAAGCACTGTCAATACAGAACTGGCGGCAAACGCAGGATTACCTATTGGTGATGAGGATCGCATGCTTCAACCGCAGGATTTGGCCGATCTGACATTAGCCACATTGAAACTGCCTCCACGAGTTCAATTAAAAGTAGCCGGTATTTGGACAACCAACCCACAGTAGTTCGACATGACATCTTAGATTCATTGGCTGTACAATGCTCCGGCAGACGTAATTGTTCGTCATGCCGGAGCTTTTTTTTTCAGCATAGCTATACCAAAACAAACTGTAATATAAGCGCTTTGTACTTCCAGCATATATACATACAATTCCTACAACTATAAGCGCATTTCAGGAAAGGGGAAAAATGATGAAGAACACAGGAATGACACGGCCATTAGACCATTTAGGCCGCATTGTGCTGCCTAAGGAGCTGCGCAATTCTATGAATATTAATATTGGAGATGCCCTCGATTTTTTTATTACCCCAGAGGGACTGATGATTCGCAAGTATACGGGGGTTTCTTGCTATTTTTGTGGTGCCGTAGATCATTTGAGCTATTTCAGGGATCATCTGATATGTAAAAGTTGTATTGAAAATCTGAAGAGCGATAATCCTTCTAGTCATTTGAGTGAAGCACGTCCTGTCCAGCCCAAGAAAAGAAGGAGTTACAGAAATCAGAATGATCTCCTGAATAAACTAAAACAGCTCATGCAGGAGCACCCAAATGTATCTCAAAAAGAATTAGCCGAAATGCTCGAACTATCCCAGGGACGCGTGTCGCAGCTTAAAAAGCTACTCCTTTAGATCATCCGACCCAATCTCGTCTGTTTTAATCAACAAAAAAAGAGCCTGACGGCTCTCGGATCATCTTTGTTACGCAATGTCAGACTGCTCCATAATCGGGACCCGATAGGCCAGCAAGGACTCGTCTATTACGGCAGAAATAAACGTTGCATCTATTTCAGGCACCAACCCAAGCGCATAATTCCATGCGTTTTCTTCAATTTGCAGCGCAAGTCGTTGCCGGGTCCCTATCCCACTCTCTTGCTCCAACGCATCGGAGAGGTCCACTAATTCCGTATCGGCGGCGTGTCCAATCTCATGTGCAAGCACAACTGTAAAATACTCCTCAACTCGATCAATGCTGCCGAACATCTGTAAACACTGTGTTTCGATAACGTCCGTATACATGGTAATGGCGTGAGCATTCATAGCATATTTACCCCCAATCAGCCTTCCGCCAGGAAAACGTTTCTCCAGCTTGACTATCACACCTATAGCAGCCCGTTCCAAAAGCTCAGCGACAATGCGCTCTGCCTGATATCTTTCCAACTTAGCTTCGCTCCTCAAACCAGAATATATAAAGGTATATTTACTCTAAATTCATGAAATCATGGATGTGTTCATACCATACACAGTACGATATTATACCTTTTTACAAAGGAGAATACCATGTCAGAAGATTATTATGTAGGGTGGGGAACACTTGCCCTGATTAATGCCGGCTTGGCACAATCCAAAAATCGGAGCGGGCTAAATTGGTTTTTTCTCTCCCTATTAATAGGACCACTGGCTACCCTATTTATCGTTGCATGGGATAAGCTCGAGTCCTAATGCAGCAATCAGGTCATTCCCATCGTTATCCGGAATGAAAAGGGCAGCCTTGGCGTTTCTGCTGAAGCACTGTATCTGATGCTGTATTAGCCTGTCTCGACATATACGACTTCTCTTGAACTCCGAAATTCGGCTTCACAAGCCGATTATCGTAGGAATTATGAAAAATATGCGTTGTCGCCGGGGATAGCGGGGGAATCAGCCATGTCCAATTGCCTGTCAGTGCGCGCCCAGCCTTGGCTTCCCGTTCCTCAAACAGCTTGAATTGTGCCGCTGCGGTATGGTGGTCGACAATGCTGACTCCCGCCTTTTTGAAAGAATGCAGCACAGCAATATTCAATTCCACCAGCGCCCGATCACGCCAAAGCGTTGTTTCACTCGTCGTATCCAGCCCCATCAGCTTAGCCACCTGTGGCAACATATTATAGCGGAAGGTATCCGCAAAATTGCGGGCGCCGATTTCTGTTCCCATATACCAGCCGTTAAAGGGAGCCGCTGTATAGATGATACCGCCAATCTCCAGCGTCATGTCCGAAATCATAGGCACAGCATACCAACGTAATCCCAAGGAAGCGAAACCCGAGATTTCTGGATGCTCAATGGCCACCTCCATTACCAAATGTTCAGGAATATCATATAGCTCGGGAGGCCGCCCGCCTGCTTCCACAACCAGTGGCAATATATCAAAAGGAGTCATCGCTCCTTGCCAGCCCATGTCTTTACAAGTATTGGTAAAATCTACCGAGATCGGGTCCCCGATGACCCCTTGATCGGTTTCATATCCAGCGTAACGAATGAGTTGATGGTTCCAGATGCGGATATTCGGCTGCCCTGGCTTGGAGGCGCGGAATACAGTAAGCGTTGGCTTAATTTTACCGCCATTCGTTCCTATGCGTATATGCTCCAAGAGCTCGCGAACCACTTCCGTTGCATCTGACGCGCCCCGCGCATCCCTGACCAAAAGCTTGTCCCAAAATAAGCGACCGATGCAACGATTGCTATTGCGCCAAGCCATAAGTGCCCCGTGCTCCAGCTCTTCGTACGTATGATCATACATTCCCGTAGTCTCTATGTCGTGACGAATATTAAGAAGCCGGGCCTCCGCTTCATCGCGGCTTCGGCCCAGCTCCTCATAACATGTATATATAAACTGCTCCGCTTCATGCAAAAGCTGTTGTTTCACTTCCATAACACACACCCCATCCCGGAAGCTCTATGACTCTAGAGCCTGTGGTCTTCCACGCCTTCTCGTTATTATACTCCAGTGGCAGAGTGGAACCAACGGGATGTGTGTCTTGTTCACCTGATCTCCATATACATGGAAGTCTATACCAATGGGTTATCCCAAATACGCACTCAGCATCCAGATGTGTTTATCCATTGCTTCTCTTAAGCCGTTAAGAAGATCCTCTGTCGCTTTATCCTGTGCCGCTTCCGCTGCTTCCATCCCATTAGCCAGCTCAACGGTGATGGTTTTAAAATCAGCAACAACGGACTTCACCATATCCTCAGCTGTCTTCTCACCTGCGGACTCCTGAATAGCTGAAAGTTGCAAATGCTCCTTCAAGGTCGCAGCCGGACGGCCACCAATAGCCAACAATCGTTCAGCAATCGTATCTAGATTAGCTGTTGCTTCATTGTAAAGTTCTTCAAATTTAGCATGCAATGTGAAGAATTTAGGTCCTTTCACATACCAGTGGAAATAATGCAGTTTCGTGTACAATACAGACCAGGTAGCTACCTGACGATTCAATGCCTTGTGCAATTCTTGAATAGCCTCTTGTGTAGGTGCGTTCGTATGATTTAATGTACTCATGTTTAAAATCCCCTCTCGTTCAAATATAGTTTGTGTAAAGCTTGGATGCTCGTTAGCAGTAGTGTCTGATTTTCTTCAAAATTCCATGCGTCAATCCAATAAATCTTAATCAATTAATTTAGACTTAATCTAAATCCTGTTTTAATTATAACACTGTGACGATGTTTTTCAAGTCCTTATTCGATTTTAATCATGAAGATTACATGAACTAATTGTAAAGCAAACTCTACATGCAATCGGGTACCCAGAATCAAGACTTGTTTATCTTTTATACATAGGTTACATCAATAGGAGGATAGAAGATGTTAACTTTGTCTGCTAAAGCATCAAAAAAGAGCCGGCCCATAAGAGGGTCGGCTCTTTTATTATTCTTGCATCTCTGAAGTTTCCACGATTAAAGGTACAACCTTGCCAGCATTTACATCAATCAGGCCGTGATCGGTAATTTTCAAGGCCGGGCTGACCGGCAAAGAATGCGTGCTCAGCGACATGATTGGATTGTAATGGCGATAGCCCAGCGACAGCAAGGCTGAACGCAGCTCCTTCACATGCGCCGCAACCATTTCCAGCGGTCCTTCTGTTAAGATCCCGCCTACGGTTAAAGGCAAATGGGACAGCACCTTGCCATTTTCAACTACGCAAAAACCGCCTTGGCTGGCAAGAACCGTATTCGCAGCCAGTATCATATCTTGCTTGTTATGCCCTACGACCAGCAAGTTATGGTTATCGTGCGAATAGGTGGTTGCCACTGCCCCACGTTTAATCGTATCTCCTCCGATCAAACCGTAAGCACGGTTGCCATTCTTTCCATACCTCTCAAACGTAGCAATCAGTCCATGTTCACCATGTTCCCATACCAGTTCCCCCTGCTCTACTTGTGCAGGTGCAATCCGTTCACTTGTAAAAGTAGAGCCATCTTTGACCATCATAACACGGCATTGATGTGTGCCATCAGCTACATCCATCTTTACAGTAAAATCCTGCTCCGTGAGCGGATTGAGCTTCACACTTTGATAAAAGTGGGCGGGGAAGCGGCATTTTATTGGTGCTTGATGGTATTCCTCGAACTTATCGAATACCTTGAGTCCGTCCTTATAGACTTGCTCCACATCAAATTGACCAAGATCCGACAGCAGTACAAAGTCAGCTATTTTTCCCGGTGCAATGGTTCCGCGGTCATGCATACGCATCCGTGCAGCAGGAGTAAACGTAGCTGCATAAATGGCATCCTCAGGCTTCATGCCCATTCCGATTGCTTTACTTACAATATGGTTTAGATGCCCTCGCTCTACGAAAGAGTCTGGCATCACATCATCCGTTACAAAGCAAAAATGTTGTGCCACATCTTCCTGAATAAGATAGTCCATCACTTCAGGGGTCATGGATTTTTCCTGGATTTCAATAAACATCCCCGCAGCCATCCGCGCCTTCATACCTTCAATACTTTGGTGAGTATGGTCTGAGCCTATCCCCGCATAGATCAACTGATGCAGGTCCAGATCAAGCAACTGTGGCGTATGACCTTCAATGATCAGCTCCGGGTAGTGCTCACGAACATGGCGTAAGATGCGATTCGTTTTGCTCTCCGGATCACGAATGACATCCACATAGTTCATAATTTCACCCAGGCAGATCATTTCACCCGTTTGCAGCAGCGCATCAATTTCGGGAATACCGATCTCGCCTCCTGAGGTTTCGAGCGGCGTTGCCGGGACAGAGCTTGGGATGCCGTAGAACATATCAGCCACGCAATCCTTGCTGGCTTCCATCATTTCCTGGACGCCTTCCAATCCGAAAACATTCGCCATTTCGTGCGGTTCTGGTACAATCGTCGTTATCCCATTGCGAATCAGTCCATAGGAAAAGGTTGCCGGTGTCACCATTGTGCTTTCGATATGCAAATGGATGTCGATCAGGCCGGGAATCATATATTTCCCGTGCCCTTCGACAATTTCAGCAGCCTCGAAAGACTCCAGACCACGCTGACCGATATACATAAACTTGCCATCAAGTATAGCTACATTACCTTCTTCGAACGTCTTGTAGTAACTGTTATACACCTTAACTTGTAAAATCATTTTGTCTGCACGCATGATGTATCTCCTTCATCGAACCCGCTGATTATTGGACCAGCACCATTTTATCTGCCGGAAAATGCAGGGTAACCCGCTGACCACTCAGGTAGGGCGTATCCATTTCCTGATTAGCCGTAAAGTTGCCTTTCGCCGTTTCTACCACATACTGATAGCTACGCCCCAGGTAAGTACTTACCTTAATAATACCGGGGAGCTCATTTTCTCCTGTCTCGTTGCCTTCTGTTCGAATGACCAAATCATCCGGACGAATAGCGCCCTGACGAGCACCCAGCTGGGCCGTACCCTGATTACGCGCTACGCCGAATGAAAGATCACCTGTATTCAGTCGAATACGATCCCCTTCTTCAGTACGCTCGTCAAAGCTTAGAAAATTATTAAACCCAATAAAACGGGCGACAAATTCGGTCGTCGGATATTTAAAAATGGTCGATGGAGCATCTAATTGTTCGATGTTCCCCTTATTCATAATCGCAACCTGGTCAGAAATCGAAAAACATTCCTCCTGATCATGCGATACATACACGGTAGTGATGCCCAGTTCCTGTTGAATACGGCGGATTTCCACACGCATATTTACACGCAGGTTAGCATCCAAGTTACTCAGAGGTTCATCAAACAACAGCAGATCGGGTTCAATCACAAGCGCTCGCGCAATCGCAACACGTTGACGCTGTCCGCCTGATAATTCACCGGGGAAACGTTTTTCAAATCCCCCCAGGCTAACCGTTCCCAGCATCTTCATAACGCGGCGCTTTATATCATCTTCCTTTACTTTGCGTAACCGCAAACCAAAGGCAACATTATCAAAAACAGACAAATGCGGAAAGAGTGCATAACTTTGAAATACAAAGCCGAAGTTCCGTTTATTCACCGGAACCCGAGTATAATCCTTATCGCCAAACAAAAATGTTCCTTGTTTAGCTTCGAGAAATCCTGCAATGAGACGAAGTGTGGTCGTTTTGCCACAACCACTCGGTCCGAGCAACGAGAGCAATTGCCCCCGTTCAAGCTGCAAATCGAAATCCTGCAAGATCAGTTGGTTGTCATAAGCGACCGATACGCGATCCAGAGTAAGCAGTGCCATAAGGTTGAAGCCTCCATTACCTTTTAGTGAAGTAAGACAATCCCATCAGTCGTTCAATCAAGAACATCAGGATACCGGTTAAAATCATCAGCATAACCGAAATCGCCGCAATCGTCGGGTCAAAATAATTTTCGACGTAAGTCAGCATTTGAATGGGCAGGGTGCTGAATCCCGGTCCTGTCATAAAGACGGAAATGTCGACATTGTTGAATGATTCCAGAAAGGCAATCAGGATAGCCGCAATAATGCCTGAGCGGATGTTGGGCAGAACCACTTTGAAAAAGGTTTCCAGCCGTCCAGCCCCCAAACTAAGCGCTGCTTCCTCAATCGCAAAATCAAAGTTAGACAAACTGGATGCAATGACTCTAATAATGAACGGCAACATAATCACCGTATGTCCGATCAATAGTCCAGCATATACTGGTAAATGGTAAACTATGATCAAATAGCGCAGCAGTGTAAAACCAAGCACAATACCCGGTATGAGCAACGGAGAAAGGAACAAAGCATTCAGCGCATCCTTCCCACGAAACGAAAAACGACTAAGCGCATAGGCGGCAGGCATACCAATCAGCAGTGCCAAGATGTTGCCTAGCAGAGAGACCACAATGGACGTTTTGAACGTGGACATAAACAAATCCACTTCAAAAATATTTTCATACCAGCGCAAGGAAAAGCCCTGCGGAGGGAATTTTAATACCGTGCCCGGCTCGAAAGAAGTGACCGATATGATCAACAGCGGACCGAGCAGAAAGATGAAGACCAGCAGGCTAAAGAAGCCTAGTCCGTAATGTTTCTCCCGCATATCCACCTACCCCTTCGGATTGAGTTTATGGGCCGCCTTATTTAAGAGACCGACCACGATAAATGTAATAACAATCATAATTGTTGCAATAACAGAAGCTAAAAACCAGTCGTTTAGCGTCATCGCGTTCTGATACAAAAATGTAGCGATAACCCGCTGTTTTCCTCCAAGTAGTGCTGGTGTCGTATATGCAGTCAGGCTGCCCACGAAAACGAGAATGCTTCCAATGATCAGGCCAGGCACAGACAGCGGAAATACGATTTTACGAAATGCGCTGAATCTGGAGGCCCCGAGGCTCTGAGCAGCATGAACAAGATCACCGTCGATATTTTCGAGTACACCAATCAGTGAAATAATCATCAGCGGTAAAAACAAATGAACCAGACCAATAATCATCGCTGCCGGAGTATACAAAATATTCAGCGGCTCATCTACAAGTCCTAAACCGATGAGCACGTTATTTAACAGTCCCTTGCGACCCAGAATGACCATCCAGCTGAATGACCGCACCACCGGACTCGTCAACAAGGGGAAGATAGCCAGCGCTAACAAAATCCCTTTACGACGCGGGGCCTTTTGCGAAATATAATAAGCCGTCGGGAAGCCAAGTAATACGCACACGAGTGTCGTTACGACACTGACTTCCAGCGTAGTCAGCAATATTTTCAGAAAGTAAGGGTCCTTGAAGAAATGGAGATAGCCTTCTAGGGTGAATGAGCTGTTCTGTACGAAGGTCGAACCGATCGTCAACACAATCGGAATGACCATGAACACCGCCAGAAAGAGCAGACCTGGCAGCAGCAGCCAATACAAGTATGTTTTCTTCATGGGTAGCTCCTTGCGGTTATCAAAATGTTATTCCTTATTCAGCACCTGGATAAATAGCTCCAGAAAAGCTTCGCTGTCCACCTGTTCACATACATTCATATTGGGGCTATGATTGAGGCGGTTCTGCACATCGCCCACCGTTTGTCCGTCACATATACGACTGGAGGTTTCCACGTCGACATACAACGACGAGGTATCGACTAACCCCGAATTCAATGCGACACCCACGGCAAGCGGGTCATGAAGCGCACACGCCTTTACCCCGTTGCGTTCTTCATAACGCTTGGTATAAACGGCCGTGCTTTGAGCTACATAATTACGAATTCCAGGATGGGACAGACGAGCAATATGATCGGCAGTCAGCAGAGCGTTCCGTGTTACATCCAGTCCCACCTGTATCAACCGACCAAATCCCGCATGAAATACGATTCGTGCGGCTTCAGGGTCAGCATACATGTTGTACTCCGCTACAGGTGTAATATTGCCGCACCCGTGAATAACACCGCCCATAAAAATGACTTCATCGACGTGATCCGTCAGTTCGGGACACTTCAGCAGCGCCAGTGCCAGATTGGTGAGTGGCCCGGTGCAAATGAGCGTCACTTCCCCCGGGTGAGCCATCACGGTGTCAATAATGATATCCGGTGCAAAACCTTCGGACGCAGACATGGCTGGGACTACTCCACTCAGTGCGCCTCCAATGCCGTCTTCTCCATGGACACGATGCTCGTGCAGGCCTTTACGTATTAAGGGGGCCTCCGCCCCCCGATAAACCGGAATATCCGGTCTATCCAAAAGGTCGAGGATTTTGCATGTGTTCAATGTTGCTTGTTTAAGTGAAACATTACCGCATACCGTAGTAATCGCTTGGATATCCAGCTGACCACTTTTGGCGGCTAGTAAAATACCCAACGCATCATCAATGCCCGTATCTACATCTAATATAACCTTCTTCATTATTGTGCAACTTCCCGGTTCCAGCGATCTGTCCATGCCTTGATATGATCGTTAACGAACTTCATATCCAGCTTGGTCAGCTTGTTCACTACCTCTGTACCGTACGTAATTCCCTCTGTATCCGCACCGGACAGTACCACCTGCGTATTCACCGGGGAATCAACCTTCGCCTTGGCAGACTTTTCTTGAACTTCCTTACTCAGCTGCCAGTTGATAAATTCCTCAGCCAGTTCCTTCTGGTCGGAGCCTTTCACTACATTAATTGTGTTCATTACTGCGTATGCACCTTCACTAGGAGCTACAAATTTCGCTCCTGGCACAGCCGCCTGCAAATCTTTGAAGTACATTTCCATGATCGGACCGCCCGCAATTTCTTGTTGACTAAACATGTTCACGAACTCGGACGTTTTGCTATAAAACTTAACGATATTCGGACTCAGCTCTTTCAGTTTTCCGAAGGCTTGGTCTTCATTAAACTCCTTACTACCCGCTACCTTGGAGGCTGCATCTACCATCATCGGTCCGGCAGTCGCCGTAATATTCGGCAAAGTCACGTTTCCTTTGAACTCAGTTCCCCACAGGTCAGCCCAAGAGGTCACATTCTTTTTCACCAGCTCCGGATTATAGGCAATACCGAGACGCCCGACCGTATAAGCAGGACCATACTCCTCACCCAGCGGTGCTTTGGCAATATCATAAATTTGGTTCAGGTTCGGCACCTTGCTGCGATCCAGCTTCTCAAACAATCCCTGTTGGATTCCTTGTTGAGCATAATAATCAGACAGATAAATCAGATCGACATCTGTGCTGCCTTGACTGATTTTGTTCAACCGTTCCGCGTTATTTCCAATTTCCACCACGATGTCAACGTTATGTTCTTTTTCAAAAGGCTCGTACACTTCTTTGTTAAAAAAGTCCTCGGAAAAGCCCCATGTGGAAATAACTAGTTTCTTTTTCCCATCAGCTGAACCATCTTTTCCATCTGTCTGACCGCCAGTAGCATTACTGCCGCAACCTGCCAGTACCACGGATGCCAAGGTCACAGCCATAAACCCTTTAAACCATTTCTTCATATGAAACTCCCCCTATTTTTTATTATGCACACCTTATGACACAAAAAAGAAAAGTACTCTTGTAAAACAAGAATACTTTTCTTCGTAAACAAAGAATAAGTTGATCCCGCTGCGCGTTATAACAGGTTCTCCCCT
Organism: Paenibacillus sp. 1182; assembly: GCF_017833915.1. Taxonomy (NCBI): domain Bacteria; kingdom Bacillati; phylum Bacillota; class Bacilli; order Caryophanales; family Paenibacillaceae; genus Paenibacillus; species Paenibacillus sp. 1182. The sequence continues at coordinate 272,062 of NZ_JAFICR010000002.1, read as the reverse complement.
CAGATAGATCCGAAGCGAAAAGCCGAATATCCAATTTTATTAGGACTCCTTCAGAATGATGTTCGTAATAGCCCACTGCGTTGCTGAATCATAATCACGCAGTAAAGCATCTATATCGAGCTCCATATCCTCAATCAGCTTCTCGCGAAGTCTCTTCTTGTACAGCATGGACATTCGGAAATCCACTTCCAGCTTCAAGCCGGGGGCTTCCACTTCCAATGCCGCCGAGCGTGGAGAACGCCGGTGCTTCGCCACAAAGGTAACAATGTTGTTCTCAACGGTGGCCCGCAGCAGCGTGGTCCCGAAGCCGAACAGTTCCTTTGAAACTTCATTGTAAATCTGGCACATCCGCTTCTTGCTTTCGTTACTGTCGAGCAGCGTCATGAACCCACCCTCATCAGCATATTACGTACAATCAATCTTTCAACACGATAGATTATACATAAATATACGATAAATAGCAAACAAAAATCCCTAATCCAATCACATATGATGCGAAAAAGCGAACAATATGTCGAACTTTGTAGCTTTTCAACATTTTTACACCTTTTTTAACTCATCCTCAAGCTTCCGAACGCTGCTATATTCGCCCACAGGGTAATTTTAAAGTAGACTCCGGTAAATCTCTGGCCAAGGGTTTTATCGTCGTCATTCCAGAGGAAATTTTTTTCCTTCTACTATATATGTAGTTTTTACTTAAATGCATTTAACCGTACCCCGCGGGAGTCCCCTAGCGATTGTACGGTTTTTTTGTTATGTAGCTGACTGGCCAGATGGGAACCCCTTCAAGAAAAAGCCGATTGAATCCACGAGGACACTACAAGAGTAGCCGGCCACAGCAGCATAAAGTTAGCAATAATATATGCCTTCTTAAAAGCATAACGATGATAAAAGTACCAACAGATCCAAGATATGAATATTCCTATCGGGTAGCTCATTATGACATAGGCAAAAATATAATTGCTGAGATAATCTCCAGCTGTTGGTGCATCGAAAGAAAATGCGACCACCATCAGCATGGCCGGATAGGCAAATAACGTTAAGCCATAAACGATATTCAATATAAGTAAAATGACAAATGCATTTTGATCTTTCATGATGTTCTCCTAACTATTGCAGTCCGTCTGTATCACCATTGTGCAGCCCGCTTGCGTCTCTCCTCACGCCGATCAGCTTCTTCCATTTTCCGAATATAACGTTTCAACTGCTCTTTATGCTCGTCCAATTCTTGTATTCGTACCGTGGTTCCTTGGAGAAACACCTCCATTTTACGTGTTAATTCAGCAGCTGATTCTCCCCGCCATTCATGCAGCCTACCATATATATTTTTCATCTGCTGCTCCTGATGCTGAAGTCTTTGCTTTAGCTGCTCGCATTGCTGAACAGCCTTACGCAGATCCCCCAGGCTCAAAGATATTCTGCTCATCTCTTTCGCCTCCCGTTGTGTTCTTCCAGCTGCTCTTTCTTATTGATCCACCATCGTAAATTCCTGGCCCTTACGATCTATATATTCTGCTATCTCTGTAATCGATTCCTGATACCAGCGATTAATCCGATCCAGTGTCGCCGTAGCACTATGCGCAAGCGGGGTCAAAGACTGACTTTCACTTGTCCCAATATGAGCCTGAAATAACTGAATGGACGCACGGGTATCACTGGAAAATCCATGCAAGCTAGAACGCATCTGATTAGCAGCATGCTTTAGCTCCTCAGGTGTTAATTGAATTGTGCCTCCATTTTTGTTGCCCACAAAATATGCCCCACCATTAGTGCGACCATCTTGTTGTCCTGCTCCCATCAAATTCACACCCAGTGCAGTAGCAGCAAACTGCCCGAAGGCCCCCATTTGTCCCCCATAGCGTTCAACCAGATCGCCCATGACTTCCTTGAGCTCTGCTCGCGCGGCCAGCATTTGCTCGTATGCCTGCACCCGTGGATTGCCTTCCACCAATTGACCGTCCATCGTGTACAGTGGATTGCTGATATTGCCATTTTCATCAAACGTAAAGTTTCCCATGCTATGAGTGTTCTCTCCACCTAATACAGAATTATAGAATTTGGTGAATGCATCTTGCTGTATCATAGGCAATGTAATCGGAACATAAACAATAGGAGTCCATTTTGGGCCAAGAATTAGTCTTTCCAATTCGGTTTTTCTTTCCAAGGGAATTGAAACAGGAATAGTAAACTTGGCTACATTGGCAGTCTTATAATCACTCCCAATATGATACGTTTCCCCCACATGTTGGTTAGCCTTAGTGGCTCCCCCACCAACGCTATCTCCGGGATGGGCAAAAGCCACATTAGTCTTCTTGAATTCTCCTGCTTTTACCCTCTCTTGAAGATCTTCAGGCAATAAATGTACAATGCTCGGAGCAGCAAAACTCACAGATGATAAACCATTCTTCACTGCAACATATTCTGCTTCTGCACCGCCTAAAGAATGACCTGTCGTAGATATTTCGGCAGCGGGGTACTTCTTCTTCACTTCATCGTACAGTGTTTGAGCTTTTGTAAATTGATTATCCTGATACTGGGCCTCATACTGATGAAATGAACTTTGTACCTGTGGGGGGGAATTTTTTATCTCTTCTTGATTATTTACATAATAATCGTGAACTTGATTTAAATTTTTTGCTCGTCCACCCACGACGTCGTTGATGTCTGTTCCTATGTCCATCGCTCTACTCCATAGTGGTCTTCCTCCTGGTTCTGTACCCCTATACCCTATGATCACCTGATTGCTATTCTCATTGTGAAAAACGGTCGCATCAAATCCAGAACCGTTCGTGTCATGTAATAGTTTTTCGTCTAAATCAACAACCCTCCAACCAGGAATATCTTCATTTTTATAAGTCTTTGGATCAATATCCAATAGGTAAGCCTCATCTGCTATCTTCCAGTATGTTTTTTCACTAATATACTGCAATTATTACCCCACCTTGTCTAATCACCTAATATATTATAAAGTTAGAAAAAGTTGATACTTTCAAAAAAGGAGCATCTAAAAATTGAAAAGAAAAAAAATTTGGGTTACTGCTCTCATCTTATTCTTCATCCTAATAGGAGCTCTCTATTACATGCACTACGCATCAAATATAAAAAAAGAAGAAGCCGTTAGAACAGGTATACCTATTGGAAAAGAGTACATCAAAAAATACTATAGGGCTGATTTCATATTTAAGAGTTATGACTATGTAGGTAGCTATGTTAATAATACGGTTCATCTAATCGGCTATATAAAAGGACATGAAGATCAATCGATATCTATCGCTTACGATTTTGAAAAAAAAGAAGTGCTTAGTGTAACCGGACCGGATTGGTTCATTGACAGTCGATACCCTAAAAAGAATGTTCCACCATTTTAAATATCAAGATTTGTATGCAAAAAAAAAAAAAAAAAAACACATATGATTCATTCCAGTTCAAGAATATATTTTTCCAATCTAAGGAAGTGAAATCATTATAATACTTCCTGTTTACTTGCGGTATAGTTGAAAGTAAAAATAAGTATAAAGTCGTTGGTTACTGCATTTTGGGTCGCAGTTCATACCTAATAACGATTAGGACTTTGTAACTGTATGTTAGAAGAGATTTGCGTATATGAACACAATTTTTAAACGTTGTACCGAGCTAATCCTTTTATTAAATAAATGAGCTATCCTACTATTATTATAAAAAGCAGTAATGTTATGAGTTTATAGTCAGGAGATACTAAGGAGAAGAATTCAACTTGAAGAAGAAAAAGGATTGGGGAAGCATCTTTATAGTAGTTTCAATCCTCGTTGGAATCTTTTGTTACATGCAATATACGGAGGATGTACAAAAAGAAGAGTACGTCCAATCTGGCATACCTATTGGAAAAGAATACATTAGAAAACATTATAATGCCGAGTTTATATACAAAAATTACGACTTTATTGGCGGCTATGTTAACTCTACCGTTTATCTTCGTGGCTATATAAAAGGACATGACGGTCAGATAATCTCACTAAATTACGACTATAAGAAAAAAAAGGTACTCTACGTAACTGGACCGGATTGGTTCATCGACAGTAGGAATCCTAATAAAATTGTTCCGCCATTCTAAAATCAAGTCTGTATTCAAATGCCCTCTAACAGATGACTTTTTCCTAAATATGAAGAAGTAATATCATTAAAATACTTCCTGTTACTGAGAGATATTTGCAACAAAAATAAGAACCACGTCATTGTTCACTGCATTCTGGTTGTAGTTCACATTAAATTATAAATAGCATGTTAGGGGAATGTTACGTAAATGAACACAATCCTTAAATGTTGCACAGTTCTCATCATAATATTAACCATTCTGGGCGGTTGTGGTTTTTCTACCGCTCAAGAGGAAGAGGTAGTGGAGTCTGCTACTACTGTCAGTATCAAATATATTAAAACTCACTATAATACGGATTTCGTATTAAAAAATTACAATATTGAAGAAAACAGTGTCTTTGCAAGAGTACATCTTTACGGCTATATAAAAGGAAACGATACAGACTTAATTAGGATATCCTATGACTTGGACTCAAAAGAAATCGTCAATGTTACGGGACCGGATTGGTTTATTAATAGTAAGGTTATAGATAAGAATGCACCTTATTCCTAAGAAAGCTTATAGCATATTTAGCTCAATTTTAAGGAGAATACTTCAACTTGAAAAAGAAACAACTATGGCTTTTTGTCTTTATATCACTTGTCATTCTGGTAGGAGTTTTCTTTTACATGCAGTACGCATCGAATGCCAAAAAGAAGAAATCGTTCGGACAGGCATACCTATTGGAAAAGAGTACATTAAGGAATACTATAGGGCAGATTTCATATTTAAGAGTTATGACTATATAGGTAGCTATGTTAATAACACGATTTATCTAATCGGCTATATAAAAGGACATGAAGGTCACTCGATATCCATTGCTTACGATTTTGAAAAAAAAGAAGTCCTAGATGTATTAGGACCTGCTTGGTTCATCGACAGTAGGAATCCTAAAAAGAAGTAGAATATTGAACCATGATTGCAGAAAAGGCCCCTTAGGGGCCTCTTCCAGTCGTCGTTAGTCATATTTAGCGCTCTTCACCTTTGGTGCTATGCTTAGTTACATGAATAAAAGGATATTCGCCTTTGCTTATTTTACGTTTCCATTCTTGAATCATATCTTCCTGGGTTGGCGGTTTCTCGTTTACGATTGCTCCTGTAGTTACTTTAGCCATTGGTTTACCCTCTCTTGTTGATTTTAGTTATTGCGTCTTTATCTTTTCTCCAGTCATTTTGATGTTACCATCCATTTCTACCAGACTCGTTTTACATTTTAAACCGATAGCATCCTTCGCGGTGACCTGAATTGTGTTCCCCGCATTGAATACCAAATTTCCATCAGCCTTAACACGGATGTCCTTTTTACTCCGCAATTCGATGCCATGGTCATCCAGCAGTCGAATCACCACTTCATCGTCGTTCCCCGTGATTAAAATTTCATTTTTCTCAAATATAATGGCTTTGCGGTACTTGGTCATAAAGATTTTCGTCGATGGGTCCTTAATAAAGTCACCGCCTTTGGATCTCTTTCGGATCGAGTGGGTCACAATAGCGTCTTTTTCTTTAGAGGTCGGAAAGTAGATATCTACAAAATCAAACAGCTCCGGCATGCAGTACCATCCCGTATTCCCTTCCGATGTATAAAATGTAGCCGTTGGAAAAGCGAAGGTTTCCTTGACGTTAGGCTTGACCTTATCCATTTCATAAAAGAAAACCTTCACATGATCCTGCTCGATTCCAATGACCTTGGATTTCAATGACATGCCCCGAATGTCCTCATTTACAATCAAATCCTGTTTCATTCCATCCGCTGTAGTCAGCACATATTCATGCCACAAAGCACTATGTCGTATAAACGCAACAGACTGCAGGACGTATAAAGCTTTCCCTTTAAATTTAACCTCCGCCCCAATTTGCAGCAGGACATCTCTAGCCCCTGTCGTTTGTACTTTATAATATAGAAGGTTGTCATCCTTGCTGGCTCCTGGTTTGGTTTTTCTCGTCATGGAGTAGTTATACTGCCTGAGCTCAGGCTGATTGACGCCATCCGGCAATCCAAAATAAAACTGAGGTTTTTCACCAATCGGATCAGGTATCAGTCCCCAACCGAGCCGAGACGCTATACGTTTCAGAAACGACCAGTCTGTTTCGTCGAATTGCATCGTAAATTCCTGTAAAAGTTGATCCTTCAACCGGCTCGTACAATTGGCTTTGGGATAGGATTTGAGCACGTGTTCAAGCAATGCTTGCAGCTTCATCTTTACATTTTGAAAAGATTGTCTATGAGGTATTTCATCCATCTGGCATGTATAAGATAGAGCTTCGACAACCAAATGAGCTACATTGGATACCATCTTGATTCTGAACTGCGTGACTAGCCCTCGAAATAGCACACTCTGTTTATGATCGTCATTCATATAAGAAACAACTAACTTCGCCCCTGCTTCCATATGATCTGTATATTCTTCCATTTGAGCATCCGTTAATACACCTGTCAAAACGACCTTCACATGCTCATTCATTTTCTGTACAACTTTAACTTTTGGATTTTTAAGAGATAAAACCGTTCCATTATACTTGATGATTGGATATCCCATGTTACCGCTCCCTTTTGTCGGTTAGTTTACGTTTATCCGTTGTTTGCTTACGTATTGAATGACATCTTTAATGGTTTGATTATGTCCCTGATCGTTAAGAGCCTCATCTAATGCAGAGAGAGTGGTAAAGGTTTTATTTTTTTTCTGAAAATAAATGTCCGCTATAGGGAACTGGTCAACTCTACCAGGTCCATGAATCCCGTTGTCAACTTTGGCAATAATGATAACATCCTTCAATCCATCCTTATTCACATCCTTGAAGGCCACTGCTTCTACTCCTCCGTAACGTGCAACCCACTCACGGTTCCCGTAGAAATCGGGGAATGGATACAGCATATGTCCTTGGCCATCCAATAGGAAGAAAAAGAATTTACGAAAACCTTCCGAATACCCATATGTGGATACAAACCGCACTTTCCCAAAGCCTTCGAAAGTAGTTTGAAAAGACTGCGACTCTTCAATTTCATATTGGTCGGTATTCAACTTTTCACCGCCAACTGTGGAAACAGACTGATCCTCAACGGAACTTAACTCACTCCATAGTTCCTCATTTTGCCTAATATTCTCTGGAATTTGTGCAAAACGAATTTCATACTCCGCATGGTCCCCTACCACATGTGCCATAGGTACACTCATCCCCAATGAATCATTTGTGAAATAACTAAACGATTCCATTTCTACTTCCGCAAGCGAACCTTTGGTTACATCCGCATTTGTTAACAATTGAATCAAATCATCTTTTGTGAAATCACCAATTAATCCTTGTTGCTCCGGCTGAACAGCTGTAATCTTCCCGCTTTTTATAAGCTCAATAAAAGGTTTCTCGACCTTTACCAGATCCCTCAACCTTATTCTTGAAGCCTGCTTCATATCCAGGTTCGTCGTATAAAACATATGAGTAGGATAGGCTGCGTCCTTCACATAATGAATACCCGTATATTGAACACTCAAGAATCGTTCATTTTCTCGTTTGATCTCATAATCAATTTCGACATGGACTCCAGCATTGGAATCCGCATAGTTTTGTAATCCTTCTAAAGCATCAGCCTTAAGAATTTTGTTTAAAGATTTCTGCTTTGCAATATCCTTGAGTTTTATAATTTGAGGGTATTTAATCACGATCCCATTTTTTGAATATTCCTCTTGAATGAGTTCAAAGCTTTGCCGTTCACTATGAGTATTCAAGGCAGTGCTATATTCGGAATCAATACGGACTTCTCCACTTTTGGAGAACTCAATGATAAGGTTTTGTTCAGAATCATCACTGTTTATGAAGAAACCATCGCCGTGGTCTAAAACCTCGATACTCATGCTATCATGTTGTCGATTCTCTAAAATAAGCTCATCTATATCCTCGTTCAATTCCCACGCATCCGGAAGCTTTATCTTATCTGTTACTATTTCTTTCTGTGTCCATTTTTCCCCGGAGAATTCCCACAACGCAACAAATACGGGATCTGGATGATATATTGAAACATATCCCCCTAACAACAGCTGTATTCCCTTGTCTGAATCTCGGACCACAAAGTCTGTAGTCAATTCTGGCCCGCCATCCTCAAGCATCTGGGCGTGTACAAGTTGCTTAGTACTCCACCACTGAATAAATGTGTATTTATCTCCGATCGTACCTGTCACCGTTTTAGGTGCTCTATAATTCATAACCCTAACGTTTAGCTGCCCGCTTTTTAACGGAAACGATTTTGTTAAGATAGTGAGATTATTATCGAACTTTTCTACTAATTCTTCATCCTTCATCTCTACACTTCCAGGCTCATTTAACAACGAATTAAGTTCCTGTGTGAACTCCTCAAGCTTGTTTTGTCTGGTATCAGAATCCTTATTTTCATCGTTGACTATATGAAGTTTTTTCACTAACGTGTCCAGCTTTTTCGAATAGGAAATCGTTTTATCTTCATTTTGGAGAGAAAGCGCATGATTTGTTTTAGTTGCTGGAGAATTTTGTTCCTTCATGCATCCATTCAGCGCTACACAGGAAATGAGTAGTAATAGGACGCAAGAAGCTCGCCCGTACTTCAAGTAATTCATGCTGGATATCACGCTTTCTACGATTTATCGTTCATCTCTATACCCATAATCTTCCATTTATCTGACTGTTTTTCTAACGTAAACGTAATTTCCTTTTTCGCTCTTTCTTCTAATGAATCATCTTTTACCAAAAATATTTTTCGGTTATCATCGCTACTAACCTCATTAATACTCAGTTCTAACACCGGGTAAGATAAATATGCTAAACCGGATAAATCGATGGCATCCTCAAAATCATACGTTTGCCTTGCTGCCGGATCGGTGAGCTGGTCCATTTCAGGAAAAGGTAAATCAAACCACTTCATAAGATAATCAACTTCCAAGTAGTTCAATATCACAGCCTTAGGATCGCTTGGATATACAAACTGTGTACTTTTATTTTTATACAAAACCTCCTTTTTTTCAGGTCCTGTTCCATCATATTTTTGATAGACCACGATGGTATGCTCCTGAGTGTCACTAAACTCGTAATAATCGACACTTTCAAATACACCATCATGGTCGGTATCTTTTAACGTTCGAATTCCTTGTCCAGTAGCATTAGGAAAATCAGAATTTATACTCTTGATATGATTATTTTTCAAGGTGTATATGGAGAATCCCTCTGAATAAGCCCCTCCGTCGCCTATAGAGTATACAACGATAAATTTTTGGTCTGTTTGATCCAGCTTCATGATTTTCACATCTGTATTTAGATGCACAACTATAACCGGGTCCTCTAGTTTTTCAATGATGTGATAACCATCATCCTCCCGGACTACAAATATGTTGTCAATCACCCCTTTTTCTAATCCAAAAGCAAGCACGTATTCCACCTTTCCATCAAGGTCCAAATCTTCTTTTAATATTTTCTGAAGGTACTCATTCTGTGGTTGGATTTTCTTTATAAACTGATCTAATGTGTTAGAATCTATGGCGTAATTTTCATTTCGTTTATTAATCGGATTCACAATATTGCTATTCCGATCTCGTTTTTGAGCAGCAGACTCTGGTTCAGTCACAGCTTTTTTCTCTATCATTTGAGTGCTAGGTTTGATGGGTTCAACTGCTTGCTGCTTCTCATTCGTAGGTTGTTCAGAACATCCATTCAATAGCAGACTAAATAACAATATTAAAAATAGTATTTTATTTTGTTTTATAAAGTTGATTTCAAAAAACTCCCTTTTCACATTGTTCATTGAACGTTTATACGTTGTTTGCTTACGTATTGAATGACATTTTGAAGTGTTCGGTTATGTCCAGTTTGATTGATACTCTTATCCAACTCAGGCAGGGTAGTGTACGTTTTGTCCTTTTTCTGAAAGTAAATTCCCGCGACAGGTAGAGTCTCTATTCCGTGTGCATTAACTCCGGTGATATAATCAGCAATAATAACAATATCTGTACGTCCATCCTGATTCAAGTCCTTAAAACTTACTGCTTTGATCCTATCAATCATTTTACCGTTGTTACCATAAAATTCGGGGAATTCGTACAGGATCTTGTTTTCCACATTTTTGTCACTGTTAACTTCCAAAAAAAACTTTGCTTGAATCAGATCATTCGTATCCTCATCTTTTAAAGTGGATATAAACTTTACTTCTCCCCATCCATTAAGAGTGGTGGTAAATGATTGTTCCCTTTGAATAGTATAAGGTTCCAGATCAGGGTCGGGCTGAGCATCCTCTTCTACATAATCAGCACTACGTTGCTGCTTTACGGATTTCTCCATGTTATATTCAATAAAAATATTATTTACTTTCTCTGTTTTAGTATCCCAATTAATACTCAAATGTAGGCCATTTTTGGAGTAAACCAGACTTCTATTTGTTATGGTACTTGGTTGACCGTAAAGTTGTAGCACTTTACCAAGGGTATCACCAATCTTCAATCCTCTTTTGGTTTTAAACTTGGGATTTTCCAAGCTCACGGCTACTAGATAACTTTCACCATCAACCGGTTCCTCCCCTTCAAATTCGATCTTAGATAGAACTACAAATCGAATTTCTGAATCTTCATAGTTAGGATAAGATAAGTTCCATCTTCGGTAGGTTCCATTCCCACTAATATATCCTCGATTGAAGCTATCGTATCCCTCACTGTAACCCCACTTATGGATAAGTTCTTTAATATCCGTATTCCTATCAATTTTGTGCGACCGATATGATATTGTGAAGTCCTCATCCTGAAGGGGCTTTGGATCGGCAGATACAACATTTTTGGCTTTGTCTGTTCCTTTCTCTGGATAGTAGCTAGAGCTTTCTTGCTTAGCTTTAGCAGTAGCTGTTTTCCCATTGTCATAAGTATTGATATCTGAAAGACTACATGCGGTTACTCCTAAAGCCAAAAAAGTCAATATAATAAAATAACCGTAACTTGGCTTGTACACTTCTTTTCCTCTTTTCGAATTTTAGCTTATCGTTCGCCCGTTACCGTCCACTTTTTAATCTCATTACCACCACTATCTTGAGCATTTCGGAGTGCCTTGAAGGTAATAGCAGGAAGTTTTATACCTTCTGAGCTAGCAATATTTTGAGCTGTGTCTTTACTAATATTTGATAGATATAAGTCATAATTATCGGCCTCTTTATTACTTAGTTTGTTATAAATGGATTTTACATCTTCACCCCATGTACCATGACCAGCATACGGCCCACAATCTACTCTCTTCGAATTCATTCTTACAATCGGAGTTATCCAATTGCAGTATTGATATATATCACCTTTACCTTTAATCCCCTCCAAGTTGTTGTTTTTAACTACAACTTGTCTAAATTCCTCACCATAGTAAATGTATCCCAACATTTTACCAAATATTAAATTATGTGCCTTCACCAAATCCTTTGCATAATTAGTCTCGACACCATGCTGACCATCGGCTGCTCGATTTGTACTACTCGTATTAAAGCTTCCCGTCCCTTCCTGAATAATAATAGCTAACAAAAGACGTGGATCAATCTGAATATGATACGTTTCTTGTATGCTTTTTGTAGCTTCCCACAAACTGTGCAGCTTTTCCTGATTCCATTTTTGTTTAATAAATTTTTTTGAACGCTTTTTGAAATATTTCTCAGCTTCAGAACTACCGTTATACTGGAATTCAGCAGGTATCCATTTTCCAGCCGGAGTCTTTACGTTCGTTTTTGTAGGTTCATCTTTCGATTCGGTGGTAACGGGTACTTCTGGTGGTGCTTTAGTACTCATATCAATCAGACCTAGCTTCTCGCGTATAGCTCGTCCCGCCTTCTCGGCAGCCAGCTTTTCCCTGATATCTCCACTTGCCTCCGCAGTCATCCAACGAACGGTTTCTTTTTGCATTTGCTCTTGAGCCCACTTGGGGAATGTGGCCATTTCGCGTAATTTGCTTCGAAGTCCTTCTGCCAGTTTTTGCGCTTTACGCATACCTACCTCGTCACCATTGACTTGAGCAATATACCAATCTTCTTTGTATTTACGCATCCAGGTCTGGGCCCAGTCTGGGTAGCTTAGTTTTTGTTTTTTCTGTTCTGCTGCAAGATCAAATGCCTGTGCTTTCCTGTGTGCATTAGCAGTTGTTAAAGCTCTCAACATAGGGGTTGCACCAAACGTTGGCTCTTTCCATTTCATATGTCTTCTCCTTTGTTAGAAATGCTAGAAGAATCGTATCTCCGACATACAGGTATCGTGATATTTAGTTCCTCGCTCTACGGCCTCAATCGTTATTTTCACGAAAGAGGTATGAATGGGGTTATCAAGAAATTCGTTTCTTATAAAATCATTATCTATCACCCTGGTCTGCCCGTTTGAAAACTCCAGTTTCATTCGTTTAACTCTATTATTTGCTTGGAAGGCTTTGGATGACTTGGCTAAACCATTAAAAAGTTCAAACCCCTTCAGTTCTTGCATAGAGCCGAAATCAATTTTGATCCACTCCCCGATCCCGTCTCCTTTAACTCCTTCACACCAGGCTGTACTCGCATCTCCGTCCATGATGTTTTGGTCAGCATAGGAATTTCCTGCTTGGTCTGGAAGTGTAGAAGAGGCAATGATTTTCCGTGCCGGGATACTTTTTCGATATTTCATTAAATCCGTTGTTGTTTGTATCCATTGTGTAGGGGACACGTTATAGCCTATCCTGTGAAATAGATTGGAGTATTTTATAGGCAAACCTGTTTGGATGTTTCGTTGTTGCATTTCACCCTTCGAATTCACATAAGCAACCCTGTGGTTATCTAAAGTTAAAACAGTGTTCTCAGAGAATTCTGCCAACATCCTCTTCTTTCCGTCATCTAAATTCAACATGTACCACTTTTCGTCATCATAGGAACGGTAAACTATCTTATTATTATAAAGCCACTGATAAACCTGCATTGCCTTGGTCACTGTGATTCGTTGAACCTCTTTATTCGCCATCAGATCAAAAATATATAGAGTACCATTATCTTCAATACATAATTTTGAACTATTAGGAGAAAACACACTATATCCAATAGATTCTTCCGAACCAGTATAGTTGGAAATAGATAGTTTTTGAGTGACTCGTCCCTGAATATTGTATTGAAAAAAATCTCCATTATTGGTGTACACACATTTACTTAAATCCGGTGATATTACGACGTATTCCCTATCAGGTATATTAAATTTATACAACTTTTTATATGTGGATAAGTCATAAATAAAAATGGCACTGTAATCTATCATATGTGTATATCTGCTCAGTGCTATAGTCTTGCCGTCACTAGAAAATCGCATTATTTCCAGCTCACTTCTAGGGAAATCCTCTTTCTCACTTGCGTACAACCGATCAATAATATCAGTTGTATCAATAAACGTATTGCCTGTAGGATCATCCATATCAACGAGATAGTCCACAGGCATGTTTTCATTTTCCGCTTCAAAGAGCAACCAATTTACAGCCCTTTTTGTTGGAGGAGGTTTCTTGGACTGAGAGACAGAAGCATAAGTTTCATTCCGCTCCTGTCCTACTTTTTGCCCCTCATTCGATTGTATACACCCGCATAGCATGGAAAAGATCATGACCAATAACGTAATTTTACTTATCCATACTGCAGTTTTTTTCCGTTTTCTACTGTTCATCACAATAACTTCAGCTCACCTATACATGTATTTGGGAAGTCCGCGCCTTTTTTCACTTCCAGGATGGTAATCTTAACGAAAGAAGTCCGTATAGGTTCATCAAATTTGAAACGTGCCCCACTGCCCTCAAACACTTCAGATTGCCCATTCGAAAAATCAAGTTTCATTTTTTTGATTTTACTTACGTCTAAATACTTATTATTAACCCACATGAAGTTATCGGTTATATCTATACCTCTCATCTCTTGAGTTGAACCCAAATCTATAGTTACCGTTTCCCCTACTCCGCCCCCCTTGGTTCCTTCACACCAAGAGGTTGAATAATTTCCATCCGTTAAATTGTCCACATTAAAAGAACGAATACCCTGATCAGGTAGCGTAGAAGAGGCAGTAATTCTTTTCACTTTAACCTTGTTGCTATACTTCATATAATTGGTTTTTGCTTCGATCCACTGTATTGGAGCCGTGCGTATTCCTTGGTTTTTAGTAAAAGAGGATATATCCTCCTTTCTTCCATCGCTCAGATGAACCAGATACATTTTTGATGCTTCGTATTCTGCGGACAGCGCCAATTTTTGATCAGGGGATAGTATAAATGGTGCCGTACTTTTAGTTATCCACCTTTTTTCTCCGCTCTCTATATCAAATGAATAGACATCTTTTGTGTAATTGTCGTCCTCTTCAGAAATTGTATAAATTAATTTATCTTCTTGATCCCATTGCAAAAGCGAAACCATAGACCCTGTAAGTAAACGTTTTACTCCACTAATACCGGACAGATTCAGCATAATGATGCCTGGTTGGTCATTTTCCTCAAAACAGAATCTAGTGCCATCTGGGGAAAATAATCCTGAACTAATGATACCTAAATCTATTTTACGTTTCCCAATGTCTATTTTTGTCGTTTTCCTCTTTACTGCATCATATAAATACACTTGCCCATTCAACTCATAAAGATATTTACTTAAATCAGGAGAGACTACAGGGTAAGACGTTGAAGGCAGTTCAAACTCGGACTCTTTTTTTCCTGAGTTCAGATCATATACCTCAAGAATGTGTTTTTCGCCCCCTTCTTCCACATCAGAGATTGTCCTTACGATCGCCATTCGACTTCCATCATTTGATACTCTACTGACAGTTACTTGGGAGCCGCGATATTTTATTCGCTCTTCTTTAGTTTGCATCGCATCTACCAAGTCATCGATTCGTATATAGGTCTTCCCTGTAGGATCATCTAAATTGGTCAAAAATTGAGTCGGATATGGGTCTTCTTCTCCATTTAAAAGCCACCGTGCTTCTTTTTCAGTAACATTTCTATTATCTTGTGTGACCCTGTGTGATGATATTTCTTGGGGGTGAGGAGACGAGAAAGCTTCCTCTCCTTTAAACCCACTACATGCCGATATAATGGCTACAAAAGTAACAATCAATATGATTTTTATAAAATTCACTTTCTTACCACTCCCTCTTCCGTTCTCAATAAAGCCTACCTAGCTAAACGGGGCAGCACTATTTTCTCCTGAGAATACCTTGGAATCAAATATTATTATGATGTTTTAAGCTACTACTTATTTTCTTATTTTCTTATTTTCTTATTTGTTAATTATTGAGCCATCATCTTGTATAATACGTCTAATTGCGATAACGTTTGAATATATAAGACCATAACCTTTTCCCCAATTTGTGTTTAATTTATCTATTGTTACATTATGAGATGGCTTGAGGTCCTTTTTCATTTCAGCAAGAGTTTGTGCATTACCATGCTCGTGAATGAACTTTCCATCTCCCACATATATTCCTACATGATCTACTTTGAATTTGGTTTTCCCCCCACTCCCCCAATCAAATAAGATTAAATCACCTAACTTCAAATTTTTATAATCCCCACTGGATCGTAAAGCTTTGTAGTCAACCTCTGTTCCCCGATGGATTTGATCGCTTGTAGTACCGCCTATACGCACATTTAATATGGTAAAGTACACCGAGGAACTAAAATCAGAACAGTCCATATAAATAGGTGGATTGTTGGGGTCCAGCTTCATCGTTGTAATTTTAGTATCCATACAGTAAGGAATCTTGCCTAAAAACTTCTTAGCGAATTCTACAATTGCTTTCCTTTTTTCCTCGGCAGAACTGTTGGATGGAGTAGGCTTTGGTTCCTCCTGCGTTGGCTTTTCAGGAGTAGTCGGCGGCTTCTTGCCCGGTTCTGTTTTCGTTGTTGTCGTTGCTGGAATTGTTGGCGTTGCAGCCTTGCTAACCTTAGGCCATGGAAGGATACCATTGGCTACTTGATGCAGGTACACTGCGAGCACATCACGACCATAGCCCTTATTTTCCAGGCCGTATTTTTTCGCAAAATCATGCAAAGCGGCGTTGAGCTCCTTATCCCAATCGCCTGTAGTTGGTAGCTTGTACGAGAAGCTGTCTGGATACTTCTTGGCAAGCTTGTTCAAATTATCTCTGGCAAGCAGGCTGTTCACGCCATACTTACTACGCAGGGCAGCCGCTTCCTTAGCAATAGCCCTTTGATCGGCGATGGTCAGCTTATGGGCCGCATCTGCGTATTGTCCGGACAGCTCCTCCAGCCGATTCGCATCCAGATAGGATTTGGCTGAATGACCACGAATCAGCTCGTTGATTAGCACGTTGTCACGCAGTTGGTTCGCGAGAAGATGCATCTGCTTTTGCTTGGCTTTGTCGTTGGCTCCATGCGCTTCCCACCACTGGGACGTGTATTCATGCATTTGCGCTCTGGCCCAGGCAGGCATACGATCTATTTCTGCCACCTGCTGACGCAATTGCTTGGCCTTGGCCGCTGCTTCCTTGGCCCCCTTTTTGTCCCCGGCTGCCACGGCTTTGTAGTAGTCCGTTTTAAATTGAAGCAGCAAATTCTGCACCCATTGCGGATACCCTTTTCCCTTCAATTCTTGAATCAGGGATTTATAAGCTTTCAGTTCGGCATCAGGTACCTGATTTTTCATGAACTTACTAGCCTTGATATGAAGTGCTCCATCGGTTCGGATATAGCTAGTTTTGCACGTCAGAGATATTTCGCGAGTAGCGGTCATCTGTACCTTTTTGCCATGCAGCACTAGGTCTGTATCGGCGTGAAAGGTGAGATCGTGATGGCTGTACACATGAATACCAGATGCAGGGTTTAAGCGTACCAGTATCTTGTCTTTCTGGGTGGAGAGGGCTAATTCCTTATCATCGAATCTCGCCACTTTTTGTGTTTTGGTATGAAATAGCTTTCTTGACGGTTGACTGATTTCATCTCCTTTGTAGTCTCTCTTACGCAGGGATTGAACTACACGAGCCTCCTTTTCTTTGTTAGATGGAAAATACAAATGGACATGATCCCCCAGCTCAGGCATGCAATGCCAACCGATCCCATCTCCGGTATACATAGTGGGGTAAGAAAACCAGCACCCTTCAACTTTGGACTGCATGGAATCCACGGACAGATGAAGTTTAACGGATTCGTTTTCACTATTTAAATCAATAACTTTCCCTTCAATAGAGGTACCTTTAATAAACTGATTATGTATGACCTCCCTCGGAATACCCTCTTCAGGAACGAGAACATAGTCATATGTCATAATACCTTGCTTCATCTCTGCATGAATTTGATCAATAACCCAATGCTTTCGTCGAAACACGACGACATCTCCAAGTTCAAAACGCTTCGTATCCTCCACTTCAGCATATGTATACCGGGGGCCTGACTTTGTTTTTTGGAGGGAAAAGTTAATGCTGCGCAGTTCACCTTTCACCTGTTCTTTTGAGGCACCTAACCATAGTCTCGGGAACACGGACGTAATCTCGGCAATCAGTCCAGTTTGTAGATGAGAAGCCATTCTTTTCAGAAACTCCCAGTCACTCTCCCCATACTGAATAGTAAAGCCATCTAACTTTTGATTGCTGTCCGTCAGGTCAATAAAATCCCCATGTGGATAGGCATCTATGAGTTCGCGGAATAGTTGATAATATGTCAATTTGCCGTTTTGAAACGAACGGTTTTTCCTTTGTTGATCCATCAGATATGTAAAAGAGGCAGCCTCGATGTACATGTGATATACGCCATTTTTGAATGCAATTCTAATAT
This sequence comes from Paenibacillus sp. 1182, assembly GCF_017833915.1. Taxonomy (NCBI): domain Bacteria; kingdom Bacillati; phylum Bacillota; class Bacilli; order Caryophanales; family Paenibacillaceae; genus Paenibacillus; species Paenibacillus sp. 1182. The sequence goes on along the minus strand of NZ_JAFICR010000002.1, from coordinate 254,208 downwards.
TGGTGACGATTCCTTTAAAGATGCTAACTGTCCCTCGGTCTTCATCCATCTCATATACCTCTAGCACATCCTCATCATGTGCTAAACCGTCATACTTCGCATGGTCCTCATCCGGTATGAGAGCAGTAATGTACACCTTGCCGTGCTCATTTATCTTCTGTGTCAATTCAAAATCAAGCAGCCTGATAATCTCATACGGTGCATTTACTTTAATATTTCCATAAGTCAGCACAGTTCCTGCCAGTCCCATCTTACTCCCCCCGGTTGCTTTTCATGTGATGCAAATCCTACAATCTGTTAACTATTCCTGCCCGTCTGTGGTGAACGAGATTTTTCCACACCACATGCATAAGTTCGTGGAGCAGCTCATCAGAGCCGGAGATTGATCTACGTATACATCCTTTTTTCCATTCAACCAAGGCATAGAAACGCTCGGTTTGCAGGACTGCGGAATGATTTTCCCGGAATTCCCTTTGTTAGCAGAAGAGACTGCAGGATTATGCATACTACGACACATTCCGAAAGAAGGGATATGCGTCTGCGGGTGAAAATCCTGAATATTCCCTTGTAGTTTGTCACCAATACTAATTCCCCTGTTAGCTGAAACACTAAATCTTCCTGTATGACTTCCATAGCTGCAATATATCTGTGCCCCATCCACTACATAGCTCTCACTCATTCTTAGACTCTCCTTTGTATAGATGGCCCCTCTGTATCGACCTTTTGTAATTTCAAGCCTGCCAGATTGAACTTCAAAATACATTCAGCCACATCGAGGTCTACAATGATATGATGATTGGCACCCTGAACCCTGAATATTTTATGATTCTCGACTGCATATTCATCTAAAATGATTTTCTTCAGTGTACCGTCCCTATGATATTCACTGCGTGGTGATAAACACATCAGGCTAGGCGGATTTGCCAGCCAATACCTTGTTTGCTGCATTCGCTGCATATCGGCAAAAACAACTAACTTCCAGCTTAATCCGGCTTGATATATATCAAAGATTTCCTTTAGTTGTTCCGAAACGATGGGTAACGGATGCTCTATAAAATCAATATAGTCCGCATCACCTGATACATAAAATTGTAAAATAGATTCTTCATCGGCACATGATGAGCTTTCTGCCCATTCCAATAACTGCCGGCGATTCGTCCCTACTGGATACATATACTCCGTAATACGATTATCCTGTTGAATCATGTAGTACTCCATAAGCTCTTGAATACACCACCTCACTGATTCCTTTATACTCCCCTATTCTTACTTCCAAATCGTCCTCACATTTCAAGGCCTTGAATTCAGGTAAATGTACAACCTGCTGAATAGCATCTTTCGCTAATTTCAGAATATATTGATGAAATTCCCCTGCAGCCTGGAGTACAAATCGCTCCACATCAGGCTGAAAAATCTTGTTCATATAAGGTTTTCGAAGCTGATTCAATTCATCCTCCAATTCTGCTAAAAAGCTGAATGCCCAGCCTGCATCATAGATTCCATAACAAGGTTGAGGATCAAAGAACCAATTTTTATCATAGGCTTCGACGACATAGTTATAGTTGCGATCCACCAGATACGTGCGCCTCATAGAATAAGTAATGTATCCGATCCTTGTCTTGGCCACTTCTGAAGAATGGGCTTGCAGGCAGATCGATTGAAAGGATTGAATAAAAGAAGAGATGAGCTCATCTTTTCTTTGTTCATACAAAGACGCTGCCTGATGTAATTTCTGGTTCAATACATCTTCTGCATAGGTCTTAAGGAAGTGTTCTAGGGCTTCTTGTCTATTCATAATTCCACCTCTGAACCTATTATATAGAATATTTACATGATATTACTGGTTCTATCCTCCTATTTTATTACACAATTTTCATATCATGAGATTACATATGAATTTATGAAAATAGAATGAAAATAATCATATATTTTCGTGAATGTGTAATAATACAAACAAAAACCTTCCCAGAAAGGCTAGCATTAGACCTAAAAAATGAAGGTTTGCGCAAGCGAATAGGTAAATGGAAGTAGAAAGATCGGTTTATAATGAAATAATCATGTATAATTAACAATACGCTCCAAAAGCACATTCAGAGGATCGAGAATGGGATACACAAACTGCTAAAGTTTTTGGATAACCACCACTTTGCATCAGGATTGGAGATACATGACTACTTCACCTACAGGTTTTTATAATAGTATTCAAGAGGCTACCGCGCACGTCATTGATGTGTTAAGTGATATTTTACATGTAAACACCATTTTTATTACCGCTAATGATGGGATTACGAATGTAATCGTTGATTCATTTAACCGGGAAGAGATACTCGTTAAGAAAGGGGATGTGCTCCCTTTTGAGCTTAGCTATTGCAGTCTGGTGTTGGATCATCCTGCGGATCACCTCACGATTTCAGAAACGACTATTCACCCGCACACATGCGACTTAGATGTGACTAAAACTATCGGAAACCACTCATTTACAGGAATCCCTATTCGCATGAAAAATGGTCAGGCTTACGGAACCATTTGTATCTTGGACGCACCATCTGTACATTTGACAGAATCCGAACTGAAGGCCCTACAGGCTATGGCTGTATTTCTGGGTTATGTGGTGGAACTGGAGAAAGAAAAGATAGATGCTGAGATCTCTGCTCTGAGCAAGCTGGATTTGATCTCTTCCCTGAGTAATAAAATTCGGTTTTCGCTAACCGAAATATGGGGAGCCACCGACCTCATGCTGACGACAGAGTTAACAGAGGAACAACAGCAATATATGAGCATCATGGAGTCGAGCAGTCGCTCGCTTATGACGTTGTTGAGTAATATTTTGGATTACAGCAATATAGAGTCCAGGCAGATCGATGATATTGAAGATCCGTTTGATCTGAGAACGATGATGGAAAATGTATTGAGTCTGTATACAGAGGTAGCCGCACAGCGGAATCTAGAGTTGAAGCTTGACTGGAATCTCACCAGCTCGCCTATTTTTATCGGGGATGAGGCTAAAATTCGCCGTATGTTGATTAATTTGGTAGATAATGCAGTGAAGTTTACAAACACAGGAACCGTCACTTTATCTGCAAACACCCGATCTGTGACCGATGCACCTGAGGTTGAACTGGAATTAAAGGTGAAGGATACTGGAATCGGTATATCTCCGAATAAATTGAAATTGTGGCTTGAACATGACCGTGGGTACTCCCCCTCATATGGTAATCCAGGCTTGGGTTGGCAGATTACCAAACATCTATTAAAACGAATGAAGGGTAAGATGACAGGGAGGAGTGAACCTGGTAGCGGGACGGAGATAACGCTCCAATTCACCCTGAAAACATACCAGGAGTCAGCCTAAAACTGAAATTAGCTAGTGATGATATGGTATATCATGTAATAGAAGCCCGTGACGCATAACGTTCACGGGCTTTATGTTATGGGTACGTCTCACTAGGCAGTATTATCGCCCTATGCCGCACGTCTGTACATTGCCAGACTTAGTAACGTTTGGGAGCAGCCAGCTTGGCCAAATCCGCCATATACGTAAAGAAGGCTTCCGGGTCTGTATCATACACCAGATTCACAGGACGTCCATCCGCCTGTTCCACCGTTCTGCCCTGACTTGGCCCTTCTGCGATCACGCTGCAATGCACCGTCTTTTTCTTGACAATGTCCGGGCGTCCTACGGATGCAGTGGTCAGTACATCCCACAAGTAGTAGGTTGAGTTCGTTTCGCTATAGACGAGCGGCGGACATCCCGCGTAGCAGTTGCCTAGGAAATCCACGCCCTCATATCGGCGCTCGGCAGCCCAACGATTGCGTACTGCTGGAGTTAATGGTACTTTGCTTGTGCTTTCCAGCGCTACCAGATCAATCGTGATGCCGCTTTGCCACACCCGATATGCCGCTTCTGGGTCCCAGAATACATTCCACTCTGCTGTGCCGTCATGCTCCGGCTCTTCCACATTCCCTTTTTCAAAGGTGCCGCCCATCCATACCAGCTTTTCAATCTTTGCTTCAATATCCGGTGCTTCATCCAGCGCTCGCGCCAGATCGGTTAGCGGTCCAGTGAATAGCAACAGCGTCTTACCTTCAGCTCCGCGTACCTTTTCGATCAGATGCTGATGAGCTGGCAGGGATGAAAGCGGTGCTTCCATACGCCCCGATTCATTCAGTACGGGTAATGCATCCACATAGAAGGAATGTAAACGCCAAGCGGCAGGAAACGGATTTTTACCGCGTGAATTAGACTTTGCGACTTCCACAGGCCCTTTATTTTGTCCAAAACGATCAATAATTTTACGGCTGGCATCTGTCGCAGGCTCCAGGTAACCATCTGCTGGAATCACCGATACTCCGGTCAAATGAACCTGCTCCATCTGAAGCAGCATAAAAAGGGATACTAGATCATCCACTCCACCATCATGATTAAAATAAACGTTTGTCTGACTCATCTGTCTCTTCCTTCCTTTATCCCCGTAAACAGGCTTGTTCTTATCGGCAACCACCCTTCATTATGCCTGATCGCTTCACAGGAGTAAATGTGCGATAGTACGTGCATCAGGGATTTTTTGCTTGCGCCATGCTTAAGAAAGGTAGAAATGTGTGTAATAACAGGGTAGAATCATGGGTCCTAATCGGAAGCGTATGAAGGAGAGATGCATATGACAGCCCGAACAATAGAAGAGTTGGAGCAGATCCGTAGAGAGTGTAAGTCCATGGTGACAAAAAGGGCTGCGGCTTCTGGTGGAGCGGTATTAGTTCCAGTTCCAGGGGCTGACGTTCTTGCTGATGTTGGCATTTTGATGCAGCTACTTCCAGCCATTAATGGAAAATTCGGATTATCTGAGAAGCAGCTGGAAGGTCTGGACGCAGAAACCAAATCCATGGTGTATGGTTTTATCACTTCGATTGGCAGCAAGCTGATTGGGCGACTCATTACCCGTGAAGCCATCGTGCAGATTCTGCAAAAAATGGGCATTCGGATCGCTACCAAGCAGGTTAGCAAGTTTGTTCCCCTTCTGGGGCAAGGGCTAGCCGCGGCAATTGGCTTTACTGCTATGCGAACCATTGGCAATCGGCATGTCGATCAATGTTATGAAGTAGCCAAACGCTTGCTGGAACAGCGAACTGCCGCAGATATCGCGCGCAACTGGACGGTTCCACAGCAGCCTCTAGAGCCTGTGGGAGTTGATCATTTGCCAAACCGGGACCCGGAAGCAGCAACCCCACTACTGCCGGCACCCCCTAAAGATTAAGTTCTTCACATGCGAGTCAACCATCCATTTCACCCGCACGGGGTACTCCAGATTTAAACCAGCACCGGTATCCCGTGCTTTTTAGCCTTCCACCTTGGCTCCATAGGAGCGGGCCACCGCTACTGCCTGCTCGATATCCAACTTGGCTCCGGTGATGTCCAGATCTTTAAAATTCACACCATCCATCTTCGCACCGCGCAGGTCTGTTCCTTGAAGATGGGCTTTGTGCAGTCTTACCCGGCTAAGATCAGCCTCTCGCAAATCTGCTTTTTCCAAATTGCATTCGGATAGGTCGGCTTCCTTGAATCGTATTTTTCGCAAATCTTGTTTTCTTAAATCTGCATGACGCAAATTTGTATAAGACCAGTCTCCGCCCGTAATTGTGATACCATCCATATTCGCCCCCGCAAAATCTGAACCTACCAGCTTGCAGTTATCAAACCGGACTACAAACAGATTGGCGCTGGTGAACAAACAATTGGTAAAGGCCGACTCCTTGTAGTGAGATGCATTCAGAATGGCTCCGGTAAAATCACAGTCCACAAAAGTACAGCCTTCCACGAGAGACTCATTCATCTCTACACCCCGAAAGCGACATCGGGTAAACTCGCAATTTTTCCACTCGCCTTCTCTGGCATCCATTGAGCCAAAATCACGGCCTTCATAGACCTCATCTGTATAAAAGAACATGTTCTCTCTCCTATTCTTTATCCCCTATATTAGGAACTCAGCATTTCGGCAAGGACCGCTCAAAACTGCCTTTCATCTTCCCCAGTAACCCCTTCATCATCTTATGATCTTGCGGCGTAAACTCAGACATACACGACCGAATCAGCTTCGTATAATAAGGGACTATCTTACTTAATAGCTCTCGTCCTGCCTCTTTTAATCCGACAGTCACCATCCGTCCGTCACTCTCATGAGCCACACGTTCAATCATGCCATCTCGCTCTAATCCGTCGATCAACCCCGTCATGGTTCCACGCGTCACATCAGCCTTTTCCGCCAACTCTGACGGTGTCATGCGATGTGGGGAGTGGCAATGCAACAGGCTAAGCACAATAATCCGACCCTGAGAAGCCCCCAACTTGGTCAAATCTGTATCCATTTCTCTGAAAATACCGTTAGCCAAGCGCGCAAATGTCACAAAAGTCTCTATATTATCCACTTCGGCATCTTCATGTCCAAAGCTACGCAGCACCCCGCGTATGGAGTCATTATGAAAATTAAAGTTCATAGTCTGTCCATTCCTTCCTTAATCCCGCTTGTTCCGTCAGACGGTAGCTTTTCCATTCATCTGGCAGCAAAGAAGCATACGGCTCCTTGGCAAAACGATCATCTACCAGGACCAACAACCCTTCGTCGTGCTCTGTGCGGATAAGCCTGCCACCTGCCTGAAGAACCTTGTTCATCCCTGGATATACATACGCATAGTTGAAACCATTCCGTCCCTGTTCCGAAAAGTAATCCCGCAGCACATCTCGCTCTGCTCCAATTTGCGGCAAGCCAACGCCGACGACGACTACCCCATTTAAGCGATCCCCGGGTAAATCAACACCTTCAGCAAACACACCACCCAATACGGCAAAGCCAAGCAAGGTGTGCTCTTGCCCAGGCTGGAAGGCCTCTAGGAATCGATCCCGCTCTGGTTCGGTCATCCCCGGACTTTGTACCAACGTATTTGCGGACACGTCCCGAAGCATGAACTCCTCATATACCTCACGCAGGTATGGATAGGACGGGAAAAACACAAGCATATTTCCTTTCCGTTCCACAACCAATGCAGCCAGCATATCCGCAATCGCCCCTTTGGAACGCTCGCGATCCCGATAACGGATGGAGAGCGGCAGCAGACGTACATCCCATTGCTCCTGATGGAAAGGGGAAGGAACCTGTAACGTATAATCTTCCTCGTTTGCTCCGAGCATGTCCCGATAATAAGCAAGCGGTGTCAACGTCGCGGAAAAATAAATGGCTGAGCGGTAGCCCTTAATAGCTTGTCCCAGCAAGTGAGAAGGATCGAGGCAGAACAGCTTGACCCTCACTTCACTGCGCCCTGCTTCCACATAAGTAACGTACCGTTCATCATATAAAGCAGCAATCCGCAGCATATTCTGAGCAGTAAAATACGTATCCAGAAGCAATGCGTAGGCCGTACTTTCACTGCTTGCGCGACTTGTACTACTCCCCGTTACCAGTTCACGTTCAGCAGCTTCCACAAAAGGCACCAGCAGCTCCAGCACCTCTTGCGGCGCTACTGTCTCCACTGCTTTTCCTGTGTCTGCATATTGCTTGCGCAGCGTAATCATATGTGCGTTCACTGCACTCGCAGCCGCAGCAATCTCCGAGCTTAGCAGCTTAAATTCTCGTTTCAGTTCCAAAAAAGAAGATTTCAAAATTTCCGCCGAAAACATGTCCCGGCCGCGTTCTACCAGATTATGCGCCTCATCCACCAGTACGACACCTTTTCGCTTGTGCTCCTCCAGCAATCTTTTCAGAGAAATCCGTGGATCGAAAACATAATTATAATCACTGATTATACCATCCGAGGCATACGCCACATCCAGCGAAAATTCAAAGGGACAAACCTTATGCTTGCGCGCATAACGCTCAATCACCGCCCGGGTCATTAACGTCTCATTCGCCAAAATATCGGATACCGCACCGTTGATCCGGTCGTAGTAGCCCTCGCACATGCTGCATGATCCAGCGTCACAATCATTTTCATCCTTAAAGCAAATTTTATCCTTCGCAGTCAAAGTCACCACATGCATGTGCAGCCCTTGGGTCTGCATTCTGGCATAAGCTTCTTCAGCTGCTGCCCGAGTGGTGGTACGAGCCGTTACATAATATACTCGCCTAACCTGCCCCTCACCGATCGCCTTGATCGCAGGAAACAAAGTGGATACCGTTTTACCGATACCCGTAGGCGCTTTGGCAAACAGGTTAACCCCTTCGGCAATCGTCTTGTACACCGAACCCGCGAGCGTTCGCTGACCCGAACGATACGTGTCAAAGGGAAAGTCCAACATAGCAATGCTGGCATCCCGCTTTTCCGCATGTGCTCTCAGCAGGAATGCATACGGTGCATAACCAGCAATCATCTCCTGCGCGAAAGCTTCCAGCTCAGTAAAGGATAGCTCGCGCCTAAATCGGCGAATGTCTTCACTGTGTGCCTGCACATAAGTAAGCTGGACCTGCATGGAATGATGTTGTTCCTCACGAGCAATCATATAGGCATACAGAAATGCTTGCGCCCAGTGTACGGGTTGACCGTCACCCTGAATATCTTCGAGAGGCAAAGAGATCGATTTAATTTCATCGACCGTCCATACGCCATCCAGCTCAATCAGTCCGTCACAGCGGCCTTCAATTATAAACAATTCGTCCTTATACTGAATTTCTGTACGTAAATGTACCTCTTTGCGGTCATGCTCCTTGTAACCTTTCTGGATAACCTGATGCACGCGAGTTCCTTCGAGCATACTGCTATTCGATCGAAAGCCGCTATGAATGCTGCCGCTCCGATGCACATATTCCACAAGTGGACGCACCGATATGTGAATTGGTTCCTTCATACGATCACCCGTTCCGGTCATAGTCCTTTCACTGTACCACGTAGATAAACGAAACGTAAGGGACAGAAGAATCGTTTAATGGTCGATTGGTATTCACTCATGCCTACTTTTTACCGAAATATAGAAACGAGGCCTTTTGCTTTATTCCCCACGATACTACAACTCTCATTACAGCATAAAGGATAGGGATATGTTAAAAGAATTAATTAACAATTTTGCGTTATTAACGAGCTTCTTATTCTTCGGAAATTTATTTTCCCGGAAATATGAACGTTACCTGACAAATCATGCACTCATTCATCAGATATTAAACGGTTTAATGCTGGGCGTGTTTAGCATTCTGTTAATGATGACCGGTTTATGGATCCGTGGGCACTTTGTGGTTGATCTCCGCCAATTGGCGATTATCATATCTGTTTATATAGGAGGATCGGTATCCGGTCTGCTGACCACCCTGATCGTCATCCTGTATCGTATTTACATCACAGGGGGATGGACGGATATTACTCTGACTGTTACGGTTAATTGCTTCATGACACTAGTCCTTTCACTTATCTTTATTCGAGAAAAAAAGCTAGCCCTCGGCAAATGGATGTCAGCCGTGCTTGGGGCTGTTGTTGTGTCGCTGTTATCTGCTTTTTTTGTGGATGATCCACCCAACTTAGAATCTATAATAATGATCACAACCGTGAAGATTCTTGGCGGCTTGTTCACTTATTTTATGATGTCCCATATCAAAAAAACAGAACGGGCTATTCACCTGCTGGAAGAGGCTGCGAACCGCGATCATTTAACCGGGCTATACAGTCCGCGTGCTTTTGATGCGCTGTTCGAAGAGGTACTTCATGCTTCCAAGACTACAAAAAAACCCTTTGGACTTGTGATGCTAGATATTGACCACTTTAAAAAAATCAATGATACGTACGGCCATTTGAACGGAGACGCAGTCTTAAGCCAACTGGGAATTTTGTTAAATCGGGAATCTACAACAAGAGCATATCCCTCCCGTAAGGGCGGAGAGGAATTCGCAATTCTACTCGGAGACTGTGATACCGAAAAGGCGGCAAGCTTTGCCGAGAAGATTCGAAAAGCTGTGGAAAATGAATGTTTTCTCTTGAATGACGGAACCATACTCTCCTTAACCGTATCCATCGGGGCAGGCAGCTCTCCTGTTATTGCATCGAGGCGTTTATTGGAAAAAGCAGACGAGGCATTGTATGAAGCTAAACGATCAGGACGCAATCGGGTAGAACTGGCAAAACCATAAATATTAGTCGCTAAATGTCAGGAAAGCTGGATTATTGTTAATAAAAAGTGGTAAAATGGAAATAACATCGTTATCAAAAAAACTTCTGCCGCTAGTGGAGACATGCCTTACAATCGACATGGGGGGTGGGCTTTGTGAACCTCGAACAATTGGAAAAACTCATGGAAAAAGAACGCCGTGAACTGAATCGCATGGCTGACTTACACGGATTAAAAGATGAACGTGTATTGGACAAATCCTCCAGACTTGACCGTATTATGGACAAGTACCTTCACACCAAGCGTGCAATAAACCAAACACACTCATAGAAGCAAGCTACATCGCTGCCCCTCAGGGCAGCTTTTTTATTCTGCATCGTACTCACCTTCTCGCGGACTGACTACTTCCCGCCCTATTCCGTCCGCAACAATTGCTGTGTGAACGATATCCATTCTCTGGCGGCAAAGGACAGGTAGCGATCGTTCCGCCAAATCATCCCCAAATGCCAAGGAATGACGGGGTCTACCAATGGAAGAACACGCAAGCGCTCAGAATCCAGATCTCGGCAAATGGCCTCCGGCAACAGAGCTACTCCCAGGTTTGCAGCAACCATTTCGCTAATCAGATCCCATTGTGAGCTTTCGTACACTACACGCGGCTGAAAGCCAGCACGAACACATTCCGCAATGATACGGTCATGCAGCGTAAAATCCTCACGAAACAGTACAAATGCCTCCTCCGCCAACGCAGATAACGGTACCTCCTTGCACTCTGCCAATGCATGCGTAGGATGAACGAGCAAATTCAGCTTTTCCTCCACAAACAGAAATGTCTCAAACATATCTCCAACTGCGGGCAGCACGATCACCCCGATATCCAATGCCCCGGCTTCTACGTCCCGTTCCACTTTCTTCGCCCCGTCCTCAAATAATTGAATGGTCACATCAGGATATGCCTTATGGAATTCTCCAATGACACGCGGAAAAAAGCTCGATCCGACCATAGGGGGCAGGCCAATACGGATATGTCCCTTTTTCAGGTTCATCAAATCACTCAGCTCCGAGGACAGACTCTGAAAGGACTTTACAATTGCTTGTGCCTGAAGCTCAATGACCTTGCCCGCGTCTGTCAGTTCGATTCTTTTGCCAATTCGGTCGAACAAAGCGACCCCCAGTTCATCTTCCAGACTTTTAATCGTCTTACTGATCGTCGGCTGTGTAATAAACATGCTCTGGGCTGCCTTTGTAAAGCTACGCAACCGCGCGACTTCCAAAAAATATTGTAAATGTCGGATATCCAAACCTACACCTTCTCCCATAGACAAACGGAATAGATTGTATTCTTTATATGCATTTTACTCATGAAAGCTTGTGATGTAAAATTTCATTACAGTTTGAAAATAACCGATCTCAAAAGATAGGAGCCATTATATATGAAAAGCTTCATACGCGGTGTCCTCCAGATCGCCGTCCTGATGGCCTTTTCGCTCATCCTGAACGCGGTAGTCTCCTGGCTCCACCTGCCTATACCCGGTAGTATCATTGGTATGCTAATCCTTTTTATTCTGCTGCAAACCGGCTTGGTCCGGCTAAGCTGGATTGAAGTTGGCGCAAACTGGTTGCTGGCCGAGCTGCTATTATTCTTTATTCCCTCCGCTGTCGGCGTCATGAATTATTGGCCGATGCTGGAACACGATGGTATGAGTATCATGCTGGTCGTGCTGCTCGGCACCTTTCTGGTGATGGCCTGCACAGGTATGGTCGCCAGTCTGCTTGGTAAACGAAAGGAGCATAAATCATCATGATCGGTCTTCTATGTATTGTATTGACACTCGCTATTTACTGGATGGCCAAACGCATGTACCGCACACTGCCCAAGGTGTATTTGTCTCCATTGCTCATTACACCTGTTGTTATCATTTTGATTTTGACGCTGACGGGTGTGAATTACCGTTCTTATAATTCGGGCGCTCACTTGCTGTCCATGCTGCTACAACCAGCTACGATTGCATTTGCAGTCCCTTTATACCGATATTTCCCAGTGTTAAAAAAACACGCAACCCAAATCGTGCTTAGCGTGCTGTCTGGATCTGTTGTAGCCGTGTTGTCCTCCATGGCACTTGCCAAGTGGATGCACCTGAATTCTTCGCTGCTGAGCAGCCTGATTCCTCGCTCCATTACGACACCCATTGCGATGAATGTATCGCAAACGATTGGCGGCAATCCGACGGTTACAGCTGTATTCGTTATTCTGACCGGATTGAGCGGTCTTATTATCGGTCCAGTGATTGTAAAACTGTTCCGTATCGAAAATGAAGTCTCACGTGGGGTACTGCTCGGTACCGGTGCTCATGGTACGGGCACTTCCAAAGCATTCGAGTTCAGTTTGCTGACGGGGACGATATCCAGCATCTCGATGGTGCTCGCCGCTCTCTTTACCTTGGCAGCCGCCCCGTTCCTGTTCCACTTGATGCTGTAAACAATCTGCATACAAAAAAGGCAGCGATTCTCCAATAACAAGAGAATCGCTGCTTTTGTTTTGTAGGCCCCTTTTCCACATAAAGCAGTGGTGAGAACGAAACGATGGTAGAGAAGCGGAGCTGTAAAGGATACGCATCCTCGTTCCTATTAGATGGCTTTAACGCCACCGGGTTTCAGCTCTACCCCTACAGGCGCTACAGCTTCATACAGATAAGCATCCAGCTCAGCCGTATATTGGCGTTCTTGTGCGGTACTCCAGCCTGCATGCTCGGACATCCATGCGATGGCGGGCTGTTTCCAGCGCTTCACCTCGTCAATCTGGAAGAAAAGTGCCCCAGTTCGCCGTATGAAAAAATCAGACGGTGTCACCGTCATTTCCTGTTCCATCGCATACAGGAGCGGGACACGCACTTCCACAGGCAGTGCTGCTTCCTTCTCGGTAGTCTCCTTCATGCTGCGTGCCGCTATCGCAAACAGCCGCTCTGTGTTGGAGCCATAGCGGGTAGCCCATGCTCTAGCCGTTTCAGGCGACAGGCCGAGTGCAACACCTGCTGCGGTTTGCTTACCTACGTACGCGTCCCAGCCCGCCGAGCCGCCTACGCTGCCACCCGAAATCGGGATGTGTCTGGTGCGGCATGCCCGGAAGCTCTGCCCATGCAAGCGCCCCAGCTCCCGTACCGCACGATCCACGACGAGTTCGGACATTTTCCGGTAGCCCGTCAGCTTGCCGCCTGCAATCGTGATCAGACCTGAACGGGATTCCCAAATTTCGTCCTTACGTGAAATTTCTGAAGGGCTTTTACCGTCTTCATAAATGAGCGGCCGTACCCCTGCCCAACTGGATTCTACATCCGTAACAGTCAGCTTCACATCCGGGAACATTCCGTTGATCGCTTGAAGCACATACGCCCGATCTTCGACGGTCATCCGGGGATGCGCCGTATCCCCCTCATACACTGTGTCAGTCGTACCTGCATAGGTTTTTCCATCACGTGGGATGGCAAATACCATGCGTCCATCCGGTGTATCGAAGTACACTGCCTGTTTGAGCGGAAAGCGCTCAGCATCGAACACCAAGTGAATACCCTTCGTCAGGCGTAGCACCTTACCCTCTTTGGAGCGATCCATTTCCCGCAGCGTGTCTACCCATGGTCCAGCTGCATTAATAACCAGCGAAGCTCGAATTTCGTATGGTTTTCCCGTTACCCGGTCCGTTACGCTTGCACCGCTTATTCGTCCTTCGTCATACAGCAGCTTGTCAGCCTTGGCATAGTTCACCGCCAGCGCCCCTCGTGTAACAGCTTCCTTCATGACCTCAATCGTCAGGCGAGCGTCATCTGTACGATACTCCACATAGCTGCCGCTTCCCTTCAGTCCATCACGCTTCAGCAAAGGCTCGCGCTCTAGTGTAGCCTGGATGTCCAGCATACGACGGCGCTCACTACGCTTAACACCGGCAAGGAAATCATATACCAGTAGCCCGACAGAGGTGGTGAATGCGTTAAACGTGCCGCCCTTGTGAAAAGGAAGCAGCATACGCTCCGGTATGGTCACATGTGGGCCATTTTCGAATACGATTGCCCGCTCCTTTCCGACCTCGGCTACCATCTTAACTTCCAACTGCTTCAAATAGCGAAGACCCCCATGCACTAGCTTGGTCGAGCGGCTGGACGTACCTGCTGCGAAATCCTGCATCTCCACCAGTGCTGTCTTCAAACCACGATCCGCCGCATCCAGCGCAATACCCGCCCCTGTAATGCCGCCGCCAATGATTAATATATCAAAATGCTCATGTCCCATACGTTCCAAGACAGCGGTTCTCTCCTGCGCAGCAAATCCCTGTTCTCCCATCATGTATCCCTCCAGCTTTGTATATATTCACGATGCAATCTGCCAACCGAATCATCATAAGGTACAAAAAAAGACCACGAACATCGCTGCGGCGGATGCCGAGCGGTTCATGGTCTCTCCAAGTCTCCTGACGAGTATTAACTTATCTATATCGTAGCACACACGATACGCTATGAAAAGGGAAATCTGCCTGCTACTTGAACGCCATTGCGGCATGAACTGCCTTTTTCCAGCCACCATAAAGATCAGCCCGCACGTCTTCACTCATAGACGGAGAAAAGGTATGATCACTTTGCGCATATCCCCGGACTTCATCCAAACTGCTCCAAAACCCAACTGCCAGTCCCGCTAAATACGCCGCACCGAGTGCAGTTGTCTCGTTCACAGCAGGTCGTTCTACAGGCAGATCGAGAATATCGCTCTGGAACTGCATCAGGAATTCGTTCATCACTGCGCCTCCATCTACACGCAATGAACGCACAGGTACACCCGAATCGCTCGCCATGGCAGTTAAGACATCTTTAGTCTGGTAGGCCAGCGATTCCAGTACCGCTCGGATAAAGTGCTCCTTGGTCGTTCCCCGTGTCAAACCAAATGTCGCGCCGCGCACGTCACTGTCCCAATACGGGCTGCCCAGCCCCACAAAGGCCGGGACAAAATATACCCCCTCCGTCGAGGTCACACGCGCCGCATACGCTTCACTATCTTTGGCTTCACGGAACATACGCAACCCGTCACGCAACCACTGAATAGCAGACCCAGCTACAAAAATGCTGCCCTCCAGCGCATACTTTACCTGACCGTTCAGCCCCCATGCAATGGTCGTAATCAGTCCATGTTCCGAGTCACAGGGTTCATCTCCCGTGTTCATCAGCATAAAGCATCCCGTACCGTAAGTATTTTTAATCATGCCCTTGTCAAAGCATCCCTGACCGAACAGAGCTGCTTGCTGATCACCCGCCGCTCCGGCAATAGGAATTTCCTGCCCAAAAAAGTGATAATCCACCGTATGCGCATATATCTCAGAAGATGATTTCACCTCTGGTAGCATAGACGCAGGAACGCCGAGAATATCCAGCAGCTCCTCATCCCATTTTAGCTCATATATGTTGTACATGAGTGTGCGGGCCGCATTGGAGTAGTCCGTTACATGTGCTTTACCACCGGACAATCTCCAGATTAGCCAGGTATCAATCGTACCAAACAGCAAATCCCCACGCTCCGCTTGAGCTCGTGCCCCTTCGACGTTGTCGAGTATCCATTTGACCTTGGTGCCAGAAAAGTAGGGATCAATGAGTAGCCCCGTTTTGCTATGAAAAATATGATCAAATCCACGGCTTTTCAATTCCTCGCAGATCCCGGCTGTTTGCCGTGACTGCCATACCAGTGCATGATATACAGGCAGACCCGTATGTTTATCCCACACCACTACGGTTTCCCGTTGATTCGTAATACCAATCCCGGCAATTTGGCTGGCTTTCACACCTGATTCCGACAAGCAGGAGGCGATGACGGCCAAAATAGAGCTCCATATCTCATTTGCGTTTTGCTCTACCCACCCCGGCTGGGGAAAATACTGTGGGAACTCCCGTTGTGCCTTGTATACCACTTTTCCCTGCCGATCAAACAAGATGGCCCGCGAACTGGTTGTGCCCTGATCCAAGGCAAGAATGTATTGCTCCATCGTTTTCCAGCCTCCTTGCATATTTATGTATGGTTGCCCACTTGATTTAAATAAAAGCTATTGCTTATAATGCTCGAACAGTTGTTTATTGGAGGTCGTAACTGCTGTGGCTCCCGCAGCCAACGCCGCTTCCACATCCTCAGGGGTGCGAATAAGTCCGCCCGCCAAAATAGGAATGCCCGTGCGTTCGCTAACTTCCTTAATCATCGGTGGAACAACACCGGGCAGCACCTCAATATAATCAGGTCGTGTTTTTTCCACCAGCGCGTAGCTTTTTTCCAGCGCAATCGTATCGAGCAGGAACACCCGCTGTACAGCAAGAATCCCCTTCTTTTTAGCGGTTGCAATCACCCCGGATCGGGTCGAAATAATCCCAAACGGCTTAATTTCCTGACACAAATATTCAGCCGCATACTCGTCATTCTTCAAGCCTTGCACCAGGTCGGCATGCAGAAGCATTTGCTTGTTGCGACTTCTAGCCATCTGGTACAGGTTGCGCAGCTGCGCTACATGCGTATCCAGAAAAACCGCATATTCATAAGAACTGTCCAAAATACCCTCCAGCTGCTTCATATGCTTAGCTGCAGGTAGAATGCGTTGCCCCTGAAATGGCATGAATATCCCCCTTAGGCTGAATGTCAGTCAAACTCGTTCAAATTTTATATTATCACTCTGTTCGACGAACGTGAAGCGGTTTCATTGCAGATATGTATAAAGGCTGCCTTCCCTGCAATAGATGTCAGCAGGAAGAAGACAGCCTAATCGTTCAAAGAACTGGATCAAATCACACGACGGCACCCTTAAAACGCTCTATAGTGTACTAGCCCTCAAACCCTTGGCGCAGCCATGAGGTAGCGAGCGTGATCGCACCGCGCTTGGCCGCGGTTTCCGACAATGGGTTCAGCATCACAAAGTCGTGGATGATGCCCTGAAATCGTGCAGCGGTTACATCTACCCCTGCTTCACGCAGCTTGTTCGCATAGGCCTCACCTTCATCGCGCAGCACATCGGCCTCACCTGTAATGACCAGCGCACGCGGTAGCCCTTTGAGCTGTTCTCTGGTGGCACGTAATGGGGAAGCCGTGATCTGCGCTCGTTCATTGGGATCTGTCGTATATTGATCCCAAAACCATTGCATTCCTTCGCGGCTCAGGAAATATCCTGTGGCGAACTCCTGGTAGGATTCCGTGTCAAAGGAAGCGTCCGTCACCGGATAAAATAACAACTGCTGCCGGATGGAAGGACCACTGCGTTCTTTGGCCAGCAGCGTTACGGCCGCGGTCATGTTACCGCCGACACTGTCTCCGGCTATCGTCAGCGTATCGGGCTTCAGTCCATGCTCGCGCCCATGCTGTGCCACCCATTGAACGACCGCGTAAATTTCCTCAATCGCCGTCGGATATTTAGCTTCAGGTGCCAAGCTATATTCCGGGAATACAACGGCTGCCTGTGAGCCGACTGCCAATTCACGAATCAGACGATCATGCGTGTGGGCATTACCGAATACCCAGCCTGCTCCGTGAATATATACAATGACCGGCAGATCGCTTGTCACTTGTTGTGGACGAACAATTCTGACCTTTACCTCACCGCCAGGCCCACCTGGAATAGTTAGATCTTCTACATCTGCGGCAGGTTTGTCTGCTGGACCGGATTGAACCTCATTGACCGTTTCACGTCCTTTTTCAGGACCCAAATCATATAGAAACGGAGGCTTGGCATTATCGTCTGCAAATTTCTGTGCTGTGGGTTCAAGCTGTACTTTTTTACTCATATCGGTTCACTCTTCCTTTCTTATCTGTGGTCTACATATATCCAATATGGCTTAAGTTTGCTCATTCAGTTTCACCTTATATATTTAAACGAGTTCCTCTCTTTCCAATCGGAGGACTTTAGTTTGCCCAACAGAAGAGCTTGACTTTTATTTTATATTGTAACTATAATAGTTACATATTAAAGTTCGTAAATGCACTGGGTACACTTACGATCAAACGAATGAATCATCCATCATCCACATCATATTTATAGGAGGCTATCTATTATGAAAATTGCAGTTATTGGTGCAACCGGTAAAGCAGGAAGTAATATCGTAAAAGAAGCATTAGACAGAGGGCATGAAGTAACCGCCATCGTCCGTGACTCGGCTAAAGTTACAGAAAATCGTGCTACTGTAGTACAAAAAGACGTTTTTGATCTGAAAACAGATGATCTGAAAGGCTTTGACGTAGTCGTTAATGCATTTGCCGCTCCACTCGGACAAGAGCATCTGCATGTCGATGCAGGTAACGTACTAATTGAAGGTCTGCGTAATGTATCCGGTACTCGCCTGATTGTCGTAGGTGGTGCAGGCAGCTTGTTCACTGACGAATCCCAAACACTTTTGGTGAAAGATGCTCCCGGCTTCCCTGATTTCGTATATCCAACAGCAAATAACCAAGGAAAAAACCTGGAAATTTTGCGTGGTACCAGCGACCTGAACTGGACTTTCATTAGTCCTTCTGCGGAATTTGCTCTGGGTAAACGCACAGGCTCTTACCAAGTGGGAAAAGACACGCTGTTGGTTAATTCCAAAGGTGCAAGCTATGTCAGCTACGAAGATTATGCAGTTGCCGTAGTGGACGAAATCGAAAAACCACAACATCTGAACCAACGTTTCACTGTCGTATCTGAGTCCTAATTACTGTATTCTCGCAGCACATTTAGCATAAAAAAGACCCTTCGCCCATTTTCTCATCTTGCATGGAAAGTCCGCTTTACTCTAAATCAGACTTTCCATGCACGCTATGAGAAGCTGTACCCGAAGGGTCTTTTTGTTAATGACCTGTTGATACTCTCGTTATGACTTGTCCGTGCTGACCTTCTTTTCTGTATCGTGAGCGGAAGTCTCCCTCTTATCGCTAAAACACAGCTTGAGGATCGGAGGCGAAGCCAAAGTCGTCAGAATGATGGCAATGATCACCGATGTAAAATATTGCTGTGCCAACAGACCCGACTGTAGACCGGTAGCTGCGATAATAAGTGCAACCTCGCCGCGAGATATCATCCCGGAGCCGATCGCAAGGGCAGAACGGTTATCGAAGCCCGTCAGCCGCGCGCCGAGGCCTCCTCCCACTAACTTCGTCACCAGCGCAATCAGTGTCAAAACAACAACAAATCCGAGCTGCTGCCCTACTCCCTCAAAGGAAACATTTAATCCAATGCTGACAAAAAAAACAGGAACAAAGATGGAATAAGCGATGGGTTCCACCTTTTCTTCTACGACGTGCTTAAAGCTTGTTTGTGCAATGGCAATCCCGGCAGCAAAAGCCCCGATAATGCCCGCCATCCCCAACATATCTGCAAAATACGCAAACCCAAAGCAAATAATCAACGCAGTCGTGATGACTGCTTCAGTCACCTTGAGTGGAGCGAGTATTTTCATAATCCACGGAACAACGAACCAGCCCCCCAGAATAGCTACGACGAAGAAAACTAGCTTTTTGCCAACAAGAAGTCCCAGCGAAGTCTCTCCACCCATACCGAATATACTCATTACTACCGCTAGCAGTACCACAACAAGCACATCGTCCAGCACCGCCGCACCCAAAATGGTCGAGCCCTCTCGGGTATTCAGCTTGTTCATATCCTTGAGCACCTGTACGGTAATACTTACCGAGGTAGCACTCAGAATGATCCCTAGAAACCAGCCTTCATGCACCGAGAATCCAAAGGCTTCCCCTACACCAAAACCACAAATTAGCGGTAAAATAATACCTCCAACCGCCACAGCTACCGCAGGCTTCCAATTACGTCGAAGTTGATCCAGATCCGTCTCCAGTCCAGCAATGAACATCAGCAACAGCACGCCGATTTCAGACATATCATGAATCAGCGAATCATTCTCAACCCATCCTAATACCGCTGGGCCCAGCACAATTCCTGCGATCAGCTTTCCTAGCACTGCTGGTTGACCGAGCCTGACAGACACATGACCCGCGACTTTTGTGAACAACAGAATCAGCAGAAGATACAATATAAATTGCATAGGCTGATAACCTCCTTTTGTTTAATCCTTGAACTTATTTGCAAAAATCCCATAAGCGACTTCCAATGAACAAGATATAGATCGGAGCGACTGGAATCGAATTTTGCAAATCCTAATCATAAAATGTAAAACAAACGTGCAAAATATGTGTCTGACCTTAACGGACAGCTCGCAAAATAAAAAGGGGAACCCGAAATACAGCACAGGTTCCCCTAAAAAGACATAAAGGAGCCTTGGTGACAGGCTCCTCCGGTAATTCATATATTCATTTGATGTTGTCGGTCATATTTGCGCAAACAAGCAACTTTATCTTTTAATTATATCTCTTCTGTAAACCCGTGTAAACGTGTTGAATCAATTTTCTACTTTTTTCACGTAGCGGTCGCGGTATTCGTGGTCCAGCATACTCATCAGAATCGAATCATGGTATTCATAATTGTAGAATAAAGCATCCCGTTGTACACCTTCGCGCTGAAAGCCTACTTTTTCATAGCAACGAATGGCACGTTCATTAAAATCAAATACATTCAGCTCAATCCGATGCAGGTTACAGATACCGAATCCGTAACCCAGCATGAGCACAAGCGCTCCGGTGCCGTAGCCCTTCCCCTGATTTCCCTGCTCATTGATCGCAATACGGATGTTGGCACTGCGATTCAGGCTGTCCATATCCTGCAGAGCTATATCTCCGATGACACGATCATCTTCGCGAAGCGCAATCAAGAGCAGCAGGCTTGAGGAATCCTGTCCTTTAGCTTCAATATAACGGGCAATTTGATCCTTGGTAAAGCTGCGTTGTGTGCCTGTCAGCCTCCGCACATCCTGATGGAACAATGTATTATAGTATAGCTCGGTGTCCTCCACGTTAACGGGACGCAAGTACACCCGAGATCCTTCAAGTAACCGTGCCACAGGCTCTGAGGCTGAAGTTTGTTGAGTCATCATGATCTCTCCCATGCTAAAAATATAAATGACGAAAATCGAAGTAAATTATTGCGCAAGTTTGACTACGCAAGGTCTGCATTTTGCTCCGTAGTCAGGCTAGAATCAGCGAGGGACTCGCGCCAAATTACGGATTGAAGCAGTAGTCCTGCCAAACCCAGAATTCCAACAGTCATTCCGATCCAGACAAAAGCCGTTCCCGCCCCTGCTATTCGGATCAATACTCCCCCGGCAAGCGGCGAAACGACCATGATTGCTCCAATCACGGTACTTTGGATACCGAAGACGCGTCCTACCATATCAGCAGGGGTTTTGGCTTGTAATATATAGTTCTGGGTGATAATGTACAGGCCGTTGCCCACGCCCAGCACAGCCCCGATCATAAGCAGTACGGGCCATCCTGTTCCGGGTTGCGCCCAGCCTAAAGCAGCAATAGCTCCGCCAACCAGTACATACCCACCACCAAGCCCCCAGCCTGCACTTATGCGATTCAAGCGATTAAGCACAAGCATGCAGCCGACGGCGCCAGCACCAATGGCTGAAACCAGCCAGCCAAGCAGTGACTCATTACCCGGAGCGAGCACTCGCAGCAGCGTAGGGAACTGGTAGTCGATCATGAGAATGGCGATTAAGCCGAAAAGTCCGAATATGAGCGTATGCAAAAGCATTCGACTGCGCCATAAGAACGCCCAGCCCTCACGCCATTGGTTGAAAAAGCGAGATGCGCGGACATGCTCCTCCCGCATTTTGACTTCATCAGCCTCAGGCGCTGTATGCGTAGCAGACTTTCCATGCTGCTCGGCTGCAACAGCTTGTTGGTCTGGGCTGACCAGCGCCGGACCGATTCCGCGAAGCGGCCACAGCAGCAGGCCGGAACAGAGGCGCAGCAATGCATTGAGAATAATGCATGCCTGGGGAGACAACACAGTCAAGGTCATAGCGCCCAGTAGCGGCCCTGCCACTTTGGAGGCCTGATTGACCAACCCATTCAGCGAGGTCGCCCGAAACAGGTCGTCGCTGGCGACTACCGTACGGGTCAAGCCTTGCTGTGAAGGCATTTGAAATACGCCAGCCGCCGCGCGTAGACCGAGCAAAGGCAGCAGCCATACCGGACCCGGTACGGCGAGAATGGCCAGCGTCAATAAGGCAATAGCTGCATCGCAGACGATCATCAGCCGGGCCTTGTGTACCCGGTCAGCTAACGTGCCCGCGATGGAACCCAGCAGCAGACCCGGTAGCGCCATCACTACCGGAATCAGCGCAATCAGCATAGGGTCGGCTTCCCAGCGATAAGCAACAAGCACCTGAATGGCGATAGCATCAAACCAATCGCCAAAGGAAGCAGCCGTGTGCGCCGCAAACATCCGCCGAAAACGGCCATTGTGCCAAATGCTAGGCGTGGAATGCAGTTCTTTCTTTTCCTTCATTATCTACTCACCCTGCTCTCATTTTCAGCTTCTTTAGCAATAAGAACATTCTAGCGGGTCTATATCAGAGGAAAGTCAGACAGCTAAAACATCAGACGGTAGAAAGTGTTTGTTCCAGCCAGCGCCTTAGCGCTGGACGATGCAGTGTTAAGCTGTTGTCCCGGTCAAGCTGATCATATTGAGCGGTATACTTCTCTTCCAGCGCTGGATAGGAACCGCAAAGCTTCAAGAACGAGCGAATTTGACTTACCGCTTTGATTTTTAGCAATTCCTGTTTAGCCATATCAAGGGTATCCAATCCCTCATCCATCAGCCGCTCGGCGTTATCCACATCTCCAGTACGCAACAGCATAAGTCCGCGCATCATGCGATAACGGCCCAGCTCGCGTAAATACGGAGCCTCCGACAGCATGCCTTCCAGACGATCAGACAGTTCCGCAGCCTTTTCCATATAATTGGCAACCAGATGCATATACATCTCCATTAGTGCAACAGGCATCACAAATTTATCGAGATTATCTCGTTCTATTACCATCATGGTCAGTGGCAGACCTTCCTGTGCGCGTTCAGGTTGTCCATTCTCTACATAAGCCTCCAGGATGTTGAGAATACGTAATTCCCGTTCCTGTTCACTGGACAGCAGCCTGCTGGAAAGCGCACACTCACATAGAGCAAGCCCCTCATCCGTCACCCCTGCTGTGCACATATATAGCAGCAGCATCCAATACAATCGATCTGCGCGTGTAAAGTCCTCCCGCTCCAAGAACCATGACACATCGGCCTGTACAAAACGGGTATACATTTGATAAAAGACTGACAATTCAAAACCCATCTGCTCCTGCTGGGCAGCCAGCGCTACGATGGAATTTCCCTGCCCCAGCAGCTGGTATTTGCGGAATAGTCCATGTACGGCGTCCTGCACCTCCTGATCGTGCAAGGACGGATGATTCTGTGGCTGCACGTCAGTCAAGGTCAAGCTGTAACCATACCCTCTAACCGTATGAATACGGAGCCCCTCCCATGACTTCAGTTTTTTGCGCAATCTGTAGATATGATCATCCACCGTACGCTCCACCGGATACTCCAGCGGCCACACCCGATCCAGCAGTTGTTCCCGGGTGAACACCTGATTCCGGTTATCGTACAGAAAGCGCAACAGCGCAAACTCTTTAGCCAACAACATAACACGACCTGCACTACAAATCACACTGTAACCGTCTGCATCAAATTGCAGTCTGATCATCCACCTCGCCTCCGACATATCGTTTCTTGGCTGCACCCAGCCCTATAAACATAAGCAGAACACTCAGGCATAAGAGCAGTAGCAGCGGAATTGTCCAGCCTTGTGTCGCATCATGCAAATAACCGAACAGCGTCGGTCCTGTCGCGGCCAACAAATACCCAAAGGATTGAGCCATACCCGACAGCTCTGCTGCCTGCTGCGGTGTCCGCGTCCGCAAATTGAAGAACATCATCACTAACGGGAAAGCAAAACCACCCGCTATACCGATACAAATGACCCAAATCACACTCCACTGTGTAGCTCCAAGCAGAAATCCACCCAGACCGATAAAATATAGCGCAGCCATAATCAAAACCAATACCCGCTGATCCTTCACCCGCGCCGCCCAAATAGGCACAATAAAAGTAAATGGCATTTGCGAAAACTGCAGCACGGACAGCATCCATCCCGCAGTCTCTGAATCCATTCCCTGTCCGCTCATCATTTCGGGAAACCAAGCGGCAGGAACATAGAACAAGGCAGATTGCAGCCCCATAAACAGCGTCACCTTCCAAGCCAAAGACGATGTATATACATTCACGGTTCGGGCAGACACCGCCGCTTTATTAGCCGTTTTTCCTGCCTTAAGGAGTTGTGGCACCCAGAGTAAAATCCCTACGACACCTACAATCCCCCATATTCCCAAAGCACCTCGCCATCCCATACCTCCGTTCAGAGCCAGCGGTATACTCAGCCCGGATGCTGTTGCAGCGACCACGTTCATAGATACTGAATATACACCGGTCATCAGTCCGCTGTTGCGAGGAAACTCCTCTTTGATCAGACTGGGCAGCAACACATTACAGACGGCAATAGCTAGTCCCAGCATAGCAGTCCCGACAAATAATGCGGTCACCCCCAGCGTTGAGCGCACCACAATACCTGCGGTCAACAGCAGCAAGGCTGCAAAAATAATAAGAGGCGATCCGAAGCGGCGCGACAGTTTGGCTACAAAAGGCGACAACAGGGCAAAAGCCAGCAGCGGCAATGTCGTTAATAGGCCACTCAGTGTATTCGAAATATGCAAAGAATCCTTAATCAAACCGATAAGAGGTCCTACCGAGGTAATCGAGGCGCGCAGATTGGCACCTACCAGAATGATCCCTACGGCAAGCACCCAAGGACCGGCATGCCACAAAGATTTGTATACCAAAGCTCGTTGGTGTTGCTGTGAACTCATCTCTCCATTCTCCAATCTATCTGTGTTATGCTCAAAGGCTCCAACCAAGTGTACGGCTGGAGCCTAGCAATTTTTATCTCATTAAATTATAAAGGCATTCGTACCATATGCATAGGACAGATCGACACAGCACTCCAAATCAGGTTCAGCATATAGCTTCATTGAAAAAATAAAAGCTGCCTGAAAGGATAGTTTCCTTTTGAGGCAGCTTTCAGTTCATAAACTTCGATGCGACCAGCGCTGCTTAACGTACCAGCCAGCCGCCGTCCACCGCCAAGATATGACCGTTCATATAGTCGGAACCCTGACTGGCGAGGAAAACCACAACTCCCATCAAATCAGACGGATCGCCCCAACGACCCGCAGGAATACGCGACAGGATTTCTTGATTGCGACTTTCATCCGCACGGATTGGAGCTGTATTTGCCGTAGCAATATAACCCGGCGCAATCGCATTAATCTGAACGTTATGAACTGCCAGCTCGTTCGCAAATGCCTTGGTCAAACCAGCTACCGCATGCTTACTCGCTGTATACGGCGGAACAAATTTGCCCCCCTGAAAAGCAAGCATAGAAGCGACATTGATAATCTTCCCGCTTTTTTGCTCTACCATCACCTTTGCCACTTCCTGGCTCAGATGATATACGGCATTCAGGTTAATCTCCATGACAGCGTCCCAATCCTCGTCTTTATACTCCAGCAGAGGGGCGCGACGAATCGTACCTGCATTGTTTACAAGGATATCAATTTTACCGAATTCATTGACGCATTCTTCTACAATTTTTTTAATGGATTCTTTCTCTGTCAGATCAGCCTGATAAAAGGCAACCTTCACACCCGTTGGCTCCAGCAAACGTCTTGTTTCTTCATATTCATCATTGTTAGCTACAATGAACAGGTCTGCACCCGCTTTGGCCAAAGCTACGGAATACCCTTGACCCAAACCAGTGTTGCCTCCTGTTACAATCGCCGTTTTACCTTTTAGACTGAAAAAATCCAATGAAAAATGGTCCAGACCCATGTCTACGCCTCCATCACAAATTAGTATAAAAACCTATATTTCCTGAAGCCTACAGCGCTGCGCGTACTTCTTTATATTTAGCTACATAACGTGCTGCATTTTCTGTGATCAAGTCGTAGCGACCTTCCTTGGCTGGAGCCGTCAAATTACCCCCAATTCCCACAGCTACACATCCGTTACGCAGCCAGGTTTCCATATTATCCAGATCAACACCACCCGTTGGCATAATCTGTACATGAGGCATTGGACCTCTAACGGCCTTCACAAAGTCCGCCCCCATTGCACTGCCTGGGAACAACTTCACGACATCGCTACCCAATTTCATGGCTTCCTTGATCTCATTCAGCGTCATACAGCCAGGCATATAAGGAATCGCGTACAAATTGCATAGCTTCGCTGTTTCTTCTTCAAAAGAAGGACTCACGACAAACTCTGCTCCGGCCAGAATAGCAATTCTCGCCGTCAGTGATTCCAGTACCGTTCCTGCACCAATCACTGCCCGATCCTTAAATTCATCTTTCAATCTTCGAATGACCTGATCCGCATCTGGCGTCGTAAATGTAAGCTCAATATTATCCAAGCCGCCTTCAATGCAGGCTTTAGACATGAGATACGCTTCCTCCGCCGTGTTTCCTCGAATGACTGCGACGACACCTACCGAAGTGATATGTTCCAAAACTTTCTTTTTCGTCATGTTCCTGATCCTTTCCACGAATGGGATGACCATGTACCTCAGCCGCTTGCAGGTTTACGCTCCAATACACTGATCGGATTAACGCAACTCGCTCATGGCAACCTGATCCATGTCTTTGTATGTTTTATTTTCACCGGCCATGCCCCAAATGAAGGTATAGCTACCCGTAGCCGCACCGCAGTGAATAGACCAAGGTGGAGAAATAACGGCTTCATCATTCTTCATCACCAGATGGCGCGTTTCATTTGGTTCACCCATTAGGTGGAACATTCTCGCGTTCTCATCCAGTTCAAAGTAGAAATATACTTCCATACGACGGTCATGAACATGTGTTGGCATAGAGTTCCATACACTGCCGTTTTCCAACGTCGTCATCCCCATAACCAATTGGCAACTTTGAATGCCTTCATCATGGATAAAGCGACGCAACGTACGGTTGTTGGCTGATTCCTGCGAACCCAGACTTTCAGAAGGTACATCGGCAAAAGACTGCTTCGTCGTCGGATACGTGGTATGAGCCAAAGCTGAAACAATATAAAATTTCGCAGGCTTTTCACTGGAATCGCTTTCAAAGATCAACTCCTTGCCACCTTTACCTACGTAGAGACAGTCTTTTGTGGCCAGCTCGTAAGTTTCACCGTCCACCTTGACCGTACCGCTACCCCCAACATTAAAAATGCCCAGTTCGCGGCGCTCCAGGAAAGTTTCCGCTTTGATTTGATCGTTACCTTCCAGTGCAACAGATTTATTCACGGGATAAATGCCCCCGATAATGACACGATCTTCATGCGTATAGACCAGCTTTACCTCCTCAGGTACAAACAGTTCCTGGATTAGATAGTGCTGACGCAACTCTTCAGTCGTAAAATGTTTGGCATGTTCGGGATGAGTTGAATAACGCATTTCCATAAAAACATTCCTCCTGTTTAGATAAACTTTTTTATCAACGGAATTGTTGTAAAAGCGGTTTCTAACTCTACTTCTTAGCTAGAATTGTAATAATTATCTAAGGGAGTGTCAACCTAAAACTTCGATTTTCCTAGAAAAACCCTTAATACACACGAAGTTTCACACGTTTTTTACCTTTTGATAAACAAAACCACATTTTTTTATCTATATTACCCAAAAAGTTTTTAGCAAATATATCAACTTCATCATTGTGAAAAACCGATTTATGTGATAATTTCAATTTATTCAGTTGGTGCATGCGCTTACAGATTAAGTTTACTAAACACAAGGAGGAATTCAAATGACCGCAACATTGGATGCTGTTACCTTCGGAGAACCGATGGCCATGTTTTACGCCAATGAAGCAGGCTCTCTGGATGAGGTGCGTTCATTCACCAAAGCGTTGGCCGGGGCAGAGACGAATGTTTCGGCAGGTTTGTCGCGTTTGGGGCTACGTGCCGGACTCGTAACCAAACTCGGCGAGGATACGTTCGGCAAGTTCATTGCCGATGCGCTACGTCAGGAAGGAATCGACACCCAGAATGTCATGTTTACCAAAGACCACTCTACCGGGATGCTGATTAAATCCAAAGTTATAAGTGGGGACCCCGAGGTGGAATACTTCCGCAAGCATTCCGCCGCTTCCACACTGAGCATCGCTGATTTTAACGAAGCTTACTTTGCCGGGGCTCGCCATCTGCATTTTACAGGTATTTCCGTTGCCCTCTCCGCTGAATGCCGCGAATTCGCACGACATGCGCGGCAATTCATGAAGAAGGCAGGCAAAACTGTATCCTTCGACCCTAACCTAAGACCCAAATTATGGCCTGACACACAAACGATGGTGGAGGCGATTAACGAAGCATCTGAGGGATGCGACTGGCTTCTACCGGGGATTCATGAAGGTAAAATATTGACGGGCTATACTTCGCCCGAGGATATTGCTTCGTTCTACCTTGACCGTGGTACCTCACTGGTCATCATCAAGCTGGGAACCGAAGGCGCATATTACAAATCCGCAGATGCTGAGGGATATGTCAAACGCTTCCGCGTAGATCATGTCGTGGATACCGTCGGTGCGGGTGACGGATTTGCCGCAGGTGTTATCAGCGCGCTACTGGAAGGCTTGCCCCTGGCAGAGGCAGTCAAACGCGGTAATGCACTTGGTGCGCTGGCTGTCATGTCAGCCGGAGACATGGATGGCTATCCGACGCGAGCCGAACTGGAATCTTTTTTGCTCAGCGCCAGCACAAATTAGTCCGGGATCATCCCCCGCGTAACCTTCACTGCTATGAGCGCAAGCTCAACAAAGGCCGCATCCAAAGTCGGCTTAACTTCCAATAGCCCGTATTCGCATTTGTGTGACCTGAGCAGCATACGCATACTCAGGTCGTACAAAGGAATACGGGCTATTTTATAATATAAGACATGATGCTCGTCTACAGCGTTTTGACGGATTCTCCCCGATTGATATCCGGCACAAATCGGTAAATAATCGGAACCGATTCGCCGCCTTCCTCAATACTGGACAGCAGCGTTTTTGCCGCCTGCTTCCCCATATCCGCAATCGGTTGCGTAATGGTCGTAATCGGCGGATTGTAAATATGGGCAAACTCCGCATCGTCAATTCCGATAATGGACAGCTCTGCCGGAATGCGTATACGGCGGGCATTCACATACTTCAACACCTCAGCCAACACGATATCATTCCCGGCCAACAGCGCAGTCGGCGGCTCAGGCAGTTGGAAAAGCTCCTTCAGCGTCTGCTGGATTTCTTCTCTCGGCACGCTGTGCATATATTCTTCTCGAAATGGCATGCCATGCTCTTCCAACGCCTTCTTGTATCCGCTGAGCCGCTCCACTCGTGGAGTAATCCGATTCAAGCCAAGGGGCAAGGTAATCAGCGCAATTCGCTCATGCTTGTGAGCCACAAGTTCCTGAATCGCCAGCTTAATCGCCATTTCGTTATCCAACAGCAGGCTACGTGTATTGACACTGTCCACCAAGCGGTCCAAAAACACCAATGGATACTTTTCACGAATGAGCTGATTGTAAATGTCTGCATGCTTGCCTGTCGGGAAGATAATTAAGCCGTCCACTTGACGGGCCTTGAGCATCTCAATATACTGGCCTTCCTTGTCGGGGTTTTCATCGGCGTTGCAAATGATCACCTGAATGCCGAAAAGCTGCAATTCCTCCTCAATCGCACGGATAGACTGGATCGACAGCGTATAATCAATGTTGGCTACAATGACTCCCACCATAAACGTCCGGTTCTGCTTCAAGCTGCGGGCCAGCCCGTTAGGCTGATAATTCAGCTCTTGAATAACTTCGGCAATCCGGTCCCTTGTCTGGTCGCTCATATATTTATATCGTTTGTTCAGAAATTGCGAGACAGTGCTTTTAGACACTCCTGCCTTCTGGGCAACATCTTCAATCGTCGGCTTCTTCATCGGTACACTCCTTGTCTTTCATGTACTGCGTTAGTGCAACAAAAGTATATCTTTTTTTTAGTAAATTTACCAGACTTCTATTTATGAAAGCCATTATGATATAAGTTGAACTTCAAAATTGCCTATCGTGCCACTGTATAAAAGGATGGTTCTCCCGGCAGCAAAAGAGGCAGTTCAAGATGTTCTCTTGAACTGCCTCCACGTATACAACTCTATCGAAAAGCTAGGTTCCAGTTGGCCCTAAATACTACTCGGATCAGTGTGCTGGAACAGGCGTTGCAGACTGATCTGGTGTATCGTGCTCGATCAGCGCATGCTTTTCCCATAACCGGCTTTTCCAGCGGGCATACATGATGACAGCACGAGTCCATTCATCAGCAGCAATCGCCAGCCACACACCGGCGAGCCCCATATCCAGCTTGAACACCAGCAGATAACCCAGCGGCAAGCTCATACAGACCATAGAGATTAGTCCCATAAAAACCGGGAACTTGGCATCTCCAGCAGCACGCAACGAGTTAATAATGACGATATTCGTCGTCCGGCCAGTTTCTAGCAGAATGCTAAGTAAAATGACTTGCGCTCCCAAACGAATGATTTCAGGGTTCTCTGTAAATAAACCGAGCAAAGGTACACGGAAAAAGATAACCACCGCATCAATAATCACAGTCACGAGTAGCGCCCATTTCACACTGTTCAATACACGTTTATAAGCCGTATCCTTCTCTCTGGCTCCCACGAGCCTTCCCACTACGATAGCCGTTCCCATACCGACGGCCATACTGAACAAATAAATATAGCTCGAAATATTATTGGCATATTG
This sequence comes from Paenibacillus sp. 1182, assembly GCF_017833915.1. Classification (NCBI taxonomy): domain Bacteria; kingdom Bacillati; phylum Bacillota; class Bacilli; order Caryophanales; family Paenibacillaceae; genus Paenibacillus; species Paenibacillus sp. 1182. Next base: position 223,323 of record NZ_JAFICR010000002.1, on the reverse strand, counting down.
ACGTGTCGCCATCGCTTCTGCGCCCAGATAGGTCACATACAGTGTGAATATGAGCTGACACGACTGATACATGATAGACTCCAGCGCGGATGGTACACCAATACGCAATATTTTAGAGATAAACTTTTTGGACAAGTGAACGTAATATTTCCACTCGACACGAACCTCAGTGACCCGGTACATCAGCCAGAAGAAGATCAAGAGACAAATAAAGCGGCTACCTACTGTAGAAATAGCAGCACCTTCTACACCGAGTGCTGGCATTCCCCAATGCCCCAAAATCAAAACATAGTTGCCGACCACGTGGATCACGTTCATAAAAACCGATACATACATCGTTTCTTTGGTAAAACCGTGCGTACGAATGGTCGCCGCCAGCGCGTTAATCAATGCCTGAAGGAAAATAGCCCCCCCGACGATGCTCATATAGGATTCCGCATACGTAAGAATGTCCCCCTGGACATTCAACCATTGCAACATATGCGTACCAAACACAAGAAAAATTACGCTTAGCAAAAGACCTACCATCAAATTCAACGTAATGGCCGTACCTGTAACCTGGGCCGCTTCGACTAGTTTCTTAGAACCGATATATTGAGCTACGACGATAGCAGCGCCGTTGCCGATAACCTCCAGTACAAGGATAGCGATTGAAATAATTTGATTGGACGCGCCCACACCCGACACTGCATTATCAGATACAGAGCTGAGCATGAATGTATCGACGCTTCCCATTAACATAAACAGGAATAATTCAAGGAAAATAGGCCATGTCAAACGGAACAAATTCAGTTCCTTGGCTTCGGACAATACCGAACCATTTTTTAGTGCTCTGGTTGTCATTCATTCACCTTTCTTCATAGATTTATTTAACGATCAAAAGGTATGTTAGCATAGTCATTCTGAAAATACATCCCGTTTACGTAAAATGGTTTGCAAAATGTGTAAGAATTCATTTATCACCTTCTTTATAATTGATTATCGAACTTTATTGAAACAGGATATTACAAGAATATACCGGCAAATCTGGGCTTATCGACGCAATTATGAGCTAAAGAGTATAATAGAATACGAGCCTGTGAGCATTGCCGCTGACAGGTTGTGAAAATTGTTGTACGCTTCCTAAGCATAATTCACGAATTAAAGAGGGAATATATAGGACATTCATAGGGTTAAAAGGTAATAAAGGAGGCTTTTACAGATGACTCAATCATTTCAAGCCCTTGTCGTCGATCAGACGCAGGACGGTGAAATTCAAGCAGAGGTGCGTTCTCTGGAAGCTAGCAGTTTACCTGCTGGAGAAGTATTGATTCGTGTCGCTTATTCCAGCATCAACTATAAAGATGGGCTTGCTGCCCGCAAGGATGGCAATATCGTCAAATCCTATCCGTTCGTACCAGGCATAGATTGCTCGGGAACCGTCGTCTCTTCGGAGGATAGCCGCTTTAGCGAAGGACAAGCGGTGCTCGTTTCCGGATACGGGCTGGGTGTGTCTCAATTCGGAGGATTCAGCCAATATGCACGCGTGCCTGCGGACTGGGTGGTTCCACTTCCAGACGGACTCACGCCGAGAGAGGCGATGATTTTCGGGACAGCCGGATTCACCGCGGCCCTGTCGTTATATCGGCTGGAGCAAAACGGCGTTACTCCGGAGCAGGGGAAGGTACTTGTCACCGGAGCGACGGGCGGCGTAGGCGGGGCAGCTATTGCCTTGCTGAACAAGAGAGGCTATCATGTCGTAGCCAGCAGTGGCAAGGCCGATGCGCATGATTACCTCAAGGCGCTCGGAGCAGCCGAGGTTATTTCTCGCGAGGAGGTCTACGACGGCGCGGAGAGCATCCGCCCGCTGAGCAAGCAGCTTTGGCAAGCGGCTGTTGATCCTGTAGGGGGAAAGCCGCTCGCTTCGCTGCTCAGCCAGATCGCCTACAACGGCTCCGTTGCCGTGAGCGGCCTGACGGCAGGAACCAAGCTGCCTACGACGGTGCTGCCGTTTATTTTGCGCGGCGTAAGTCTGCTGGGCATAGACTCTGTCTTCTGCCCATACGACACCCGTGTAGCGATCTGGAAGCGACTTGGCAGCGAATGGAAGCCGGAACAGCTAGAGCAGCTCGTTGAGCGCGAAGTCGGATTGGCCGACCTGCCCAGCGCGCTCGAAGACATCCTTGCAGCCCGCTCGCAAGGAAGAACGCTTGTACGACTGGCTGACTAAGCAGAAAGATATCGGCAATCTATCTGTTAACCTGGTTTTGCGTGAGGAAATATTCATTCCGTAGGGTCTAGCTTTGCAAAACATAAGAAGCTTGTAAATCTGAACTTTTGAGATTTACAGGCTTCTTTTTTCGTGTGATACATTTGAAGAAAAACAAAATATATCGAATCAGACGGTTTACTTTTCGCAACCAAATGAACCTTATGAGGGCCTCAGTTGTTATATAGATAAACTGCACAAGAAAGGAGAGCACATCATTGGAGAGTAATCGAGAGTTGTTTGATTTGTATCAACGAGATGTATACCGAACCTGCTACTACATGGTACATAACGCATCGGATGCAGAGGATTTAACGCAGGAAGTGTTTATCACCCTGTTTCGCAGCAATCGTGAACAGATCGAACAACTAAAAGCCTGGATTATGAAAATTACGGTCAATCATTGTCTGAATTACCTTAAACGCCGGAAAAGCCTGCATTTGAAAGTATCGGCTAATCCCTATTTATTTAGCGGGGCGGAAGGTAAGCCTGTAGACAAGCTGGTGGAAGAACGCGAATCGACAGAAGAATGGATCGTTTATATGAATCGCCTTCCAGCCAAAATCCGCGCTGTGCTGACCCTCCGCTATATGCATGATTTCACACTGGCAGAAATATCAAAACTGCTGGAAATTCCGCTGGGAACCGTCAAATCGAGGACTCATAAAGGGCTAAAGTTATTGGAGCAAATACTGCGGGATGCAGGTGTAGAAATTCCCGAGATGGAAGGAGAGAACTATGAACAACGTAGAAAAGGCATTGAAGCGCAAGTTAAATAATGATTCGGAAATGGCCTATCCTGACTTCGATGAGATGTGGAACCGAATGGAACAGACAGGGCATACTGCCCCTACGCTAACCGACACTTTCGATTCATTCACTCCGCACCGACATAGAAATTGGCGCAAAATAGCTATCGCCGCCTCTCTGAGTGCGCTTCTCGTTGCCGTTCCCGTCTATGCCGCCATCCATTATAATTGGGGCAATCTGCTGCACGGAAGAAGCGGCATTCAGACGGCACTAAATCAAGACCTTGGACAGCCCTTGGAGCAATCCGTAACCAGAGACGGAGTGAAGCTGACGCTGCATACCGCTATTGTCGATGAGAACCGGACCGTGATTCTGTACAGCTTGGAGGTCGGAAAACGGGCAGAGAACGAGTTTTGGAATGTCAAAGGCGTATCGCTAAAAGGTGCTGCGGGGGAAAGCAGTGCAGGGGAATATAACTTTCAGCAATGGGACCCGAAAAATCAACGGTACAACGGATACTTTGAAAGTGACTGGACACCGCAGCAAGAAACAGAGAACATGCGGCTGACCGTAGATCATATAGAGCTCACCAGCGTTCAGGAACTGGAATTGCCGCTCGATGTCACATCGCCTCAGATGCAGACATTCAAGCTGGATCGTAACGGCTTACAAGATATGAAGGTACAGGTATTTCAACAAGGGAAGGATAAGCTGATGCTGTCCTCGGCAATCACCTTCGATTCCTCCATACCCAAGAAATGGGACAATCCACAAATCGTTGCTTACCAAGGCGGTGAGCCCGTGATGTCGCAGCCTGGGGGGACTTTTGGCAAACCCGGAGATAACGGGGAGTATACAGCCCAGCAGTATTTTTCTAAAGCAGATATACCGGAAGGACAGACTGCTTTCAAACTGCAATATGCGCAAACTGAGAAAAGTATACATGAACCCATAAAATTCGACCTGCAGCTAAGCAAGAAGAAGATGGAAAGCGGGACGATTAAAAGCGTGCTGAATACCCCATTGGAAAAAGACAATCGGAATGTTTTGCTAGAACAAATGATTGTCACACCTACACAAATCCGTGTCACGATCAGAAGCAAGGAGAAATTCGCCATGTTACCTTATCAAAAGTACTTTCTTTCTGTGAACGGCACAACGTTAGAGGGTAACCGTTGGTCTTCACCTGATCAGGAGCACGATCTGAATACGATCCGTTTTGAACGACCGTCCCATCTTGTGATTACCAAGGACACTCCTATTACTTTTACAGGCAAATATAAAGTCACGATCCATTCGGATGACAAAACACCACAGCTTTTAACTGATATATCTGACCAGAAGCAGACACTAACGACGCAAATCGGTGGCTATCCTGTGAAGTGGACTTACTACAAACAGGAATCAGACTTATTCGTAGAAACCGAAAGCGAGGACGCTCACTTTGGAGGGATTAACCAGACGCATATTAGCCTGGGTAAAGAACGGATCATTGGCAAGCCGATCACAGCCAATTTTGCCGGAGACGGCAATAACAAGGCAGTGGATGTCTACAAGAACTTCAAAGGGAAGGAAGCTTCTATCTATATGTTCTACTATACAACGGACGACCCGGAAGCAGAGACAACCGTATCCTTGCAGCCTCTGACAAGCAACAGCGAAGCATCTAAATAGTAATGCTATAAAAAGAGGGTCCTCTATACCTGTGTGAACCGTGGTATAGGGAGCCCCTTTTTATTTTCCTGGTAAGGCACGGTCTGCCTAAAACGATTGGCTCCTGCCCTACTTCACAGAACCTTGCGTAACGCCATTGATAATCCATTTTTGTGCAATCAGATAGACGATAATCATCGGCAGCAAAGCCATCAGGTACGAGGCAAAAGCCAGATTGAAGTCTGTGTTGAACTGTCCTTGGAACACATACTGTACGAGCGGCAGTGTATATTGCTCCGCATCGCTGATAATAATGAGCGGCAGCAAAAAGTCATTATATGTGGACAGACAAGTGAGAATCCCCACCGTAGCACTAATCGGCGCCATCAGCGGGAATATAATGCGCCAAAAAGTGCCCCATGTCGTCGCACCATCTACCGTGGCTGCCTCTTCCAACGCTACCGGAATGGAGCGAATATAACCGACATACACGAAGACATTAAACGCCAAACCATACACCGTATGCAGCATAATGAGACCCAACAGATTAGTCATATGAAGGCCCGAGGCCAGTTTTACAATCGGCAACATGATGATGGGGAACGGAATGAACATGGCACTCACAAAATAAAAATATAACCCCTTGAAGAAACGCCGCTGCATATTACGAGCAATGGCATAAGCAACCATCGAATTGGTTAGCAAAGTGAGTATAACCGTCGATGTCGTGACCATCACACTGTTCCGAAAAGCGCTGAAGAAATTGGTCATTTCCACTGCACGACTAAAATTTTCCCAATGCAGTTCGGTCGGAAAGGCAAAGGCAGAATGTGCCATCTGCTCGGGATTTTTAAGGGCTATCGTCACCGTCATATAGAGGGGAAACAGAATGAATATTGTCCCCAATGCTACCAGAAGCAGCACAGGCCAGTTCGTACGTCTACTAGTTTTCATCAGTTATCCATCTCCCTTCTCTGGAGGAATCGAAGCTGTAAGATGGAAATGATCGCAATCACAATAAAGTAAATAACAGAGTTAGCCGACTGATAAGCGAATTCTCCACCTCTAAAGCCCCCGGTGTATATCAGGTGGGATATCGACTGCGTGGCCCGTCCCGGCCCACCATTCGTCAAAGCCACGATCTGATCGAACACCATCAGGGAATTTTTCATCGCCAATACCATATTGATCGTAAAAAACGGTGCAATTAATGGAAAGGTAATGCTCCAGAATTCGCGCCATTTACCCGCACCGTCCAAATTGGACGCCTCATACAGACTTGTCGGAATGGTTTGCAGCCCAGCCAGATAGAGAATCGTATTAAAGGCAATCCCCTGCCATACGGCTACGATGACCACTCCTACCCAAGCCAACTGCTCACTGCCTAAGATGTTTGTCGATAATGAACTGATGCCTAAGTTCTGTCCCCAGATCGTAAATACATTCGAGAACAGGTAATTGAATATGTAACCTACGATCAACACGCTCAAAATATTAGGTAAGAAATAAATCCCGCGAAAGAAATTACGGAAACGTATTTTAGCGTTCAGCCCCATGGCAATCAGCAAGCTGAGAATATTAATCGCAATGGTAACCACAATCGCAAATTTGAAAGTAAACCAGTAAGCATTGCCCACATTGTCGTCTTGAAACAAATTAATATAGTTCTTAAACCCGACAAAGTGGTACTGATGACCAAAGCCGTTCCAGTTCGTGAGTGAATAATAAAATCCCTGCAAGGCAGGCAAGGTCAAAAATACAAAAAACAAAAGCACCGCCGGCACCGTCATCCAGTAAAAAGTCGTTAGTCGCTTATTCATGTCTCCTCCTCCTCTCTTATCGGCGGTTAGCTACCTTATCCCATTCTCGGTCCAGCTTGGCTAGATAAGCGTCGATATCTCTGTTTTGCAGGAAGGCCTGGACAATCGAATTCAATTGGACCGCTTTGGGAATATAGTGATCGGCAAAATCAATGACGCGACCCGATTTAAAATACGGCAATAGCTCCGCCACACTTGGATCATCCTGCGTGACTCCCTTCACCGCCGAAAACAGCGTTTGCTCTGTAATGTATTGCTTGCTATTCTCTGGCTTCAACAAAAAGGCAATGAACTCCTCGGCCTCCTTTTTATGCGGAGTGCTCTCCGATACGGCTAATAGCGTATCTATACCAGACACCAGCTTGACCGCCTTTGCGTCATTCCCTGTCGGTAATGGGAAAAAACCAAGCTCCACTTTCGGGTTGGCTTTGCGAATCTCAGAAATGGCCCACGAGCCCTGAATGTACATCAATCCCTGCCCGTTAGCGAAGGCACGATTGCCGTCGGCATAGTTTTTGCCAAAATTATCATTATGCCCGTATTTCAATAGCTCCAGCTGCTTTTCAGCAACCTCGCGATACTTGTCCTGAAAGGTGACCTGATTTTCACGCCGTTGCAGAAAAAAATCAATGCCCACCAGATTCGGGCCCAGCGCATTAAAGGGGAGGTTCGTTTGCCAATCATCTTTATATGTAAAATAGAAAGGAATTTTGCCAGCAACCTTGATCTTTTGCGCTGTTGCAATCAGCTCATCCCATGTTTTGGGCACCTGTAATCCCATTTCTTTAAAAAGCGTTTTGTTATACATCACACCATTCGCATTCGCAGCATAAGGAATTCCATACACAGGATCGACCCCGGTCACATCCTTAAGCATCTTGAGGTAAATCGGATCAATCGTACGTGGCAATTCTGTATTCGCCAGATCCGTAAAAATACCGCTTTGTGCCAAAATGGAGTAGGTATCGGTGGCCCCAAGCCCCACAATGTCAGGTACATCGTTTTTGACAACCCGTGTCAATAACACCGTCTCTGCCTCTGGCGGGTTGACCTGTGTCACTTCAATACCGGGATGTTCCTGATTGAATTGAGAGATTAGCTTATCGAATGAACCCTTGGCCTCCGGCTTGTTTTGAAAGAATTCAATTTTCACCTTACCTGAATCATCGCCCTTGTTGCATGCGCTCACAAAAACAGCCAACAAAAGGATCGCCGCCAGTGTAGACAGCTTTTTGGCCCAACTCCACATGCTCATACCTCCTTTTCCCCTATGTCAATCTATGCAGGACTAAACAATTAATACCCGTCCCTTATGGAAAAGAAACGATACACCGTGTTTGGCGGTTATATAGTAAAAGGGTACTCATCTACGCTGTTGTTTTTCTGTTTTGTTCAGGTATTGGGTTATTGAATGGGAGTACAACATATACTGCCTTGGGATTCCATGTAAGCGGAACCAGCTTGAAGGATGCTAATGAAAATACCTTGAGTCTCAGGAGGAATTAGTATGTTAAAAAAGATCCAACCGGCCTTCAAACGGTCGATTGGATCTTTTCTTACTTTTATTATGTTCAGGTTAGGGAATAACATGACATATCTTAGCGAATTAGAAGAGCAGCGTCCCAATCCGGATTTTCATTTCCTATCAATGAAGCCAACACCAAGGCAACTCCAGCACTTCCATTCAGAAAGCCAGCCTCATCTACTTCTGCTAGCCTCCCATCCAATAGGCTATGATCATAAAAGCCAAACGCCGAATTAGTATCGAACATATCCAGCACTTCTTCTAGTAGCCTGTCTCGCATCATACCTAACTGCTCATGGCCCGTATCTGAATACATACGCTGGATCAGATGCAACAATCCCCCAATACCATGACACAATGTCGCAGAAGATAGTCCTCCTTTACGATAGAGCCTTTTTTCTATATCCAAGTATGCACGTAGTCCCGTTTCGATCCAATCTTTATTTTGAAGAGCTTGTCCCGCCAGCCAGATCGAACGTGCAATGCCTGGTACGCCATAACACCAGGAATCACGATAATACTGCGTGCTTTCAGGCTGCAGACGGTTATCCACCCATTCCTCAAGGGAAACACGCCCAGGCCAAATCACGCCCTCAGTATCCTGAACACGCCAATGATGTATAAATTGTGACAGTCTGTTGATATCGCCCACTAAAGGGAGGGAGTCGGCTCCATTAAGAGCAGACAGGCTCAGAAAAGCTAATGGACCCGCGATACCATGCGAAAGCCCTAAATTAAAATTTCCCTGCGGATATTGTTTCTTTTCATTCTCTTGAAATTGATTCTCCGTGGTAATATACCATCCAGGTACAGGATGTCCATTCCAAGTACGGTCGCTGCACATTATCTGAAACAATTCAATCGTCTGGTTCCATATGGTATGCATAGTCGGGCGGTCAGAAAATAACATGGCGATGCGTCCGATCCCTGTAAAGCCTGATATGGCGTCATACTGGCTCATTTGTAATTGTCCTCTTCCCCATTCCTCCCGACATAGGGCCAAGCTATGTAAAGCAGCCTCTTCGAACCAGGAGGCAAGGGAATCAAGCATTCCTTGATAACGTGTGCCCTTCCTGGATAAAGAGTAAATAGCCAGCAAAATACCTGATAATCCACTATACAGGGATAAGTCATGGACACCCTTTTGCTCCACGATCATACGAATTCGCTCTAAATATTGGTGTCCTACAATATCCCAACCATCCTCAGGGTATAGTCGATCCAACTGACCCATTAACAAACAGATGCCCGTGAACCCACTTCCCAAACTTCCATCTGACCAACGGTCCATCTTCATCCCATCAGCCTCTATCGGGGGCGTTTTTTTCATATACATACGCACTTGATCGGGGTCTTTGTAACGATTGGAAATCTCTTGTAAGATTACAGTTGCTTTATCCTTCATATCCAAATTAATGGGTATCCATTTATCACAAATATATGAAGTCGTCGTCATCCTAGCACCCTCCCTCCGCTTTCAATTAAGGAAGCTTCTTCATCGAATGAGCTGGCCTGAATGTTGTACATCTCTGCGTATAGCCCATTGAGTAACATCAGCTCCTTATGTGTTCCCTGCTCCACAATTAAACCATTGTCCATTACCACAATTTTATGTGCCAGACGTGCTGATGAAATCCGATGAGTAATAAAAATACCAATGCTATCCTTCATCAACTCCAAAAATAATACCAACAAATCCTGTTCTGCCACAGGATCCAAGAAGGAACTTGGCTCATCCAAAATATACACATCCGCTTTACGCAGGAAAGCCCGTGCGATTGCTATTCGCTGCCATTGGCCTCCTGAGAGTTGGTAGCCATCCTCAAACCATTTACCAAGCTGTGTGTCCAAACCTTGTGGAAGTTTGGCTATAATCTGGTCTATAGCTACGCACTGGGCTGCATGGATGAGCTCCTCATCCTGCTCCATACGCCCTAATGATCCAAACCCAATGTTATGACGTGCTGACATTTCATAATGCATGAAATCTTGAAACACGACTCCAATTTTGTCTTGAACCTGCTGCAGATCATAATCCTGAACGGGACGGTCGTTAATTTTAATGACGCCATTATAATCAGAATAAAGCTGCATCAGGATTTTCATAAGCGTCGATTTTCCTGATCCATTTTTCCCTACAATGGCTATCGTCTGTCCTTTAGTCATTGTTAAATGCATGTCCTGAATAGAAGCCTTCGATTGACCCGGGTATGTAAAGGAAACCCCTTCAATTGAAATTTGTTCAATACAAAATCCGGTGCTGCTCTTTGGGTGATCCAGAAGTGCCTGTTCCTTTTGACGCCGAATGGGGTCCGATGTAGGCAACTGTAAAAATACAAATAACTGCTCCATATACAAATTATTTTGTGAAAATTGAACAATACCTTGGATTAGTGCCTGCATTTGACTTTGGGTCAGCATAATCGCTTGAATGTAGCCATATAAGTTCCCTATTAATATTTTTTTCACAAAGGTTTCCTGGATTGCCATCCACACTATCCATAACAGAACAGAAAGTTCAAGCAAACTGTACAGGAAAGTAATTCTAACTCTTTTGCCCAATATACGCCTGTCTTCTACAAAAAATCTTTGCAGTAAATTCTCATATCTTTTTAGTAAATAAGGACCCAAATTAAAAATCTTCACTTCTTTGACCGCACGATCATTTGTAAGCAAATAGGTCATATACCATGACTGTCGATATAACGGGGTACGATTCATATAGATTTCAAACTGTTCTTTGTTTAACTTAAAAATCGAGTAAACCGACACCAGTGAAATCACAAATAGAATAACCACAACCCACCATTTCCATAAGAAAAGTAAAACTGCCGAAGACAGCATGGTAACTAGACTAGATAAAATACCAGCCATTTGTGTATATAATTGGTAAGGTCGATAGGAAGCTTCTTGGGAAGCCCGCTTTAGCTGGTCGTTGATTTGAGAATTTTCATAATCCGCCAGTCCCAAGTAGCCTGATTTTTCTCCAATCATGATATTTAATGACTTGGACAGCACAGATTCAAGGACGCCCTCTACATAACTCTGACTCATCGTAACTAGACTTTTTAAAACGTGAATAAATATAAAGAGACCAAATTGTAGCATAATTATAGAGATATCATGAGGACTAGAAGAAACAATACTATTAAGTAAATTTTGCATGATAACCAAAGTAAGTACGGGCATCACACCTTGAATGATATGCAAAAAAATGCTAGAAAGCATATAGACCTTATTCATGTTAAATACTAAGGCAAAAAGCTTAAGCCCTTGACGTACAGACTTCCATATGGAAGAAGTCCGCCGATCTGTACTTTTTTGTACGCTACTCATTAGCGGTTCCCCCGATATTGAACCAGGCTGTTCATAGCATGTCTGGCCATGATCATTATTTTGCGCTCCCGATCCCTGTCAATTCCAATTAATCGGTTCAAATGCATATGGATCACACTGTATATAATATCCTCTCTTGTATTGGTAGCTCCCCCCTCCCGTTCCTGCTCATGGAGTATATAATTATATTGCTCTACTGCTTCTTTTCTTGCATAAAAAATATTTTCTATGGATTCGCGACTGGATGCAGTCGAAGCTGTCATTTCCTGATCTGATGCCATCCATTGTAAAAAGAACTTCCGTTCCTTGCGAAAGTCTTTCAAATAGTCTTTGAGATCAAATTGACGATTTAAGAATTGAAACGCATCTTCCTTATAGTAACCAAACTGGTAGAGAAGATTGATCACGCTTAAAATAGCTATAACGTCCTTCTGTAAAGAAGTCTGGTTGAATCTAATGAGACGTACCAATTTGGCTGTCACTTCACTGTCACAAGAAAACATTCGTTCTGCCCACATCATGAGCTTCTTTCCACCGTAACGCTCTACTTCTGGCTCATAGGTATCGATCACAACTCTGGATATCATGCCTTCATTTAAAAGCATCTCTGTCCATTGATGAAACACGGGAAGAAACAAGTTTCCCTCCAGAAACTCCGGTAGCTTAAACCGGACACGAATATGTTTATCTGGATCAGCGTATCGGATAAAGTACCCCTGAAGGATGTTACCGTCCTCTTGATGCTTCCGCACAAATTCATCCCAATAACCACCAATAAACTCATCTTGGCGACTGTTCATACCATATAATTTGGCATAGAACCAAGGACCACCAGGAAGATAGGTACAGGTTGCCTCTGAGGAAAGACAACTTGTATCCTCATGCCTTCTATCTAGTGTCGCAGCAACTTCCTCCTCAAAATGGTTCGTTGCTACAGCCTGTTTACGTATACATGGAAATACAAATTCAGCCGCCAAGCGTCCACTGTGACGAGAGACTGGCGTTTCTCCGACTTCACCTATGTGTTCGATTAAAGTAACTTTTCCTTTGGATTGAAGATCTCTACAAACCTGTTCAACATGCAAGGGATGATTCATATCCAACAGAATTCGATTATCTAATTCAATCATATATACATAACGTGGTAGATTCCATTCTTTTTGGAACTGACACACTAAATTCTCCAAATCAATCATATCCTTGGATAGGCTAGTTGCCGCATCCCATGTCATTCTCCATGTAGCCGGATTGAGAATGACATGCTTATATCTTAGACGTGGGGTAAAAGGGGCATGGGTGGCGAATCCCCACTCCATAGATGACCAATGGCGATAACCATCCTCACTGACCTCCAAAAGAAAACGATGTATGTTAGGAGTCAATTCAGCATTGAGCATATGTCCAGCCCTAGCAATGACCTCACGATTGCGACTTATCGACTTCAAATAAAAATGATCATTACGTACCCCAACAGCAAGGTCCGAAACATGTATCTGCTGTTCCTTTGGCAGGGTATGATTGGTTCCTATTGCGATTTCATAGGGGCGAGTATGCTTCGTTAATACTACATTTGCCGATCTTCCCGAACTGGGTAAATACGATATTCCGGCTAACAGCTTTTCAGGCTGTAACCGTTGCTCTTCCGATTGAATGCTGGAGAACATATCAGTAAAAGGCTCGTCAAACAAATCCAGAAATCTCCCGAACGTCTTTCCCGCCCCGTCTGACCCCTGATTAGGTGCCAGAAGTAAAATATACTCACCGCGATCTACAGCCTGCTGATCAGGGGCGACCAACTGAAAAAACAATTCCATAGAAGGTGCTGCCAACCATTTGCCTGATTTCTGCCCTTTTAACATTGCGTCTATCATGGCATCTGTAAGTACCACTTCATGTTTTCCTTCATGGATGCAAGATACGAACCATTGAAATAAAAGCTTCTCCTGATGTGATCTCGACTGGGACGGTGACATGTTTTGAAGCCGTGTTCGGTTACTCAATGGATGTTTGTAGCCTGCCGGAGCACCCATCCCTGTATCCTCATCAAGAAGCTCCAGCAAAGGGACCTCCCGATATGGACCATACTTCTCCAAAAATTCCACACAAAATTCATCCAAAGGTCTATTCTCTCGCGACGAAAGCTTAGTTAGTAATTCGGCAACACATTCAACATCCTTACGGATACATTGGGGAAGAACAACTCCTCGATCCTCCAGGGAAAGGTCGATTTGCAAGCTTGATTTTGCACTGAACATTTTGCCCATCTTTCGTCTTAAATGCTCCAACGAATCTTCCCCTTGGCCTATAGGGAGACGATTATATTTATTAATAGTATCCGCGATGTTATTAAAATTCTCTTTTAACTCATCAATACCCGTTACTAATTTCAAGACGGATCGTATATGGTCCAGCGGTTCGGTAGTAGTGGTAGGAGGAATAAGCTCAGATATCAAAAACTCTTGCTCAAATAGCTGCCATACATAACGGTCAATTGTCTCTATATCAGCTCTTTCAAATGTCTTATGTAGATGGTTGACCAGTTCCTGATAAGGTATGAGGGTCGAACTTGCTTCCATCACACAATCAAATACCTGAGTCGCACGAACGGACACACTCTGATCTTCTCCACCGACTATACTGCCGCATCTTGTCGTGTAGGGGATTTTAGCCCGGTTACCCTGACGATAAATTAATGTATTACGCTGAACCCGCAGCTGGCGGACAACCTCCTTACTGCTTGTGACCATTTCAACGGCTTTCATTAGCCATTCCATGTCCGGTCTTGCACGCTTTCGATACATATCTGGCTCTTGTAAAATGAGCTGAGACTGCTCTCCGAATTTCCCGTATGTGACTCCAGATAACAATCCGAACGGCGTAGGTCGTGTAGCCATTCTAGTGATATAACGCATAAAGGATTTGATAACTTGTTCCTGTTTGCGCGGATTGTCCTGATCGCTGATATGTACTAAAGATTCAAGCAGAGTAGGGCTGGAGGCAGCTAACGCTTCACGAATAAATGGATTACGAGATAATTCCGTAAGACGATTTATTGCAACTCGTCTGATTCCTTCAGTCTCTCCGACATTGGTTAGAAAGCATTTTCCGAACTCTTCCATAGGTAGCACAGGAGTACGAAGCATAAAAAAATCCAGGGTTTTATAAAGATGCTCTTCCATTCCCATTAAACCTCCGTTCTAAGCCAAACGTTTAAATTGTTTTCTTTTGCCAACGAACAAAGCTAATAGTCGAACAAATCAATATAATCACGATTAGACACATCCAGAATCTGGTGGAACCATCCACTCTTAAAGCAAGCATAATTTGCTGGAAAGGATCTATTAACATCACAAGTGGCTTGTAAAATGGGTAGATAAACATAGATATAAATAAAATAGAAATAAACGAGAATAAAGGTCTGGATATGAACAAACACACTGCACTACTTAGCATGAGCTTTGCCAGGCAAACCAACGTTAATACCAAATAAAACACAAGTGTATATGACATAGCATCTAATGAGGTGGAAGCCTCTGCTGAGCCGTATTTAAAAAAGGTTAAGCTACGGGGAAAAATAGTCCAACCAGCCAGTATGCCTATGAGCAAGGCTGTACCCGTAAAAACGATCGTCGTGACCGATAATGCGAACAGTTTCCCAAGCCAAAATTGAAAGCGACGGTATGGACGCAGTACATATAAACGATACGCCCCGGAGTGAATATCCCCGCTTAACTGATCCACATACAAAATAGGCAACAATGCCAGGATCAGAAATAGGGAAATTTCACTCATCATAAGCCACGGCAAGTTCAGATTATTAACAGTGGCAATCCCTTCGCCAAAGCGGAATTTCATTGTTCCATTAATTTTAAGACTGACAATATTCGCAATAACCATCAATAGAAAAATTGTATATAATAAAAGAGTAGATCTTCGATTCCATATTCGTTCCATTTCACTTCGCCAAATTCCTAGCATAAGAAAAATCCTCCTAATACAAATAATCATCCTTGGTAAAACGACGATATGCTCCCCATGTAAAAAGGATTAGATATAAAATAACAACGGTGGCAATCGCCCCATTTGCAGACAGGTTTCCGGATAAGGATGTCTTCAATCCTCTATACTGCATATAAGGAATAAATAAAAAGACTATAAGATCATGTATGTAGGGAATATGAGAAAATAGAGATGCTAATTTAAGGTATAAGCCATCGAACAGCAAGGAGAACAGATTATAGGTCGTACAAATACCAATTGCATGGGTTACACTCTTGCTACACATGGCAATGTAGGAATACAGACAGCCAATAGCCATAAGTGAGACAAAAGCCTTTGCATAATATTGAAATACATACATTATAAGCTCTCCATATTGCCTTGTTTCGCCTTCAGAATAGGGAAATCGCCATACTCCGACACCCCAAAGAGACAGACCCAATATAAGTAAGAGTAATAGAACAGAGACCTGTAAAACCAATAGCTTGCTCCAGAAAATCTGTCCCCGAGTAAAACGCCGCATGAAGATTAGACGCAACTGTCCACCCCGGAATTGCTCCGTATATAGAGTCGCTACTAATGCAGCTACAGCAATATTGCATATTAAAAACAAATTTTCTTGCAGGCCTATAATGACAAAGACTTTGGACAACACTTCTACCGAAGTCTTGAGATACAAAAAATAACTGGCTGTGGAATAAGCAAGTACAGGGGTACATAAAATCAGAAGCCAGAACCATTTTCTGCTATACAATCTCTCGAACTCACTGTAAATGAGTGTCTTCATAATCCCATTAGCTCCATAAAAGCATCCTCCAGCCGTTGACCTTCCTCAACCAATTGATCTGCGGGTCCCTTCCAAACTAGCGTTCCTTCTTTAATCACAATTAATTCGTCACACATTTGCTGCAACTCATCCAGCAGATGGCTGGAGATAAAAAATGCATAATTTTTTGAATTTCGCAAACGAAGGATAATATCTCTCAACTCCCTCATTCCCATAGGATCGAGACCATTGGAAGGCTCATCGAGCAGCAGTAGCTCCGGGTTACCCAGCATAGATTGGGCAATGCCCAAGCGTTGCTTCATGCCCAAAGAATAAGTTTTCACCCTGTCGTCTCCACGCAAATCCAGGCCTACTCTTTCTAACAATTCCTCTATATGCTTTTCCCGATCGGAAGATTTAATATTCGGATGTAACCGAGACAAATTACGCAGCACCTGTTTACCCGTCATATAATCAAAAAAGACTGGGGACTCAATGATAGCGCCTACTTTGGAGAGCGCCTTTTCCCGATCCGCCTGTACGTCATATGAAGCTATTCTTACAGAGCCACTGGTTGAATGCATTAATCCCGTCATGATCCGCATCATTGTTGTTTTCCCGGCTCCATTCGGTCCAATGAAACCATATATTTTCCCCTTTTCAAGCTTGAAGGAAATGTCACTTAATAAAGTCCGTTTCCCCATTTTTTTGGATACTTTTTCAACTTTCAATAAGACATCCGACATTACACTTTCCCTCCATTACTAAATCCAAATATAAGGATGCCTCTGATATTCACAACCAGGAAACCAAAGGTTTTCTCAAAGAAGAAGAAGGGACTTCAAGGTCCCTCCTCCTTTGCTAAATTAAATAGTTATCCAATATAAAGGTTTTGCAAGTTGCAAAACAACTAAAATTTATTAACAAAGTGTTCCTAAATTACTGAAGCAAGGTGAACATGTCTCAACACAAGTTTGGGATGTATTACCGCCACCACAGCCGCTAGAGCAATTCCAAATACTTCTAATTTTAGGCTCTACAGAACCTTGAGATTTGTTTACTTGAACGTCCAGATCAAATAAGTTTTCAGCCATTGCATTCCCCCCCTTTCATTTAGATATACCATCAGCCTTCAGCGAGGTTCATGTTTACCCCGCCAAAGCCTTCCTTCTCGCAATAGAAGAGAAGGATTTTATATGAACAACACCCCGACCAGATCGTCACCTACTCGAAATATTGCCATATATCACGTAGACAACCGTATGTATGATCTTTGTTGATAACAAACACTTCATCTAATAATAATTTATATCTTCCTTACAAATAAAAGAATATCATATGTTGCAAAATGTAAATCTATTACTTTATATGTAAACATACATAATAAAAAATCATTAATACCAATTTATTTTAATATATGGTTATTCTATTTCCACTCTCTCATTCTCTTTACCATACAAAAAAGGGGACTGACCCCATAACGTGAGACACATCAAAATACCTTCAAGAGAATCAAGCCATGTCGTAAGATATGGAGATAACCTTGGAGGTGTTTTTACGTTGGCAACGAGAGTGAGTTATCCCTTAGAAATAAAGATGAAAGCGATTGAAATGAGATTGGCAAGAGTTCCGGTAAGAGAGGTTATGGAGCAACTGGGAATACGGAATAAGACACAGCTAGAAACATGGATGAGGTGGTATCGAAAGGCGAAGTGCATCGTCTGGAGCAGCCTGTAGGTAAACAATACAGCTACAGAAAAGGTCCGGAACACTCTTCGGAGCTTGAAAAAGTAAAAGCGGAGAATCGATTCCTGAAGCAGCAATTGGACCTGCTAAAAAAGTACAAGGAACTGGAAAAGAGGTGGAACCAGAAGTCGCCGTGGCCTGGATCGAATCCATTCGAGACGAAGTGACGGTGTCTGAGGCTTGTACATGGCTCGGGATCGCAAGAGCGACCTACTACCGCTGGAAAGCAACTATGGAGACAAAGCGCACAGATGCTACGGTGGAGAAAATCCGAGAGCTTTGCATCCATCATAAGTTTCGGTATGGTTACCGGAAAATCACCGCACTCCTTCGGGCAGAGCAAAGAATGAATCACAAACGAGTTCAGCGGATGATGCAGCGTGAGGGGCTACAGTGCCGCGTGAGAATGAAGAAACGAAAGGTCACTGGGCAGCCTGCAGGCTGCTTATCCAGCAGAAAATCTGCTGAAGCGGCAATTCCTTGCAGAGGCGCCCCTGCAAAAGCTCGTTACGGACATCACCTATTTACCGTTTGGCGGAAAGATGTTGTACTTCTCTAGCATTCATGCCCGCTTGTAGGATGCATCAACCCTGTCATCATGCGCATCAACGTCGTTTTCCCTACTCCATTCGGACCAATAAAACCATATATCTTTCCTTTGTCAAGCTGAAAGGAAGAATCGTGAATTACTTGACGCTTCCCAATCACTTTAGTGATTTGCTGAACCTCCATAACAACATTAGACATTCTTTCTCTCCCTCCAAATCTATCATAATTGAGGGGAAGGATGGGACTAAAAAGACCCCTTCCTTCCATTTTTCACCCTAATTCGATTAGGATTCGAGTTCAAATTCCATGGTTACACTGTTCAACACAATGCTCCAATATTAGAAAAACATTTTACACCTGCTGTTTCAGCACAAGTGTTGGCTGTTCCGCCGCACATTCCGGTGCATTGCCACGCCAAACTTGTTACTTGAGGTTCTACTGAACCTTTAGACTTGTTAATTTGTACATCCAAATCAAAAATATTATTTTCCATTTTTTCCAAACTCCTCTCGATATTCATCTTTAATAATAAATACAATAATTTTGTGTAATCTAGGAAGCTAATTTATATGAAAGATATCTCAACAGATCGTCACCTATTGAAACATCCTCATATGACATCTTCTTTATATGGTTAGACACTTTATTCAGGCATTATGCCGAAAAAAATCCTGCAAATGACTAATCAAAACTCCTTGTATCGAGTAAAAAGAAATATATATACTAATACATAATTATATGTATAGTTAAATTATGTATTATTTAAAACATATTTAGTAACTGATTTTTTATGAATTCAAGATTGGAAGATATACTTCAATATTCAAGATGCATAAAAGGCCTTGATCCAACTTTGATGCGTGTCCTAAAAGTACACGAAAACGACTTTGGGAGTAAGATATAGCGAAGTCCGCTTTACAACCTGGCAACAAGCAAGTTTAGTAAGGGATTATAAATACCTATTGTAGATGGATCCTTTCTTGATGGACGAAATCATTTCATACCGAGTACTCGCTCGGTCGCGGTCTTGAAGCTCAAATGAGCCTTAAATTTCATTCACTTGAATATCCAGATCAAATAAGTTTTAGAACCACACCCTGACCAGATCGTTACTCAAGGAATATCCATATATGACAATGCGGAAAATCTTATGTATGATCTTAGTTGACATTATAAAAATTTATCTAACAGTGATTATTTCCTTCTTACAAATAAAACAATATCACATGTTTCAAAATGTAAATCTATTACTTTATATGTAAACATACATAATAAAAAAATAATTAACACCAATTTATTTTAATATATGGTTATTCCGTTCCCACGCTCTCATTAGTCTTTACCATATAAAAATAGCCCCTCAGCAGACGCGCTACCTCAGGGCTATCCCTTTATAAAATATACGTTGCCTATCTTCAGCAACCAGCCTATCACCTACTCCAGCTCAACCCACTCGCCGAGCAACATGTCCAGCTCAGCTTGCAGTCGCTCACGCGCGTCCCACAGCTCCACCATGTGGATCGTGTCGTCGCTTGTGCCGAGCAGCTCCAGCTCGGCATCTGTCGCCGCCAATTCTGCTTCTTTGGCGGCAATCGCTCGCTCCAAGCGCTCGCTGGACACAGCGGGCGAGCGGGTTGGCTTCGCGGCCTTCGCTCCGCGTGCCCCACCCCGGGCATCGGGTGCCCCCAAGCGACCAGCCGACCCGGAGCGAGCACGGCTCGCATCGGCTCCGCTGGTCGCTCCTGCCCGCGCAGCCGTCCCCGCGCCATTGCTCGCTGCGCTAGAATGTGCAGCTGTGCCCGAGCCTGAGCTGCCACCCGATGCGGCTCTGCTTGCAGATGTCGGGCGTGTCCCGGTATCCTCGTCGCTCTGTAAACGAGCGTTCTCCAGCTCACGCTTCTTCGCTCGGTACTCATCAAAGCTGCCTAGATAAAAGGTCAGTTTTCCAGCCTCCAGCTCCCACACGCGCCCTACCAGCTTGTTCACAAAGTAGCGGTCATGCGAAATCGCCAGCACCGTTCCCGTGTAGGTGTCCAGCGCTTCCTCCAACGCCTCGCGTGAGTCAATGTCCAGGTGGTTCGTCGGCTCATCCAGCACCAACAAATTTGGCTTTTTCATGACCAGCAACGCCAGCCGCAAGCGGGACCATTCGCCACCGGACAGCATGCTCACGGGTTTAAACACATCGGCACCGTAAAATAAATACTTCGCTAGCAATCCGCGTGCCTCGCCTTCTTCCACCCCTGCTTCTTCCTTGAAGTAAGCAAGCACAGTCGCCCGGCTATTCCGTTCTCTCTCTTGCTGCGCCAAATATCCGTACTCTACGCGCGTACCCCACTGGACCGTGCCTGCATCTACGCTTTCCTGACCAAGCAACAGCTTGAGCAGCGTCGTTTTACCTGCGCCGTTATCGCCCAACAAGGCTACCTTTTCACCGAATTCCAGGCTGCCCGTTGCCCCGCTTAATATCTGACGCTCTCCATAAGCTTTAACAATATCTTCAAACTGTAGCACTCGGCGACCGGAACGATCCTCCAGCTTTAAGTGAAATTCTGCCCCCTGTGGGTCCAGTACAGGTCGTTTCACCAGCTCCATACGCTCCAGTGCTTTACGAATGGAGGCTGCTTTTTTGAAAAACTTTTCGTTATCGCCGTTGCGACCCCACTCTTCAAAACGCCGAATGGCCTCTTTCATCTTTTTGATTCGCTTTTGCTGTTCCTTATAATCTTCAAATTGCAGTAGCAATCGTTCTTCCTTTTCCTTAACGTAACCGCTGTAGTTCGTATAATACGTAAACGCCTCGCCATCCTCAAGCTCAATCATTTTAACGGCAACCCGATCCAGAAAATAACGATCATGAGATACAACCACACACGCGCCTGTGTAGCCCTGCAAAAATTGCTCCAGCCATTCCAGCCCTTTCAAATCCAGATGGTTGGTCGGCTCATCCAGCAGCAGCAAATCCGGTCGTCCGATGAGCTGTGATGCCAGCGCTATTTTTGTTTTCTCTCCACCAGACAGCGAGCCGAAGCTGCGCGTATACATTCCTTTGGGAATACGCAGACCATCCGCTACCTGATCAATATTTGCATCCATTTCATAGCCGCCGTTGCGCTCAAACCGTTCCTGTAGGGAAGCATACGATTGCAGCAGCTTCTCCAGAAGACCCGTATCCGCTACCACAATCGGATCTGACATTTCCCGTTCCAGTGTGCTCATCTGATTGCGGCAATCCTTCAGCTCACGATAGGCGTAAGCCAGCGTTTCGTACACGGTGAAGCTCTCAAACTCCGCCGGAATTTGCGGTAAATAGCCGATTTTCGCATCCTTGGCGATGACGAGCTGCCCTTCATCCGGGCGGGACAAACGTGCGATCAGGCGTAATAGGGTGGTTTTACCGCTTCCGTTGCGGCCGATGAGTCCCACCTTTTCTCCCATATGGATTTCAAACGATGCACCATCCAAAATCAGATTGGCAGCGTGGTATTTTTTCAATTGTTGACCGTTAACTATATACATGTTCAGGCTCTCCTTTATTTAGGAAGACCCTTACCCGGGTAACACAAAAAGAGCCGCAGGAGCAACCCCGCGACTCTTCGGAAGATACAGCAATCCGTTCGAGTTAAGGTAGGCGTCTTCTCGCGATGTTTACAACCATATGATTAAAATTGGACAGACTTCTCCCGTTGTATGGAAAAGCATGAACAATGCCAGCCATAGCAATCGGCAGCTGGCTAATACGGTTGTTCAGCATCTCGTGATTCACCTACCTCACCTCCTTCTTCATAATTGTGTGTAGTATATCATGTTTGCTCGTATTATAAAAGAGGGCGATGGTTCAGCGAACTATGAAACAGAGTGGTGCCCTCTGACAGCCTGCGATGTCCCGACTCTGGTAATCGAAAATACGCCGCAGACAAAAGCAACAATCACAAATGCCCCACCCACCCAAGCGTTCGTGGCAACAGATTCACTATTCTCAATTACTACGCCTCCCAGGGCAGAACCCAGAGCGATCCCGACCTGGAGTGCGGAGAAATTAAAGCTTTGCTGAATACTACCCGATTCGGGCGCATTTTCAATAAGATAGCTTTGCATCGGGGGCGACAAGGCCCAACTCAGTATGCCCCAGATGATCAATAATGGCGCAAATACATAAACCGAGTGGATTGAGAGTGGCAGCAGGAACATCACGGCGATAAACACGCCTACGACGACTAGAATACTTTTCGCTGTCCCGAACCGATCTGCCAAAGAACCGCCAATAAAACCACCGCTCACTGCCGCCAGCCCAAAGACAAAATAGGCCACACTAACCCACGAAGCATTTAAACCCATCATATTTTCTAAAAACGGAGTGAAATACGCATATAGCGTGTAGTGGCCCGCCAGTGTCAGCGTGGTCACCAGATGAGCACTGATGACTTTAACATTTTTTAAGGATTTCAATTGATCTCGCATAGGCACAACATGTTCCGTCGGAATCCGTTCCATAAACAAGTTGATAACGATCATAGCAACGACCGTCAACAAGGCAATAATCAGGAAAAGCACCCGCCAGCCAAACGCATTTCCAATCAGCACCCCGGCTGGAATACCAAGCACGATGGAGGAGCTAACCCCCATGGAGATGACACCGAGGACACGGGCCTGATAAGCCTTGGACACCACTTTGACTGCAATGGTCAGTGACAATGTCACGATCAGCGACCCGCTTGCAGCGGTAATGATACGGGATACAAACAAGACTGCATAATTCGGACTCCAGAAGGCCAGCAGACTTCCCAGAATAAAGATAAACATCGACCACAGGTACAGTCGTTTTCGTTCGATTTTGGCGGTCAACGCCAACAAAGTTGGCCCAGCAATAGCGTACACGAGCGCATAGATCATGATAAGCTGTCCTGCCGTGCTTACGGAGACATTCAAATCCTGTGCAATTTGGGGCAGCACGCCACCGATAATCAGCTCCACCAACCCCACCGTAAAGGTCGCAATCGTTAAAATAACTACTTTGAAGTTCATTACATTAGCTCCTTTGCTGTCATGTAAATTCCCTCGTATTACGCAAAAAAATCCTGACCACAAGAAATGTACAAGACGTACACTTTTTGTAATCAGGATTTATCGGTTCCTGGTAGAGACCCTCAAACCATATTATTGAGGTTATACAAATGGGGCATTCATTTATTACGCATTCACGAAGGTTATAGCTATTACTATAAAGGAGCCTGTGGCTAAGTTCAACCCCCTACAGCCGCAAAAATTCAATCATGGCACGATCCGACAGATAAGGTAGATACTCATGACCGTATTCGTGATACAGGAGTATTTCCTTGTCTGATACGATTTTATTGTACACCGCAAACTGCGTGGAGGGTGGACAAATGATATCCGACAGCCCTGTCACAAACAACACACGACTACGAATACGGTCTGCCAAATGTTGAATATCGATGTAGCCTAGTCGGTGAAATAGTTCCTCCTCGCGCAGATGGTTCGGATCAAACCAACGAAAATAATAAACCAGTTCTTCATATGCAGATGTAGTAGCATCCAGCGCCCAAGCTCTTTTATAGTCCGACAGGAACGGATATACCGGGACCGCCACACGGACACGCGGCTCCAATGCAGCGCAGGCAACCGTTAAGGCCCCTCCCTGGGAACAGCCAAATGCACCGATCCGTTCAGGGTCGACCTGCTCCATAGACATCAGAATGCGCACCGCCTGTACCGTATCCAAAAATACATTGCGGTAATACAACCGATCCGGGTCCGGGTCGTCAATCCCTCGGATGATATGGCCGCGCACCGTCGTTCCTTGAACCTGCAAATTGTCCTCGGACAGCCCTCCTTGCCCCCGGCAATCCATAGCCAGCACGGTGAATCCGTGTGCCGCGTAGCTTACCTTGTCGAACCAATCACCACTGTCGCAGGAATATCCATGAAACATGGCCAAAGCTGGACCTTGTTCCGTAAGATGCTTGGGACGAGCCAGCTTCCCATGAATCTTTGCTCCACCCACTCCGGTAAAATATAGATGGTAACACTCCACCAGCGGAGAGACAAAATCAGCAGGCTCCAGTGTATATTTCAGTGGCTGCTGCTCCAGCTCCAGTAGCGCCCGTTCCCAGTATGCGTCAAAATCCGGTGGCTTTGGGCTGCTCCCCATGTACGACTGCAATTGCTGTAAAGACATATCCTCCGGCATTCACGTTCCCTCCTACATGCTACATCCGGCCCGACTCACGGTCGTCTCCGACCACTTCATCCGTTGCGATGACATACCTCATAATGTCGGACACTGTCGTGTATGCGATACCTACATACGTGTCAGCAGCTCCATAATAAATCGCAATCCGCCCGGTGTCCGCGTCATGCAGCGTAGCACACGGGAACACCACATTCGGCACAAAGCCCCGCTCCTCGTACCATTCCTCCGGGGTCAGCACGAAGTTGGAGGAACGATATTTAACCTTAGATGGATCATCCAGATCAAGAACGGCAACCCCCATGCTGTATACTAGCCCATTGCACGTGCCTGTCACCCCGTGGTAAAACATCAGCCAGCCCTCGGTCGTCTCAATCGGTGCCGGTCCGCCGCCAATTTTTACCGATTGCCACCAGCCCTGTCCGCCCTTACTCATGACATGACGGTGCTTGCCCCAATAGACCAAGTCAGGACTTTCACTCAGAAAAATGTCGCCAAACGGTGTATGTCCACTGTCACTCGGACGGGATAGCAACATAAAGTTTCCGTTTAGCTTGCGGGGCAACAGCACACCATTACGATTAAACGGCAAGAATGGATTTTCCAATCGTACAAAACTTTTAAAATCCTTTGTTTGGGCTATCCCCAACGCTGCACCGTAAAAATCTGTACACCAGATGATATAATACGTATCCTCCACGCGGACCAGACGCGGATCGTAAGCATAATTAGGTTGGTAATCGTTCCCTTCCTCATCAACCAAATGCAACCGTTCTGTCTCAATGTCCCAAGCCAACCCGTCGTCACTCCAGCCTAGATGCAAATGCGGACGTCCGTTAATTGTTTCAGCCCGGAATACCCCTACAAACCGTCCCTCATACGGAGCTACTGCACTGTTGAAAATACGGGCAATGCCCGGCACCGGATTCCGCCCAATGACCGGATTCTCAGTATGTCTCCATACCGGAGCCTCACTGCCCTCAGGCTTATCCTGCCACGGCATTTTCGGCAGACTCTCTCCCAAAATTCGCATGCTATTTACTCCCAAATCCACATTCAATTTATTCATACGTATATTCTCCTCTCACCGAGATATTTGATCTCATCTTTTTTTATTTCGTCGTTATTCTATTTCACCGAACCCTGAGCGAATCCGTTATAGATATATTTTTGTAAGGATAAAAAGGCAATCAACGTCGGAATAATGGCAATGATAATGCCCGCGCTAATGACTTCCCATTGTGATCCATAGGGTCCTTTAAACTTGAACAGCGCCGTCGATATGACCTGAAGGCTTGTTTTGGGCATATACAGGAACGGGGTGTAAAAGTCGTTGTAAATATTAACGCCCTTGATAATGATCACCGTCACAATGGCAGGCTTCAGCAGGGGCAAGATAATCCGCCAGTAGATCGTCAGATAGGAGGCCCCATCCAGCATGGCCGATTCATCCAGCGCCACCGCAATGGAATCCAGAAATTGCAGAAAAATATACACCGCAATAATATCCGTTCCCAAATACAGCAAGATCGCCGCCCAAGGCGTGTTAAACAGCTCCAGCTTGTTGATAATTTGAAATGTTGATACCTGTGTCGTTACCCCCGGAATGAGGGTCGCGAGCAGGAACGCACCTAGCATAAGACTTTTGCCCTTAAATTTAAAACGGTTCAAAATGTACGCAATCATGGAACCGGTCAACGTGGCTCCGATGATCGAAATCAACAGGATAAAAGCTGTGTTCACAAATCCGGTCAGCATATTTCCGTTAATAAAGGCTTTGGTATAGTTAGCCCAATTCAGCCAGTTCACAGGGGGAGTCAGAGGACTGGTTGCCGCATATTCAGTCTTCGTCTTCAAAGATGCAAACAAAATTACGACAATCGGCAGCAGTGCAATGAACGCACCTAGTAGTAGCGCCGCATACTTGATGCTGCTAGCCAGTATTCTTTTCAGCTTATACATGATTAGTCCTCCTCTCCCCGAATTAGCAACCGTTGAAGCAGCGTAACAGCGATTACGATCAGCAGCAGAACAACCGCCATCGCCGAGGCCAAACCGACCTTGCTGTATTTGAATGCCACATCAAGCGTCTGAATGACGAATGTTTCGCTACCATTGGAGCCACCGGTCATAATATACGGGATGTCGAACGCACTGATCGCCCCGCTAATCGCCAAGATGAGATTCAATTGCAAAATCCGCTTGATACTCGGCAAAATAATAGAGCGGAATTGATGCCAACGGTTAGCCCCGTCTATATCAGACGCCTCATACAGATCACTGGATATGGAGGAAATCGCACCGAGAAACACGATAAAGTTAAAGCCCATGTATCTCCAGATCGACGTGCCAGCCAGCGAAATATTGATAATCTCCGGGTTGCCCAGCCACAGCTTGACATACGAACCCAGCCCCACTGCCTGAAGCAGTGTATCAAGGGTACCGTCTGGCTTAAAAAAGAATAGAAAAATAAAACCAATGGCCACCCCGTTCATCAGGGAAGGAAAAAACAAAACGCCTTTAAAGAAATTTTTAAACCAGGTTTGAAAGCTGAGAATGGTTGCAAAATAAAGGGCCAGCCCCATCTGTACAAACGTGGCTACAAAGTAATACAGACTGACTTTAAACACCGAGAAATACTCGGGGTCGGTAAAGATTTTGATATAGTTTTCAAAGCCCACATATTCCAGACGCTTACTATAGCCATTCCAGTCCGAAAAGCTGTACTTAAACATATTGATCACTGGCAAGTACGCAAAAGTGATCAGCAGCGCTAGCGGAATAATTGAAAAGGCAACAATAATCGCCAATCTTTGTTTGGAGTAGCTGAGATTCGAAAATTTTAACATGCTGCACCTCCTGGCTATCCGTCCATCGACTGCTACGTCGATCCTTTCTTTTCGTCAGTTCAGATGGTTATTTTGCTTCCTTTGCAGCCACTTCAGCACGCGCCTTCACCCATGCATCGTTCAGATCCTTCATAATGGCATCATACGATTCCGGGCGGTTACCGACCGCTGCCTCAATAATGCGTTTTTTGAAGTCAGGCTGCCACAAACCAATTTCGCCCATTTTGTCGATTTTATCAACAATTCCTTCCTGTCCTTTTGGAGATGAAGTAAGTGTTTCAAAAACGACCCCCTGATCTTCGTATTGCTTCAAAATGCTAGGCATTGGAGCACCCTTCAGCGGACTAATACTGCCTGCCTGCTCTACAGCATAGTTGGACTTTTCGGTAAACCAATCCACCCAGGCACGGGCCGCTGGTTTATTTTCACTGTTTACGTTAATACCGAGGTTAAAGTCACCAGCCAGCGGCACAAGTACCTTGGAGGCATTCGTCGGGAAAGGCATAAAACCGATATCATCCTTGTTAGGAGCTGTGCTTTTGATCTGGTCAATTGCCCAAGAGCCAAGCACCATCGTACCGATTTTGCCTTGAGCAAGATCTGCCTTGGAGGTCTCCCAATCTGTAGTCGTTGGATCTTTTTCAATCAGGCCTTTTTTAGCCGCATCGTACAGGACCTTATACAGTTCATAGTGGGGCTGGCCCTTCGTGAAATTGTCATCTGTATTCGGTTGTGTGACATTCACATATTCCTTCGTACCCGCCAATGTTGCCAGACTAGACTCCCACTGGGTCAGTGCCCAACCAGAGGCATAGTTCGTAAACAGCGGCACTGCCTTGGTTTTGTCCTTAATCTGCTGTAACGCTGTCAGGAATTGGTCCGGTGTTTTGGGAAGCTGCGTGATTCCTGCGTCCTTGAACACCTTTTTGTTATAAATCACACCAGAGTAAACCATCGCAATTGGAATACCGTAGCTGTTATGATCCACCGTACGTTCTTCAAGGCCGGTATACTTGTTTTTCATCTCCTCATAAGTACCCAGCGGCTCGAAAAAGTTGGGCAGCTCTTCAACTGGAATACTGCCAGGAATCAGCAAAACATCTCCATAATCCCTGGTCCCCATACGGATTTTAATTTGACCCTCATAATCGGCCAATGCCTGAAAATTGACCTTCACGTTCGGATAAAGTTTGTTAAATTCCTTGGCGTAATCCTGAAATACGGTATCCACAATATCAGTCCGCTGTGTGATAACCGTAATTTCACCTTCCACACCCTTCGGATCAGAGCTGGCAGCTGGCTCATCCTTCTTTGAGGTACAGCCAGTAAACAGCCCCGCTAACAAAACCACGGATAGTAATGACATCAAAACCTTGGACAACTTCATGAGACGACTCCTCCTGTTGTTTTTTAATAAGGTTATCGTTAAAGTAACAAAATCATTTTATTATGTTAGCGCTTACTATGTCAATTGCAATATTCTTTTTTTGTGAAGTGGAATCGGTCACACCTTATGAAAAAACACCAATTTAGCATGGTTGACAGTTTACAAACAGCTAGATATGATAATTCTGTAAAGTTAACGATAACCTAATATTTTTCCCGAAGGAGGCTTTGTCTCTTGGCAACACTACTGGACGAAATTAGACAGGAATGGAAGGAACACATACTCCCATTCTGGCTTGGACTGAAGGATGAGACACACGGTGGGTTTTACGGCGAGGTGGATGTGGATCTGCACACTCATAACCAAGCCGACAAAGGCGGGATTGCCACTGCACGGTTACTCTGGTCCTTCTCGGCGGCTGCTCGTGTAACAGGGGAAGATACCTATGCAGAAGCCGCACGAGATGCATTCACATTCCTGCGAGATCACCTGCTTGATCCATTACATGGAGGAATGTATTGGATGGTGGACTACACCGGGCAACCCGTGGACACGTGCAAGCATGTATACGCGCAGGCATTCGCGATCTATGCGCTAGCAGAGTATGCACGTGCCACAGACGACCCGAATGCATTGCCACTAGCTATGGAGCTGTTCCACCTGCTGGAGCAAAAAGGATATAATCCCGCCCGGCAGGCATACGGCGAGCAATATGACCGCTTGTGGAACACGCAGCCTAATGAGCTGCTCAGCGAAAATGGAGTTACCGCGCATATCACCATGAATACGCATATTCATGTTTTGGAAGCGTATACCCAATTGCTGCGCGTCTGGCCAAATGAAGAGGTTCGAGATGCACTGACGAACGTACTGGATATTTTATATCGTCGTGTTTACGATGCTTCTGCCCGACGATTGGGGGTATTCTTCGATCGTGAATGGCGCTCTCTGCTTGACCTGACCTCATATGGTCACGACATCGAAGCCAGCTGGTTGATTGAGGACGCTATGAATGTGCTGGGTTATTACCCGTCAGAATACCTGGATATGGTGATGGATATTGCCAATGCGGTAGCAGAGCGCGCTGTTCAGCCAGACGGATCGCTCATCAACGAGCGGGAAGGAGAGCGGGTAGACACCTCACGTATTTGGTGGGTACAGGCCGAGGGGATGGTTGGCTTTTACAATGCGTTTCAACGTACAAATGACGAACGATTTCTGCAAATTGTGCGTAATCTGTGGGCCTATACTCGGCAATATATCATAGATCCGCGCCCCGGAGGCGAATGGTTCTGGTCAGTTCAAGCGGATGGTAAGCCTGATGCGAGAGAGATTGCAGGCCCTTGGAAGTGCCCTTATCACAACAGCCGATTTTGCATAGAAATGCTAGAAAGGATGGAAAACCAATGATTCATAGCAAATACGATGAGCTGCTATTGCAGCAAGAGGAACTGATTACACGCCCTAATGAGGTTAAAACTACCTTTTACAATGGTATCTACGAGCGCTACCTCTATCCAGTGCTCACACGCCATCATGTTCCACTTCACTGGCGGTTCGATCTGGATGCGCAAACTAATCCCTTTTTCATGGAGCGGCTGGGTGTAAATGCGGCATTGAATCCAGGGGCGATCTATCATGAAGGAAAATACATTCTTGTTTCGCGTACCGAAGGACTGGATCGAAAATCATTTTTCGCTTTGGCAGAAAGCGATAACGGCATTGATCAATTTCGATTCATTGACGCCCCCCTAGTATGGGAGGATATCGACCCAGAAGAGACAAATATGTACGATATGCGGCTGGTGAAGCATGAGGACGGCTGGATTTACGGTATTTATTGCTCTGAAAAAAAGGATCCTGACGCGCCACCTCACGATACCTCCAGTGCTGTCGCTCAGGCCGGACTGGTCCGTACTCGTGATCTTCGTACATGGACCCGGCTTCCCAACATTACTACCCAGTCCCCACAGCAGCGCAACGTTGTTCTGCACCCTGAATTTGTGGACGGTCAATACACCTTCTATACTCGTCCTCAGGACGGGTTTATTTCCACCGGCTCGGGCGGTGGCATCGCCTTCGGCCTGTGCAAAGATATTACACAGCCCGTAATTGAACACGAAAACGTCATTGATGAGCGCTGCTATCATACGGTGTACGAAGCCAAGAACGGGCAGGGTCCCGCCCCGATTAAGACCAGCCGCGGCTGGATTCATATCGCTCACGGGGTACGCAATACGGCCGCCGGGCTGCGGTATGTGCTGTATACCTTTGCCACCAGTCTGGAAGACCCTACGCGCGTCATTGCTAAGCCCGGCGGGCACTTTCTAGCTCCTTATGATGAGGAACGCGTGGGCGACGTTTCGAATGTTATTTTTTGCAACGGGGCTGTTGTTAACGAGCAAGATGAAGTCTTTATCTACTACGCATCTAGTGATACCCGTATCCACGTGGCGACGACCACCATCGCTCGACTGGAGGACTACACCTTCAATACACCATCCGACCCGCTGCGCTCTCTCAGCAGCGCCGCTGTTCGCCGTGATCTGATTCATCACAATGAAGCGCTATTGAAAGCGTACTCCCGTCCTTCTCAGCAGACATAAGCCGCAGGCTTTATCCTGCTTGCGGAACCATGTATACTATCCATAGAACAACTGTTACCCGCAGGCTAATTGTTGTTCTATGGGCAGCTACGCTGCCAGTCTTTGTATCTTTACAGGCAGCTAAGCTACTAATATATTCCCCCAGCATTTTGCATCCATTCTTTGGATTTAGGCAAGATGCTTATCTTTTTAAAATTGGAAGGCGGAACAGGAATGAAGAGCAACGTAACGATGCGGGATATTGCAGATAAGCTGGGAGTAAGCAGCGTGACCGTGTCGAAGGCGCTCAATGACAAGGATGGGGTTAGCGAGGAGCTAAAAGAGCGTATTAAGACGCTCGCGGGCGAAATGGGTTATCGTTTCAATACCGTTGCCAAGTCCATGAAGGAGGGCCTCACCTATAACATTGGTGTTGTCATTCCCGAACGTTTTACCGGCCCTGGCCAATCGTTTTATCTGCACATCTACCAGCAAATTTCACGGGCACTGGAGCCATACGGCTACTACGGCATTCTTCACATCCTCCATCGCGAAGACGAAGAACAGCTTAATCTCCCACGTATCTATTACGACCGTAAGGTGGACGGCTTCATTCTCCTAGGCCAAGTGAGCAAGCCATATATTGAGCTTGTACAAACCATGGAACTGCCCAAAATGTTTCTCGATTTTTATGATGAGCATGCCGATATCGACTCCGTGGTGACGGATAATTTTTACGGGGCCTACGAGCTGACCAACTATTTGATCGCCCAGGGACACCGGGATATTGCATATGTGGGCAACCTCTATTCCACCAGTAGTATTCAGGATCGTTTCCTCGGCTACTATAAATCCTTGCTGGAGCACAGGTTGCCTCTCCGTAACGAGTGGGTGCTCAGTGACCGGGACGACGAAGGCTCTTATGTTGAAATGGAGCTTCCTCAGCCGCTGCCGACTGCCTTTGTATGTAATTGCGATCAGGTCGCTCACAATCTGGTGCACAAGCTCATTGCTCTGGGATACCGCGTACCTGAAGACTGCTCTGTGGTCGGCTTTGACAATGATGTATACGCCACTCTTATTGTTCCGCAACTGACCACAGTCGGAGTAGACATCGAGCAGATGGCACGTACCGCAATTGATTCGATGATGAAAAAAATAAGCCATCCCGGCAGTCGCTTTGGTCGGGTCCTGGTGCAGGGTCATATTGTATATCGTGACTCCGTGCAGCCCATCGAGAGGCCATGATCATCAAATATTCCACAACCAAAAGCCGCTCAGCATGTCGCTGGAGCGGCTTTTGACGTTCATAAGTATTGCAGTGTGATCATCGTACTCACTTTCCATTGTGGATCTTGCAGAATCCTGGATTAGGAGCGCTGGGCGACAAAGGAATTGCCCGCCCGATTGAGAATCGGCAACATCCGCATTTCCTGCCCCATCGAGGCTTGGCAAAATGGACAAGCTGGCTCGTTCAAAAAGGTGAAATCCGTTCGCATCCAGCCATTGCAACCCTCATTTGTACACGACCAAATAGCCGTATTTTCCTCTGGAATGATTTCCGGGGCCTGGCGTCTGTACATCTATATCCCCCCTCGGTTTTTTATAGGGTAATATCCCCTGTCATTTTACTGTTAATCCCCACCTGTGCCAGGATTTTTGAAAAATTCACCTGTGCGGGTATTAATATGCTCCAAGCTCCAAAAAATATGCGCAATTTACCAAAATGTTTATTTACGGATAGCCTTGGTCCAGAAGCCGCCATGAAATTGCTTCGGCTCTACCGTAATGACAAAAGCCTTAGGGTCCAGCTCCAGAATGGACTGATACAGCCTATTCTGGTTTTTCCGTTTAGCCAAAATTTCCATCACCAGGCGCTCTCCATCACGCCCACTGCCCAGCCAGGCTGTAACGCCGTATCCTTTGTCCCGCAGCGCATTGGCAATTCCTCCATTAATCTCATTGCTGATCACCTTAACGGTGACATAACCAAGCGCTATTTTTTCCTCAATCCATGCTCCAATCAGAATACCCAATGCATAGCCAATGGCGTATACCGCAAGACTTGCCACTTGATCCAGATACTTAAGCACAACATTCAAGCCCAATACATAGACCGTAACTTCTACGGTGCTAATGAGCGCAGCAATGTACTTCTGTCCTTTCAGCGTCAGAATCATGCGCAGTGTATACGCCGATACGTAAATAATTTGAATAACGAGAATAAATAATAAAATTTTGAGCATGCGCTCACTCCCCACTTCACGTTCTGATTTAACCCGTATCCAACATTATACCCCCGTCTGTGATATACAGCCTCTGGTTTCGTATTACCCTTGCTCGGGTAATGACTAACTACAGCATGCTGAATGAAAGTTCAATCACATAAGGAGGGCTTCAACATGAAGGATAACGGAATTAGCGATAAAATCAAAGGTAATGTGAACAAAGCCAAAGGTGAAATCAAGGACCAAATCGGAAACGCTACCGATAATAAATCCCTTCAAGCCGAAGGTAAACTGGATAAGGCCAAAGGCCATCTTCAGGAAACAGCAGGCAAACTGAAGGACGGCAAATAATCCTGAATGGATAACTTCGGCGCACTGTTTTACCTACAAGTCTCGCTGTCTTGTGCAGCGGGCTTGTTTTGTGTTGTTCGGATACTTTTGGAAAAACTTTTGCGCGAACAGGGCAACTTTTATGGTTGCTGTTGCGTCTAACCAATATAAGCACAACCCATAATGACTCTCCAAGCTGTTGGATTTTGTAGGCATTAATGTTACTCTAGTCTATGAACCAGGCTATAATTCTTAAATAAAGGGGTAGACCAACGAATGAAATCACTGAAATCTATCAAAAAACCTGTCATCATCACTGCCGTATCCGCCTTGGCCATATCCGGGGCTCTTTTCAGCCAATCCACATATGCCGCACAAGTGACTAAGCCGATCCAAGCAGTATATAACAATATCAAAATTATCTACAACGGAACCGAGGTTCCTGCTGATGCTAAAACAGAACCATTTCTGCTGGATGGCGTGACGTATATCCCGCTGAAGCTGGCAGGTACAGCTTTGGATAAAAAGGTAACATGGGATGGTACAAACAAACGCGTAGTCATTGCTGACAATGGTGTTCCCATTGATCAGTCTACAGTTACGGCGTTGAACAACCAGATTACGACGCTGACTCAAGAGCTCAACACAGCGAAAGCAGCGAACACGACGAAAGACGCTACCATTGCTCAGTTGCAAAAAGACAATCAGACGCTGAAAGATACAGCTAGCAAAAGTAGCACCGATACTTTGAAAGATCTTGAACGTCAATTGAACAGAGACTATCGCGACACAAATAACGCCAATGCAGATATTACTCTGAAAGGTGATAAAAACGATATTACTGTGACTATTGAGTTGACAGAGAGTAGATGGAACGATATTTCGAGTAGCAGACAAAAATCTTACCTAGAAGATATTTCGGAGGATATTTTAAAGACCTTTAAAGATGCTGATATTGAAGGAACCGTTAAAAACTCAAGTAACGGAAACAAACTTGCAACCTTTGACTCCGATAGTAAAGGGAATGTGGATATAGAAAAACTATCCTCCAAAATTGATCTGAGCGAGATCAAAAGGGTCTTGCTCAACGACTTTGATCGTAAATATAACAATGTTTCCATAGACTTTAGCGTAAAGGGCGACTCTAGTGAAGTCACAGTGGATGCGTATGTTAAAACAGATGATTGGAACAGTCTAACCTACTACCAAAAGAATAGAATCCAAGAAGATATTATTTCAGACATTAGAAATAAAAATGTATCACGTGTAAAAGGTGTTGTTCATTCAAACGAAAACAACAGCACACTCGCGACCTTTAACTACTAAGTGATAAATACTATAAATAAGAGAGAGTCCAAAAATAGACTTTCTTGACAGAAAAGAAGACAAGGAAAATAGCTTCCCTGTCTTCTTTTTCATAACTGCAATTTTTAGAAATCCGAACAATCAGTTAATCAACCTTGCTACGGAAGTAATATATTTCACATAATCTTTATCCGCATTGGTCGTATCTATATTTCTTGTATAAACCAAATTACCAGGAGTGGTGATTTTCACTTTGTAAAACATACTGGGTTTAGAATAAGGATTTACACTATAGGTTCCTTTGCTATACACAATCAGAGGATTAAAGTCGATTTGCCTGGAAGCAGGTGATAAGCCGCTCTCGTACATAGCATAAATATTTAATACCCCTTTTTTTCGATCCAAGTCAAAGGAAGTAAGATCAAACGCATTCGCGTCAATGACTTGGGCCAAGTCCTGTCCCTTAAATTTCATAAGAACTGAACTTTCCGTAAAGCTATCATGCCTTAGTTTCAATAAGCCACGCTTGGAATCCCATTCCATCTTCGCATCTGTATCCTTCAACAAAATGGATACCGGCAAAAACATTGCGTTGCTTTTCATGATGGGGACTGTGTCCATTGTCACCGACTCACCATTAACTGATATTTCGGGTGATCCAATCGTAGCAGTTACATTACGCCCCAACAGATCAACAGAAGCGGTTTTGTTCGCTGCATTGTAAGTAACTTTGCCCCCGAGTATATCTCCAGCCGCTTGGAGCGGTATAAGGAGTCTGCCCTTCTGATCCACAAAGGGTGGTGCAGGGAAGGTATATAAAACGTAATGATCATTGACCTTCAAGTGTATGGGGGTTTGGCCTTGAGCTTGAGCCGATACCAAATTCGAGTTTGCAGCAGCAATACTAAATAAAATCATAAGGCATATTAATAACCTGATTTTCACAATGCCCTCCTTGTTATTATTTAGAATTGAAACCAAAATTATGGTAGAGGAGTCCAGTTGAGTATGCTTAACATGGAGAAACATCTGCCAAACTCCATTGTTGTAAGTCTCACCCAACAACAAAGGAATTGACAGATGCTATTCAGTATATTTTAGCTTGAGCCATTGTTTAACTAATTGTTCTTATCGGTTGTTGATCCACACACTTGGACCATAATGAGTAATATAATCGGCGGGCCAATCAATCGTACCGAACCACTGACTTCCATCCCAAAAAGAGTAATCCCGATAGTCATCCCATGGATAATAATAATCTGAATTGAATTTTGAGACTACCAATTCTGAAAACTCTCCATTGATAGAACATCCATAGATATTGCTGCCATCAAAGTTTTTTTTCGCTATTGCCGTCACTCTCTTAACCGACATGGATGATAAGTCTGAAGAGTCAAAAGAGGTTTGCATAACGACGATGTCTCTGTATTTTGCTAACAGGTAAGCGTTATAGGTACTATTATCAATATAAAATTTAACTGAATCATTTATGTCGTGATTTTTCCACGTCTCTAAAGAGTATTTGAAACCATTATTGTTCCTAATATACCCCTGCCATACTTCTCTGCCTGTTTGATAGGAAAATCCCCCCTCAATTCCCCGTCCATTCTTTGCATCAAAACCGTAATACATCCATGGCTGTTCGTTTGCTCCTAGGTACTTAGCCCTTGGCGTAATCACATTTGCATTAACCCCATCAAAACCATCATAATCCAATTGAACCCTTGAGAAAGTTCCCGTTGTCCCTCCACTCACTTGCGATGGAGTGGGATTATTTTTACTTGATATGGAAACATTATGATTGTTGCTTGATTCACTCAAAGAGTTTGTTTTCATATAAGTAGCATCCGTTACACTATCTTCTTTTGATTCAACTTTATCCGCCATGCCTACATAACCCTTTTCTGAGCTGTATACTTCTCCATCGAGTGTAAGATATATGTATTCCGACTTGTTAAGCTTCTCCAGATTATGTTGTAGATCACTATTATTCTTACTCTTTAGTGATGTACTATCCGCTGTATTCAGCAGTTCAGCAATAGATGCTTTCGGGTTAACGGCGATCTTGTGTTCTTCAAGTTCATGGACTATGGCCCGCTGTTTGAGATTTTCAAAAAATGAAGCATCGTACGTACTAGATTTCGATTCCGCATAGGCGAGACTTCCCGAAAGTGAGGAGCACATGAGAATAGTTGCTAACCCCATGCCTAAAAACTTTTTTTTCCTAAACATACACAAACCTCCTAGTT
The DNA here is from genome assembly GCF_017833915.1 of Paenibacillus sp. 1182. Classification (NCBI taxonomy): domain Bacteria; kingdom Bacillati; phylum Bacillota; class Bacilli; order Caryophanales; family Paenibacillaceae; genus Paenibacillus; species Paenibacillus sp. 1182. The sequence continues at coordinate 185,787 of NZ_JAFICR010000002.1, read as the reverse complement.
ATTTTTCAAAACTAGCATACCTCTACAAATGTAGACTTTCAACCATAATTTATTAATTTCGCCTAAAAAAGGAACATTCTGTTTTACACATACTAGTGTATAGAAGGTTCCATTACATAACAAAAAGAGAGCACAGAATTGCACTCTCTTTGAATAAAACATATAGAAGTAAGAAATATTAATAGGCCAATGCAAAAAGTCCTTTGATGTGGGACAAGTAACGGATGTTACTGCCTTCCTTCATCAAGGTGGCTACAGCGCCTTTCAGTTGGGTGCCATTCGCGCCTACAGTACCGATCGCGTCTGTTCTGCCCAAGCTGCCCAGTGTACCGGAGAATACTGGTGTAAAGCTTTCCATTTTCGCTCCGTTGAAATAAGCGAAGATGTTGTAACCAACTAATTCGCCCATTTGCCAAGCCAACTGTGCAGTTGGAGGGTATGGACGCTCGCCTTCAGCCGGGAACACCACTGCGCTGTCGCCAGCGAGGAAGATGTCTTCGTGAGAAGTCGATTGCAGTGCACTATTCACAGTTGCGCGACCACGGTTTACTTCGATACCAGATGCGCCAACCAGTGCATTACCTTGTACGCCGCCTGTCCAGATCAGTGTGTTCGTTTTGATCGAACGTCCGTCTTTCAGGAGAACTTCGTCAGCTTTCATTTCTGTAATCGGAACACCCGCTACGATTTGAACGCCACGTTTTTCAAGGCTTGTTACTGCACGATCAACCAATGGTTGAGGGAAGCCTGCCAAAATAGATGGTCCAGCTTCTACGCAATACAAGTTGATATCTTTGTAGTTGATGCCTTTTTCACGGCAAACTGCAGGCAGTTTGTCGGCATATTCGCCCACCAGCTCAACACCAGTCAGACCGCCACCACCGATAACGATTGTAGCGTCCGCTTTGTTACCGGATTGCTTGTAAGCATCCAGACGAGCTTCCACATGTGCGCGGATGCGATTAGCTTCTGCTACTGATTTCAGCGTGAAACTATGTTCTTGCAGCCCTGGAATACCGAAGTATGCCGTTTCACTGCCCAGGGAAATAACGAGAGCGTCATAGCTCAACGTAGCACCACTGGCCAAGGTTACTTTCTTATCGTCCGGCTTGATTTCGGAAACTGTATCCACTTTCAGGATAATATCTTTGTTGCGCAGCAGTTTTTCCAAAGGAAGCGCCACAGCTTTTTCGGCAATAGTACCTGCCGCCAAACGGTGCAGTTCCGTAATAATTTGGTGCGACGCAAAGCGGTTTACCACTGTAATGGTTGCTTGGCTAGCGTCCATATGCTGGCGTGCTGTAAGAGCGGCCAGCAATCCGCCGTATCCGCCGCCCAAGATCAAAATTTGCTTCGACATGTCCATCCTCCGTTCTCGATCAGGTAATTATTTGCTTTCGCGTTGGCGCTCATTCAGAATATCCAGGAAAGCCTGGCTGAAACGCAGCGTTTTTTGTACATTCGGATCTTTAAGCATTTTGAGCAGGCCAAACAGACCTACACTGCCGTCCGTAGTTTGTACTCGGTCATTTGCTTCAATTGCAGCAGAAGCCAATCCTTTAGCCGAATCTGTAACAGGCTTCACAAACTCTCCCATGGAGCTTTTCATATCTCCGATAAAGACAGGGTCAGTCGCCAGACTGCGAGCTACATCATAAGCGTCGGTCATCAAAGTAACCATCTCAGTCAACTTGGGCAGATTTTCTACCAGCACGGTCAGCGATTGCTGAACCTCCGGTTTCATCAATTGGTCCAATACATCCCGAGACTCTTTGGTAGCTTCCTGTGTTACTGCCACCTCTTGTTGGTTTTCAGACATGCGTGAACGTCCTCCTTTACTGTGAAAATAGAAGTCCATTCCTTTCTCGTAACCTGTATCCATAAACTCTAGCAATAAAACGTTTATCGAATTCACGCCCTTAAACATGCAAGAAGCACAGCTAAAACCGGCCTATACCCTAAAGGGCAAGACTGATTTATCGCAGATGCCAATTGTATATTGCTCAGACGGTATTCTGTTGTTACTGCTGCGGAATATTCCACGAAGCGCTCCTTCGTGACTACAACAGGCCGAAACGGAACCCTATACCTCTATATTACACCTTTCACGACACAATCGTCGAAGAAATTTTAAATTTGCACAAATTTCCGCAAAATTTTTATTGTTATTTTAGATAAAAATTAGAATAAGCTCGATTTTTGTCCAAGTTTCCCTTAAAAGAAGAGTCATCTTATGCTAGAGGAGGGTAATAAAGAGAGTGCGTTTTAGTTCGATAATATGAAAATAACACAAAATATATTCATACGGAGGTTTTAAATGATGGCTAAAACATTTGGAGATATGGTTCAAGAAGCGAGGCAGCACGTTCAGGGCATTGATTCACAGGAGGCACGTCAGCGAATGGAGGCAAATCCAGATACATTCGTTATCGATGTACAGGACTCCCATGATGCAGGCGCTTGCGGTCTGATTCGCGGAAGCGCCAATATTTCATTGGGCATGCTGCCCATCCGCGCTGACTTGGAGGTTCCACAGGATTTGCGTGACGAACGTCTACGTGACCGCAACCGCCCGATTATCACCACTTGTGGGGCAGGCGGACAAGCTGCATTGGCAGCTTATACACTCCAGCAGATGGGCTTTACCAATGTAGCTTTTATCGAAGGCGGAACAACAGCCTGGAAGGAATCCGGCTTTGAAGTAGAACTGTACTAAGGGATCTACGCTCCAAGAGTCGCCCTACGTATGTAGGGTGCCTTCAGAAGCGTCAGGATTATCAGGTGCCTCGAAATCATCAGGAGACGGCTGCGGTACACCAGACTCAATGAACTCATCTACATCGCGGGCAGCCTTAACTTGATTGCATTCATTGCAAGCACATACACAATTGACCGGCGTCGTGTGCCCCCCTTTTGCCCGAGGCAGTAAATGATCAATCGTGTCACCGTAGCCCCCGCAAAAAAAGCAAGTATACCGGTCACGCTTAAGCACATATTGACGAAATTCCTTGTTACTATACAGTCTGCGCACGGTGTAAGGATTAACAATCACCGCCATACGCTCTCTGACCAGGGTCATGGCCAGATCAAGCTCAATCTCTTGATGCCAGCGTCTCCCCTGGTCGGTTTTGCCTCTTAGCCGAATCATGCCATTGCGATTGAGCCGCAACGCCCGGGTATCCGCAGGCTTCAGCCTGCTAAGCAGATGCCGAACCCGTTGCCGGTGGCACTCACGCGCTTTGTCCGTGACCGGCTTCCTGCGGGGGCGTTGTGCCTCCATAGGTAGCGACGCCTCTAGGCTGTGCGCAGCCGTATTTGCTTCAAGGCTATGCTGCATCACGGGAGCAGCCGAGGGATTTGTTTCCTCGCCGGAAGGAGCGGACGTAGCCGCACGTTCTTGCGGGGCCAACCCCCGGCAGGAACGGCAAGGACCACGTCGGGAATAAGGACCAGCCCGGCGACCCGTTCTGCGCTGAAAGTCCGTTAAAGGTTTCATCTCCTGACAATACGTACATTTCTTTATCAGCGGTTTGCTCGCTTCATCCTTGTTCTGCTGTGGTTCTGTCACGTCCACTCCTCCTTTCCTCTGTTGCTCACGCTTCACAGTTTGCCCAAAACCCGAACTATTGTTAAGTTAGATTCATTTTACCGTTTTCACGTTCCCTTTTCTAGCTACCCGAGTCGTTGGGAACACTTAGGTATAACAAATTTTAATGATTTAGCATACGTTATACAGCGATCCTTGTTCTTCATTCAGCATCATATTGACCGTCTGACGTTTAGCCCCCCTCACTTGGTGGGTAACTTGTTATATATGAAGGAGGGACGCACATGAAAAGGAACCATACGATGATGCAATTTTTCGAGTGGAATGTCGAAGCTGACGGTTCTCACTGGAAAAAGCTTACCCGCCTGGCTCCGGAACTGAAGGCCAAAGGAATTGACGCGATATGGATTCCACCTGTCACCAAAGGCCAATCGCCCGAGGATACGGGATACGGCGTCTATGACCTTTACGATCTGGGCGAATTTGACCAAAAAGGTGCGGTGCGCACCAAATACGGAACCAGGGAAGACCTGCTGGAGGCTGTTGCCGCCTGTGTTCGCCACGGCGTGGCCGTCTATGTCGATCTGGTCATGAATCATAAGGCCGGCGCGGATGAAACTGAAGTATTCAAGGTCGTCGAGGTTAACCCGGATAACCGCAATGAAGTCATTTCCGAGCCCTTTGATATCGAAGGCTGGACTAAATTTACGTTCCCCGGCCGTCAAGGTCAGTATTCCACATTTCAATGGAACTTTGAACATTTTAACGGAACCGATTACGATGCTAGCCAGGATCGGACAGGAATCTATCGTATTTTAGGTAAAAATAAAAGCTGGAGCGAAAATGTAGATGATGAATTCGGCAATTATGATTATTTAATGTTCGCCAATATTGACTATAATCATCAGGATGTGCGCAAAGAGATGATCCGTTGGGGAAAATGGCTGGTAGATACTCTGCAATGCAACGGATTCCGTCTGGATGCAATCAAGCATATTAATCATGAATTTGTACGAGAGTTTGCTACAGAAATGATTAAAAAACGCGGGCAGGATTTTTATATGGTAGGCGAGTTTTGGAAACCGGATCTGGAATCGTGTCAAAAGTTCCTGGATACCATTGATTATAAAATCGACCTATTTGACGTATCCCTCCACTACAAACTACATAGCGCTTCCTTGGGTGGCAAGGATTTCGATTTAAGCACCATTTTCGAGGATACGCTTGTTCATACCCATCCCCTCAACTCGGTTACTTTTGTCGATAATCATGATTCCCAGCCGCACGAAGCGCTCGAATCCTGGGTGGAGGACTGGTTTAAGCCCAGCGCCTATGCACTTATCTTGCTGCGCAAGGACGGTTATCCCTGCGTGTTCTACGGCGATTACTACGGTATTCAGGGGCAAACGCCCGTGAAAGGCAAGCAAGCTGAGCTAGACCCGCTACTATATGCCCGGTACCATAAAGCTTATGGTGAGCAAAAAGATTATTTCGATGATCCCCATACGATTGGATGGGTTCGTCAAGGCGTGCCTGAGCTGGAAGGCTCCGGATGTGCTGTGGTGATCACCAACGCAAATGACGGGGAAAAGCGCATGTTCGTAGGTAAACAACGTGCAGGGGAAGAATGGATAGATTTGACCGGGCATCACGATCATATCGTAAAGATCGGGCAGGATGGCTACGGCATATTTCCCGTTCGTGCCGGCAGTGTGTCGGTGTGGGCACTTCCCGCAGAGGAAGACAGCCAGGAATCAGAAGAAGAAGAAGCGAACGCTTAATCTATACCCAACACAAAGAGGACAGGATGCGAGGAGGCGCCCTGTCCTCTTTGTGTATAGAAAATCACTCCGTTACCTTGCTTTGGTTGGCCACAGCCTGCTTCTTAGCCTCTACATGACTCGGATCACCGAGATAAAAGCGCCGGATGGGATCTATATGCTCATCCAGCTCATACACCAGCGGAATACCTGTCGGAATATTCAAATCCAGCAATGCGGTTTCGTCCAGATTCTCCATATACTTGATTAAAGCCCGCAAAGTGTTACCATGTGCAGAAATGATAACTCGATCCTTTTTGAGAATCAAAGGTACAATCCGCTGCTTCCAAAACTCGCCGACCCGATGCACTGTGTCCTCCAGACTTTCCCCAAGCGGCAGCTCTTCTGGATTAATATTGCGATAACGCTCTTCCCGATGCGGACTCCGCTCGTCCTTCTCATCCAGCATGGGGGGCCTCACCGTCAGACTACGCCGCCAGATATGAACTTGCTCCTCGCCGTATTGCACGGCGGAATCCAGCTTACTAAGCCCCTGAAGGGCACCGTAATGGCGTTCATTCAGCTTCCATGACTTCTGCACAGGTATCCACAGATGATCCAGCTCATCCAAGATGTGATACAGTGTGCGGATAGATCGTTTTAGCACAGAGGCAAATGCCAAATCAAACGTATATCCAGCCTCCTTGAGAATACGCCCCGCCTCAATGGCCTCATGAGTCCCTTGTTCAGTCAGGTCCACGTCCGTCCAGCCCGTAAATAGGTTTTGTCGGTTATACACGCTTTCTCCATGCCTAACCAGCACCACTTGATACATACACTCACTCCTCTCCTGTCTGTCTTAATGTTTTACCCAACTTCTATGTATTTAACGTAAAATGCAATTTTTAAACCGTCTATTTAAAATACAAAAAAGGACGGCAGTCAGCCATCCTTTTCTTCTCACCCTGCACTTAGTCCCTCTTACTGAACTTGGCCAACAGGTCCAAAATCCGTACATACAGCCATACCAGAGTCACCAGCAATGCAAAAGCACCATACCATTCCATATATTTGGGTGCGCCTTGATCTGCTTGCTCTTCAATAAAATTAAAATCCACCAGCAGATTCAATGCCGCAATAATCACGATAAATAAACTGATGCCGATGCCCAGCCAACCCGTTTCATGGATATACGGAACATTCATACCGAAAAAATTCAAAATAAAATCAACCAGTGTCACCAGAAAAATCGCCATCGTACACAGGACCACGAATGAGATAAAGCCGCGTGTCACCTTGATGATTCGCTGTGTATACATAAAGAGCATCAAGAACAAAATACCCACGGTCAGCAAAATGGCATTAGCCACAATTCCCGGGTACTCATACTCCATAAAGGCTGAAACGCCACCCAAAGCAAAACCACTCAGAATCGCATATACAGGAGAGAGTAACGGAGCCGTCTTGGGAAAAAAGGATATCGCAAGTGCTACGCCTGCCATACCAATAAATCCTGCCGTCAGCAAAGATAGCACCTCTACAGTTCCTTCATAGGTCATGTACCAGGTAATACTGCCAGAGACGATGAGCAGAACCAGCAGAAGCAACGTTTTGTTCACCGTTCCTCCAATGGTCATGCGTTGTTCACTAGCTTCTCTTTCATCTTCGCGCAAAAAGATGTCATCACGTAAAACCGGATTGCTAAAGCTCATACAGGGTACTCCTTTTCGATGTTGTTGTTTGCTATGCTATATGTATATATCGGCACAATATGAAAAAAGTTTCAGAAAATTTCAAACAAAAAAAGCTCTAACCTTGCCTTTCGGCAAAGCTAGAGTTAGAGAGTCAGGTCGTTACAAGTTAGAAATCAGATGTAGCAATTTGGATTGTACCTGTTACTGCTCCAACTGGAGTCGCCTGAAGAGCAGCTACCAGCAGCAAAGCAACTTCTAACGTTAGACTGTTGCCCGCCGGGATAACATAAGTGATCACAGGAGCATTGACACGGGTAACCACAAGATCAACCGGATTGGCACCCGTATTATTCACGGTAATTGTAGCATTATTACCGCCTCTCAGGTTTTCAAAAAAGGACTTACCCACACCAGCAGCAAGATTGTAGAATTGCGAAGGTAAAAGAATCGCCATAGTTTTCACCTCCCTTGCTTTTGATAGTGTATTCTATGCTTCCAATCTATGAACGTAACGTTAAGTGACTCAGTAATAAGACACAATTTAAAAGACTCATAGATTAACGTACCCTATATATGTAAAAAAGAGTTGCCCTCTCAGATCCTTTACAGAATCTGCGGACAACTCCTTTTTTAAATAATTGAAGGCTCAAACGTTATAAAAAGTGGCTAGTAGGATTGTATGTTGCCTTTGCTTCATTATTGCACGTGAAGGCTCAATTCCTGCGGACCGAAACGGGAAGGCGCAGAAACCTTCACACGAATTTGTCCAGCCTCCCCCTTCGACCGAATCCAGAATGCAATACGTCCTCCAATCAGAGATAAGCTCGAAGGACCGATCAATTCACCCACTCCCTCGACCTCCACCGAAACGGGATCTGCATAGAACGGCAATACATTGCCGTATTCGTCCAGAGCATCGACTACCACTCGAGTGACATCCCAATCGCCGGCTTCCAGCACTGTATCATCTGCAGCTACGCGCAGCTCTGTCGGCACCGGATTACGTGAATAGTATCTACGTATTACTTCTTGCCCATTTACGTACCCAATGAATACAGCGTCTTCCCACTTCATGCCCCAGTGGCCTGTCAACTCGTCGATCACGACAGGGGGTGAGGAAGCGCTGGGTACTTCTCTCGGTTCGGACGATAAACACCTTTGCGCTCATGACCGTAGATGAACTCCACCTCATCGCAATTGGTGAACACGACCAGCGGCACGATGCCTCCGATATTCCGCTCGCCACGCGACCAGTAAGTGACCGGCTCCATAACGACTTCCTGTTCGACGTTCTTCTGGCTCCGGTACACGCTCGCTGCAAATTTAGGCAGGCGGAACATATCCATGACACCGTGGTAGCAGATTTTATCACCGGAACCAAAATCAGCATGCGTGTTATAGTCAAAAGCACACCAGCCAATCGCTCCGGCAATGCCCTCATCGGCATAGGAAGCATTTTGGACCCGCGTATGGCGCAGTGCATGCTCCATTACCCGTTCCTCCTGGTCAAAACGCTTGGTCGGGTACATATGCCCGTTATATTCCGTTACCAGATAAGGGACCGGATGATCCAGCTTTGTAACGAGAGAAGGCTGGCGCAAGCCTGTCGTTTCGCCATCTACGCCTTCTGTATCGTCATACGTATCAAAATTGCGGATTTCCTTCGCCAAATATTTTTTGTGCCCACCATCATGAACAAAATCATTTATCGTATATACGTCTTCCAGCAGCTCACTGCCTACAATATAACGCACACCACCCGTAGCACGGGTCGGATCTAGCTTTCGTGCCAGCTCATTGGTACGCGTGTACAGATCATGATCATCCTGCGACTCATTAATTCGTACGCCCCAGATGACGATGGAGGGATGATTACGATCACGGATAATCATGTCCTCGACGTCCCTCACCGCCTGGTCCTTCCACGCTTTACCGCCAATATGCTGCCAACCCGGAATCTCTTCGAAAACGAGCAATCCGATCTCATCACAGCGGTCTAGAAAATGACGGGACTGAGGGTAGTGGGATGTCCGTACCATATTCAGCCCCAGCTCCTCCTTGAGCACATCTGCATCACGACGCTGCGCTCTTTTGGGCATAGCATAGCCAACGTACGGATAGGATTGGTGACGGTTCAGGCCGAGCAGCTTGATCTTCCGCCCGTTCAAGTAAAAACCGTCCGGCTGAAATTCGGCCTCGCGGAAGCCAAAGCGCACGGTCACCTGATCCAACGCTTCTCCGCCTCGTAGCAGCGTCAGCTTCACTTCATACAGCTTGGGATCATCTATATCCCAAAGCTGCAGGCCGTTCAATTCGCCTAGTTCCAGCGTCACTTCCGCCGCCGTCACCACTGCCAGCTCGGTCTCCGCCTTCACGCTCGCTCTGTCCAGCAGTTGCAGTGCGACCGTCAAGTCGTCCTGCTGATCGCTGGCGCCCTCCAGCTCCACGACGACGCGCACCGCCTTATTTGCCGCAAGCGGCTCCGGTGTCTGAACGAATACCGTTCCGAGGTGTACAGGCTCCACTATTCGCATCTGCACTTCGCGGTAAATACCGCCGTAGGTCAGATAGTCGATGACTGCCCCAAAGGGAGGGATGTCGTCCCGTTCCGTGGAATCGACAATGACCGTGAGCACATTGGAGCCACCATACTCGGCAAGTTCGGTCAATTCAACACTGAACGGTGTATATCCACCTTTATGCTCCCCCGCTTTTACCCCATTTAGATACACCTGAGCATAGGTCATAACTCCTTCAAAATCAACATACACTCGCTTACCTTTGGCTTCTGCCGGAATGGTCAGCTCTCTTTTATACGTAGAAATAAACTGAAATGCCTTGTCGTCAAAATAATTATACGGAAGCTCTACATTGGTGTGCGGCAGCTGAATTGGCTCATACCGACTTGCATCAATGCCTACGTTTACTTCGCTCTCGACATATTCCGGAAGGTATAACCATTGGTCATTTAACGGCAAAATGGTACGCATGGGCAGTCACCTCAACCTTTTATTTTCCACTCTTATACCACAGTAAAATATTCAAGTAAAAACTACGAGTAAAACTTAGTAAAATAATATACGTTCAATGTAAGCATTTACAAGGCAATTGTCAATCCATTTTTGTATCTTTTTATATCAAAAAACAGCCCCGGTAAGCCGGAGCTGTCCAAATCAATAACGTAGATTTTATTGGGGATCGGTATGTAGCGGCGCACTGCTGTTGCGAATCATGAGCTCGGTCGGAATGATGACCTTGCGCCCCACCTCGTTTGCACCGTTGCGTACCGTATGCAGCAAGAACTGAACACCCGTTTCTCCCATCAGTTCGGTATGCGTTTTGACCGTTGACAGAGATGGGGTCAAATATTCCGCTGTCGGAATATCATTGAAGCCAACAATGGAGATCCGTTCCGGCACCGCAAGGTGATGCCGCTCCAGTGCCTTTAACACCCCAATAGCCACCGAATCGCTCGCAACAAAGAAAGCTGTAGGCAGGTTTTCTGGTCCTGCCAAAATAGCCGCTTCCATCGCACGGAAGCCGTCTGCCGCCGTTCCGCCGCACACATGAATATCATCCGACGTGCACAGCCTGTGCTGTTCCTGATACCGCAAAAACGTCTCATAGCGAGCATCTAGATCCGCTCGTTCGAAATCATGGGACTGCTCATCCTTGCCCATACCAACATATCCGATGTGACGATGGCCTGCGCCCATCAAATAATCCAGTGCATCAGCTGTAGCGCGAGCAAGGTCAATGACCACATAGTCTGCCCCTGTGCGCTCTACCGAATGATCCAGAAAAACGCAAGGAATGGGCAGTTCCAGCATACGTTCTACCTCTTCGCTGCTAAAATGCCCCAGCACGATCAGCCCATGCAGCCCTTCGGATGACGCCTTCAGCGCAGTCAGGTCCTCTCTTCTGAAAATACGCTCCAGCTGTGCCCCGCTTTGGCGGCACTCTTTTTCCACGCCAAACCGGATAGACAGATAATAAGGGTCTTCCAGTTCCTCGTACGTACTAAACCAGTGCACCATGCCCAACCGAATGGGTCCATCTGCCTTCTTGCGGGGCTGACGACCAATACCGCCATTTTTACGTTTAACAGTCGTATACTTCATACGCTCGGCAACCTCAAAAATTTTACGCCGCGTTTCCTCTGATACAGACAGTGTTTCATCATAATTCAGCACTCGGGAGACCGTGGATATCGAAACCTCTGCCTCCTGGGCGATATCTTTTAACGTAGGCATTGCAGACTCCTTTAATCGTTTTACTCTATTTTTACTTTTATTTTACTATTATCCCTAAAAGGTTCAACCATTTTTTTCATATTATAAGCCTAATCATGATAAAATACGTACCATAATAGAAATGACACCAAGGAGGATACACACATGAAACAGGAACTGATTGACCGCCTGACTACCTATGTTCAGGTAGATACCCAATCTGATGAAAGCAGTCACACTTGCCCCACTACACCCGGACAGCTCACATTGGGCAACCTCTTGGTGGGCGAATTGAAAGCCATTGGTATGACAGACGTAACTATTGATGATCATGGTTATGTGATGGCGACCCTTCCTTCCAATACGGATAAAGAGGTTCCCGTCATCGGTTTTCTCGCTCACCTCGATACGGCTACCGAGCTGACTGGTGCAGGGGTAAAGCCGCAATTGACGGAAAACTATGATGGGGGCGATATCACGCTGAATGCTTCGCTTGGTGTGGTTCTTTCTCCACGTGAGTTTCCCGAACTGACTCAATATAAAGGCCACACCCTGATCACAACAGATGGTACCACCCTGCTCGGTGCAGACAACAAAGCCGGGATCGCAGAAATCATGACAGCTATCCACTACCTGATTGACCATCCAGAAATTCAACATGGCAAAATTCGCGTTGCTTTTACACCGGACGAAGAGATTGGGAGAGGACCGGAACGCTTTGATGTAGCCGCTTTTGGCGCTGAATATGCCTATACGGTAGACGGCGGACCGCTCGGAGAACTGGAGTATGAGAGCTTTAACGCCGCAGCCGCCCATATTACCATTCACGGTGTGAATGTGCATCCTGGTACGGCTAAAAACAAAATGATTCACGCTGCCAAAATCGCTATGGAGCTGCACAGTCGGTTACCTGCAAACGAAGCCCCAGAATATACAGACGGATATGATGGCTTCTATCATCTCTTGGATTCTACAGGCACCGCAGAACAAGCTAAACTGTACTATATTATCCGTGATTTTGACCGCGAGAGCTTTGAAAACCGGAAAGCTTATTTAACAAATGTAGTCAAAGAGCTGCAGGCCGCATATGGAGAAAACCGTATTGCGCTGGAGCTGAGAGATCAATATTACAACATGAAAGAGAAAATAGAGCCAGTCAAGCATATCGTCGATGTCGCTTATGAAGCAATGACAAAGCTGAATATCGAACCCATTATCAAGCCGATCCGTGGCGGTACAGACGGTTCACAGCTATCCTACATGGGACTGCCTACACCGAATATTTTTACAGGTGGGGAGAACTACCACGGTAAGTTTGAATATGTGTCGGTGGACAACATGGTGCTCGCTACCAAGGTTATTGTGGAAATCGCACAACTGTTCGAGCAACGCGGCAAGTGAACTACCTATACGCAGCACTGACAAGTTCAGATTAAATAGAAGGCATATCGTTTCGTAATGGAAATGGTATGCCTTTTTTTCTGATGCTTTCACTTCCTTAAAGATTCAATATCTTTATAACTTTTATCCATCTTTAGACCGACAACTATATACGAGACTATAAAAAATATACCTAGTAAAGAAAGGTAGGTTATCTATTTGAATACAATAGATGCATTAATTGCAGCCATTCCCTACATACAACAGATCATGCGTGAGAAAGTGACCCTTGCTCTCTTCGACCGAACTCATGTCCTTATGTATACCCAATCGGAGGGTATGGACCTCGGCTTTGAAACAGGCTCGGAGCTACTCGAGGACTATAAGAATTTTGCCATGCTTAAAAATGGACGTGAGACCAGCCTGACCCACATTCCTGCTGAAATTCTAGGTTTTCCTCTGGATATGATCAGTATTCCTGTATTGGACGAGAAAGGTGAAGTCATTGCAGCATTTGCGGCCTCTTATAATTTGACTAACAAAAATCAACTGGATCAATTCGTATCCGAGAACCGCTCCATCACCGAGCAGCTCATTGATATGGTACAGCATGTAGCAGCTCATTCCGAGGAACTTCAGGCAACCAGTGAACAAATTTTGAAAAACACCCAAATCGCTGTGCAAAACTCGGGTAAAATCAATCAGGTAGCTGTGTTCATCAAGGAAATTTCCGATCAAACCAACCTGCTTGGATTGAATGCAGCGATTGAGGCCGCGCGTGTCGGAGAAGCAGGAGCAGGCTTTGGTGTCGTCGCTCAAGAGGTGCGCAAGCTATCCGTAGAATCCAAAAAGGCGACGGTCGATATTGAAGGGGCCCTTAAGGATGTACAGAACTCCATTCATCAAATGGAGCAGGAAATTGAGCAAATTGTTTCTTCTTCTCAAGAGCAGGCGACTCTGGTAGGCTCTTTCACTGAAGTGATGGACCGTATGCAAAAGGCGAGTGAAACGATGCAACATCTGGCCAATAGCCTGACTTCGTATGTCGTAAAATAAATTTTGGCATAAAAAAGAGAGCACACGGATCGCAAAATGCGTAAAAGTGTGCTCCCCTTTATGTACAAAAGGCCTATCGGGCTTAAGGATCTAAATCTGAAACTCAAGCAGGATAAGAAAAAACGCCATGATTTGAAGGAATCACGGGGTCTAACCCTCCCCAAATATTTCCCACCGGAAGAGCAATACTAAGAGACGCCAAGGCCATAGTTACCGAGATTAATGCCTTTTTCATTATGAAGCCCCCTTAATAAAATGGTTTGGTATTGCTCTTGCTGTGATGGTGTTGCCCAATCTCGATAAGTCTCAAACAGAGCAACCAATGTCCTGAAATTGGCATCCACTTCTACATTGGCAGAGAATTGCAGAGAATCAAGAACATAATTTAAGGCAACGGAGTACTGCTTCTTCTTGAAATGGTAAATGGCCAATTGGTTGACCAGTTTTAGATAATATACGCGGTTTGCTCTATCTTCATAACCTTCAAATATCTTAATATCATCAGCAAAATCGTTCAGCAGGTCGTCTATATTCCAATTATTCAAGTTAGCCGCTTCCGCAATACCAACCAATCCTGGAAGTAACTCCTCTTCATTGTCATGAAGAAATTGAACGTACTCAGGCAAAAGTTCCCTTCTCCCCGAAAGTAACTCAATCGTAAATAAATTGGCCCTGGCGAGGAAACGGAATCTCTCTACTTCTTCGTGACCGCTCTGATCCAGCCCCATAAACCAGCCCATTTCGCTATACTTCATAATATAGTTTCTAGCTTCCTCATACTTGCCCATATTCTGATAGTAAATAGACTTCGCCAGATAACTGTAAGCATAATAAAACACTAGCGGGTGTTTGGTGTCCAATGTCTCATACTTGCCGTCTGCAGCATTTCTCAGTTGGGTGTGATACAGGTTTTCAGCCAACGTATGCAGAAAGTCTGCTACTTTGTTCGCTTCATCCCAATCATTATGTGTGTAGCTGAGTCTAAACAACTCACAAGCTTTATCGAGTTCGTGACTGTCTGACAACAAATAAATGGCTTCCCTTTGGTTCAAGACCTCTTCCATTAGACCCCGCCTCCCTAGCCTGAAAATTGCGGTTACCCCTAGCCCAATGGCTATTTTTCAGGGCAGTTATGCTGGTAGCCTCCATTTTTGCATACCGTATATTGCAAATATAGTCAAAACCTAACTTGAAGTCAATTCAATCATCGCTATCTTCTTTTTTTTGCAACCTTACATTGCTGTGTACGGTTATGGATTTTGCAAAATTCGATTCCAGTCGCTTATGGGATTTTTGCAAAATCCTCGGTTACGAATAGTTGACTCTCCTTATAGAAATAATACTAAAAAAGACAAAGTATAGGCTCTCTAGTGGATAGTTTTTATGGTGCTATAGTATCGTGGGGGTAACTACGTTACGAATTAGTGCGTACTTTTCAACCGGATACCGGGGCCTTACAATCAAACCTGTGCATGAAACCAAAGTATAGAGTGATACTCAACAGAGCATGTACCTGTTCATCAAATACAAATTCACTTAAGGAGTGAAGTTAATAACATGGAACTTCAATTGGCTTTAGACTTAGTAGATATCCCACAAGGGATTGCATTGGTAAAAGAAGTAGAGTCGTATATTGATATCGTAGAAATCGGTACGCCGATTGTCATCAATGAAGGACTTCATGCAGTAAAAGCAATGAAAGAAGCATTCCCGAATCTGAAAGTGCTGGCTGACCTGAAGGTTATGGATGCAGGGGGCTATGAAGTGCTAAAAGCTTCCGAGGCTGGTGCAGATATCGTTACGATTTTGGCTGTAGCTGAAGATGCAACAATCAAAGGTGCAGTAGAAGAAGCCAAAAAACAAGGCGGCAAAAAAATCCTGGTGGACATGATCGGTGTTAAAAACCTTGAGCAACGTGCGAAAGAAATCGACGCCCTTGGCGTTGACTACATCTGTGTGCATACAGGCTACGATCTGCAAGCTGAAGGACAGAGCCCATTCGAAGCACTGCAAACCGTCAAACAAGTCGTGAAAAACTCAAAAACTGCCGTGGCTGGCGGTATTAAGCTGAGCACATTGGCTGAAGTCGTGAAGGCTCAACCGGATCTGGTTATCGTCGGCGGTGGTATCACTGGCGAGGACGACAAAAAGGCTGTAGCTTCCCAAATGCAACAGCTCATCAAACAAGGTTAACCCCAATGGAAACCTCTCAATATTTATCTGAGGTACTCAACGAGCTACAATGGGTTCCACAGTTGATCAGCAATGCGGAATCGGAACAGCTGATCCACTCCATCGACGCTGCGAATAAGGTATTCGTGGCAGGTGCGGGCCGCTCAGGGTTCATGATTCGCTCGCTGGCGATGCGACTGATGCACATGGAAATTCAAGCTTACGTGGTGGGTGAAACCGTAACTCCCGGCTTGGGCGAGGGCGACCTGCTCATTATTGGTTCAGGCTCTGGCGAAACCAAAAGCCTGATCTCCATGGCAGAAAAAGCAAAGAAACTCGGGGCCTCTCTGGCGCTTCTAACCACGTCCCCCGAGTCTACCATCGGCAAACTGGCCAATATCATCGTCAAGCTGCCCGGTGCACCCAAGGATCCTTCCAACAAGGATTACCAGACGATTCAGCCTATGGGCTCATTGTTTGAGCAAACCCTGCTGTTGTACGGTGATGCACTGGTACTCAGAACGATGGAGCTGCGCAAGCTGACCTCCGAATCTATGTTTGGCCAACACGCTAACTTGGAATAAACCGCGATTCCTTTACGATAACAAAGCAGGCTGTCCTTCACATGTGAAATGTAAAGGACAGCCTGCTTTTATGCTTGTATAAGCGGACGTTCGATACAGCATACATGCCAATCCATACTTCCGTAAAACCGCCATTGCGTTCAGGTGAGATAACAAAGGCCGGCATGTATTCAAACCATTTATTCGTTATTCCCTGCTGGCAACGGCGGGACTTTGGACGAATCAGCAAGTGCCCAATAGGCATATTTGGCCTTTAACTGTTCGTCGAATAATAGCGGCTTATCCAGCCGGGCTATTGGAAACGTGCTGAGCCACGTATTTCCATCATCCGTACCCCAAATCGTCACATTGCTGATATGATCCTGCTGCCTTGAAAACATATCGAACAGCGCCCGATAGCGGTGAGCCTGCCGGATCAGCATAGATTCTGGAATCGTTTCATAGCGATCTGTGTCATTGGAATAAAGACCCATATCCAGCTCGGTAATCTGATTATCCAGACCAAGCGAAGCAAACTTTTCGATGGACTGCTCAATCTCGCTAATAGCGGGAAACTCTAGGCGGATATGCGATTGGTGGCCTACCCCGTCAATCGGTACACCTTTAGCGAGCAGATCACGTACCAAATTGTACAGAAAATCCCGTTTCTTCGGCTCATGCGTGTTGTAATCGTTAATGAATAGTCGTGCGTTCGGGCCCGCCGCTTCCCTCGTGACACGGAATGCTTTTTCAATATAATCCGTACCGGTAATCTGATACCACTTGCTGCGGCGCATGCCATCCGGCTGATCAGGATCAATGACCTCATTCACCACATCCCAATCGGTGATGACATTTTTATACCGCGCTGCAACAGCGCGAATATGCGTCTCCAGCCGATCCAGCAAAAGCTTTTTATTTTCAGCAGTCGGTGTCATCGGCTGTCCATTCTTATCCTTGAACATCCAATCCCCAGTTTGGTTATGCCACACCAAGGTATGGAAGCGAATCTCTAGTCCGTGCTGTCTAGCAAACTGCACAATTTGGTCTGCTTCCTCCCAATGGAACTGTCCCTCGGACGGTTGTAAGGAGATTGGCTTCATCGCATTCCCTGCAACGACGCTGTTAAAATGCTTCTGTACCAACTCTCCGTAAGCCCCTTCGGTCTGAAAAGCTTCAATCGCCGTGCCGATGCTGAACTGTCCCCCATATAATCCATGCAAAGAAGGAATGTCCTTTTCAATAGCCAGTGGTGGTACAAGTGACAGTTCGAAATCATCCATATAAAAGGAAGACGTTCCTTCTGCCGTTTCCAAATACATAGAAACAGTGTCTGCATCATGCGCGAGCGTATACGTACCAGATAAATGCATCCATCCCCCTGTCGTAGTAGCCGTGTCGCCTACAACAGTTTCATACGAACTATTCCCTTGGTGATCACGCTGCACGCTGAGCCTCACCTTGGCAGGCTGCTCACCCGGCGCCAGCTTCACCCAGGCACTGACCGTATATCGGCTGCCCTTTTGCATCGTAGCAGTCACATCCAGCTTCGGTCCGGCATATGTCTTTTGTCTGCCTGTTGTCAGCAGACTGTATGAGCCGCTTCGTGCATCGGCATCCGAAACCTGCACGGTCTCGGCTCCCATACGGGACACCCATCCTTGAGCCGTACCCTCTTCAAACCCGGATACGATACCATGGGCCGGCTCCGTTGGCGTCTTCGATACCTGTGTTATTTCTACCTCATCCACATAGTAGGCCTGCGCGGGATTCGAGCTTTCCACATACAGCTTCAATGCATCCATCCCCCCGGTAAAAGTATATTTCCCCTGAAGTTTAATCCACGATGTATCCGCCGTCTCCGTCTGCGCTACCGTCTTCCATGTCGTAGTCCCGTCTGTCGGCTGCTGCTCCACTGTAAGTTTAACCATGCTCGGAACCGCAGAATGACCATCTAGCTTCACATAGCCACTAATTTCATACTCTACATCCGGCTGCAATAGCGACTTCACATCCAGCTCCGCCCCGTTCCAAGCCGCTGTGCGGGCGGTTGCCTTCAGACTGTGCGTGCCGCCATATGCTGCTTCCGTGACGGATGCAATTTGGGTATAAGTTCCCCGGGGTTTCCAGCCGTCGCTGTTTCCTTGCTCAAATCCATACGTTCCAATGGTCTTATGGATATTACCCGCTGACAGCACCGTATCCGAAACGGGCGGGGAATGTTCTATAGACGGAGCTGCCTTTAGTACAGACGCCCCCCACCAACCGACAGGCGATAACAACAGCGCTCCAGCCAGTACCAGACAAAAAGGCTTAACCCAACATGACCGCAAAGCAATCCCTCCCGTACTCCGATTTTTTGGAATTGGTATTTGGCACCATTGGTTTTCATTTACTATCCTTTGACACCGCCCAAGGTCATACCCTTCACAAAGTATTTTTGCAAAAAGGGATAAACTAAAATAATAGGCACTGAAGCGACAATCGTCATCGTGGCCCGAATTGAGGTAGGCGTGACCGACTTCGCTAGATTTTCCGAACCAGCGAATTGGCTCGCATAGTCCTGAGTGTTAACAGACGTGTTGGAATTTTGCAGTATTTTCATCAACTCATATTGAAGAGTGCTCCATTGTTCATATGACGAATTGTACAAAAACACATCGAACCAGGAATTCCATTGCGCGACTGCTGTAAACAGCGACACCGTCGCTAGCACGGGAACACACAGCGGTAAAACGATGCGCATAAAAGTGGAAAACTCCCCAGCCCCGTCAATACGCGCCGACTCCAAAATCCCTTCCGGCAATCCCTCAATAAAGGAGCGAATAACAATCACATTAAACACCCCAATCAATCCCGGCACAACATACACCCAGAAAGTCCCCAGCATCCCAAGCTCACGAATCAGGAGAAAGTTCGGAATCAGTCCACCGCTAAAATACATCGTTAAAATAAAAGCAATCGAAACAAATTTACGCAGCACATATTCCGGCCGGCTGATCGTGTACGCCACCATCGCGCAGCAAAACACCGAAGTCACCGTGCCCGCAACCGTACGTAATACAGAAATCAGCGTAGCATGAAAAATCGTCGCTTCCTTGAACACAAATTCATAATTACTCCACGTGAATTCACGTGGCCACAAATAAATCCCGCCCCGTATCGAATCATTCGCTTCATTCAACGAAACCGCCAGTGTATTCAAGAACGGATACAGCGTGAACACCATCAGGCAGAGCATAAACAGAATATTGCACGCATCAAAAATCCGATCCGAGGGGGCCCGAAATCGCCCGTGTACAGCCTTCCCTTTACCCATGACTTCCGCTCCTTTCTAAAAAATAGCCTAATCATCTGACTGATAAGGTCAGCGAAGCGGCCTGTTAAAAATCCACTGACCTGCACCCGTAGTATGAATGAGCTCGCACCTTCTGTTATCACCACCACTAGCAGTCCTAAAAACAAGCGAAAGCGAAGCTGAGCCAACCATCATGGCGCATTTACCCAAGGAAGCGCGAGTCACGCGCCTTCCCTAAGTTCTCCCCTTGCCACTACCCTCAGTTCTCAAAAAAAGTGACTTTACGGCGGGTAGCAGCGGAGCGGGCGGAATTGTTCTGAAGAAGCGGAGCGTTCGCCTTTATCCCCGGATTTTAACCTATGATCTTTATTCCAATAAGAAAATACGGGGATAACAGCGATCGGAAGAACAATCCGCACGCGAAGCGACAACGAGCCCTCCCCAGAAACTCACTCTTTTTTTAGAACAATCTCTCCTCCCCTAACCGCTTCGCAATATGATTGGCGCTAAACAGTAAGATGAAGCTGACCACCGTTTTGAACATCCCGGCAGCAATGGAAAGCGAGAAATTACCCATCTGGATACCATATTTCAGCACAAAAATATCCAGATTCTCCGAGTAATCCACGTTCATACCGTTGCCCAGTAAGTATTGCGGCTCAAAGCCGGATTCCAGCAGATTGCCGATGTTCATAATGAGCAGGATGATAAATACAGGCTTCAATCCGGGTAATGTCACATGCCAAATCCGCTGAAAACGCCCTGCTCCATCCATCTCAGCCGCTTCATACTGCGAGGGATCAATCATCGTCATCGCGGCCAAATAAATGATGGTATTCCAGCCGACATTTTTCCATACCTCCGATGCACCGAGAATGCCCCAGAAATAGCTTCCTTCGCCCAGCCACAGAATAGGCTCCTTAATCAATCCCAGCCACATCAGCACCTCATTGATGATGCCGCCATCCGCAGATAGCGCCGTACTAATGATGCTGGCCGCGACCACCCACGAAATAAAATGCGGTAGATAGCTGATCGTCTGTACCACCCGCTTAAATACGAGCTGACGAAGCTCATTCAGCAAAATTGCTAGTGTTATAGCGGTGACAAAGCCCAACACCAAATTAATAAAGCTCATCGCCAGCGTATTGCGCATGACCCGCAGAAAGTGTTCATCCTGAAACAGAAAATGGAAATGCTTTAATCCAACCCATTGCTGATCGAGCAACTTGCGGGCAGGCTTAAAATCCTGAAAGGCAATCGTCCAGCCCCAGATGGGCAAATACTTGAAGATGAACAGCCAGATTAAAAAAGGGACGGACATCCATACTAGTGCCCGTTGCTGATTCAGCTTGTGCATAAATCCCCTAAAGCCGGTTCGCCGCGAGGGCGGAAAATGATCCGGGGAGATCGTGACAGGTGGTGGTGACGAGTGGCCCATAGCTGCTTCCTCCTTTATTTTTTACCGGGATTTTCGATTTTTTTGGCAACCTCCTTCGTGATCAACTCCTCATACGCCTTTACATCCAGCTTGTTGAATTCAGTAGTGTATTCATTCCAAATCGCATCAAACTGTTCCGGTGCAGACAGCACCAAACGCGGGAAATATTTGCGCTGTAGGTCCCCCTTCTTTTGCTGGAAGAGCTGCGCAGTTGAGCCTTGAGCAATCGGAATACTCCAGGCCGGATACCATGGGCGCTCGTCAGGTGCGGAAAACATTTGCGAGAAGGACTCTACACCATAGACTTTTAGTAGCTTTTTATCTCCCTCGGTGTAGGACATACGCGCAACCTCAGGCTGCCGTCCGGGGCCAACCGAGTTACCGTCAGGCAGGGTAGAACCGCTACCGTATCGCGGCCAACTATATTCAAAATATTTGAACCCGAATGATTCGCGGAACGCGTCCTGACCAGTCTGCTTAATTTGCTCCTCAGTCCGGTAAAAGCGTCCTTTTTTATCTACATCATAGGTTTCCCCCTTGATTCCCCAGTTGGATAATATCTGGTTTTCGTCCGTCAGCAGGTTGTCAAAAAATTTGATGATACGTACCGGGTCCTTGGCACTGACCGTAATTCCTATGCCTCGGTTATTAACGAATGACGACGGATCAATGTACTGATCCTTTATATTCTGGTCGTATACAATAGGCAGCCCTATATACTCCATATCATCATTGCCCGATTGCTTGGCAGCCTCTTGCAGATTATTCAGGGCCTGCCCCGCCTGCCAGCGATAGTCAAAAAAGCCCAGCACCTTACCCGAAGTCAGCTTCGCCAAATATTGATCGTAATTGTCCACAAAGGACGATTTATCAAATAGGCCCTCTACATTGAGCTGATTTAGCTCTTTCAGATACCGCTTTGTGATTTCCATATCTCCATAATCCGTGGCCCGGTGTGTCTTCATATCAATAATCGTGCCGCCATCATTCGGATAGCCTGCCAGATGCATCGGCGCGTTCGTAAGAGCATAAAACCTATCCTGCGTGGTTAACGCCAGGTACCCAGTCAAGCCCTCATCTGCATGTTTTTTCGCATAGTTACGAATCAGGGCTAAATACTCGTCAAGTGTTTTGATTTTTGGAAATCCCGCTTCTTTTAATACCCTGCGTTGCACCCAAAAGGCTCCTTGCTCCAAGTTAGGCGCAGGTAAATAATCGCCTACCACCGCACTGAGCGGAAGAAAATAAATGTTCCCATCCTCCGCCTTCATCAAGTTGTAGTACGGTCCATATACACGCTTAATATTCGGTCCGTATTTGTCGATCAAATCATTCAGGGGAATAAAAGCCCCGGCATCCAGCAGCTTATCGATCGTGCCATCCGGTACTATCACATCCGGGAAATCGTTACTGGCAATAAATGTACCGATCTTCGTATTGGAATCACCCACCAAATGCTCCAGCTTCCAGTTTACCCCCGTCTGATCCTCCAGGATCTTGCCGATCCGCGTTTCATTGGTATTAATGTCCCTGCCCGCAGTGGCATTAAAATACGTGAATGTGACTTTCTCCTTGCTATCTCCTGACGCTGGCTCCTTGCCCGAGCTCCCTGAGCAAGCAGTGATCATAGATGCCATCATAACCATTACCAGACCGATGATTCCGAACCTTTTGCTTGTCATGCCAGACCTTCCCCTTTCGCCCTCTTTTGTCGATTGTGTGTGAATATCGTGCGGACGTACCGCAAGCACTGGGAATCCCGCACGCCCTAAATTGTAAGCACTTTCATTTTATAAAATGCCGTCCATTTCGTTCACCTGCCAATCTAAAGGTGTTACTTAGGAAACTATAGGTAAAGGTCCTTCAAAGCAAAATAGGTACCGCTCTCCACCTCACTCCCGATCCGCAGGAATCCTAATTCGTATCTCCGTACCCACGCCGGGGGCACTGCGTATGGCAAGCTCAAAGCGGCTCCCGTAGTAAAGTTTAAGACGATAGATGACATTTTGCAGACCTATACGCTCACCCATTTCTTCCTGCCTTTGCATGTAACCATATAAACGTTGTACCTGTTCCTCAGATATGCCCACCCCATCATCTCGAACCGTTAGAATCAGTTGTCCTTCCTCATGCTCAAAATGAATCTCAATGCGTCCCCCATGCTTTAGCGGCTCAATGCCGTGGATACTTGCATTTTCAACCAGTGTCAGCGCGACCATTTTGGGAAGCAGATTGTCCAAGTCTTCAGAGCGCGCCTGCACTTCGTACTGTATTCGCTCACCAAAGCGATATTGCTGGATTTCCAGAAAACAACGGATCAGCTCCAGCTCCTCCCGCAAAGTAACCCGATCCTTGTTCCACACCAGCGAATTGCGGAATATCCGTGCCATGTTATGAATAATGTGCGCTGTCTCATCCTCATGCTTCATCAAGCTCCTCATGCGAATCGTCTCCAGCGCATTGAACAGGAAATGGGGGTTGATCTGGCTGTGAAGTGCATTCAACTGGGCATGTCTGCGCTGAATTTCCAGATTTTTTCGTTGAATATCAGCCATATACACATCGTTAATCAGTCGCTTTATTTTCAGCGTCATCCGGTTAAACTCACCTGTTAATTGCCCGATTTCATCTCGCGACTCTGTACCGGGAATCAGCTCAAAATGCTGGTTTTTCACCTTTTTCATGTGCTTTAAAATACGATGAATCCTCACGTTCAGCGAACGTGTAATCCAGATAATAATTAATGTAGGTAACAGCATATTTACACAGGTTAACCAGAGCACAAAGTTGCGGGATTCCTGCATTTCATACAGCATTTCATCTCTGGATACCGCTGCCACAATGCTCCAGCCGTTCAGATTGCTCGTAAGCACATAATTCGTCTTGAACTCCATCGTGTCCTCGGGCAGCTTGAGGGTGCTATAGGCCACACTTTTGTGGTTTATAGCAACTTTGGGATCCGTTGTATATTCGATTTCCCCTCGTTCGTTCAGCAGAAAGAGACTTCCCTGCAAATTCAGGTTGTTGAAAATCTCACGAATGGACGACATTCGCAGTTCTATTTTCAGTATTTTTTCACGACCATTTTGGGAATAAAAGTAGTTCATCCGCCGAATCAGGCTGAAAGGGTGCAGCTGTTCGCCTGTACTGTCATCGGTACGTACAAATATAGGCTTGGACTGGCGTCCAGGCGGGATTTTGGTATACCAGGGCAAGCTTCTGACCCTCTCATCTATAAAACTGACTCCCCCGGAATCCAGCAGCGTTGAATTATCGGTGTAGATCGTAATTCCACCTACGGAATGGTATACAGGACTGTAATTATTGTTCAAGATACGACGTAAATAAGAGTCATAGGCAGCAATATAATCAGCAGGGTGGGGATATGTTTGTTCCAACACCTCATTGAGCTGATGATCGGTATAAAAGATAGACGAGATTTCCATCGCATCTTCAAATTCACGGTAAAATTCAATTTTAATCTGTTCCAGTGCACGCGAAATATCCTGAATACGCTGTTCTTTCACATTTTGTGAGGTAACATGGTAAAAAACCAGATTGGTCAACACTACAGGCGCGAAAACACACAGAAAATAAAGCAGCAGCATTTTATCCCGCAATCGCACATGATCAAGAGTCGTCCTCAGCATCTTCATTCGCCGGCCCTCTCTGGCTCGTCGCCAATACTCAGGCTGTTGCGGTATTCACTAGGCGTGGCGTGCGCCGTCTTTTCAAACTGGGTAACAAAATAGTCTGAACTGCCAAAGCCCACGCGCTCCGCAATTTCATAAATCCGCAGATCCGTCTGCCGCAACAAACGTTTTGCCTCCTGAACGCGCAATTTCAGCAAGAATTCGTTAAAGTACACACCATACGTTTTTCTGAACAATTGACCGAGGTACACCGGGTTCATGTAAAAGCGAGCCGCAATACTTTTCAGGCTTATATTCTCGGCGGCATGCTGCTCAATGTAAGCACGGATGTGCTGGATGCCTCCCTGCTGACAATCCTTGCGCAGAACCCCAATATACCTTCCACTTTCCTCTGCAAAAGCTGTAAACAATCGCTGTAGTTCACCCAGGGACAGGTTCATGTCCTGCCAGTTCATCATCGGTTCTAGTGACCGAAGTGAGCGCTCATCTCCCTGCATGTTTTGAATGACCCGAACGATACTAAGTACGCATTGATGCAAACTCATTTTCACAGCCTCAGGTGCATAACACTCCTCCCGAAAGCTGCTAAATAAATTATCCACGGCCACACGCAGCTCCTCCAACCGCAGTTCCTCGACTTGTTCCGTCATGCGATCCAGTACGTCCTGATGTATGGTCTTATAGTGGAGTGGTGGCATTCCCTCCTGTAGATATACAACAATACCGCTATGGTCATAAATGTATTTATGGAGCACTGCCTCCTTCGCACAGGCATAGGACTGCTGGATATCCTGCAACCGATTCACAGGCTTTCCTGCATAAATGAAAACCCGACTTCCCAGCTGGTCTTTTAGTGACTTCATCCCCTCTATCTCCTGTTGTAGCGCTTTCATAAAGACTTCGACCTTGCCTTGAAAATAGTTCAAAAAGAAGTCCGGTACGATAAGACCAATTCGGTTGCGATGCTCATGGACATAGAGAGGGTACTTGCCATCCATTAAACGATGAAGTGCTTGCTCTATAAGCTCCCTGAATTGGAAAAGCGATAGCATAATATTATTGTCACCAGAGCGCCAGGGATGTTGGTCATTCAGCTCGACGAGTACATAGTACATAGAAGTGGCCTCCTCAAGCCGTAGTTGCTGCTCCCACTGTGTCACCACTACATCATCCACTGGGTTCATCATCACAGTCTCTAACAACCCACCTGCATGGTGATTCTGATATCGTTGCGCATTCTGTTGTTCACGATGCAGTCTCTCACTCAGCTTGCGCAATGTAGCCGAAAAGTCACCCTCATCAATCGGCTTAAGCATAAAATCATGAACCCCATAGCGGATTGCCTGCTGCGCATAAGCGAAATCACTATAGCCGCTTAAGATAATAAACGCGGGATGTTCTGTACTCTGTTCGAGCACAGATCGAATCAGCTCTAATCCGTCGAGCACAGGCATACGAATATCGGTAATGACCAGGTCCGGGTGAATACGGCTGATTAGCTCCAGCGCATCCTCACCGTTATCAGCTTCTCCTACGATTTCAAAACCACAGGCTTGCCAATCCATGAGTTGAAGCAGCCCTTTACGAGTAAAGGTTTCATCATCTACCACAATGGCTCGATGCAGCTTCATAACACGCTTCCTCCTTTTGATGTACGCCTATTTTATTATTTTAGTTAACTATTCCAACGATCTTAGTCACTATGATAATGTAAAAACATCAGGGATTGGAAATTTTCACCACACCTATGATATGACAAATAGAGGGGTGCAAAGCATGCGCACACCAGCAGCCAAGCCAAGCAGCAAATATACAAAAAGGAGACGAATCCCTGAATGGGGGGTCGTCTCCTTTTTTTGCTATTGCGTAAAAAGCTTTATTATTCTCTTATTCGTGAATTCAGGCTATCGCTCAGCGATGATACTGACCGCTTGCAGATGGTCGGCGTACTTTACAAACTGCTTGCGCATACCCATAACCCTTGTCCGGGCAGCATGGTTACGCATAAGGTTAAAGGTGATTTTTCCAAGTCTCAACCAGCCCTCGTCCTGAATGATACGTGGCAGATGCAATAAGTGCATGGGAACCGTATAGATTTTAACGACCTTAAAGCCTTCCTCTTTCAGCAACTGTTCCCACTCTGACACCGTCAACGGTGTCGCGTTAACTCGCATGGCTACAGCCAAGTCCTTGTAAATTTGCTTTCTGAGCGCAGGCTCAATATGGCTAGGAGCAAGGCACATCTCATGGATAGCAAACTTCCCGCCTACTTTCAAAAGCCGCCTGGCTTCCGAAATAATCTGCGCTTTCTTGGCCCTTGTGTGCATCGTCAGCATGGCTTCCCCATATACCACCGTCGCAGAGGCATCCGGCAACGGAACTTGTTCAGCATCGGCAATAATGACTTCCCGGTTTGCTCCGCTTGCATACGTTTTTACGATAGAGGCCGCCTTCTCATTCTGTTCAATCGCAATATAACGGCGGGGATTAAGCTGTAGTGTGATTTGGGCAGTTATACCCAATCCGGGGGCAAACTCAATGACCTCATCCTGCCCGGTTACGTCAAGTCCCTCTATCATCCAACGTGTCGTTTTTAACCCTCCGGGCCTAAGCACGCGCTTACCGAGACTTGCTAATACCCAGTGCCCTGGCACCTGATTGTAATCTACTGTCTGCATTGGCCATTAACACCTCTTCTCAAAATTTGATAATGATATTCATTATCAATACGAGTGTAAAAAAAATAACCATTTTCTTTTTTTTATATGAGCATCTTGCTGCTATGTTCTCTTTTATATGTTTTGTGCATAGCTTTCACTTGGCGTTTGGGTCAACACTACATGCAGACTGGAATTCGTCTCTGAACCGCCACGATAGGAAAAGTGTTCATCGCCTGTAACATGAATGATATCCCCTTGGACAACTTCCGTTGCTTCGCCGTTCACAGTTACAGTACCGCTGCCTTCAAGAACAAGCAAATATACATTCGCTCCCGGGTGATTATGTGTTGGCAGCTCGGCATTAGGAGTAAAGTTGAGAATAAAAATTACATTGTCGGCTTCCTTATGCACAATTCGTTTTGTAAAGGCTGCTTCCTTATATTCCTGAAATTGAATGAGGTTTGATTTTTTCATATTGGTTCACGCTCCTGTTTGGAATTAAATTGCTTAAGATGGATTTATACCTTTATTGTATTGGATTATTTCGCTCGCCTTGTGATTGCAATCACAAAACTAAATTTAAGGAGGATTTTGCAAAAATCCAATAAGCGACTTTCAATGAACAAAATATATAGATCGAAATGGTCTAGTTCGTCTATATATTGTACTTTGGGGCGACTGGAATCGAATTTTGCAAAATCCTAAAGTCAAAAATACTTTTGAAATATTTAAAAATTTGATTTCAATCATCTTTTTCATCGACACATCCAACTAGAATCGAATTGTGTTAGACAAACAAAAACAAGCAGGAGGTTGTTCCTATGAAACCAGGATTCCAACTGGCAAAGGATATTTATTGGGTAGGAAAAATTGATAATCGTGAGGTTCCCTTTCATCGTCTTCTACTATCTAAGGGCACAACCTATAATGCATATCTATTGAAAACCGGAAAACCGACCATTGTAGATACCGTAGATATGGCGTTCGGTAGAGAATTTGCAGAGGCTGTTGCCGAATTGATCGATCCATTGGATATTCAATATATTATCGTCAATCACACGGAACCAGATCACTCGGGTGGATTGGCGGCACTCGCCTCCAAGGCAACAAACGCTACGATCGTCTGCACTGAGATTGCCGTTCCGGAAATTCAACAAATGTACAAGCTTCAGCATCGCAACTTCCTCGTCATCAAGGATGGAGATCAACTGGACATTGGAGGCAAAACGCTGCTGTTCAAAGAAACACCTTACCTGCATACGGAAGAAACCATGATTACGTACTGCATAGAAGATAAAATCTTGTTCCCTTGCGATATTTTCAGTACACACGTGGCTGTAGAGCATCTATTTGCCGACGAGGCTGGTTTTGATATCACCGAGGACTTTGTCGGATACTATCAGGCTATTATTCATCCACATCGCAGATATGTGCGCACATTAATCGAAGCTGTTGCCGATCTGGATATTGAGATGATTGCACCTTCCCACGGCTTCGCAATCCGGCATGATATTGCCAAGTTTATCGATTTGTACGCCTCTATGAGTACCGAAACCAAGGAGGATAAAAAAGTAGCGATTGTTTATGCCACCCTAAAAAATAACACTAAAAAAATGGCAAACATTCTGAAAGATTGCTTTTTGGAGAACCAAATCAAGGTGGAGCTATGGGATGTGGATAAAGCCGATGAAACGGAAATATTGAATAGTATTGCCTCAGCGGATGCTGTTTTCGTCGGTAGCTCTACTAAATATGCTGATATGACGGGCAAATTGGAAGACCTATTGCAACAAATGCAAAAGATGAATCTGGAAGGCAAGCTGGCTGCTGCCTTTGGTTCCTACGGTTGGAGCGGGGAAGCTATTGAAGTCGTGCAGGATTACTTGAACGGTACCAATATGAAGGTCCAAAGTACTTCAGATGTAATCAAATCAACAGGTATGACCCATGTGGAATTCCCGGTACGTATTCGTTTCTCTCCTACAGATGTTGAAAAAGTGAAAAAAATTAAAAATGCCGCTGAATTTGTCTCAGATCTACTGCTTAGTGTTATTTAAAACACAGTAGCATATAGCGAATAGGAGAGATACTGAATGGGTAACCAACATTACGTTATTATCGGAGGCAGTGTCGCCGCCGTCAACGCAGCAAAGGCGATTAGAGATCATGATGAGCTGGCTGAAATATCTATTTATGGAGAGGAAGCATCCTTTCCGTACAACAGAGTCAAACTTTCCAAGGGACTGTTCACTGATTTGCACAGTGACAAAATCCTGATCAAAAAGGAAAAATGGTTTGCCAATCAACGAATTCATGTATATTCCGGCATCAAGGTAACCGAGATACATCCTGAGGATCGTACTATCCAAACCATAAATGGACAAACCGTTGCTTATGACAAGCTGCTGCTGTGTACAGGAGCTCACAACCGTAAGCTTGTGCTAGAGGGGGCTTCTCTAAGGAACGTTCACAATATCCGTTTTCGACAAGATGCAGATAGCCTTAAAGCGGAATTGCGACAGGGAGACCGGATATGCATCATCGGAGGCGGTATTCAAGGCGTGGAAACCGCCTGGTCCTTCCAGCAAGCAGGATATTCTGTAACCATACTGGAAGCTTCGCATCGGCTTATGCCCCGCCAGCTAGATGAAAAGGCCTCCGCTATTTTGACCGATCGAATAACCGAACGGGGTACTCAGGTACACCTTGGGCAAGGCGTAAAGCGTATTAAAGGCACAGATCACGTAGAAGGTGTGGAACTACAGGACGGCTCTGTTATCCCCTGCGAGCATGTCGTGTACTCTATCGGAATTGTACCTAATACGGAGCTTGCTCGCCAAATCGGCCTTGATATTGGACAAGGCATTCTGGTGAATGCGCAGATGGAGACCAGCTCCGCCAATATCTATGCAGCAGGTGATGCAGCCGAATTTCAGGGTAGAGTAGATGGGTTGTGGGAAAGCGCAATGGAGCAGGGAAAAATAGCAGGCGCCAATATGGCTGGCGCATCCGTCAGCTATCAGCGTCCCCTCCCTGTAACCCTGTCGAACTGCTACGAATCCCCTCTCTTTTCCATCGGTCTAGTAGATGAACAAGTCTGCGACACCAGCCTGATTACTAAAAATCAAGCTTCTTATACACGTATGTTCATACAAGACGGCTCTATCTGCGGCGTGATTGGCTTTGGGGATGCTCTTGCTTCACTACCCTACAAAACAGCTATCATGCAGGGACTCAAACCGGACGCACCAGAGCTTACAAAAATTTTGAATGACAAGGAGAACTAAAGATGAAAAAATATGTATGTCAACCCTGTGGATATATTTATGATCCTGCAATCGGCGACCCCGATGAAGACGTAATGCCAGGTACAGCGTTTGAGGATCTCCCAGAGGACTGGGTTTGTCCGGTCTGCGGTGAGGATCAAAGCCGTTTTTCTCCAATAGATGATACAGAATAACAACCATGCGCTATAACCTGTAGTTTCCGGTTTATGAATGGAGTGAATGAATGTGAATGAGATGTCCTGCCCCTGCCAGTGCGAAAAGGAGCCCTGTGCCCGCAAAGTACCTATCTTTTCCTCTTTGTCCTGCGAAGATTTGTGTAAGGTCAGCTCCATGATCCGACACCGAAAATATCAGAAGGGTGAGGCCCTAATTATCGAGGAACAAGCATCCGATACGCTGTACATTATTAAAAGCGGGCATGTCAAGCTGCTGAAGATGACGCCTCAGGGTAAGGAGCAAATCCTGCACATTCTAACAACTGGCGATTTTTTTGGCGAGTTGAACATATTTAACAGCGATGAGCTGAGTAACTTTAGTGCGTATGCCTTAAAAGATACTGATATTTGTATGCTCACCAAGGATGATATGGAGCAGTTGATCCGCAACAATCCCGATATCTCTTTGAAGCTGCTCAAAACCATTACTAAACGCTTGGCACATACCGAGAATCTGGCTCAAAGCCTAGCTACCAAAGACCCGGAAATCCGTATCGCCTATATGATTCTTGAGCTTGGACATAAATACGGCAAGCCGGATGGCTCCAATATTAAAATAAATCTCCCCCTTTCACGCGAAGAAATGGCTAATTATGTGGGTGTCACCCGCGAAACCATCAGCCGTAAATTTGGAAAATTTGAACAGCTGGGGATTATTCATAGCAAGGGTACACGAGAGATTACCATCTGCGATGTACAAAAACTGAACGAATATATGGATTGAGACACATAGATACAATGTTACTCTAACATGAGGACAACAAAAAAACCGCTTCTTTAACTTATGGATTGCAGTTGATCTATCAACCACTTCCATTTCGTTAAAAGGCGGTTTTTTACCGTATTTTATACTCCACTAACGATCAATTGTCGTGTTCACGCCTTGGGAAGACGCTCCCCATGCAGGCCGCGCTGAGGGAACTTCTGGCGAAACTCTGTCTGTGGAAGGAGCAGTCTCAATCGTGGTCGATTTGGAGCAATCCCACACTACTTTGACCAAATACCCAAACAACAACACATTCAACAATGATGTCACACACAAAATAATACCGTATTGATCCCGAGAATTGGAGCTATAGAAGATATCAAAGGTATTCAGGAAAATCGTAAGACTGAATCCACCTGCAAGCCATAAAAATCTGCGGTCTCGCAAATACAGATACGCCAGTACAGCTAACGCCGCCGCAGGGAACAAGTACCGTTCATGCATGCTGGAAGCGAAGGTAAATACACCTGCAATGAGTACCAATGCAGCTGCCGCTGCAAATTGTGGTTTGCGACTGCGGATATACATCCACCACGTAAATAGAGTCACCAACACAATGCAGATCATACCCCACGTATGGTAACTGAACAGGAACAACGTTGTAGTGTCCTGCGTATAATTGCCACCAATCAGTGCAAAGAAATTATACGCGTTCACCGAAGCATACGGATACTCGCCGACCGTTCCCTTGTATAGGTCAAGCAGCCATAACGGCTCTTGCCCCCACGAGAATGGCAATATGACCAGAATGGTCGTCACAACAGCACCGCCCATGGACAACAGCCAAGGCTGTATTTTACGTTGTCTCAGCAGCTCAAAGAATAGAACAGGCCCATAAATAATTCCCTGCGGCTTCATCAATACGGCTAACGTAAACAATACGGCTGACCAGCCGACCCGGTTTTCCACAAGCAGCACAATCATGCCCACAATCAGCATAGTAAAGAAAGAATCTACCTGCCCCCAGAAGGTCGAATTGATAAATACAGCTGGGTTAAACACGTAAAATATAGCTAATCCCAGGCTTATTCCAAAGCCGACCCGTTTGCTTGCCAACCGATACAGCATGTACGCTGTCACAATATCGGCTAATATATTGGGAAGCCGCAGCAGTACGGACATATAGGGACTGAAAGCATCCGTAGAGCTGATTTGACCGATCACATATAAAATATAAATATAGAACGGCGGATAATCACTTGATCCGTTCGTGTAAAAGCCCGATAAGCTATCCGCTGCTGTCGTAGCCCAGTTCCGGAATAGCATTAAATCCATGTGACCCGAAATCCATGGGGCGATCGTCATTCTTAAAAAGAAACCCACACCCAGCACAGTCCACAGCATCAGTCCTCGATTACGTTCCCCGAGCTTCCAATCACGAGCCCGAAAACGGTACGTAATAAACACGAATGCACCGAAGAACAAAGCGGCGAAAACCGCCAGCGGAGTCGCATAAGCAGATGAAGAATTCCCACTTCTTCCACCACCGCCAGGACCGCCCATGCCAGATCCGTTACCAGACATGCCTCCGGGGCCTCTGTGCTGGCCGTCTCTGGCGGCACCACTGCTGTCCGATGCAGACGTATCCGTTCCAGCCATTGTACCTTGGTCACCCGATGTTGATGTCCCCTCAGTGGAGGAGTCGGTAGTTTGGCCTGTCGTCCCCTGATCCTTGCTGTCAGCGCTATTCACCGAATCCAGCCCCCTCATACCTCCGCCAGGTCCGCCTCCTCCCCCAAACCCGCCGGATGGGCCCTGTCTAACAGCCGCAGACTGGGACGCGGAGCTACCTGAATAACTCCATAACGAAACGACACTAACGACAGCACACAATATGAGACTAAATAGAAGTATATATTTCAGACCGTTCGCTTTCCAAACGTTCAAATCCGATGCACCTCTCTCTGTTTCTATTTTCCCATATTGTATCTGCCTTAGCTTAGGACTTTGTGAGTTCTGGCTGAATGTTGGCTGAATACGGAATCATCACACTGAAGATTGTTGTTCCATCTCCATAATCGCCCTTTCCAGCTGAGATTGTGGATGCTTCAGCATGTTGCCGTGACCGACAGCTAATAAAGATGGATCGAAACTCGCCAGCTTTTTGGCGCTTTTCAGCGAAATTTCCTTGTTCCAGGTAGCCAGTGCCGGAAAAGGAAACAGCGGTTTAAGCCTTCCCGATACCGCTATACCTCCTCGGGTCTGAATGGCGTCGCCTGCAATTAACGCTCGGGTACGAGTATCCAAAAATGCCATCGAACCCGGCGTATGTCCTGGTGCGCTGATCGCCAACAGCGAACCTACATGATCCCCATCCTCCAGTAAAACGTCAGGCTGGGTAAGGATATGCTTCGGTACATCGCCCCGAATTGGAGTATCCGGTTCCCCTGCCTCCAACGATACATCGCCCTGTAGCAGCGGTGCGTCCCGCCTTGAAATGAATACTTGCGCGTCAGGATACCTTGCCTTCAGCTTATCCAACGCACCCACATGATCCCCATGGGCATGGGTAAGTACAATTCGAATAATCGGCTGCCCGATCCGCGCCGCAGCCTGCTCTATACCACGGGTACTGTATGGCAATCCGGCATCTACTAAGGTGAGCCCCTCTTTCTCCTCCACCAAATAACAGTTCACCGGGAACAGCCGGGGCATAAACGTCAATTGATACAGATGCTGTACCTGAACAATACGCATTTCAGCTCATCTCCTTGTCTTCATCACAAACTAATTATATTAGTATTATAATTAATATAATTAGTTTTAAGCAAACATTTTTGCTGCTATTCAGCCGGAGTTGGAGCTTGGGACTACTACGGGGACGATCATACGGAGAAAAACAGCAAAAAAGCATCCCCGGAACTCTGCCTCCGTGGATGCCTCTCAAAGCACAAGAATTAACTTCAGATACGAATCTTCCTGCACGCTCCCTTTGCCCAGTCTTGGGAATGGTGATATCGTGATGTCAGGAGATCCAGATATCATTGCAGAAACTTGGTACAACTTATACGAGAAAAAGCATAGCTTTGAAGAAACATTCTCAAAAGAAATGGATCCAACAACTTCACCGTAATTACAGCCGGATTGCCTCAGCAATAGGTGTACTGCCAGACACCAAATTAATTGAACGATGATACGTCTGCTGTTCCTCCAGCACTGCTATGACCGCTGCCGCCACATCTTCACGAGAAATGGTGTGGCTGGTGCGATCCTCACCAGTAGCAACTTTGCCGGTGCCCACATCATCCGTCAGGCCACCCGGACGAAGAATCGTGTAGTCCAGGTTGCTCGCTTCTAACAGGCGGTCAGCGTAATGCTTCGCCACATAATACGGTTTAATGGATTCGGGCCACTGCTCCCGTTTCTCCGCATGTAGGGCGCTGACCATAACGAAGCGTTGGATACCTGCTTGTTCGGCGGCTTCCATCGCCTTGACTGCTCCATCCAGGTCGATGAGCAGCGTTTTATCCGCTCCTGTTTTTCCACCGGAGCCTGCCGTGAATACGATAGCATCGCTACCTTTTATAGCTGCGGCAATTTCACCAACCGTCCCTTCGAGGTCAGCTACCACCGTTTCTGCTCCCAAAC
The DNA here is from genome assembly GCF_017833915.1 of Paenibacillus sp. 1182. Lineage (NCBI taxonomy): Bacteria > Bacillati > Bacillota > Bacilli > Caryophanales > Paenibacillaceae > Paenibacillus > Paenibacillus sp. 1182. Next base: position 150,475 of record NZ_JAFICR010000002.1, on the reverse strand, counting down.
GTTCAAGCGCTTCAGCCTGATCCGAATGGCGAATCAACGCCTTTACACGATGCGATTTATTTTGCCCCAGTAGACGAACAAGATGTCTGCCTACTTTTCCATTTGCGCCAATCACCAGTACGTTCACTCATATCCCCCCTGTATTCAGAGTCTCTCATCTACATTATACAGATGTATTTTACCCTTCGGGTCTGCGACGCAATCATGTTAGCTGCATCAGGTTGAAATCAGACTTCTTTGGTCAGCTCACCATCTCGTTCTTGCTGCACACGCAGACCTGCCAAAAAGGTAGCCATCATCACCTCTATGCTCCAGTCCACCTCCACAGGCAAACCAAACCCGCCCTTTTGTTCAAGCGAGGCAAATCCATGAAGCAGGCTACGGAATCCCCTCGCTGCATGAATGCAATCTTCTTCCTTAAAGCCATAACCACTGGACAGGACGGCAATGACCAGCTCGGCCACGCGATCCGCAGCCTGCCTCATTTCGGTATCATTTCGATCAGTTGCATACAGCATCGCTTCATACAAACCGGGTCGCTCGCGAGCATACCGCATATACGCCTTCCCCATAGCGGTCAGCGCATCTTCGCCCGCTCTACCAACCGCTGCGCTCATCAAAGCTTCCTCCAACTGTTCGAGGCTGTGCAATGCCAGTACTTGGCGCAGTCCGTTCAATCCGTTCACGTGGTTATACAAGGACGGAGGGCGAATGTGCAGCTTTTGCGCCAGCGTGGTGAGCGTGACATCCCCCATCCCTTGTTCATTGGCAATGTCCTCGGCAGCCCGCAGGATATCTTGCAGTTTTACTCCGTTTCTAGGCGACATCATCCTGCCTCCTTCCATCTAATTTCTATGTAATCCGGTTCCTTATACATATACTGAGTCGATCCAGATTCTATTTTAACTAATCCTGTTAGTTTATACAAAGAAAATGCCGTTTACAACAGCCAACCTGCATCGAACCTTTATAGAAGAGCATAGCGGGCATTACTGATATAATAAAAAATAAGATCATAGAACGGATCTGATCTCTTTCTCGATCCCCTACAAAGGAGCTAGCTATATCTATGGAACTCAATCCATTTCCAGCTATTGAATTCAATCACATTATCAAATATTTCGCCGGGTCTGGACAGCAACGTGCTGTTCTGAACGGGATTACAGCAAAAGTCTCCCCCGGCAAAATCACCACGTTGGTCGGTCCATCGGGGTCTGGTAAAAGCACGTTGCTTTCACTGTGCAACCTCCTAATGACACCAGATGAAGGGGACATCCGTGTCCTCGGCAAACCTATATCGGAGTGGGAGATCCCTGAACTGAGACGGAAAGTAGCATTGGTTTTTCAGGATGCCTCCATGCTTCAGGGAACGGTCCTATACAATCTCCAAACCGTAGAACGGCTGCACGGTACGGTGCTGGATGATCCTGCCGGCCTGTTGGAACGCGTAGGACTTACTCGCGACCTGTTGGAGCAGAAGGCGCAGGAACTGTCCGGCGGACAAAGACAGCGCTTGGCCTTGGCGCGGACACTCGCGAACCGCCCGGATATTTTACTGCTAGATGAGATTACTTCTGCACTGGACCCTGCCTCGGTCAAAGAGGTTGAGGAATTGCTGCTGCAAATGAACAAAGAAGAAGGAACAACGATGATCTGGATTACGCATCATATGGAACAAGCCCGCAGGGTAGGCCACGAAACATGGCTGATGATCGACGGAAGACTGATAGAACAAGCGGATACGGAGACGTTTTTTAATGCTCCACAACTTAGTGAGACCCGCAGGTTTGTAGCAGGAGAATGGGTATGACGATTGTTGCCTTGATTCTCTCTCTCGGTTTTGTATTTATCGCTATCGTCATGTCCAAATCCTTCAAACTCGGTCTGGACCGAGACATGATCATCGCCACGATCAGAGCGTCGGTTCAACTGCTGGCGATTGGATATGTATTGCATTTGATTTTTGGGATGCAAAGCTACGGATTTATCGTATTATTCATTCTGCTCATGATTACCGTAGCCTCACAAAATGTTGCGCGCAAAGGGCGATTTATCCCCGGTCTCATGTGGAAATCGTTCCTGACGCTGCTGTGTGTGGAAATCGTTACGCAGGCGTTCCTGATTGGCTTGCATATCATTCCGGCGACAGCACGGTACATGATTCCGATTAGCGGCATGATCATTGGCAGCTCCATGATTTTATCCAGCCTGCTGGTGTCCCGTCTCAAGTCGGAAGTCCTGCTACGCAAGCCTGAAATCATGCTCATTCTGGCGCTAGGCGGCACGCCTAGACAAGCCATCTTCCCTATACTCAAGGATTGCATACGTTCCAGTATGATTCCAACCATTGAAGGGCAAAAAACGTTAGGGCTGGTCCAGCTTCCCGGCATGATGACCGGACAAATCATCGCAGGTGCCAATCCGATTGCCGCCGTGCGTTTGCAATTGCTCATCGTATTTACCACCATGACCTCTGCTATTTTGACCAGCGTGCTGCTCAGCCTGTTCATTTATCCGGCATTATTTAACCGCCAGCAACAACTGCACACAGAAACATGGGAACGCTAATCAGGTGAATATCCCCAGTTATCTGTGATTTCGTAAAATAAAAGAGACATGTTTAATTCCTGACACAAAGGTTAATAGATACACGTACCCGCTTTACTAAAATTCGATGAGGAGTGATTGAACATGGCTAACAACAACCAAAATGGCAAAATGAGTCGCGAAGAGGCAGGACGTTTAGGTGGAGAAGCTACTGCTAAAAATCACGACAAAGAATTTTATCAGGAGATTGGCGAAAAAGGTGGCGAAGCCACTTCCAAAAGTCATGGCAAGGACTTCTACCAGGAAATTGGTGAAAAAGGCGGCGAAGCCACTTCCAAAAACCATGACAAGGAATTCTATCAAGAAATCGGACGCAAGGGCGGCGAAGCCCGTGGCAATTCAGACCAAAGTGATAGCGACGGGAAAATGAGCAGGGAAGAAGCAGGCCGCAAAGGCGGCGAGGCCCGCGCCCGTCAGCGTAGAAATAACTGACAATAGGGAGTATATGGTCAGTGCAATTGCAATGTAGAGGCACAGACTGCATATAAACATGAAGTATAGTGGACGTTTATGTTATAAAAGCCTATCTGCCGGAACAACGGCAGATAGGCTTTTTGTGTGAAAGTTACTTTCGTCAACCGATCATGCACCTTACAATATACATAAACAGGGTAATAAACCAATCATACATACTTTATTACAACTGAACAAATATATCCGTCAGATTCTTTTCTCATGTCATCCTACTTATTGCGAACACGATAACAGGGACTAACATAGCCCTTGGTTAAAGCTTCATGGATACAAAAGAGTGCATGCAACTCAAATCAAATATTCCTGCATTCCGGCTGTTAAGATGGAGTCGAAAGGAGGGAAACCTCGTGTACGAATGGAACGAAATGGTTCAGCTCATGATCGATTGGATTGATAATAATCTTACTTCGGCACCTTCGTTGTTGAGAATGTCCAATCAGTTAGGCTACTCCCCTTACTACTGTACAAAACAGTTTCATTCTCTTACAGGAATGACGTTAAGGGACTATGTGTGGATGCGCCGGATTAGCCGTGCCGCACTTGGAACTCCGGGATAACCATGTCCGCATCCTCGATGTTAGATGGTTAAGGAGCATTTGCAAGAAGCTGAAGTCAAAATCAATGTCCTCCAAGTGTTTAAAAAGGTGGCAAGTTAATTATAAACGTTTGTAATTATAAATAGCTACCTTTACAAACAAATTTTCGGACTAAATTTGAGTGTTTGTAAAGGTATACCTTTACGGACACAATGACGAGGTATATGTGCTGCTATATGAATAAAAAAGGGCATCCGTAGGGATGCTCTTCCAGGCTGTCGAAAAATCATTTGGCTGCGTCTCTGACCACGGGACCAGCGCCGGGAAAATCCAGCGATTTTCCCGGCGCTGGTCGGCTCACATGAGCACAGCAATACGCCCAAATTAAATCCAATGTCAAAACTAATAGATTCCCCATATAATAACATCTACTTTGCGGGTGGTGTCACATACGCATACGCTCCCCAACTATGTAAATTCATACCATTATCTTGAATTAGTTGCTATTATTAGAGGTGAAAAGGAGTGAAATCATTGAAAAGTACAGGTATGACACGTCCCTTAGATGCGCTAGGTCGTATTGTCATTCCCAAAGAAATGCGGAGTGTGCTAAATTACGAGATAGGCGATCCCATTGAATTCTTCCTTGATGAAGAGGCGGGTATTCTTTGCCTTCGTAAGTATATTGGAGTTGCTTGCATGCTGTGCGGATCATTGGAGGGCTTAACTTACTTTAGAGACTCATTTATGTGTGTAAACTGCATTCGCGAGCTGAAGAGTCATCCAGGTTCCAGTAAATTACCTTCTCCCTATCCAGCAGCTGCAAATCATGTTTATCCGAAAACTAAAAAAAGAATGTATCAATCCGCACCGCAAATGGTTGATAAGCTTAGAAGGCTTATTGAATCAGATCCAAACGCCTCCCAAAAAGAATATGCTAAACAACTTGGTATATCGCAAGGGCGTGTTTCGCAACTTAAAAAATTACTGTAGACAGCAGAATGAAAAAGGCTCCCTATTTTAAGGAGCCTTCAGATTTTATAGGAGCTACTTTCAAGCCAGCGTGATAACTGCTGCTCGCCGATCTGTTTATTGGCCACTGGATGGCCATATTAAACGATCGATGAGGTTCAGCACCCATGCCATTTATATTTAAATTACAATTTTCGTTCATTCTTCGTTTGTATTGTTCTTCCGGCAGTTAGTATATACTGCAAAGGGTCATTTATTTTGAGATACGACAGACTTTGAGACACGCTGCCTTCCGGATTAACTTTTGGACGTTTTCGATCCGGGAGATCTATAGACGCGAAGTCTGCATCCATATCCACCGTTTGATTAAAATAGCCAATGATGTGCAAATCTTCTTTCCCTTCTCTAATCGTAGAGCCTGTCCGATTTAATCCACTCACCGTAATACTCCCTCTGGTTTCGCCTGCTGAGTTTTTCTCTTCCACAAGCTTGAAATTTTGAATATCCAGTGCAGAAGGATTGTCAAGAATGAATCTTCCTTGGTCCAGTTCTATTACTCTTTGAAAAATCTTGCTTTGGTCAAAAGACGGATTTTTTAAAATCACTTTGTTGTTCCTGTACTCAAACGGGATATCCATACTTCTCAGCAATACTCCAAGCGGAATGACAAAGGCATCCTGAATCACTTCGGGCTGAGTGTCCATCTGTGCTGGAGTATTGTTCAGTTTATATGTTTTTGCTCCCTTTTGAAACACAATTTCATTTGAACTCCACCTGATTTTTGCTTCCTGAAGTTTACCGTTATAATCAACTTTTGCGCCAAGAAGCTCGGCAACGGAACGAAGCGGAACCATGAGACGTTTTTCTTCATTAACGTAGGGACCAATCGGTGTGCAGTACAAAACATCATAATCATTCACTTTGAGCAAAGAGGTTCCTTTGACATGAATAGAGTGATTAATCGGTGCTGCATTAGCGTTATAAGAAGAGGTTCCAAATATAGCACTCACAAGAACTGCAAGAGATAATACAGCCGTTCTATAAAAATATTTTCGTTTCATTTTTTTACCCTCCGTTTATATAACGAAGCAAAGTCTTTTTTTGTTGCAAACATTTACGGAACTCTAATATTTACAGTTTCTTCACCAGGATTAACAAATGAAGCTGTAACTTGCGAACTCGGTACATTGCAGTATCCTGCAGTTTGTGACGATGTAGTCCACGGAGAATTATTTGTTGAGCTTGTGCCAATATAAGAATTGTACCAGTGAACTCCGTTAATAAACGATCCAGAATGTGGAGAACCTACTTTAGACGCTATAGTTGTCGATCGTTTAATAGATTGATTATAGCCACTAGTATTCCAACCCCTAACATCTCTTACCACAGTGGTATCTTTTTGAGAACTACCTACAATGGAACCCGCTGCATATAAAGCGACTTTATCAGACGATGGAACATAAAATTTCAAAAATATATTTTGGCCCGATTCAAAGAGTGGACCATATGAATAGCCATTCTGTCTTATGAACATTGCCCAGTTATCGTTTGTAGGCTGATGGAAAAAACCCGCATCAACCTCATTTGCTGCAATTCCACCTGCATAAATGTGGGCTGTATCACCATTTCCTCCAGGTTTATTCTCATCATGCATTTGCCCTTTATTTTGAGAAGGTAGATATACATATCCAGAATACCATGAGTATCCGGTATTTGATTGAACCTTTCTATATGGTCCATCAGAAGGAGCACATGAAACATTTTGAGTTGAGAAAGATTGTGTAAGATCGCATGTTTGCTTTGGAGCAGCGATAGTTTGTCCTTCTTTAGTTTTAAATAAATTTTCTCCTATTTGCTCTGCATTTGACCATTGCTTCAATAATTCAGGCTTGTTTGCAAAAATCTCTCCATCATCTCGAATGTATACTACATTGGTTCTTTCTTCAGCAGGTATGTCTTTCATTACATCTAAAATGATAGCTCTATCAGTACCGGTGATATGGGGATCAATAAAAGTTTTAGAGTCTAGCAATTCGGGCTCAACACCATACTTTCCAATTTCAGTGGCCTTATAAGTATCATCTGAGACAGAAGCCGGCTTAGCTAATTCCTGATTCGAAACGCCTTCCGCACCCGTAAGACACGGAAAGACTGTCATTGCAAGCAAAGGGATCACTAACATTGTTTTTTTTATTTTACCATTAAAGCTAAATTTCATTCATCTTCCATCCTCTCTTTTTTTTACATAAATATACCTTACGCGTTTCTGGAATAAATGTACACTACAACCATGTAAAATTTTTGTAATTTTTTTGTAGTGTGATACTCTTCCTCTCATGAAAAATACATCAGTTTCATATTGTTCTTATGACATACCCCACTCTCCTTTTTGCCATACACATTAAACAAATGACATTTAATTGAATAATCATTTGTTACTTTACATTTCTTTATAGAAGTTGGAATACCTCTGGTAATTATTGCCATCCCTAATAAATCCAAAGATTTTTTTCAATAGGACACTAAAAAAATAAAAAAGTATTACGGCAACGACACAAATAGCCCGGTGGGTGCAACCCCCCGAGCCAATTTTGACAAAATTCAAGTAACACAATTAGATATTCATTTCTTGTTATGAATTGAATAAAGCTCTGTTGTATTACTTTACACCCGTCTCTCAAATTTTGATAGGCTGAAAAATAGAACGAATGGGATTAGGAACGGATAATGAACAGATACCCACGAAGTAGCTACTCCTAAGCCAAAAAGGATCAGACATGTCGTGCTCTGGCCCGTTATCAATGTCGTGCCTTGACCGATCGAAACATCGTATCATTTCCCCGGGTCAATCTCTACCCCTTCTGCCTGCACAGTAGTTTCTACCCTGCTCGGTAACGTAGCAAACATGCTTTGTGAGTTGTAGAAGTTGCTACTACAATGTTTGTACACGTACCAAATTATTTACATTTTATGACTTGAGAAAATATATATATATATATATCATTCAAAGCATTTTATAGCATAATTATGAACGTTATGTGGGAAGAGAAATAGTTTTGCATAAAAAGGATTGGGGGGATGCCTGAACATTGTGATGTAACTCTTTAGTCTGGTACATACGATTGTACTGGTTAATTAGTTCGTCCAAAATCATTGATTGCTCAAGAACACATGAATGTCCGAAGCCGCCATACTGTTTGTAAAGATCATGCAATCGTTGTCTGGCACTTTCCAATTGTTTAATTAAGGATTCATCTATGTTCATATTTTCATTTCCTCCTAGTTATTTTCACTTTAGGAGAAAATAAACAAATACATTGTATGCGTTTTTTAGCCAAAAGATAAAAAAAGCCAGCTGAAGGGCTGGCCGGAGATAACAATTTGGTATTCATTAAAATGTACCGATGTGTCCTTGTACTTCGATTGTGCTCGAGCTTGGGATTCCGGTTGGAACTGGTAGGGCAAATACCAGTAAAAAACTAATTGTAGCCAAAACTAAAGCCATCTTCTTGATCATTTTTTTCCACACCTCCTCATAAGCGGAACTAATTTGGGCCTGTGTTTCAGGATCAGCGTATTCACTGAAACGGAAAAATAAGCCTGCACAATTAGATATAAGTAGTACATGGTTAATTATACCAGATTTTTTCAAAGCTTCTGTTAAGCATTTAAAGCCATAAAGGTATCTTTCTTTAAACAGGTTATATTTAGCTAACTTATACCAGAATCGTGCGGCTTCTTCGAGTAAAACTTGCTGCTCTGCTAATGAATTTGTATGTTCTGGTTCTTGGTATGCTGCAATTTGAGTCTCAAAGCGCTGAAGAATATGATCAATGTCGACATGATACCGATATGGCTACGCAGTGCTACGTCCAGTGAAAAAAGTGTAGAGATAAAGAATCCGAAGAAGCCGCTACGATCAGGATGCTGTTCATCGTCTTGCTAAAGTCTGTTGAAAAATAATAACAGTTTATTACTAACGAATTCTATTTTGAGGTGCAACATCGAATTGACATTGTGGACACAATACGATGTAAATATAGAGTAAACCGATCACTGAGTCATACAGTGATCGGTTTATTCTTGATCAGCATTTTTATTTTGCAAGTAACTATCAATGATTTTAACCCAATCCGGTAACAACGCCGCATGATGTTTCATCGTTTCACTATCTGATTCCAATACAATCACGCCATCTGAGCTACTGTTGTCAATGACAATTAAATGATCGATAAGTTTTTGATGTAAGAGAAGATTGTCCAGCGAGGTCTGATGCCGTCTTATAATATCAGCGGTATCAATGTGGTGACCCCCATTTCGAACTCGTGCAGCAACTCGCTCGATATTAAGACGATAATCACCAAGGCCCACATAAAACATAATAACTTCAAAGCCCTTTTCTTTTGCCACTCGCATTTGTCGAATCACATTGCCACCAGCAAGTGTCGTCTCTACGGTAAAATCTCGTTTATTTCTTATACAATCCCGCGCTAGCTTAATTGCTTCCTTTCCTGCCGATACTTTGTGTCGATCAGGGTTTTCACGATCAATCCCTCGCGCTAACGCATCTGGATCGATATTAACACTTACACCAAGTTTATCAACGATTAGATTACGAATTGTACTCTTGCCACTTCCGTTGTTTCCTGCGAATACAAACATAGTAGCAAACGGCTCACTCATGATAAAATATCCTGTTCTTTAATTCGTTCGACTTGACCATTACTGTACTCTTTAACAAAATGACCATCCGGCGTTTTGTAGACGATATATGTGCCATTTGCTTTAGCGTCCAGTTTTGCTCTATCTCCAGTTAGTTTGATTAGCTTGCCTAGGTCGTGTGTACGATTCATTCAGCCATCACCCTCCCATACAATTCATATATCGAGAGTATATCACAAATCGAAAAGTCTGAAAGAATCCAGCGTCACTCAAAACCACACGAATACCGTACGGCTAAAAATCGTGATAAGTAAATAGGATCGAAATATCGTTCTTTTTAATACATATTAATAAATAAATTTGGTATAAATGCTACCTTCAGCTTTTTTATTCGTCTATTACAACAAATACAATTGCGGAGGTATAGGCAATGAAATGAATCATTTCGATTTGTGCGAGAAGCAGACATCCCCATAACCATTGTTTACTTCACTACACTAGTTTTCTGGTATCTCATTGGATACGCTTTGGACCGTTTGATTAGAAAATTGAAAAATTAAAATCACTTGAAATTATCTTCTAAATTGTCGTCTACTTTGTCAGGCTCATAAAACATTTATATATTCCGAAAATGTCGAGATAGCAACCTCTTTGGTTTTATCAGGAAGTTTATAAGGTTCTCCCTCCCCTCCAAAACCAGTAGCAGTTACAGTCAAAATCCTTCCTAGGACAACCAAGCAAGCCAACTTTTACGCTAGAGTTTAAATATAGTTAGATTCTAAATGTTCGATGCCCTTGGCAGATATATGTACATACCTCATTGCTCATTTTGAGCAATGAGGTACAATGCAGATCATGTCTGTCCTATAAAAGTATAAATTATCACTCTACTGCAGTATACCATGCTGTATTTTTGTGGACAGCTCATCAAAGATAGGACTGTATTTTTTCAAGAATATTCTGACCATTTGTAGTAAACAAAATATAGGTCTTTGAATTTGTTTTAATTACAACTCTATCCGTTGTAGCATAAGGGGTACCAATTCTTATTGCACTTTCCTCTTGTCCTGCATAAGTATTATCAAAAAAAACATCTTCAATATCACCAAGAGATAATTCTATCCTAGATAACTGCCAAGTAATAACTAAGTTATTGCTTTCCTCTTTTATACCGATTCCCAACATGCCATTTCCTCCTAAATTTTTTTCAATACAAATTGTAAAATGAAATGCGACACTTTTGTTAGAAATGCCTATAGCATGATTTGTATAGAATGAAGCTTCCTGACCACCTCTACGAGAAGCCGCTAATTGCTTACAGAAAATTTCAACATGTTTTCCCAAAAGCTGTGTTATACTAGCCGTGGAAACTTAGGGTTAGTTTCCCGTAGAGAGATCCACTTGGTAGTATTTTAAAGAGTTTCGCTCCACCATAATTCACAGAGACTCTGTCTAACTTCACCTAACAATTCATCATACTCACTTACAGTTCCAAGTATATTTTTATTTCGTTTAAGGCATTTTATAGACGATATGGCATAATTGGTTCCGTTACATGTAACATTTCGTACGTCTTCAAACTCCCTCCTAATGAATCTTATTTTAGGATGGAATGAGTAAATATGAATCTATTATTTTTGCATTCAAGACTCGGCAAAGTGAAATAAAAAAAGACCAACATTTAAGCTGGCGCGCGGTAATAACTCAGAAGCTTAAATTATAAATCACCGATCATCCCATAAATTTGAAGCATGTTGGGAGAATAGTTCGGGCTTTAAAAAGTAAAGCCAGTGTAATCAGAAAATTATTTTCCGTAAAAAGGTAAAACCATGTACTTAGCCAGCTTATAGTAAAACTGTACTTACGTTTCAGTTAAAACTTGCTGTGTATACGTATCATCTGATGATGGTTCCTGATAGGTTGCAATTTGAGGTTCAAAACGTTCTAAAACATAATCTACATCTATATAGTAACGATTGGCAGCTTCTATGACGTTTAAGAGTTCAGCAAAAATTCCTTCTTTACCTTCTATATACTCTACATAGCCAGGCAGGACGCTAACATCTCCAAACATAAGTCTATTCACATACGTATCAATTTTCGTCCAATGTTGAAACAAACTATCCAATGAAGGGTATCTGAGTCTTGCTCCTTTACCCGGCTTAAATCAGTGTTAGCACGGAGAAGTTAAAGTGCTTTCACATGTTCTCCCTTGGCATCGTATACAGCTACGCGTAGCAAACCAGAACAAGCAATATAAACAAAAAGTGGTCTACTTTGTTGCTTTAGTGACCATCCGAAGAAGGAAGTGCAGTTATCAGATCTTGACGGTAAGAACGAAAAAGGAGGTAGATCATGAAAAGCACAGGTATGACGCGTTCATTGGATACTTTGGGTCGGATCGTTGTTTCTTGAGAAATGCGATTGAAAATGAATATAAATAGCGGGGATTCGATAGATTTTTTTGTGAATGAGGAATTATTTATGGCTTTAAGGAGGTATACGGGTGTCTCCTGTAAGCTGTGTGACGCAGTTGAAAACCTGACGTATTTCAGAGATTTACACCCCTCAAAAGAAAGAATCAGCCGGCTGAAAAATTACTCGAAATTCTAAAGAAACTCATCCGACAACATCCCAATGCCAGATAATATGACTATGCAAAATGGCTTGGCGTATCACAATAGCGTGTATCTCAACTTAAAAAGATGCTGTAAAACGCAGCATAACTTCTTGTAAAGTCCCATTCATTTAAATCCAAGGTCATGCCTTTAATATAATTTTATTTTAACGAAAATACTCACTGAATTCCTTTGTTACCTTATGTAATGTCTTCTTCCCATCCTGTAAACTAAGTTCCATCAAGCGGTAACCGCTGGATCATAGAGAGGATGAGATATTTATGAGTTTGGATAATAGAGTTTTTGCGATACAAGCTGGTCTGGACGGACGTGTAAGTGCAGTTATAGATCAAACCCTTGCCGAAAAGCGTCTGATCGGCACAGTCGTCATGATATATATGGATGGTTCGCCCGTGTATGTCCGAGCGGCGGGGCTGGCTGATCGAGAAGAACAACGTCCTATGCATGAGGATGCTTTATTTCGGCTTTCTTCTGTATCCAAACCGATTGTATCTACTGCGGCTTTGGTTTTGGCAGCCCAAGGATTGATTAAGCTCGATGAATCTATTGAACGCTGGTTGCCCGACTTTCGCCCCCGATTAATCAACGGTGAGCAGCCCTCTATTACAGTACGCCAATTGCTGACACATACTGCCGGGTTGACCTATGGCTTTTTAGAGGAAGAAGGCGGCGGTCCCTATCATCGTGCAGGCGTATCAGATGGTATGGATTTTTCAAATCTTACGCTGGAAGAGAACTTGCAACGTTTGGCTTCTGTGCCTCTGTTATATACACCGGGTAAAGCATGGGGATATTCGATTGCTACTGATGTGCTCGGCGCTATCATTAGCCGTGTATGTGGCACAACCCTTGATGCAGCTGTTAAAAAGCTCGTTACCGAACCTCTCGGTATGCACGACACCAGTTTCGCGGTCGCAGATGCCGGACGGCTTGCAGCTCCCTATGTCAACGATATATCAGAACCCCGGCGGATGCGTGAGCTTGAGGTTGCGCAGGTTTTTGAAGGCACCGCAGGACTTCGTTTTCAGCCTGCACGAGCCTTTGATCCCACGGCTTTCCACTCTGGTGGGTCTGGTATGATTGGCAGCGCAAAAGATTTCATGCGACTGCTGGAAACACTGCGAAACGGCGGCAATCCGTTACTTTCAGAGGAATGGGTCCGCGAAATGGGCACCATCCAGACCGGGAACCTTCCCTTGGCAGGCTGGCCGGGGCGGGGGTTTGGATTAGGATTCACCGTACTCCAAAATCCCGATGAAAGCGAAACAGCAGAATCACCCGGAACGTGGCGTCTCGGAGGAGCTTATGGTCATTCGTGGTTCGTTGATCCTGCACTAAGACTCAGTGTGGTCGCCTTTACCAATACAGCATTTGAAGGGATGTCAGGTCCGTTTACAACCGAGCTTTGCCAAGCCATTTACGGTAGCTCAAATAGGGTCTAATAAAGTAGGGGTTACATGTTTATGGTCTACAGGCGAGGACAGGACAATTAACGTGGTAGAGTGCCCGTGCTTTCCACACTCATCCCCGAACTGCTCCAACTTGAGCATAGACTCAACCATGACTTTCAGTAAGTAATTTTGCTCGCCGCTGATTCTATGGCATTCAATGACTTCAGGTGCAGATTGGCAAAACTCAACAAATGAATTGCATTGATTCGTGTGCACGAGCACGTGAGCCATGATCGGTTTTCCAACTTTCTCATGTGAAACTATGGCACGGTACCCGGTGATAATACCCTTATCCTCCATGCGCCGCACTCTTTCTGTTACGGCAGGCTGGGAAAGACCAACCTCCTTTCCCAGCTCGGTCATGGAGATACGCGCCTGGTTTTGTAGACACAACAAAATTTTATGATCCACTTGATCCATCAAATCCATCTCCTTAAGTCGAAGGTAATATTGCAAAAACACAATTATTATTATGTATTATCTCGAATATCTCCTTATTATTTTATGATTTAATGGAATATTAGCATGCAAAATCAAGGACGTAAAGTAGGAGGACATGGAGAGGGAATGAAACTAATGAAATATAGTAAGCCCCTGCTTTTCATTGCGCTTGGCCTATTCGGTGTATACACGATTGAGTTCGGTGTGGTTGGTATTTTGCCGGTCATCATTGAACGTTTTCATATTACGGCAGCTCAGGCTGGGTTTCTTGTCAGTTCATTTGCATTGATCATCGCGCTGTTCGGTCCCTTCATGGTGCTATTGATGTCCAGGTTTAACCGCAAGCGAATCATGACAATGTCGTTGTTTGTTTTTGCCGTAACAAGCTTGCTGTCAGCCTATACATCCAACTTTTATCTACTAGTGATTTTACGTATCATTCCGGCTCTGTTTCACCCGGTGTATTTCTCGCTTGCCTTTGTCGCCGCCACTGCGTTGTATCCTCCGGAAAAAGCAACGCAAGCTTCTGCCAAAGCCTTTCTCGGCACGAGCATGGGAATGGTGCTCGGTATTCCGATTACGGCCTATATCGCCAATCAAATTTCATACGAGGCCTCCTTCTGGTTTACTGCGGTAGCGAATGGGATTGCAGGGATCGGTATTTTGCTTATGCTGCCGGATACACCACAAGCCGAAAAGTTCTCCTATCGGAAGCAGCTTGGCATTTTGCGTAAACTATCGCTGTGGCTCAATATCGGGGCGGCTACTTTTATTTTTGCAGCCATGTTCTCGGTGTATAGCTATTCTGCCGAATATTTGGGGCAAAATACAGGGATGAGCAGCAATGTTATCAGTTTTCTGCTTATTATTTTCGGCATCGGCGGAATGCTCGGCAATCTATTGGCTGGCAAGCTCATGGGCTTGCATAAGGTTCGCACCGCTCTTTTTCATCCCGTAGCCTTGGGGAGCACCTATTTGCTGTTGTACGGGATCAGTTCTTCATTCATCCCTACGCTCTTCATCACTATCGTGTGGGGGGCCGTTCATACCAGCGGACTGATTGTCGCCCAGATTTGGGTGATTGATGAGGCCAAAGAAGCTCCCGCGTTTGCCAACAGTCTTTATATCTCGTTTATTAACCTAGGGGTTTCGCTGGGCTCGCTGGCAGGGGGATGGTTTATTGCCAGAGCGGGCATCCAAGGAACGCTGTGGAGCGGTTTACTGTTCGCCATGCTGGCGATGGTATGTATCGGGACTAAAGTAATTTATCCACGTATTTTTCGAAAATATAAAAGGTTAGATGTGCAAAACTAAAGAGTTGCAAGAGGGCCAAGCCTGTTATCATAAAAAACCGGTCAATACTTTGTATGGGGTTGAACCGGTTTTTGTTTAATGATTTATTCCTGCCTTTCGGATTGGATCAGAATGAAATCTGCACTTCGTTGCGAATTGAATCAACGTATAACCGCCATCTGGGAACAGCACGCTTCCGGTGGTAAACTTGTTCGTCATCAGATACAACACAGCATGTGCGATTCCCTCATTATACCCACCCCGGTGGTAAACAGATGGTCGAATGCTCCGACTTTTTCAAAAAACGCCTGAACCTCTTCCTCTATTTGATTATTAAGCATGTTGATTATGTAAATTCGTATTATTCTCAGCTACTCTATGGGGATCATATCATAACTATTTTAAAGGAATACTTATTTTTATTCAGATGGGCTTTCCTGCACCGAGCTTTTGCGATAGGATGTCGGCGATTGGCCCGACCAGCGCTTGAACTGTCTGCTAAAATGCGCAATATCCCCATAGCCGAGCATATCGGCAATTTGTTGCACCGACCATTGCGGATCAGCCAACAGCAACTTGGCCTCATGCAGCACAAGCCCGGATAGATATACACGGGGAGAAACGCCGAAAACACTACGGAATACACGATTACAATGGGATACGCTAATACCTAGCTCGGATGAAATCCCCTCGATCCCATCCTGTTTTTCCACCGAGCCAGCCTGCCCATAGGGCTGATTCACTCTGCCCTGAAGACGACTGGCAATCTGATGGGCAAGCTCTGCCTGCACATATCCACGCCCCGGCAGATGAGCGGCTTCGCTGGATACAGCCTCCCACAACGTTGCGAACAGTTCAAACACAGCAGATTGAATCCGCATTCGCTTTGCCACCGAATCACTACCAATTCCTATGTCTTCCGGCGTTGAAAGATCGAGCAACTTGCCCAGCGCTGGTCCCATCTGCCCTGCCACTGTGCCTTCAGCTGGAAACAGCACCTGTTCCAGACGACTCAGCAGCGAGAGAAACAGCTTATCATCAATGTCGAAATGCATGCAAAAATACGTAAATCCCTCTCCGTTACTATGACTGGAGTGAACAATCCCCGGACGCAGCAGCACCAGATCACCCTGTCGCTGGGTATAGCTACGACCATCCACAACCATGATCTGTTCTCCCGCAAGCACGATGTTAATTTCATATTGAGGATGCTCGTGTGGCGGATAGCTCCAGTCTCTTCCCACACTTCGTGTATGAATGGCAAACAGATTGACTGTGGTCCGCACATCGGGAAAAAAGAATTCCTCTCCGGCAGCTGTAAGGTCCGGATGATGGGGACGCTTCGGTAAACGTGGTGACGACATGTTTTCCCTCCTGGCTTACTTACATGGATATACCCCAGTATATCGCTTTCAGCGCGATTTGGATAAATAGTTGAGCGATTTGACAATGGTTCCCCACCACATGACATGCTAGGCTCTAAGTGAAGTTAATCAAAGTTGAACTTTATCATGAAAGGGGTTTCATTATATGTCGAAAAATATATTTTATAACACACAGCATGCACCTATCGGTTCTTTTTCCAGCTTTACACTTGGGTTTAAGGGTAATCGCGGCGGACTTGGTTTGGAGCTGGGCAAGCCTGCCGACGAAAATGTATATATCGGGCTGCAATCCAGAGATGGCGAATCATACGAGGCGCTTCCCTTCTTTGCATCCACACAGGATGAAAGTGCCCGCTACGACGTGGAGAAAAAGGGTAAACGAACGGAACCGCAGCTTATGGCCTTTGCTGATTCCGACATTACCCGTGAGCTAAAAGTAGGAACGGATACATGGCAGGCCGGCGATTTGACGTTCCGGCTGTACTCTCCTGTTCGCCCGGTACCCGAGCCGGGAATTGCAGGTATGGATGAACTGCGAGCAGCGTTGGTTCCGGCGGTATTCGCCGAGCTAACCGTCGATAACACGCAGGGGACTGCAGCGCGAAGAGCTTTTTTCGGCTATCAGGGCAGTGATCCGTATAGCGGCATACGCATTATAGGAGAAGATCCGCGCAGGGACACTACGGATTCTACCCCATTGGAGGAAAGACTCACAGGCATCGGCCAAGGGCGCAGTACAGCCATTGTGACCAACAGCAGCGAAGCAGTACCTGCCAGCGGATTTGCAATGGAGAAGCTGCTTGGGGAGACCATGGCCGAGAATTTATCCTTTGGCCTGGGCACGACGGGTGCGCTCCTGATGGACGTTCCCGCAGGTGAGAAGCGCACATATGCCTTCGCCATATGCTTCTATCGCGGCGGCATTGTGACAACAGGCATCGAAGCGTCGTATTACTATACCCAGCTGTTCAAGGATATTGAGGACGTGGGAAACTATGCGTTGAAGCATTTTACAGACCTGACTGCAGCCTGTGTTCAGGCTAATCGCTGGATGGAGTCGGCAGACCTGAGCCCGGACCAGAAATTTATGCTCGCTCAGGCGATCCACAGCTACTACGGCAGTACTCAACTGCTGAGTCACCAAGCGGACGGAGAACCGATCTGGATTGTGAACGAAGGCGAGTATCGGATGATGAATACCCTCGATCTGACGGCGGATCAGCTTTATTATGAATTGATTTTGAATCCATGGACGGTACGCAACGAGCTGGAGTGGTTTGTCCAAAGGTACAGCTATCGGGATGAGGTACGCTTTCCGGGAGAGGAACAGACCTATCCCGGTGGTATCACGTTTACCCATGATATGGGCGTAGCCAACGTGTTCTCCCGGCAGGGATACTCCTGTTATGAGCTGGCAGGGATTGACGACTGCTTCTCTTACATGAGCCACGAGGAACTGGTGAACTGGCTTTGCTGCGTCACGGTATATATCGAGCAGACACAGGATCAGTCATTTACGACACGTATGCTACCTGTTTTGTGTGACTGCTTCGAAAGCATGCTACGACGGGATCACCCCGACCCGGCACAACGAAACGGCTTGATGGGCTTGGACAGCTCTAGAACCCGGGGAGGCGCGGAAATTACGACCTACGACAGTCTGGACGTATCTCTGGGTCAGTCCCGCAACAACATCTATCTGGGCAGCAAATGCTGGGCGGTATATGTTGCTCTGGAAAAGATATTTGCCTCAAAAGGGCTTAACTCCCTTTCACAGGAGGCTGGCTTACAGGCAGACAAATGCGCAGCAGCGATCACAGCACATATGACAGACAAGGGCTATATTCCAGCAGTTATTCAGGAAGGTAATGACTCGCAGATTATTCCTGCCATTGAGGGGCTGATCTTTCCTTACTTTACAGGATGTGAGGCTGCGCTTAAGTCTGATGGACGGTTCGGTGGATATATCCAAGCACTGCGGCGTCATTTGGAAACTGTGCTGGTACCGGGAGTTTGTCTGTTTGAAGACGGAGGCTGGAAGCTGTCCTCGACCAGTAACAACTCCTGGCTGAGCAAAATCTATCTGTCACAGTTTATTGCCCGCGAGCTGCTGGAACTGCCTTGGGAAGAAGCTGGGCAGGCCGCAGACGCTGCCCACGTCTCATGGCTCCTTCACCCTGAAGAATCCTATTGGTGCTGGAGCGATCAGATACTCTCCGGCATTGCCCACGGCAGTAAATATTATCCGCGCGGAGTTACCGCTATTTTGTGGCTGTATGAAGGCAACGGCAACCGTCTGACTCTCCCAGAGCATATGAGTCAGGATCAGAAACAGCATGTCTGAGGATCATCTTCACCTGCCCAAAAGGAGGCTCCAATATGAGCAAGCTTATGGATATGCCAAAAGAAAGCGGCTATGCGGCTTGGCTGCATTACAGCCGCAATAGTAAGGTACAAAAGCTGCCCGCCTGGTGCAGGGTCATCGTGGTCCATGAGACAGATGAAGTGCTTCAATCGGCTGCGAGTGAGCTTCAGCACGGATTGACCTCCATGTTTGGACAGCAGCCGAAAATCAGTACCGTTCCTGTAAATGCGCCATTCATTGCGCTGGGTACGTTCCCAACGCATCCTTTGGTCGCAGAACGATTCAGTGCGACGGAACAGGCAGAAGTGGGCGCGGAAGGCTACCGAATTCGCGGGCTAGAGATGCCAGATCCGGCATATTCAGCTTTGCACAGTAACGATGAGTTCAAAGGACCGTACGTTATAGTCGCGGGGCAGACCTCCAAAGGCGTATTGTATGGAGTCTTTCATCTGCTGCGCTACCTTCAAGGAGGATTAGACGGCAAACTGAAACCCGCCGCCGAGGAATCATTGCACGCTCCCCTTCTAGACCTATTGTCTAATCCAGCTAATCCCATCCGTATGATCAACCACTGGGATAACATGGATGGTAGTATTGAACGCGGGTATGCGGGTGGGTCCATTTTCTACGACAATAATGCCTTTACTGCAAATATGGAGCGCCTGCGAGACTATGCCCGTCTACTCGCTTCTGTAGGCATTCAAGCGCTATCCATTAACAATGTGAATGTCCATCAGGTAGAAACCGAGCTGATTACAGATAAATTCCTACCGGATGTGGCCAAAGTAGCTGCGGTATTCCGCGCCTATGGCATACAGATCTACTTGAGCATTAACTATGCCAGTCCTATTCAGCTCGGCGGGTTAACTACAGCCGATCCCTTGGAACCAGCTGTAGCTGAATGGTGGCAGACCAAAGCCCAGGAAGTTTACGCCGCCGTTCCTGATCTGGGTGGTTTTGTGGTCAAAGCCGATTCCGAAAATCGGCCCGGACCGTTCAGCTACGGGCGCCATCACGCCGATGGAGCCAATATGCTGGCAGATGCGTTGCAGCCCTATGGCGGACGTGTGATTTGGCGCTGCTTTGTCTACAATTGCAAGCAGGACTGGCGCGATCGCAAGACGGATCGAGCTCGCGCAGCCTTTGACCATTTTAAACCACTGGATGGGCTGTTTCGGGAAAATGTCATTTTACAGATCAAAAATGGTCCCCTGGATTTTCAGGTGCGGGAGCCTGTCTCCCCCCTGTTCGGTGGGCTGGAAGCCACTCAGGTGCTACTGGAATTTCAGATTGCGCAAGAGTACACCGGCCAACAGAAGCATCTATGTTACCTTGTTCCGCAATGGAAGGAAGTATTGGATTTTGATACTTACGCCCAAGGAAAAGGCTCCACCATCAAGCGTATTGTGAGTGGCGCCCTGCATTCTCCCAAACCTACCAACTATGGAATAGCCGCTGTATCCAATATTGGTGCAGACACCAATTGGACCGGACATTTGCTCGCCCAGTCCAATCTTTATGGCTATGGTCGACTGGCATGGGACCCGGAGCTGTCTGCGGAGGAAATCGCTGATGAGTGGGTTCGGCTGACGTTTGGCAGACAAGGGAATAGCGAAGGCGACACAGATTTAATTTCTACCATTAAGCAGATGCTGCTCGATTCATGGAATATCTACGAATCCTACACCGCCCCTCTGGGGGTCGGCTGGATGGTCAGTCCCGATCACCACTATGGGCCGGATGTAGACGGGTACGAATATTCCAAGTGGGGAACCTACCATTTTGCTGATTGCCGAGGGATTGGAGTAGATCGCACGACCGCAACCGGGACCGGCTATGCAGGACAATATTTTGCTCCCCATGCCGATATCTATGAATCTACGGACACCTGTCCGGATGAGCTGCTCTTATTCTTTCACCATGTTCCTTATACACACTTGCTCCATTCCGGCCAAACTATCATACAGCACATTTATGATACCCATTTTGAAGGTGCAGAACGTGCGGCCCATCTTCGAGACACATGGGTTAGTCTACGAGGGCAGCTGAATGATACCATGTATGAACAGGTGTTGGAGCGGCTGGAGCATCAGGCTGAGCATGCCAAAGAATGGCGGGATCGGATCAATACGTATTTCTACCGTAAAAGCGGCATTGCCGACCAGAAGGATCGCCCTATTTATTAAGCAGGCTGTCTCGGCTTCCATGGAAATTAAAATTTTATAGAACAATGATAACTTAAAGATACTGATAACATCCCCACTCCTTGGCAGCATCCGATTTAGAAGTATCAGATAAAAAGTGATTAGCTGTTGGAAATAGGCCGTGTTTTACCTGAACTGAATCTCATATATGGGCGACTGGTTTTTTACCAAGACTCTTCAGATTTCAAAAAGATGGCTTTCATCAGGAGTCATCTTTTTTTGTATCCATTGAGCATTATCATAGCAGTTACCCTTACGGGACATCGACTATTTGACTTTGAGTTTTATCAATGAGCACATGTGTTCTGGGGGTGAATGTAATGCATGCCTCAATGTCAGAGCTTCTGTTACACGTTCCTTGAATGACCGACTTTTAATTTTAAAACTTTAGTTGTATTTTTTAATATCACTGACACTTTCTTAATTAACAAAAGAGAATGGATGTGAGATAGAGTGAAAATACAATCGATAGGATTACCAAACTATAATATTAAAACTGCTACAAACAAAGAAAACAAGGGTTTAGAAATAATTCATGCTGAACAGTTTTGGAAGCGGAATATTTTTGGATCTAATGTTGTCATTGCTGTGTTGGATACCGGAATAGATATGAAGCACGAAGATCTACAAAACAACATCATTGGTGGGAGAAATTTCACTTCAAACTATGACAATGATCCGCATAACTATCAGGATGGCAATGGACATGGGACTCATGTTGCAGGAATTATTGCAGCTAACAATAAAAAAGTTAACATCGGAGTTGCCCCACGAGCCAGCATTCTCATTTTAAAAACGTTAACCAATGACGGAGATGGAGATATTAATAATTTAATTGAGGCTATTTACTACGCAATATTATGGAGAGGGCCCAACGGAGAAAGAGTTAACATTATGGCAATGTCTTTGGGTACCATAAAGGACAATCCTCTTCTGCATGATGCTATCCGCTATGCAGTGGAACACGGCTTGTCTATAGTCGCTGCTTCCGGAAATGATGGAAACGGGGAGAGTGATCGGGAATATAGATATCCCGGTGCTTACAATGAAGTGATAGAAGTTGGGTCTATCGGAGCAACAAAATTAATTTCAAAATTTTCTAACAAAAACGAGCAACTTGACATTGTCGCTCCGGGTGAAGACATATATTCCACATTCCTTAATAATAAATATGCCTCTTTTAGTGGTACATCTATGGCAGTCCCTTTCGTTGCTGGTGCATTAGCATTGATCATCGAAGAAGGCAGAATCCTATTCAAAAGGGATCTTACTGAACCAGAAATTTATGCTCAATTAATTAAAAGCAGTTCGCTGCTCTTTGGAAATCCAGCTATAGAAGGAAACGGAATGCTGAATTTGTTAAAGAGCTTTGGATAAGTTGATCTAAAATTAAAAACTTATCGCCTTGCTAAAAAAAAACGACTCATGACCTGATAGTACGAAATATAGCTATAATTACAATCATACAAAAGAATCAGTTCATGAGTTGCTCTCATCACCGCAAAATTTCTGTAAAATGGTCTTATGAAAGTATGTTTCTCACAACTACTCTAAGTCTGTAATTACTCGATTTTCAAAAGCCTCTAGGCATGTTTTAAGTTCAAGTTATACACTCCGGACGTAAGACGTTAGAACACTAGTGGCTTCCAAGAAAAAGCGTCATTACTTATTAGGAACTCCCTCCCTCAAGCAGTAGAACTCCAAGTAAAACTTATATATTCCTCTCTAGTTTTGAAATGCTCCAAATACACGAGTTCCTCTTTCAAAATGCTGTGAAACGATTCAACGCAGACATTGTCATAACAATTCCTTTTTCGGCTCATGCTGCCTTTCATGCCGTAATCCACAAGCTTTTTCTGGTGTTCCTGAGCCGCATACTGACTGTCCGATCCGAATGGTGCAGAACTTCACTGGCAGGACGGTGAGCCTGGTAAGCACGCTCCAATGCTGAAAGGACCGGTTCCTTTGTCATCAAGATCCCATTTGGAAGCCCACAACCTGTCGGGTATACAGGATCCATGACGCTGGGCAGGTAAAACCATTCTTCATCCATACTTCCCTTGGCGTTTGAGCAGAAAACTGCTGGTTCAGGTGTTTTTCATGGACGGGTATCTGATATTTGGAATTCGTTGTCGCTTGGTATTCTTCACGATCCTAGATTGAAGGAACAGCTGCCTAATTTTCTGCTCGACCTGACTTCTTCGCTTCTTTCGCTCACTGCTCTTTTGGCACCTCGAATGAATTTGGTTTTATTCTCGCTTCTCGTCTCTCGGTGTCCACTTTTTAGTCTAACATCAATATGGGCATTTCATGTATGCAGCTTTAATAAAAGGGGGAGGAAAACGATAAACTTATAAATATTGGGTTGTTATATCTAGTACATAACTCACTTTTATAGTTGTAACAAATTAAATCGAAAGGAGAAATTAAATTATGAATGAGAAGAAAACTACTCAGACAAATGCTTCCCAGCAAGAGCAAGTGCAGATTCAAGCGGAAATTGGCTGTTACCAACTGCCTAAATGCTGTGGCTTCGGACCTGACTGCCCAGCAACATATCGCGGTGTATTTAAGAACAATCCGGTCTTTTATTCATGTGGCTGTTCACCTTAATGATTAGCTTTTGATAAGATTTGTGCGTTATCCGCCTTTATATTTCAATTTTAGAGGAGTGTATATAGTTATGATGAATATAATTAATGGTCGACCTATGACAATAATCGAAACAACCGATTTTTTAACTGAGCTTACAAATAGCCCTGATTATAAGAAAATTTCAAAATTAATTGATACAGAGTATTCGAAATTTTCTCTTGAAAACCTAAAAATCAAAGCTACTTTTGTGAGTGACTTATATACAACAAACAAAAAATTAAATGTAGGAAAAATGATTTATTTCATTAGTGAAGATAAGAAACTTGTATTTCATGCCTTTGGTTATAATGAAATTGACAGTACAGAAGTTACTTACTCCCTTGGTGTAGATATTTTAGAGGGGAACGAATTGAAACAATTAGATGTGAAAAAAGGAAGAACTCACGTCACTAATTCACCTTATGATGGAGTTGATCTAGACGTAGAGGTGGAAACTCCACCTTTTCATGACGAGACATACACCCCCGGAGAAACTAACAATAAAATTACTACTGCTTGGGATCCTACGGAGTTTTGTGCTCCTGGTGGTTATCAGCATTGTGGTAAAAACTGTGGATACAATATGGCTAGAGGTGGGGGCGCCCCCATTAACGAATTAGATGAATGTTGCGTAGCACACGATCGTTGCTGGGCAAATTTCGGCGAAGGTAACTGCGAGTGCGATGGGATTCTCGAGAACTGCGCTCGCAGATATAGAACTCAATATTATATTATAGCTAATGCCATTATCATTTATTTCGAAGGATGCTAATAGATAATACTTAAAATGTATAAATATCTCCACTTCTTAATATAGTACTATCCCTTTCAAGTAGACACTCAAAAAAACCTTATGTCACATGAGGAAAGAGTAAACTTGAAGGGGATATTTCCATATAGAAAGGGTAATTTCTTTTTCAGAAGAAGCAGAACAAGAAACTGTTCTATAGGCCTCTACTATTTGAAAACGATAATATTAAGACGCCTTATGATAAATATGTTTGTACTGATTAGGAACATGTAGCCTTAAGCAGAATAAGAGCAGGTACCTTTCCTTACTATTTATTTTGAGCCTCAGCTGATCTTTGCAATTTTTTAAAAAGATTTCCTTACAGCTTGTCGCGAGACTCCCTGTTCTCTCGCTACTTGAACAATCCGTTTTTCTTTACCTTGAACAATTATCAGTCGGAGGACTTAAAAACTAACTTTTTTACTCATTGGACACACCTCAACTAAGTTTGATTGTGTTCTCCATTCCCCGTGTCTAAACGGAAACCACCGGCAGAGAAACGTGGGAAGTTTGCGGTAGGAAGTCAATTCAAGAGCGCGTCAAAGAAGTATCCTCTTGGGAGCCTTTCGTTCTGGAACTGGATTCGGTAAACCCAGTCGTGGGGAAAGCAAAAACTGTTTAGCTACCTTCATCAAACTGAAGATGCGTCTGTAAACCGCGATAAAAGTGCTGGAGCATGTTCTTCCTCATCAACCAC
Organism: Paenibacillus sp. 1182; assembly: GCF_017833915.1. NCBI lineage: Bacteria > Bacillati > Bacillota > Bacilli > Caryophanales > Paenibacillaceae > Paenibacillus > Paenibacillus sp. 1182. The sequence continues at coordinate 125,325 of NZ_JAFICR010000002.1, read as the reverse complement.
CTCCCCGAAAATGTCTGGACTGGAAAATCACTCACGAACGATTTACAGAGGAGCTGTTGCACTGGCTCTACAATCCGTCATTTAATCATTGTTATCTTTCTTCACTCTTACCGTTTAAGGAATTCAAATTGAGCTATTTCGGTTGTGCTATGATGAAGGAGTTAATAAATTGAGATTCATCTGCACGAATGTATTTTGGTAACTATATTTCACATGATCAGACCATAAGCTGAATATTTACTTCTTTGGGACCGCCACAATAATCGGCATGTAAATAAATTTAAAATTCATCAGTAAATTATTATTTATTGCAACTTTTTCCTGTCTTCATTCGTGGTTGTAGTGAAAGGAGGAAAGAATGAACCTAGAAACTCTTTACTCCAGCTACTTTAACGACTTGTATAGATACCTGCTTTCCCTCTCCTGTAATCATTTCGTTGCAGAGGAACTAGTCCAAGAAACTTTCTTTAGAGCCTTTTTACATCTTGAGGATAATGAAATTGAAAATATTAAGGCTTGGTTGTTTAAAGTTGGATACCATGCATTTATTGATTTCACACGACGAAAAAACAAAAAAAATGCACTTATTGAAGAAATTAAGGGACTAGAATTACTGGATAACAATACTCCGGAAAATCAGTTCATAGAGCGTGATCAATTAAGCCAGTTAATACAATCAATTCATACTCTACCCGAAAAAGAATCCCAAGCCATCCTTTTATGTGATTTACATCAATTCAAAATGCACGAAGCAGCTGAAGTGCTGGGGTTAAATCTTAACACTTTAAAAAGTCATATTTATCGTGGGAGGAAAAAGTTAAAAACGATTCTTGAAAAGAGGGGCATACTACATGAAGAAGGATAACGATAACGAACAATTTCTCGATAAAAAAAGTAATAATAGTAATTTAACATCTAAAGAAGATCAAGAGGCGACTAATAATGAATACAATGAGTTGTTTAAAAAAGCTAATTTAGATTTCGGGACCACTTTACACTTTGAAGAAAAAGCTTCAAAAGGAATTATTAAATTAGCAAAATACCAAGCAAAGATAAGTACAATCCTCATTGTTCTAACCATTTTACTTTTAATTGTACCTGTTCTAACACTTTGTTCCTATTTATATTACGGAACAGAGAACCGAGCTAACGACTTGTTAGACACCACTAGGAATTTAATCTACGTAACTGAACCTAATACAATGTTAGAAGAAGGGTTTGATGCTAGAATCGGTTTTTTTTCTATGGACGCGAATTTTAACACTTTAAAACGTGTTGGGAAGCAAAGTCTTAATTCTGAGGCAATCAAAGTGCATTACACAATGAAACAATTTTCTGCCGTGGAACGGCAATCTAACACAAGTATACCTGTATCTGAGTCAAATAAGAATCATTTCATTTTCCCAAGTAACAACCTGAATCTTGATAAAAATAAGGAGTGGGAGGTTTTAAACGGTTTGCCTTCTGGGTCTGTCGCCGAATTGTACATTTCTTTCGATGATTTGTATTCTCCCCAAGAAGTGGAACATAAGCTCCCCAAAAGTATTGATACTCTGTGGCTTGCAGTAAACTCAGGAGTGGAGAACTCACAAAATAGTGAACAAATAATTCCTTTGGGGTACCCTACGCATTCTGATGCCAATTTATTTTCTCCGTTTTTCGAGGCTGAGGTTGCTAAACAAGGAATTGAACCTATATTTCTTAAAATTGTTGAACAGTTGGCTCAGCGACAAAAGCTAATATCTACTTTTCCATACTACCAGAATACATCTTTCTCTAAACGTTTGGATTATATAAAGAAAAATGGAATCCTCACCTATGGAGTCGTCGTTACTGGGCCATCTGAAGAACTAAAAAAACTTAAAAGTAATAAAATGGTGCGCACAATAAAAGTTGAGGAGGTAGAGTTATGGAATTGGCATTCTTAAAAAATAAAAAGAGAACCCTTTTACACCCCATAATAGGAATGATATCTTTCTTGTGCGGTATTTTTTCATTAGTTGAATTGAATATTAACTATTTATTTCTCTCTTCTTTTTTTCTTCCTCAAGCACTATATAGCATACCAGTACTAGGAATTTTTTTGGGAATGGTAGCACTATTTACAAGGCGATCTAAAATGTATGCATGGTGGGGGATTGGACTGAATATTTTTGTACTCCTCTTCTCTTTCGTGATATTAATACTCTCTTGGTCAATTAATCCTAAGCCATAATACGAAAGATTTGATATATACATCGCACTATTTACTAACTTAATTCGCATTCAAACAAAACCAAATAACCAGTCGCCGATAGATTCCAGGCGACTGGTCGCTTAAATTGCAATATGTTTTGATATCCCACTCAAGACATTCCCGGCTTACAGCACCAGACTTAATTATCTGCCTCTTCATTTTTTTTATTTACAAATTCCCAAAAACCAGGCACTGATTTCAAGTCATATCTATAGATTGCCTCAATTAATTTTAAGCTTACTTCTTGTCTTAAGTCATTACGATCTTGAGGTTTTGTCTGTGTAAGAGATTTTTGAATTTTGGGATTGAATTTTTCAATAATAGTTGCTATTGCTCGTGCGTCTCTTTGTTGTGCTTTCTTAATTAGATTCATAAAAGAGTTCACTGCTTCTCTCCCCTTCACATAACGAATTACTTGCTCTATTTTCCCGAGAGTATTGAGGATTGATGCCATTGATCATAACAGATTGGACTGTACTGTTCTTTTATATAATCCAGTACTATAATTAATCCACTTTACGCCAAAAAATCTCTAAGTTTTTTTAATGCCCTAGTTCTTGTTTTTGAAACGGCCTGCTGTGATACGTTATTATTTTTAGCAATTTCAGTATCCGAACAATTCATGACATATGAAGCACTCAAAATACTCTTTTCTTTTTCCGTTAATAAACTTATCGCTTTATGTAGCTTTGAACTCGTTACCACGTCTTCTATTTTAACTGTTCGCTTATCCTTCAAGAATTCATATTGTGTACATACATCCTTAAAAAGATTGTGTGAATCCTCTTCCGGTATTAACACGTTTCTTTTTCGGATTCTTCTTTGCTTCTTGTCAAAATCTATCGAAGCATAATGTATCAAAGATGATATATAGGTTGTAAAACGAAGTTCTAAAAAGAATTGTTTGAATTTTTCATCTAGTTCCTTATTATTAGCATCAGATGGAAACATAATACTTTCTTTGAATAAAGCATAGTGCTCTGGGTCATTCAAAAACTCATTTATAATTTTTTTTCTTGAAAGAATGCTAACAATTTCAGTAAAATTTAGTATGTAAGAGTTCATAATTTCCCTCCTAAATAAACAGTATGTTTAATCAAAGTGATACAACTTGGCGAAACCACAACCATAAATGTCTAAAAAGATATTTTTTTAAAAAAATTGTTAAAAAACCTTGTGAAAGGCTTTAGTATCGAGATTATTTGTGAGAATTTGAATTCTAATCGTGCTATATTAATTAACTTGGACATTGTATAATATTGGATTTTCTTATTTAAAACCTCTTATAACTAATCACTAAAAAATAATCTTGCCTGAATTAAAGAGTTATTGCTACGAAAACAAAACATTTACATCGCGAAGTGATTACCGGAGTATTACGGCTCTGTATAAACTATTTCACTATGGGGAAGCTCAATGGAAAGTAGGAGAATTTTTTCGTATACTTTGTTGTGATGCCTATTGTTACGATGATTGTTTATATTTATCAGCATGAGCCAGTATAGAGTGGGCAGTGTATCTCAGACCGAAACAACCGATTTTGAGGATCGACCATGTCTCTAAACATGACTTGATTGACTTGAGTTGAAAATACGCCTTAATAAAACAAAAAAATCGTTACAAAACACCAACGACTGATTTTCGAAATTAATGTTATGGTGAAGAAGACAGACTGGAAATGGTTCTGAAAAAAACCTTTTTCGCACACCCCCAATTAATAAAACGACGTAAAAAGTTTAGTTTTCTCTACATAACTGGTAATATCGCAATTTAGGATTGAATGGGTATATATAAAAATTCATGATAAGAACACAGAAAAATAGAAATTTAAAAGCTTTGAATATTTATCACTTAACTAAAAAACAAAACATTTGGTTCAGGTTTTGAATAAAATGTTTATGAGCGTTAGCTCTTTGAGAAATGAAAAAAGCCGCTTCCTAAGAGGAAGCGGCTTTTCGCTATATGATTTAAGTTGAACTTACAAGTACTACTACTCAGTTAGATCATGCCCCTTTTCCTCCTTCCTAATACCGCTTAATTAAACCCTATAATTAGGGCAGGAGGCTCGGTGGTAATATTTTTAAAAGCAGCCGTCTCGCTTCCATAACACTATTATGCCCCATCCGTTTAATCTAAATTTTAAGAGTTCAACTGTAATTCACGGTTTATCAAAGGAAAGGAGCACTAATCCGTACAATGTTCAGGATTAAAGTTACAACCACAAATTGTGACACCTACTTTATCGTAGCACGCGGATTCAATTTTTTTAAGATGATAAGCATATTTCTCACATATCTCCTGGTAAAACAAAATATCACTAGGATTTTCAGTTTCCTCTATTTTTTTACTTAGCTTTAATAGTTCAATTTTAAAATTATGATGTCTTGATCTCCAAGCGTGCAATTCTTCCAACAGGATCGCCTCCAAAATATTTTATGTTTAATAAAGTGGGGCAGCGGACTGATAGAACAACCTAAAAAATAGAAACTATTTTTGGGTTGTACTTTTTAAAACTACTATCACTTTACTTCTCAAACACCAATTAAGTTTGGGGGTATAGCCAAGAGGCTAAGGCAAAGGTCTGCAAAACCTTCATCCCCGGTTCAAATCCGGGTACCCCCTTGCTAATTTAATTCGATGGGAGAGAAAGGTAATGTTAAATGAGGTACTTATCTACACAAAGTCAAATTGTAAATTTTGCCAAAAAATTAAGGAGTGGATGGAGGACAACAAGATCAATTTCACTGACATTGATATTACCAATATAAATGATCTCAAGTTACTTCGCGAAATTAAAGGCGTACCCTACACAATCATAAAGAGATCTGGCAAAGAAACAGTTATCTGCGGATTCAATCCAAACAAGCTTAGGGAGACGCTTCTATAATTTCAAAATCTCTTCTGAAGGGAAGATATCTATGAGTGTAGAGGCAATGATTTCATTAATTACAAATGTTGGATTTCCCGTTTCGCTATGTTTTATTCTTCTTTGGTACATTTTGAAGACTCTAGGAGAAAAATTAGATAAGTTAGACAACTCAATGAATCAGCTTAATACTACGATTAAAAAGATTAGCCTGTTAAGAAACTCTAAAAATGAATTTGATTCAAAAAAAAATTCACTTATGTGATATCAGCATCCTAATGGAAAATCATGCAGACACCTTCCAAGTAAGCTATTTCTGAGAGAAATGTCTGTCAATTATATTCAATTTCACATAATATATATTACTCGTTAGTGAACACACTCCTTCGGATAGGTTTGTGTAAAACGTGGAAACTTCACTCGTCTCAAAGACATCTAGATCAGTTTGTATGAGCAACTGAATGATACCATGTATGAACAGGTGCTGGAGCGGCTGGAGCATCAGGCAGAGCATGCCAAAGAATGGCGGGATCGGATCAATACGTATTTCTACCGTAAAAGCGGCATTGCCGACCAGAAGGATCGCCCTATTTATTAAGCAGGCTGTCTCGGCAATACTTTCCATACAGACTGGAACAAGACTTTATACGCTTAGGTTCATTTTCTCCTATACTGGCTTGGCTATCCGCACATCACTAAAAGGCATGCGTCTTCCTCAGACCTATGCCTTATTTTTTTGCCTGTAGACTTTTAGGCACACGGTTGCTTACGTAAAATGTCATATTTGTCCACCTTGAGTGCGCAATAAATTCTTCTTTTTATGCAACCGCTTGCTTTATACTATTTTTGTAGACGTTTACAAAATGTTGTCGAATTAGACTATGCTTTGGGGAGGATGATCGGTTTGACCTTGTATCGAAGTCTATGGAAAAAAGGGTGTATGCTTCTACTAAGCCTTGTGCTGTCTCTGACCGCCTTCATTGGCTCACCCTCTAATACGGCGAGCGCAGCGGTTGCAGATGATTTTCAAGCTTCCGTTATGGGACCGCTGGCGAAAATCAATGACTGGGGTGCCTTCAAAAAGCAGCTACAAACGTTGAAAAACAATGGCGTGTATGCCATCACTACCGACGTCTGGTGGGGCTATGTGGAGAGCGCAGGAGATAACCAGTTCGATTGGAGCTACTACAAGACCTATGCAAATGCCGTGAAAGAAGCGGGACTGAAGTGGGTTCCTATTATCTCTACGCATAAGTGTGGAGGAAATGTGGGAGATGACTGTAACATCCCACTGCCAAGCTGGCTGCCGAGCAAGGGCAGTGCAGATGAAATGCAATTCAAGGACGAAAGCGGCTATGCCAATAGTGAAGCCCTCTCCCCATTGTGGAGCGGAACCGGTAAACAATATGACGAGCTGTATGCCTCATTCGCTGAAAACTTTGCCGGATATAAAAGTATCATTCCCAAAATTTATTTGAGCGGCGGTCCTTCTGGGGAATTGCGCTATCCGTCCTACTATCCAGCAGCAGGGTGGAGCTACCCGGGACGAGGCAAGTTCCAAGCTTATACTGAAACAGCCAAAAATGCATTCCGCACAGCTATGAATGACAAGTACGGATCATTGGACAAGATTAATGCTGCTTGGGGCACCAAGCTGAGCAGTCTTAGCCAAATCAATCCACCGACCGATGGGGACGGATTTTACACGAACGGCGGATATAATTCCACATATGGAAAGGATTTTCTGTCGTGGTACCAAAGTGTACTTGAGAAGCATCTGGGCGTCATCGGAGCAGCGGCCCACAAAAACTTCGATTCTGTGTTTGGTGTCCGGATCGGGGCCAAAGTTTCCGGTCTGCACTGGCAAATGAACAATCCTGCTATGCCGCACAGCACAGAACAAGCAGGTGGATATTATGATTACAACCGTCTCATTCAGAAATTCAAGGATGCCGATCTAGACTTGACATTTACTTGCCTGGAGATGAGTGACAGTGGCACAGCACCGAATTATTCCTTGCCGTCCACCCTGGTTGATACCGTCTCCTCCATCGCGAATGCCAAGGGTGTTCGCCTGAATGGTGAAAATGCACTCCCGACAGGCGGCAGCGGCTTCCAAAAAATCGAGGAGAAAATCACGAAGTTCGGTTATCACGGGTTTACGTTATTGCGCATCAACAATCTCGTCAACAATGATGGCTCACCAACCGGTGAGTTGAGTGGATTCAAACAATATATCATCAGCAAAGCCAAGCCTGACAATAATGGCGGTACAGGCAATAAAGTAACGATATACTACAAAAAAGGCTTTAACTCACCTTACATTCACTACCGTCCGGCTGGCGGAAGCTGGACTGCAGCGCCAGGTGTGAAAATGCAGGATGCCGAAATTAGCGGCTATGCTAAAATTACCGTCGATATCGGTTCTGCCTCCCAATTGGAAGCCGCTTTTAATGACGGCAATAACAACTGGGACAGCAACAACACCAAAAACTACTCCTTCAGCACGGGCACTTCTACGTACACGCCTGGTAACAGCGGCAATGCGGGAACGATCACATCTGGCGCTCCAGCGGGTACGATTCCCGGGGATGGCGGCGGTACAACTAACAAGGTAACGGTATACTACAAAAAAGGCTTTAACTCGCCTTATATTCACTACCGCCCAGCTAACGGAAACTGGACTGCCGTACCCGGTGTGAAAATGCAGGATGCCGAGATTAGCGGCTATGCCAAAATTACCGTCGATATCGGTTCTGCCTCCCAATTGGAAGCTGCTTTTAATGACGGCAATAACAGTTGGGACAGCAATAACTCGAAGAACTACCTTTTCAGCACTGGAACTTCTACCTACACACCCGGCTTGAACGGGGCTGCAGGATCTATCCGAACGGGGGCACCTTCGGGGGGCGTCCTCAGCGTAGGGGCTTCTACCTACGCAACCGACCTCAACGAAGTGGCAGGAGCTATCCCAACAGAAAAACTTTCGGGTGTATCCTTAAACGTAAGTACTTCTACCTATGCACCCAACTCTAACGGAGTTGAAGTAACTGCTCAAACGGAGGCGCCTTTAGGCGCCTTCACTCCTATAGATCCGGGTACCCTCTCCAAGCCCACTCCCCTTGGCACAGACTGGAGCAAACAAAGTATTTATTTTATCATGACAGACCGTTTCAGCAACGGAGATCCGTCCAACGATAACTACGGTGGCTTCAATTCCAACAACAGCGATCAACGCAAGTGGCATGGTGGCGATTTTCAAGGTATTATTAACAAACTCGACTACATTAAAAATATGGGGTTTACCGCGATCTGGATTACCCCGGTAACGATGCAAAAGAGTGAATACGCTTACCACGGCTATCATACGTATGATTTTTATGCGGTAGACGGGCATCTCGGTACAATGGACAAGTTCAAAGAGCTGGTTGGTAAGGCACATGACAAAAATATCGCTGTGATGCTGGACGTCGTCGTGAATCACACAGGTGATTTCCAACCGGGGAACGGCATCGCCAAGGCCCCTTTTGATAAAACAGATTGGTATCATCATAATGGTGAAATTACAGAGGGGGACTACAACTCTAACAACCAATGGAAAATTGAAAACGGTGATGTGGCTGGACTGGATGACCTAAATCATGAAAACCCCGCTACTGCAAATGAGCTTAAAAACTGGGTCAAATGGCTGCTGAATGAGACAGGCATCGACGGACTGCGGTTGGATACTGCCAAGCATGTACCGAAGGGTTTTCTAAAGGATTTTGACCAAGCCGCCAATACCTTCACCATGGGTGAAATTTTCCATGGCGACCCTGCTTATGTGGGGGATTACACCCGATATCTCGATGCCGCATTGGATTTTCCGATGTATTATACAATCAAGGATGTGTTCGGACACGATCAATCCATGAGAAAAATCAAGGAACGCTACTCCGATGATCGTTACTATCGCGATGCCCAGACCAACGGTGTATTTATTGACAATCATGATGTAAAACGTTTCCTGAATGACGCCTCCGGCAAGCCGGGTGCTAACTATGACAAATGGCCACAGCTCAAAACTGCTTTGGGCTTTACTCTGACATCACGCGGAATTCCAATCATCTACCAAGGTACTGAGCAAGGCTTTAATGGCGGAGATGATCCCGGCAATCGGGAGAATATGGCTTTCAACTCCAACCATGACCTGTATCAGTACATCGCTAAGCTGAACAATGTGCGCAACAACCACCCTGCTCTGCAAAACGGCAGCCAAAAGGAAAAATGGGTGGACGACTCCTTTTACAGTTTTCAGCGCTCTAAAAATGGCGACGAGGCCATTGTATTTATCAACAACTCCTGGAATAGTCAAACCCGCACGATTGGCAACTTCGATAATCTGTCCAACGGAACTCGCCTGACCAACCAATTAGGCAACGATTCCGTTCAGATTAACAACGGTTCGGTTACCGTGACTCTTGCTCCAAAGGAAGTTAAAATTTTCACCAAGTAACGGTCCCATTCGGTTACATTGGTTATTCAGATGTGCTAAAATGAGTTATAGAAGGATATACTAAAAAAAGAGCAAGGATGCTGGTAACATCCCTACTCTTGGCAACAGCCGCTTTGAAGAGCGGTCGGCTGTTCAAAGGCGATCTACAGAAATAGACCGTTTTCCCCTTGAGCAGGGCGGTCTATTTCTTTTTGTTTTGGTTCAACGCAATAACAATCGTAACGATTAGTCCGATCAACGCTATTAATAGCGTGCCGAACATCATCATTAATGTCAGAGCATCCTTAACCTCCACAGGCATCACCTCCCTTCCGGGAGATTAGCCGACCGCCCACCTAAGCCATTCTGTTGTTACTGGAATTATAGCACGTAAATCCGTCCTTAAGCGACAACATTTTACAGATTCATCCAGCCAATCTTATATGGACACTCATCGTCCTTTGCTGCTTACACATTCTACTGTGTCTCTATATGGGTATAGCTTCTTAACGCCAATAAAAGCCCCAGCACAAAAATGAAGCAAATACTGATGATTCCTCCAGGAACATTCGTAAATGTTCTGCCCAGTGTGCCGTGTGGAGAAAACAATAACGGCACGGTCCATGGATAAAAGGTATTTCCAGGTGTATTAACCAAAACAAAATTTAAACACATAACGGTACACATCCCCATAATGGCGGGCACAAATTTTCTCCAGCGAATGGCGAAGAACGTGATGATCGGGATGAGCATAGCGTGCATAATAATCATTTTAGTGAAGATTCCAAGCTGATATATAACGATTTCAAAGGTTAGCGGTCTGTCCGTAATTAACATACCCAATAGCGCAGATAGCGCAAATGCCAACAAAAGGCTAACAGCGATGTACATATAAATAACAAGCAGCTTGCTGAAGTAAAGACGACTCCGGCGAACCGGGCTTGTAAACAGGGCCATATGGGTCCTCTCTTGATATTCTCTCGCATAGATATAGCAAGTCAAAATATAATAGCTCATATACCCAGTTAGGAAATTAATAAGAGTAACAATACTCATAAAATAGTCATTCCAACCATCACGATCTATCGAATACTTGGGACTACCCGTGTAACTATAAAATTCCACCACAATGGTTAATACTAAAATCATTACACTCAACAAAAGAATCTTAGTTCTTTTCAGCTTCAAGCACTCTGCTTTAAACAGGGCAAACATAACAAACCTCCTTTGAAAAGCTCTCTCCATCTAGCCCCTTCTTTGATATGCCCATAGGGATAAAAACAATCCAAGAAGAAAAGTTACTGATAAACTCAACCACGCTATGAGAATATTGACGAATATAATCGCACTTCCTTCATTGGGCGACAAAAGATAGGGTACAATCCACGGATACCATTCACTTTTATACATAAAATTTAAAAATATAACAGTACAAACTACGAGTACAACCACCATAATGCTCTTCCAGCGTATAGCAAAAAAAGAGGCAATTGGGATTAACATCGCATGCATCACACACATTTTGGCAAACACTTGAATTTGGTATACCCAGATAGCCATCGTTAAAGGTCGATTTGTAATAAGCATGCCTAATACTGCAGACAGAAACAGAACGATAAATAGCGACACAATAATAAATCCATAAATAATGATCAATTTACTAAAATAAAATTTTGCCTTGGTGACAGGCGTAGTAAACATAAAGAGGTGCGTGTTTTCCTGGTACTCTCTCGCAAAAATATGACCCGTTAAAATGTAATAACTGACAAATCCGGCTGCAACATTAACGAAAAGAACTATGCCTTCAAAATAGTAGGTCCAACCCCGTTTATCAATTGAATATCGGTAAAAAACGGCGCTTGTTACGAATTCCAGCAACACAACAGCCAGCAATATTATAAAACTCAACAAGAAGGCTTTAGAGCCTTTAAGCTTAATGAGCTCTGCTCTAATCACGTCGCCCACCCTCTCCTGAAATGAGAGTCAAAAAGTACTCCTCTAGCGTCTGCTTTGTGGTGTGTATCTCATAAACTGAAAACTGATGATCTATTAACTGTTTATTTAACGCAGATGTATTTTCAATCGGACTATGAATTCTTAGTTGTTGTGGGGATATCACATTAGATTGAAGCTGCTTCATGTGCTCTTGCAGAAATGCTTGCACTGCTTCTGCATCGTCTACCTTTACATCTGTATATTGCTCAAAGCCTTCCTCTAACCGGCTCAAACGATCTTCCGCTAACAGTTTTCCATTATGTATAATCCCGATGTGTGTAGCTAACTGCTGAATTTCGCTCAAGATGTGGCTGGAAATAAGAATTGTTTTCCCGTCTTCCTCGCACAACCGCTTCAATAGCTGACGAATTTCCTTAATTCCAGATGGGTCCAGTCCGTTTGTTGGCTCATCCAATATGAGCAACTCAGGGTCATGAACAAGCGCCCTCGCAATCCCCAATCTTTGCTTCATCCCTAGGGAAAAATCTTTGAACTTCTTTTTACCGGTATGCTCTAAGCCTACCGTGGTTAAGGTACGTTCTATTCTTCCATCATCCTTCATTCCCATGTACTTACAGCATATTCTCAGATTATCACGCGCACTCAGGTTTTCGTATAAACCTGGTGTTTCAATAATCGTTCCAATTTTGGAAAAGATAGATGGATAATTCGTCTCCAACCGCTCGCCAAATAAAAAAACCTCCCCACTTGTAGGCTCAATCAGCCTCATCAGCATGCGGATGGTCGTTGTTTTGCCAGCCCCATTCTCACCGAGGAAACCGTAGATACTGCCACGCTCCACGTGTAAGGAAATATCGTCTACAGCTACCGACATCCCGAACTGTTTGCGGAGGCCCTTCGTTTCAATAACATACTGCATTTCTTTCATCCTCCTATACACACCAAATATAATTATTATACAGATTGAATCATCCACAAAATGTAAAAACCATCACATTTATTCATTTGCCAATCATTATCCCGATAAAAACAAAACAGGCACCTGACGAAGCGTACACTTCGTTGCAGGTGCCTTGTTTATATATAAACAACGTGGGATTACTTAGGCCTCAGTAGCCACGTTGATATTGTTCAGGTATGGAAGGCTTCTCGCCGCGCAGTGCCACCGCTGCATGAGTAGCCCAATATGGATCACGCAGCAATCCGCGTCCCACAGCGACCAGATCGGCATCCTCATTGCCGATAACAGACTGCGCCAAGGCCGGTTCATCCAGTGCGCCAACGGCGATGACTGGGATGTTCAGCGCCTCGCGGATTTGGCGAGCAAACGGCACTTGATAGCCCGGATAGTTGCCTGGCTTTCTGGCGCCTGCCGGTCCTTCTCCGCCCGAGCTGACATGGATCACGTCTACGCCTGCAGCCTGATATGCTCGGCTCAGCTCAATAGCATGATCCACATCGTATCCACCATCTACATATTCCACCGCGCTGATGCGGAAGATTAACGGCATACCCGCAGGCATTTCCTTGCGCACAGCCTGAATGACTTCAACGCCGAAAAGGGATAGCTCCTGACCATACACGTCATCACGCTTGTTTGTAACCGGCGAATGGAATTGGTGAATCAAGTAACCATGTGCACCGTGAAGCTCAATCGTATCCACGCCCGCTTGAACCGCACGCCGGGCGGCGTCTGCGAATTTTTGTACCATGCCACGGACTTCCTCTGTGGTCAGTGCGCGCGGCTGCTTATAACTCGCATCCGGGTATGCGATGGCCGAGGGAGCGACCGGCTCTGCTGCATCCTCAGCTTTACGGCCCGCGTGAGCAATCTGAATGCCTACCTTGGACCCGTGCGCATGAATACCGTCAACCAGCTTCTTATAAGCCGGAATATGTTCATCTGACCAAAGGCCCAGATCATAATCGGTAATTCGTCCATCCGGTTCCACGTCCGTCATTTCTATAATAATCAGCCCCGTGCCTCCAATTGCTCGGCTTAGGTAGTGAACATGATGCCAATCATTCGGAATCCCATCCTTGGCTGTGACCGAGTATTGGCACATCGGTGCCATGACCACACGATTCTTTAACTCCAAATTTTTGATTGTATACGGTGTAAACAACGAAGTCTTCAAAACGCTCATCTCCTTTTTCATCTCTACCACATAACTAAAAATGCGTTCCAAATTACACGGTCTATTATAAGCACAATCGGCACAGTCCAAACGAAATAAAGAGATTCCCCAACCGGGGCCTCCCTCGTATTTGCACCGTGCAGTCATTATGTATATCGTAAGGTTGTAGATGTATTGCACACAATCTATTATCCACAACCTAATAACTTTTTGCAAGTAAATATTTAAATATTATTAAATATTTTTTTGTTCACACTCTCTCGACCTCCTAACTCTAACACAAAAAGACGCCCTTACGGACGCCTCTGCGAAACCAGTTTTATTGTGCTGAACCTAATTGCACCCATGCCTTCTCAATCTCTGCAACCGCCTGATCCTTGTTCATGTTACCACTGATATAAGCCTGCATCAGCTCGCCAAATTTTTGATGGAATGTATCCAAGGAGTAGTTAACAGACAGATCACCGGACTTCGACGTTTTCAAAATGCTTTCCATTTCCTTAGGCATTTCCAGATCAGGAAGCGGTGCATCCTTAATTGGAGGAATCACCTTCGCTACCTGGGAGAACCAGTTCTTACCGTATTCCGAAGTGTACAGCCAGTTGAAGAATTCAATTGTTTCCTTCGATACTTCGGAATCCTTATTGATACGCAGCGCCTGATCTGCACCGGTAATGATGACCGATTGATCCGCTTTGTCACTCACCGGATATCCCATGATGCCAATCTTGAGATCAGGGTTAATTTTCTTGATCGCTTCCTCATCCCACGCACCTTTACCCGTCATAAATGCAGCTTTTCCAGATGCAAAATCACTTACTCCCGCATTGCTGTCCCGTTCCAGCGGCTTATCTGTGCCATGTTTCACCGTCAAATCAATGAAGCTAAAGAAGTTGTTGTACAGCACTGGGTAGTCCTTGATTTTTGCTTTACCTGCGATAAAATCACTAACGAGCTGCTTCGACTCCACGCCTGCATCCTGTGCAGCAGCATCTACATAGTGCATGAAGATGTGCTTCCATACCCACCACTCTTTATATGCGTTGGCAAATGGAGTAATGCCCTTCGCCTCCAGCTTGGTGACCGCGTCCTGCATTTCTGCAATCGTCTTTGGCGGGGAGGTTATCCCAGCTTTGGTAAGCAAATCTTTGTTGTAAATCAACGAAAACAGGTTCCCCTTCACCGGGAGTCCGAGCACTTTGCCGTCACTGGAACTCATATTCGCTCGAACAGCATCCGTCATGGCTGCTGCTAGCGGCTCATTGGTCAGATCGGCGCTATAATCCGCATACGTGTCGATGTCGCCTCCTGCCGTCGTTTGGAATACATCCGGTGTACTACCTGAAGCTATTTTCGACTTCAGAATCGTGTTGTAGTCTGCCTGCATGATCTCCAAATTGATCTTCACGTTAGGTTTGACCTTCTTATACTCCTCGATATACGCGTTAAAGGCATCGGTATACTCCGGTGAGGCTGTGAACATATTTATTGTAACCGTTTTCAAATCTTTTTTGCCGCCAGCACTTTCTTTCGACGCATCCGTGCCGCCGCTGCTTCCACATCCGCTCAACAAACCGACCGTCAAAAGCAAACTGCCGGATAACGCCATCATCTTCTTTAACATGGATACTCCCCCATTTGTTTGTGATCAACGTCCATGCGATCATTCTAAAAAATATACTCCAATTTAAAAAGGCAGATTAGTGAAGCATTAAGGGTAAAAAAGTGGTTTATTGCAAGCTCACACGATACTCAGACGGTGACACCTGATAATAATTACGAAAAGCCTTACTGAAATAATTTTTATCCTTGTAGCCGAGCATATCCGAAATTTCCTGTATTTTCAGGCTGGAATCGCCCAGCAGCTCCTTCGCCTTGTCCATCCTAACCTTCTGTACATATTCGTGAATACCGTAACCAAACTGCTGCTTAAACAGCTTCATCAAGTATTCCCGACTCAAAAAATAGGTTTCAGCAAAGAACGAAATTTTAATATCCTCAAAATAATAACGGTCGATGTGCCTTTTGATGTCTGTTATGTCAAAGGGCTGGTTCCCCGCTTGAGCATGTTGGACCCCAGCAATGTAAAGCTCCAGCATCCGATTCAATCTCTGACCGTAGTGAACAAAGCTCGTAAAATCAGCAGACAAATCGCTTTCCCCCATGTGCTCCGGTTCTTCCAAAGCTCCATCTTGATTCAACGCTGATGTAGACGCACCCAACTCAATCGCTGCCTCTTTCAGTAGAAAATGGAACTCCCGCATCAATCGATCAGCATCTTGTAAACGGAAAACAGGACCTGTTGCCAATTGTTTCAGCAGATCACCCAGCAGTACCTTTGCCCGGTTTGCCTGACCTGTCTGAGCATCCTTTTGGATCGACAACAGTTGCTCCGTCCATGACATTTCCTCTGACGCAGCCATTTGCCGGGGCACCGTATGGAGAATAGATTCCCCTTCCAGCTTCAATACATCCGTGCTGTGAATGAGCGTTTTGGCATCCCTATAGGCAGAAGCCAGCTCCACTACGTCTGTACAGAGCTTGCCCACTCCGGCCGCTACTACCATACTGAACAGCCCATGCAGGTTCACAACCGCCTTCTGTGCCACTTGTGCCAGTAGGAGGGACATATGTTCTTCATGTCCTGGGGCCAGGGTACAGATCGAAATGACCTCGCGCTCCCGTCGCGGATGGGGGAAGCTAAAACAACTCAACCGTTCATCTGATGTCTGCGCTAATACATTCGTTACAGCAAAATCCATCAGATCGACATCGCCATGAAAACGTGTCCTGCGGATCACATCCCTGTTGAGCAGCCGCAGCACGATCACCCCAAAGCGATTCCCCGGCTGATCCGCTCCGATTAATGGGAGCAACGCCGTATTGGCCTGCTTTTTAAAGCTACCGTCCAAAATGGACAAATACAGCTTCTCTTTCAGCTTCGGCAGTGACATATTCAGCGTAATGTTCTGGCTAATGGACTTGTTTTTGCTTTGCTCTCGGCTTTCCAGAATGTCCACTGCTTTGCGCAGTGCCTGGTTCAGATCCTGACGATTGATAGGCTTGAGCAGATAATCCACCACCCGGGATTGAATCGCCTGCCGTGTAAATTCAAAGTCGTTGTAGCCGCTAATGACAATCGTCAACAGATGGGGATATGCCTTCTCGATGGCACGGAGAAATTCGATACCGTTCAGCTCAGGCATTTTCATATCGACCATCACCACATCTATAGGGTGCTGACCCAGCAGCTCCAGTCCCAATCTTCCATTCGTCGCTTCATAAATATGTTCGATCCCCAGACGGTCCCAGTCCCCGATAATACGAATGGCTTCGCGCAACGGCTCTTCATCGTCAATAATCAATACGTTATACATGACTACTTCCTCCCCGGGGAATTTGCATTCTCATTTCCGTTCCCGTTTCATCCGTAAGGATGAATAATCCTGCCTGATCTCCATACAAAAGCTTCAACCGTGTGTTCAGATTTTTCAAACCAATATGCTCACTCTCCCGTTCTTCCCATTTTTCATGGAATGAATCCAGCACCAGTCTCAGCTTGTCCTCTGAAAATCCAGGCCCGTTGTCCCTGACTGCAATTGTGGCATTTGCATCTGTAGAACTCGAATCGGCTGAAATGACGATCAGAATATCGCTTGATACTTTTTCCAACGCATGCTTGATAGCGTTTTCCACCAACGTCTGCACAGATAACCTTGGAATCGGCAGCTCCATCAGCATTTCCTCCCATACCACTTCGACCCGCAGTCTCACCCCGAATCTTGCTTTTTGCAGACCTATATATCGTTCAATATGCTTGAGCTCCTCGCGGGCAGCTACGATATCCTTGCCGTTGATGGAATACCGTAACGTTTGGGCCAACGCATCCACCATATCCGCCATATCGAACATCTCCCGCTTTAATGCCTGTGTGGATATGGCTTGCAGGGCATTGTACAGAAAATGAGGATTAATTTCAGCCTCCAACGCCTTGAGTATGGCGTTCTTTTCGACCAGCTTCATGCGATAGCGCTCATTAATAAGCTCTTCGGTTCTTTGAACCATTTCGTTAAAATGCAGCGACAAATATGCAATCTCGTCATGTCCCTTCACAGGAGCTGTTGCTCCAAAATCTCCGGTGCTAAACCGCTTCATCTGGGTGGACAGCTTATGTAAAGGTCGGGTAATGGCGTTCGAGGTCAGTGTCACTAATATAATAGACACGCCTAAAAATAAAGCCCCGATGGCATAGCTCCAATTCCGTGTTGTCGTAGCTGCTTCATAAATCTGGCGGTATGGGATGGGCTTAATGAGCTGCCACCCATCTTTTTCGCCAGCATCATAGACGACCAAATACTCCTGATTGCCACTGCGATCAGACCACGTTACTCGCCCGCTTCCTCCCTTGCCGATCTGTGCCAACACTCCGGAATCACGCATCCGCTCATATAGCGGAAAGCTGTTCACATAAAAGG
The DNA here is from genome assembly GCF_017833915.1 of Paenibacillus sp. 1182. Lineage (NCBI taxonomy): Bacteria > Bacillati > Bacillota > Bacilli > Caryophanales > Paenibacillaceae > Paenibacillus > Paenibacillus sp. 1182. Next base: position 107,180 of record NZ_JAFICR010000002.1, on the reverse strand, counting down.
GAACCCCTTTAGGGCTCATTAGCATCAATTGGTCCCCTTTGCCCAGTGGAATGTTCTGCATGATTTCATCCACGGTGCTCGTATTGTAATAAAAGGACAGCACCGCCTGCGGGTGACGGGATGCAATCGACCTCAACACTCGATGGTATGCCATAAAGCTGGCTTGTGGCGCCACATAGCCCATATCAGAGCGGGACCCCACAAAGGATTGAAATGATTCGTTCGTGGTACTGGCCATCGCCTCTTTATACCAAGGAAGCTTGGGAATATCTGTATTTATTCCTTTGCGCACCGTAATGTTATACGTCTCCCTGGTCACCACATAGTATTGATGTCGGTCCGCCACGTACAGATAGATCGCTTCCAGATCGGTACGCGAATAAAACATGCTGCGCAAGTAATTCTCAATGACCATTCTCGAAGCATAGTCCCAGTTCTCATTGGCAATCGCGTTCATAATATCGTTGTAACGTAGCTGCGGAAGAGCCAACTGCTGCATTCCCTCCAAGTAATCCTCCAAATTCTGATTGACCAGCAACAGATTATTGGTCGTGCTGGCGATGCTATGGTTAACCGACTCCTTTTCAATCATCTGATAGGAAATAATTGTGAGTGAGCCCACCACCAGAATAATCACCGAGGTAAAAAGTAGAATGAGCTTGTTCACTAATTTTTGCGTGATTCTCCTCCACATAGAGCGAAGAAACGTTCTTACACGCTCTGACATCATGATAATCGCCCCTTTTGAAAGCGTACACATTTTTACCCTCAACTGTTTTCTTAAATCCATTGGTCCGGCCCTAGAGCTATCCTATACTTTCATTATATCTTAAACAGCTTGGAACGTAAGAGCGGAAAATGTTGAGAAAAAGAGGTGCGTTATGCTGAAAAAAAGGGGAACCCGGGGCGACAAGGGCAGTAAACTGGAATTCGGTTTATTCACACTGCCCGTAATCTTGTGCATTACGATTGCATTTTATATTCCGTTTTTGATGACGATACGCTATTCCCTGACCAAGTGGAACGGCATATCCAAACATCCGAAATTTGTAGGTCTGGATAACTTCAAGCAAATCTTGCTTGGAGACGCCAATTTTGCACATGCAGCCTGGTTTACCGTCAAGTATGCCATCCTGTACATTGTATTGGTGAATGTGCTGGCCATTTTGCTGGCGCTCGTTCTCGATATGAAGTTGAAAAGCTCAGCTTGGTTGCGAGCGGCCTTCTTTATCCCTTATATCCTCAGTCTTGTAATTGTTGGATTCATATGGAAATTTATCTTCATGCAAGGCTTTGAGTCATTGGGTCACAGTACAGGCTGGGGCATCTTCCAGCTCAGTTGGCTGGGTGAGGAAGGGCTCGCGTTTGTTTCCATTTTGGCGGTATCGATCTGGCAATCCATTGGCTTTTACATGGTCATTTATATTGCAGGCTTGCAATCTGTGCCAGAGGATCTAAAAGAAGCTGCCATTGTCGATGGCGCGGGGCCGATTCGGAGATTTTTCAGTATTATTCTACCGATGCTTGCACCTTCCATTACGATCTCAGTCTTCATGGCACTGACCAACTCAATCAAAGTGTTTGACGTCATTTTATCTCTGACCGGCGGTGGGCCGGGAGGTACGACATACAGCATTGCGTATGATATTTACCGGGACACGTTCCAGAACAATCTGTATGGCTACGGAACAGCCAAAGCATTGATTTTATTCGTTGCAGTCCTGATCATTACGATTATTCAATTGTCTATTTTCAAACGCAGGGAGGTTGAAGCCTGATGCAACGCAGCCGTACGGGACGTATTTTGCTAGAAGCGGGCATGATTGTATTATCACTGTTATTTTTGTACCCGCTGTTTCTCGCCATTAACAATTCGTTCAAAAGCTTCGCCGAGGTCATGACCGACGTCATTGCCCTGCCTAAGCAGCTTTCGCTGGATAATTACGTATATGTATGGAAATTCATTGACTATCCACGCCTATTTCTGAATAACACCATTATTACCGTCGTCGGACTGGCAGGTATCGTACTGATATCTTCCATCGCGGCCTACAAGCTGGCAAGAACCAAGAGCAAATGGAGCTCCGTGATTTACATGCTGTGCATTATGCCGATGCTGATCCCGTTTCAGTCCATCATGCTCACTGTCTTGCGACTAGCGAAAGACTTAAATCTGGCAGACAGCACTTGGGGACTTGGCTTGCTGTATTGGGGCTTCGGCGCTCCGCTGGCCGTGTTTATCTATCACGGCTTTGTGAAGGGCATTCCGGTCGAGATTGACGAAAGCGCCAAAATCGATGGGGCCTCGGGCTTCCGGCTTTTCTTTTCCGTAATTTTCCCCTTGCTGAAATCAGTCACCGCCACCATTGTCATTATCGACGTGATGTGGATTTGGAACGATTTTCTGCTTCCGTTACTCATGGTTAACGGCTCGCCCAGCACTAAGACACTGACGCTGGCCGCCTATACCTTCGTCGGACAGTACACATCCGACTGGCAATACGCCATGACCGCGATGGTAATGGCTGTGCTGCCTTCGATTATCGTATTTATTTTTCTGCAAAAATACATTGTCAAAGGCGTTGTTGCCGGAGCCGTCAAAGGCTGATTCAACTACACCCTTACAGATGACCCAAAGAGGACTTGCGTAAACTTTACGCAAGTCCTCTTGTCTTCGTGATGTCCATGCCTGTACTCTGGCCTTATTTATGCTTAACCCATTGCGCGCTATCCACCGGCCAAAAAATCACATCCGCACGGCCAACAATATCTTTAATAGAAACAAAGCCAATAGCACGACTATCCCTACTATTATTGCGGTGGTCGCCCATCACAAAAATATACCCCTCAGGTACCTTGGAATCGGTTATGGTTCCATTTGGAAAGTCCACATTGTTATATAGTTCTCCCTTGGCGTGCGCATCCTGAATAGCTCCCTGAATGTATGACTCCTCTACTTTCTTACCGTTCACATAAAGATTGTCGCCTTGATACCGAATCGTATCGCCAGCCACCCCAATAACACGCTTAATAAAGTCTCTTTGTTCCTTTCTCACATGGAATACAACAACCTCACTCGGCTTGGGATCACGAAAATCGTAAATCACCTTGTTCACGACTACTCGTTCATCTGTCTTGAAATTCGGTTCCATGGACGCTCCCTCAACAATAAATGGCGCAAATAATAGCCAACGTATAATGAACACGAGCACAATGGCTACAATAATGGCCTTAAGCCAATCGATCATCTCCTTTTTCACTCTTGGCTGCTTTTCCTGCAATTGTTCGACAGTTGAATCTGTCAAATGATTTCCACTCTCCATGCGCTAAAACCACCCTTTCCCACAGTCTTCATTCCTATTATATGTATAATGTTTAAGTATAATCAAATTTTCCCAGTCTGACAAAAGTGCATTTTTAGTTGAAACAAAAGTGTGAACTTTTTTTCACAACATTAAAAAAACAGTAAAAAACTGTTGATGCAAACGTTAACATATATTACACTGTGCATATACTTCATAGAGCGTATTAGACATAGGTTAGATCAATCTGTCACCCCAGGAGGTGTCCTGTTTTTACTGGTAAGACAGCATGAGCCACTTTTATATATGCTATCTTCTTTTAAAATAAGAACTCAAATGAGGAGGAATTTACATGTTTAAACGGAATGATCGTCCAAAAAACGGATTTAACGCTCTAAGACTCAGTGTTTCTTTTGTTTTCGCCTCTTCTTGTATTATTGGAACCGCTTACGCAGATACGTTACCCAACGACACCCCTTCTTCCGCACTCACAGAAGAGGCAGTTAGTACAACTGACTCAACCACCGTCTCCACAACGTTAGCGGCAGGAGATTTGTATGTGGCGCCAAATGGTAACGTGTCCAATCTGGGCACCATATCTAGTCCTACCACACTCGAAGCAGCTCTTACACAAATTGCTCCTGGTAAAACCATTTACCTGCGCGGTGGCAACTACACCTACTCCTCAACGATTACAATTCAGCGTGAAAATAGCGGCAATAACGGCTCACTCAAAGGGTTGGTCGCTTACGGTAGTGAAAAGCCGGTACTTGATTTCTCTGCTCAAGCCTTTGGTTCAGCCAATCGTGGACTTCAGCTTAACGGAGACTTTTGGCTGGTAAAGGGCCTTGAAGTAAAGGGTGCCGGAGATAATGGTATCTATATCGGCGGTAGCAATAACCGAATCGAAAACGTGGAAACCCACCACAACCGGGATACTGGACTTCAGCTTGGGCGTTACTCTCCTAACGCTTCCACTAGTGAGTGGCCTTCGAATAATTTGATTTTGAATTCTTACTCTCATGATAACGCTGATCCCGATAATGGTGAGGATGCCGATGGCTTCGCGGCCAAATTGACTGTAGGATCAGGCAATGTGTTTGATAACTGCTTGGCTGCGTACAACGTAGACGATGGTTGGGATTTGTATAGCAAAACAGAAACAGGCCCTATCGGTGAGGTAACCATCTTGAACAGTGTGGCCCACCACAACGGGCAGACCGCAGATGGAACGTCTACCGCGAACAGCGACGGCAATGGCTTTAAGCTGGGTGGAGACAAAATCAAAGTCAACCATATTGTGAAAAACAGTATTGCTTTCCAGAACAAAAAACACGGCTTCACCTACAATAGCAACCCCGGCAGCATTACGTTGACCAATAATACCTCGTGGGACAATGGACAAAGTAATTTTGCTTTTGACAAGGGTGATCACGTGTTCATTAACAATCTTTCCTTTGAGGGAAGCGCCAGTGACAAAACAAGCGGTACAGATCAAGACAACTCTAGCGTTTGGTGGAAAAACAAAAAATCGACGAATGCCAAAGGTCTGGTAGTCAGTGCAGACGACTTTGTTAGTCTCACGCCTTCTATCACTCGAGGTGCAGACGGTTCCATCCAGCTAGGTGATTTCCTTAAGCTGGCCAAAGGGAGCGATCTGATCGGCTCGGGTACTCCGAGCGGAAAAAATATAGGGGCACGTTAAAAGCCCAGCTTAATCAGGACGCCCTGGCCCATCTACCAACTTAGACAATTCTGCATAATATAGCGACCGGTGATTGTCCTCATAACCAGACAAAATATGAGGTGAACAGATCATGGAACGAAGAATCACACTGAAACATACACTCGCCTATGGAAGCGGTAACATGCTGGGAAGTGGCGCACTTGCGATTAGCGGTGCATGGTTAATGTACTTCTATACAACCTTTTGCGGACTGTCTCCCGTTCAGGCCGCGGCCATTTTCTCTGTTGCTAGCATCATAGATGCAGTCAGCAATCCGGTCATGGGCTTTATCAGCGATAACTTTCACCGGACCCGCTTGGGCCGTAAATTCGGCAGACGACGCTTTTTCATCATGATGGGTATCCCGCTGATGCTCGTGTATCCGATGCTTTGGGTAGATGGGTTGGGCTTCTGGTATTACCTGAGTACGTACGTGCTGTTTGAACTGGTGTATACCTCAGTCATGGTGCCGTATGAAGCACTAGCGTCAGAGATGACCCGCGACTTCGGCGCACGCTCCAGATTAACTGGATGGAAGGCCATGTTTGGCAAAATTGCCAATTTTGCCGCTGCCTTTATCCCTGGTCGCTTTATTGCTGAGTATGGCAAAGACTCTCCATTGCCTTTCTTTTATACCGGTCTCGTTTTTGCAGCTATTTTGCTGATTGCGATGGCATTCTTGTACAAAAACTCCTGGGAACGTCCAAGTGAGGAACTGCAAAAGGAACTGGAAGGTGAAGCTCCGCTTTCCTTTATAGATTCGATGAAAAAGTTGTTTATCGACATTTCCTCTACCTTCCGGGTCAAGACGTTCCGTCATCATCTCGGGATGTACCTGGGCGGCTTTTCAGCTGAGTGGCTGTTTACTTCTGCTTTTACGTACTTTATTGTCTTCTCCTTGTTTCAAAGCTCGGAGATGGTGTCCAATCTGAATAGCTTTAACTCTGTCATTCAATTGATTTCTACCTATTTCTTCATCCAATTCTGTGTGCGTAAAGGATTCCGTATGCCATTCATCGCTGCACTCGTTGTCGTTTGCTTTAGCGTAGCAGGCTATGGCCTGCTCTATATAACGGGAGCCTCTAATACGATGGTATGGCTATATGTCATCACACTGTTCATGGGACTTGGTACAGGGGGCGTCTACTATATCCCTTGGAATCAATATACGTTCCTTGCCGATGTGGATGAAGCGTTGACTGGCCGTCGACGGGAAGGAATTTATGCAGGTATGATGACTTTTGCCGGAAAAATGGTGCGGGCCGTTGTCGTCTTCATTCTCGGCTGGGTGTTACAGCACTTTGGCTTTGTATCCGGGGCTGATAGTCAGCCCGTCGCTGCTCAGCACGCCATCTTTTATGTACTCGTGGTCGGTACCATCGTTCTCGCGATCATCGGTATGATTGCTTCTGTCGTGATGAAGCTGGATATTGACAGCCACAAGAAGCTAATCGCCGAAATTGACCGCCTCAAAAACGGTGGTTCCATGAAATCAGCTAAACCGGAAGCCCGGAAGGTATTCGAGGAACTGACAGGTTTCCATTACGATCGGTGCTGGGGTAACAATAATGTGGGCTTCAAGAACAAACCCGTTGACCCTAAGACACACACTCCATCTATGTAACAACAATAACAATTACAGATTAAACATTTACTAAAGAGGTGACTGTATCATGGCAAATCCAACATCACAACCAACCCCCAGCCCTACAAAAACAGATTCTTGGGCTGTACGTATGAGCGATTCCGTTCTACAACGGAGCCCGGAATTTTATGAAAAATGGGAATATGACCATGGCGTGATTTACAGAGGTCTGGAATGGGTCGGCGAACTGACAGGCGATCCCAAGTACATGGAATTTATAAAAAAACATATGGATCATTTTGTTGACGAAAATGGCGTAATTCAGCGCTATAAAGTAGATGAGTACAATATTGACCACGTGAATAACGGCAAGCTGCTCTTCTCTCTGTATCGTGCCACAGGAGATGAACGATACAAAAAGGCTGCCTACCAATTACGCAGTCAGTTGGAAAAACACCCACGCACAAGCGAGGGCGCATTCTGGCATAAGCAAATTTATCCGTATCAAATTTGGCTCGACGGCTTGTACATGGGTGCCCCGTTCTACGCTGAATTTATCCGCGAATTCGGAGATCCGTCAGAGTTTGACGATGTGACCCTACAATTCAAGCTTTGCTACAAGCATACGCGTGATCCTGAAACGGGTCTGCTCTACCATGCTTGGGATGAGAAGGGTGAGCAGCATTGGTGCAACCCGGAAACAGGCTGTTCCAAAAATTTCTGGGGACGCTCGATGGGTTGGTTCGTTATGGCACTCGTTGACGTGCTGGACTATATTCCAGAGGATCATGCAGACCGTCCTGTCCTGATCGATATGCTGACGGAAACACTGGAAGCCCTGCTGAAAGTGCGTGATAAAGAAAGTGGAGTCTTTTATCAAGTGCTCAACCTGGGCCATGTGAAAGGCAACTATCTGGAAGCCTCTGCTTCCTGCATGATTCTTTATGCTATTGCCAAGGGCGTTCGCAAAGGCTATCTGCCAGAGCAATATCGTCAAGAGGCAGAAATCATCCGTAAGGGAATTATCGATGAATTTATCACGATTACTGAAGAAGGACTCGTGAATCTGAACAAAACGGTGCAAGTAAGCGGTTTGGGTGGTAAAGATCGTCGGGACGGTACCTTCGCTTACTATATCAGTGAGCCGATTATAACTAACGATCCCAAAGGTATTGGCGCTTTCATTCAGGCGATGGGTGAAGCGGAGCGCATCTAAACGATGCGGACTATATACTCTTAGATAGCACAAAGGACGGTGGCGATCAGCCCCGTCCTTTCCTCATTTATGCCTATCTTACTTACTTCATAACTTTAAATTCATATCCCTGTTTCTTCAGATATTCTATGATTTGCGGCAATGCTTTGGATGTTTCTTCTTTACCATAGGTGTCATGCATGAGTATAATTGCTTTTTCTCGACCTTTGACTGACCTTATAAACTGGTTGATTAGTGCCGGTGCTTTCTTGGATCTTCCCTCTGCATCCTTCGTTAATACATTCCAGTCCACCTGATGGTAATCCTTTTGACGCAAAACCTTATCCAGAGCAGCCATTCCCTGTGGATCTCTTCTGTTCCATGTCATGTGCCCCCCAGGGAAGCGGATCATTCTGGTGGAGAATTCTGGCCCCAGAATACTTTTTAGAACCTGATTGTTCTTCTCGATCTCCTGCATAACATGATCCGTATTTACTCGTCTGTTCGGATATAAATATTTATAATTATGTGAGTACGTATGGTTTCCTATCGCGTGACCCTCTTTGACAATTCTTTTGATAAGGTTCCTGGTATGCTCATTTTCATTGGCTTCTTTACCTACAATAAAAAAAGTTGCCTTGACCTTCTGCTTTTTCAGAATATCCAATATCTGAGGTGTGACCGTCACGGATGGTCCGTCATCAAAGGATAAGTAGGCCACTTTTTTACCATCAGCTCCATCGGGCATTTGTCCTAGCATTTGCTGATTTAAATATTTTTCAACAAAGGCACCGTCTTCTACATCGGGATCGTTTTTTGGAGAGGCCGCTTTACCCTTTGCCCCTGCGCTGGATTTAACGTTTGATGATCCGGAATCCGTTTTTTTAGCAAGCTCCTGGGTCGGCGCGTGTGGCTTACTATCCGAAACCTTTATCGCAATGAAAGTAATGCAGCCTGCCACAAATAATATAATAGCAATCAGTATCAGCCTTCTTCTGTTCCTCTTCAAGCGGTGCTCACTCGTTCTACTATGTGAATAGCCCTTTTCCATTAGCTTATGTACCTCCACACTAAAATAAGAAAAACCACCGGATCAGGGTGGATGTACACACCTTAGAATGGACATTGGAAAAACCCTTAGGTTTAAGCCGGTGAAAATTTAGGGATGCACTTCAACCAGAGGACAACCTACTCCCGGTGGCTTTCTTGTCTTGCATTTGCATAATTACGAGTATCATTGCAGTTTATTACGATTGTTTCGTTAGGACCTGAGCTAACAAGGACGCATAAGCTTTAGCACCTTTAGGTTTTAAATGTACTCCGTCATGCTCGAAATATGAATTTTTACCAGAGCTTGCTGCATACCAGTCAATCATTGTAATTCGTGGGTCTTGGGATGCAGCTTCGGCAAGATGCTTGTTCACAATACTCTCCCATGGCCGAGGCACACGGGTATTCACGAGTATAATACGCTTCGTATCCTTCAGACTGGCGAGCAAATTCGCCAACTGATCCTTAGTGAAAGCGCCGTTCGTGCCCAGCTCAATGATAACTGTCTTACCTAGCTGTCCGTTCTGTCTTAGCTGCTCCAGTACGGCAGGCGCTTCGGCCATCTGACGACCGATCCGCCCATCTACAACAGCTCCCGGGAAGGATTCCTGAAGGTACGACTGTACATCTAACATGACAGAGTCTCCAATGGCGGTCACACTCGACCCATCACCTGTCATAGGCGTATCTTCTTTGGGTTTGTCCGAAGGTTCCGACGGTTTCGTAACATCATCCGTAGTACCCACCTGGACCACCGTGTTTTTAGGCGTCTGGGCTTGAGACGGGGCTGGGGTCTGCGCCTTGCTGCCCCCGGACCCTTGCAGCTTGGTGGCTTGGGGCTCCTTGGAAGCCACGGATACCGTTCCGTGAAGCGGCGGCATCGCTTTTGCCTTTGCGACTGGCTTCTCATCACTTGATGCCGCCTGAATCGTTGCATCAGGAGAAGCCACGTACAGGTGGACGGTACCCATGAGAATACCTGCAAAAAGCACAGCCGCTGTAGTTGTAGGCATCCATCTCCACCGCGCCTGTCTACGAACCGCTGAACGGATTTCTGTAATCCAGTGGCGGAATCCTCCATGGCGAATCGGCTCCTCGATATATTTAAACGAGAGAGACGCCAGCAATACGGTAGCTAGCAATTGTAAAATGATACGCGTCACATGTACGCCATCGGTATCTACTTGAGGCGTCGTTAGCGTAATAACCGGAAAATGCCACAGATACAGACCGTAGGAACGGGCTCCAATCCAGCGTAGCGGCTTGATTCCAAGGAGACGACCAAGGTGGCTTACCGGATGAGCCAACGCTGCGACCACAATAGCAGTGACCAAGGCTATGCCCAGCAGGCCGCCCCGGTACAGAGATGGGTCGTATTCATTCGAGGCCCACGCCCAGTGACAAAGCAGCAGCAAGCTTATTGCACCGATGCTGTCCAGAAGCATACGCGCCTTAGCAGAAGCTTGCTCTTTCAGCTTGCCGCTTGGCCACACCAAGGCCAGCGCTGCACCAATTAGTAAAGCAAATCCACGCGTATCCGTGCCGTAATACACCCGGCTCGGGTCGCTTCCCGGTACGTAAATCACGGCCATCAGGAGCGCAGATATTAACGCCAGACAAGTCACCCAGCCTGCAAGCACAATACGCTTGGGCATGAATTTTAGCCCGAGCGCCAGCAGTAAAGGCCACAGGATATAAAACTGCTCCTCCACCGCCAGTGACCACAGATGCCCAAGCGGAGAAGGGGGGCCGAAACTTTCAAAATACGAAACCTGATGGAAAATAAACCACCAATTGCTCATATACACCAATGCTGCAGGAACATCTCCGCGCAAGGCCGTTAGCCGTGACGGATCGAAGAGCAACGAGCACAGGACGATGACAGCCACAACCGTCAACATGGCAGGCAGCAACCTTCTGGCACGACGCAGCCAGAAATCTTTCATTTTAAAACTATGATATGTATCCCACTGACTAACCAAAATATCTGTAATCAGATACCCCGACAACGTAAAAAACACGCCTACACCCAACAAACCACCCGGCAACCAATCCGGATTCAGATGATACACAATGACTGCGATGACCGCCAGCGCTCTTAAACCATCCAAACCTGGCATATAACGACGTTGTGACGACAACCGATTAGACTTCATTTCAGCCGCCGTCCTTCTTGCAAATTCAAGCTCCCTGTCTGTTTCAATGCTCTTCTGCCCTTTCCCTCTCCTGCACATCGTCTGTGCGATGCCTTGTAGCCTTTTCATTCATTATATAAAACTTCATAATCGTAATGATTTCATTGAAGTTAAAATTAATGACAATGTTTTTATTATATCATTCCTTTCCACAGTTAGGTAACCACTGATAGATATACAAAAAAAGGCATCTCTTCCCTTAGGAAGAAAATGCCTCTTTATTCGGATTCTATTCTCTTAAAATTTGATGATACCTGAGGTATGAAGGAAGACCAACAACATCAGGATCGGTGCAACATACCGAAGACCGAATAACCAAACATTGAACCAGAAGGGTTTGATGTTCGCATGCTCAGCCGCAGTCTTCCAGTAGTAACCTGTGAATATAACAATCAACAAACCGCCTAACGGTAAGAAGATGTTGGACGCGGTGAAATCTACGAAATCAAAGAATGATTTATCCCCCACTTTTAACTCTGGCACCAGCCCCATGGACAATGCAGAAGGGACGCCCAGCATCAAGCACAGGACCGATACGACGATAACGGAGCGAACCCGGCTCCAACGCATACGCTCCATGACATAGGCTACTGGAACTTCCAGCAAGGATACCATAGAACCTAACGCAGCAACCGCCAGCAGTACGAAGAACAAACCGCCGAAGAATGCACCAAAAGGCATTGCCGAGAATGCAGCCGGTAAAGCAATGAAAACCAGCGATGGTCCTTGAGCTGGATTAATTCCGAAGGAGAAGGTTGTAGGGAAAATAATCATACCTGCGATAAACGCATAGATTAAATCTCCACCACCAACTGCCAGCATGGCTCCCCCCAGGGATTGACGGCGATCCACATATGCACCGTACGTGATCATAATCCCCATCCCCAGTGAGAGTGAGAAGAAGGCATGTCCCAAAGCAACCAATGCAGACTCTATACTTAGCTTAGAGAAGTCAGGATTCAGAAAGAAGGATACGCCCGCACCAGAGCCTGGCAGCATAAGAGCGTTAATCATCAACACGAGCAGCAGGATGACCTTGGCAGGAATCAAAATTTTATTAAACTTTTCAATCCCGTTCGATACCCCAAGCGTAACCACGACTGCTGTAAATGCAAAAACAACTAACAGCCAAACCAACGGCGCATAGCCGGAGGAAAAAGAAGCGAACTGTCCAGCAAAATCATTATTTGAAAACAGATTTCCGCTAAATGCCTCTACGGCATAATGCAGTGTCCAGCCTCCTACAATGGCATAGAACGACAAGATAACAAACGGCACGATAACAAACATGATGCTCATCTTGCCCCAAATCGGATGGCCGCCTACTTTTACCATTGCAGAAGCAGCACTTCCTCGACCTGCACGACCAAGCGCAAGCTCTGCTAAAAGTACAGGCAAACCAACAAGCAACAGGCAGACAATAAACAATAAGAAAAATGCAGCTCCGCCATATTGTCCTGTAATATACGGAAATTTCCAAATATTACCTAGTCCTGCCGCACTTCCGATCGCCGCCAATATAAATCCAGCTGACGAGAAGCGTTCATTTTTATCAGACAGGCTATTCTGCCCCTTGCTCAAATTCATTATATCCCCCTCATTCTCTCTACTTACGCATAAACATGAGCATGCGTACATAAATAATTTTTACTCATTATAGCGTAAGTAGGATGTAAGGTCATGCATAATTTTTCACTATTACCGGATTTATTTTCATAATGTTCGGTATCTACAAAATACAACAGAAAACTACATATTTTCTTCAACATCCTTCTTTATTATGGTCTCTCCCATGCGATTAGATACTTTTTGATAAATATACGAAATCGCCAACAGTACAACACCAAAAGAGAAGTAGGCTACAATCGTGCTTCCTGTCGTTAATAGATGCAGATCATACAACAGCAGCTTACCTGTCGACAGCAAGGTCAAGCCCAATCCAAATCTGCGAATGTAGACCACTCGCTTGAGGAAGCCGTATACAATATACAAAATGGCCAGCAGTAAATACACCAGACTGAACACAAGACCAGCATCCCCCAGGCGGAACTGAACTCCGAGGAAGGCGGTTATGATGCCCAGCAAATATACACCCATAATGACCGGATACAGCTCATTACTTCTATAATGTCGGGTCATCAGTGCGTTCAGGAAATCCCTACTGCTGAAGAATACCAGCACATTAAAGGCTGCAAGTACCACCAACGCCACATAATCAGCAGCCGTATTTTGCGCATAATTTTCATGCAAAGTTGGAATCGCTACGGTGGCCACCAGTGCCAGCGCATAGCCTATGACGTACAACGCCAAGCTGTAGTATTTAATCACCCGATCGTACAGCAGCTTCACTTTAGGCAGGAAATAAGCCAACACCAGCGATACGCAGGTGTACAACAATACTTTGTACAAGGTGTAATGGGCAAACTCGTCGGATACAACGATGTTATACCAATGCCCGGCTTCATACAAAAGGTAGAAATACACGTTCACCAAAGCTACATATTTAAATCCTTGCATGATATGCATTTCGTACAACCGATTGTTTTTGAAAGCATTCGGACGGCTGAATTCAATCGCATAGAAGACGGTAACGACCAACATTCCCAGTGTAATGAGCGTATATTTGAGTCCAAAATAATCCGTCTCAAATCCTGACAACAGATATATAGGGAAATCGACGAAAAAGAATGCGCCCAGACACAGTAATAAAATGCCCCAGCCAGCTCGTTCCAATTCCTTCAACCGGTAACGGTGGCCATATAATGTAAGAAGAACCGCTTCAATCAACCACCCCATGGATAACCATCTAACTCCAAACTGGAACGGAATCATAAGGATGGCAAAGGTCAACGAAGTCGCATAAAATAATATTTTGGTTTGTTTCTCCTCTGGAATATATCGACGGACCCATTGTCCCAGACCCCCGTACACCAAGCAAAAGACGAGAGCCAACAAGCCTTTATAATCATCCAGGCCTGCATCACCGAACAGAGAATACAGAACGGAACAGCTCACGACTGTATTCAGAGCCAATAGGGAGAAATCCAGCCATGACAGTTTTGTTTTTAAACGGAACGGCACCCACAGTGTCATCCCGAGGTACATCGCAAATGTAATGACTGCATACAGCATGCTCGCTACGGCGCTTTCCGATAACCACGCCAGCACAATCATCAAGGGCGTATTAAGCAAAAAGCTGATATATTGCACGACGACCCACCGTTTGCGGAAGGATACAAGCAGAATCAGCAAGTTTAACAGGAACAAATAGCCCATGGCGATATACACGGCGTTCCCTTCCAGCCCGTTCGCTGCCATATAGGAAAAGAGCGGAAGATATCCCCCTACTAAACCAAAAGAGCATATCGTTCGGGATTCATACCTTAATGACAGTAGCACAGCGGTCACTGTAACGAGTACGGACAAGCCTATGCCTGTATACATTCCTATGATTTCTAACAAAAAGTAGCTGTAAAAAATCGATCCGTACAGTACAGAAATACCGCCGCCCAAAATACCGAGCGCAAAGGTCTGCTTCTGCTTGCGGTACAGCCATTCGCCGCCGCCCAGCATCAGCGCTCCTAGCAGAAAGAAGGCAACGCCCTTCATATTTCCTGTAAACCAGTTCGAGTATGAGTATTTAAATGCGGCTCCCACACCCAATATAATGAGCAAAATCCCCAGCTTGTTGATCCAGTTCAAGCCTAACTTCATTTCAAACTGATTTTGCTTCATGCGCTTCTGCATCGTTTCTTCGCTGATCTCTTCTTCTCCGAACTGCTGGAACTCGCTTGCCGTCTGATGAAGCAATTTGCGCTCGGCCTCCTGAAACCGCCTGCGTTGCTCCATGATTCGGTCTCGAATCTCCTCTGAGAACAGTCGTAATCGGGCGACGATCTCGTCCTGATCTTCTTTAAGCTCATGCGTAGTTTGCTGAATAAGCTGGTCCACTCGGTTTTTAGCCCCATATTCAAAGGATGTCAGCCGATTTTCCCCTTCTGTGGTTCTGGAAGCAAAATAGGTCTCCAGCTTTTCACGCGAAATGCGAATCATATTCGCCTTTTCGCTCAGCATTTGCTCCGTCAGCGCAGTGCGCAATTTTCCATTTTCCTGCTCAATATGTCGTACTCGCTCTTCCAAGTGAATGCAGCGAGCCTGATAATCCTCGAACTTTTTTCGCAGAACCTCATTCTCCAAAATGATATCTGAGGCTTCATAGTCTGCGATTAATGTTTGATACTCCTTGAGCAGCTTGTTCTGTTCTTGGCGGATCGTATGTAAACGATCTTTAAAATCCTCCATGTTCTCCTCCATCGCTGTCCATTTTGGTAATCATTACATTTTACATGAAATTAAAAAGGCATTATAGAGACTATAGCCTAGTTTGAGCGTTAAATTGGGGCTTTTACTTAAATTTTCTTCCAGTTTCATCATCACAGAAAAAGCAGAACGGATATACATAAGAAATAAAGCCTACCTTTTCCCTTCGCAAACATGAAACCCGCATGGATGTGTTGCAGAGTCATGCCCTTGATTACCCTGCCGAAAATCAGTATACTAACAAAAAAGCAAACGATATTATGCCTGTGAAGAGCATCCAACTCGGAGGCGTTTACGCCAAGGACCATACGTTAGCGTAGGATATGGCGATATGTACCTAAGTAAACCGGACCCGCCCGTTACAGCGGAGCAAAGTGGATTGGAGAGTCATGACATCTGTCATGCTGTCCGGTCAATTTGGGTGGCACCGCGAGATCAAAGCGCTCCTCGTCCCTTATGGATGAGGGCGCTTTTTGTATTTTTATCCGAAAAGGAGTGCGGTGTCATGTTGGATATCAAATGGATCAAAGAGCATCAAGAACAGGTTCAGACGGCAGCAGACGGCAAAGGAATACAAGTATCGGTCGCAGAGCTGTTGACTCTGGATGAGCGGAGAAAACAGCTGCTTCAGGAAGTGGAACAGCTTCGCCAGAAGCGAAATCAGTGTAGTCAGGATATTGGTGCGCTAATCCATGCTGGTAAGAGTGAGCAGGCCGAAGGAGCAAAGCATCAGGTCAAAGAAATTAACGGACAGCTAGATCTTCTGGAAGCCCCGCAACAGGAAGTAGAGGAACAGTTTCAACAGCTTTTGCTTCTGATGCCTAATATCGTATCGCCAGATACACCACGGGGGAGATCAGATGAGGATAATGTAGAGCTGGAGAGGATTGGAACGGTTCCGAACTTCGGATTTGAGCCAAAGGATCACATGGCGCTTG
This sequence comes from Paenibacillus sp. 1182, assembly GCF_017833915.1. Classification (NCBI taxonomy): domain Bacteria; kingdom Bacillati; phylum Bacillota; class Bacilli; order Caryophanales; family Paenibacillaceae; genus Paenibacillus; species Paenibacillus sp. 1182. The sequence continues at coordinate 90,869 of NZ_JAFICR010000002.1, read as the reverse complement.
GTGAGCTTCACAAGCTTATCGACGTCCCTCGGGGTGTCAAAACAGCCGGTACCCGTAACTACTATCTGACGGGAGCAGGGGTTGCATTGCATCGGGCTGTGCAGCAGCTTGCGGTGGATCTGCTGACTGAACGCGGATTCCAGTTGCTGGACGTTCCACTGATGGTACGTGCAGAGGCGATGCGCAGCACTGGTTTCTTCCCGCTCGGACTGGATCAGACGTACCGCATCACAGGAGAGGATCAGTGGCTTGTAGGCACTTCGGAAGTGCCGCTGGTCTCGTATTACAGCGGTGAGATCGTGGATGTTACGGACCCGATTCGGCTGGCAGCCGTGTCCGTATGCTTCCGCAATGAGGTCGGCTCGGCCGGAAGAGATGTGCACGGACTGTATCGTGTGCACCAGTTTGCCAAGGTCGAGCAGGTCATCATCTGTGAAGCCAGCCTGGACGCTTCAGAGAAGATGTTTCAGGAGATTACTCGCAATGCGGAGGACCTGCTTCAACTGCTGGAACTGCCCTACCGTAAGATGGCTGTCTGTACAGGCGACATGGCGCAAAAAACCTACAAGCAGGTGGACATTGAGACATGGATGCCTAGCCGTCAAGCTTACGGCGAGACACATTCGTCGTCGCAACTGCTTGATTTTCAGGCGCGTCGTTCCAACATCCGCTACCGTAATGCGGACGGCAAGCTGCGATATTGTTACACGCTCAACAACACAGCGGTTGCTTCGCCCCGGATTTTGATTCCGTTGCTGGAGCATCACCAGCAAGAGGACGGTTCGATCCGTATTCCGGAGGCTTTACGTCCATATATGCCGCGAGGTATGGTATTTTTGCGTACTCCCTTGTTATGAAAACAGGAGTGCACTTTGAAAAGTAGTACCCCATGAGCAGGATTTCCCATTGTATCATCGCAAAAAAGACGAAGGACAAATATCCTTCGTCTTTTTGATGTTTCATTGTGTCATTGTGCTTCTGCTTCCCAAGCGCTGGCAGGGCCAAAGAATTCATAGTGGATATCCGAAGCAGGGATATTCCACTCCTTCAACAGGCCGTATACCGATTGCATGAATCCCTCAGGGCCGCAAAAGTAATATTGTGCGTTACGTTCCGGTATCACGGATTGCAACCAGGCCAGATCCAAACGACCTTCCTTGTGAAAAGCCTGTGCCAGCCGATCTTGCTCCGTTGGTCTGCTGTAACACCAACGAACTGCAGCCTGTGCATGTGTGGCGACCAGCTTTTCCACCTCATTGCGCAGAGCATGGTTATCTCCGTTGACTGCTGCGTGGACAAAGGTGACAGGCCGATGCGGAGCAGATTTCACCAAGGAAGCCAGCATACTGACCATTGGGGTTAGCCCGACCCCGCCGCTGATCAGCACGACAGGTCTGCGATCTGCCCGATCCAGCGTAAAATCACCCGCCGGTGCAGATACCTGAAGCACATCGCCCTCTTGTACCTGCTCATGCAGATATACGGATACTTTACCTGCCGGACGTGACTCTACGGCATCCTCGCGCTTTACAGATATCCGGTAGTGGGATTGGCCCGGTGCATCCGAAAGGCTGTATTGACGAATATGGGTATTATGTTCGCCCGGAATTTCCATTTTTAAGCTGATATATTGCCCAGGCTCGAATTCAGGCAGCACCTGTCCATCCTGCGGCACCAAATAAAAGGACGTAATTTGGTCGCTTTCCTTAACCTTTTTCTGCACAACAAAGCTCTTAAAGTCTGACCAGCCTCCCTGCTGCTGTCCAGCCTCCTTGTACATTTCAGCTTCCATGTCTATAAATACATTAGCGATCACACCATAGGCCTCAGCCCATGCGGCAATGATCTCGTCTGTAGCCGCATCTCCCAGTACGTCTTTGATCGCAGCGAGCAGATATTTTCCGACAATTGGATAATGCTCGGGCTTAATTCCCAAACTGCGATGCTTATGTGCAATCTGACGTACCACCGGAATAATTTCCTCCAGACGGTCAATGTGCTGTGCAGCTGCGTATACAGCATTGGCCAGCGCCCCTTGTTGACGTCCTTGCTTCTGATTCGCGTGATTGAATATATTGAGAAGCTCGGGATGGACCTCAAACATCATCTGGTAAAAACGCTTGGTGATTGTAGTTCCATGTACCTCCAAAACAGGTACAGTCGATTTGATCGTTGCAATGGTTTGCTCACTTAGCATCTTTGTATCCCTCTTCTCTCCAAAATAAGATCAACAAAGGGTGTATCAACATATGCCCCATTTGTTAATCCTCAATTTAAAGCAAGTATACCCAACTAAAGTAACCGTTTATGTGATTCTAGTCACTTTAAATTTGAATTATTCGAACATGTCAATGACAAAACGCACATTTAAAAACAATTCCGATATAACTAACGCACTTTCCCCTAACAACAGTTTCACCATTCTAAAGACTTCAATTTATTCCACTTGTAAACGCTTCCAATTGGGATAAAATCGAAGATGAGGTGCCGGACAAGCCGTTACGGCCCATCCTATTCGTGTTAAAGGAGGCAGATGATATCGTGAAGTGGATCCACAGCAGCAAATGGTTAGCCGCATGGATTTGTATCCTGTTCGCAGTGTCCAGTGCGGGTCTTCAACCCGACGCAGCCCATGCCAATACAACAGGAGTTACGCAAGCAACCTACGGGACCGAAGTGAACCAGGCGCTGAATGGTTTGGACGTCGCCAATGCCGAACTATCCCTGAGCGCAACAGCAAGCACGGCCATTACGAACGGAACGGATTGGAAAGACACCGCAGGTAACCCCATTCAGGCGAACAGCGGTAATATCCTAAAAGTAGGTTCCACTTATTATTGGTACGGCGAGCACGCCGAAAACTGGAAATTTGAAAAAGTGAACGTGTATACCTCAACCGATCTGAAAAATTGGTCCTTCCGCAGCACTATTCTCACCAAAGGTTCCGCCCCTGAGCTAAATTCGAGCAAAATCGAACGTCCCAAAGTCATCTACAACAAAACCACCGGAAAATATGTATTATGGGCGCACTATGAAAATGGCACGGACTACTCCCTAGGTCGTGTAGCCGTCGCTACCAGCGATACACCCGACGGAAATTTTGCCTACCAAGGCAGCTTTCGCCCGCTGAATTACGAGTCTCGTGATATGACGGTGTTCACGGATACTGACGGTAGCGGCTACCTTATTACAGCTTCCCGTAAAAATGGCGGCGCCAACGATACGATGGCGATCTTCAAGCTGACAGCTGATTATACAGGCGTGCAGTCGTTTGTTGGCTGGATTTTTGAAAATGGCTATCGCGAAGCTCCTGCTGTTGTGAAAAAGAACAACACCTACTACCTGTTCACCTCGCAGGCATCCGGCTGGTATCCGAATCAGGGCGCTTACGCAACCGCCAGTTCCATGACGGGAAGCTGGTCTGCTCTATCGCCCTTCGGTGATCCGGCGGCTTATGGATCGCAAATCCACTCCATCGCCACGATTACGGGTAGCGCGGGAACCAGCTACATCTATATGGGCGACCGCTGGAACCCGCTCAATCTGAGCGACCACAAATTCATCTGGTTACCACTAACTCTGAATGACGCCAACAAAACAGCAACCCTGAACTGGTACAGTAGCTGGGATCTGGATGCTGCCACAGGCACAGTAATTCTACCGTCCCTTGTGAATCATGCACAGGGCAAAACAGCGACTGCTAGCTCAGCCGCATCCGGTTCTCCAGCTTCACTGGCGAACGATGGCAACGCCCAAACCTCGTGGAAGGCTACTTCCGCATCCTGGCCTGCATGGTGGCAGGTCGATTTGGGCAGTTCCAAGACCATCCGCGAAGTGGGTATTTCATGGTTTATGTACAAAGGATCTGAAGCGTATTATAAATACAAAATTGAATACAGCATGGATGGAGTCAACTACTCCACGATTGATCGCACAGGTAATACCACATATGGTTTTACCAGTGACAAAGTCAATTTTCAAGCTCGCTACGTGCGAATCAACCTTGTAAATGCAGTGCTATTCAATAATCCGAACAACTGGTATACCCCGACAGTGCATGAAGTCAGATTGCTTGGCAATTAACTTGCTTCATTAAAAAGAACATGACAGGAGAATCCCATATCAAATAGGCTTCTTCTGCCATGCTTGCTTTACCACCTGTTTCGTACTCATTCGCTCAACGTATCCGATTTACTGTGGTAAACACAAATTTATCATACCGATGCCGTGAGAATGAGTATTCAAACGGTATACCCGTATCCAGATAACCTACCTGCTCAATTTCTAAAACCGGATCATCCACACCACAGTCCAAATACTCCCAATCTAGCTCAGTCGACTTGGACGCGCGGATGGTACGATGTGAACTGACAATATTAAGGCCCAGCTCCTCCTTAATATGTTTGTACACTGAGCCGTGCAACACCTGCTCGGTAATACCGCTGATCAGCTTGGTAGGCATGTATGTGCGCTCTATCACATAGGGCTCGCCCTCTACAATACGCAGACGGACGACATGATACACAGGAGAATTGGCATCAATAAATAGATGCGCCGCTACCTCTTCAGATGGAAATTGAACGTCAAACGCTATGATTTTACTTTTGATTTCTTTCCCGCGCAGTACGTTTGTCAGCCCCAGCATTTCATTCACAACGACATTAACCGGGACATTGTAGACCGATTTGACGATAAAGGTTCCGTGTCCTCTTTTACGATTCAACAGCCCTTCCGACACCAACGTATCCAATGCCCGCTTAATCGTCATCCGACTTACCCGGAACTCACTGGCCAGTGAAATTTCATCGGGAATCGGATCATCACTGCTATAGGTCTTATCTATAATACGCTTCTTGACCTCTTGTGCAATCCGTTCGTATTTATTCATCTGTCTACCACCTGTACTAAAATTTGTTTTATGTCAGCATTTTACCAAAAACATCGGTAGCGCTGGTTCTTTTGGTTCTGCAGGCGGGGACATCGAGGTATTACGGTATAAGTAAGTATACCGAACAATATACTTTCTCACCAGCAGTATACAGAGTAACTTGGCACGGTGATAAAAAAAAGGCGGTCCAGAGGACCACCCACCACCTTAGAATCCGTTATTTTCGATCACTTGTTTGAACCAGTGCCCACTCTGTTTAACGGATCTTTTGCCGCCGTCCTGAAGATCGACAGACACAAAACCATAGCGATTCTTATAAGCATTCGTCCAGGACCAGTTGTCCATAAACGTCCATAAGTGATAGCCTTTCACATTGGAGCCCTCCAAGATGGCCCGTTGAACCCATTTGAGATGCTCACGGATAAAATCAATGCGATAGTCATCATGGATCATGCCGTGCTCATCCCTGAATTTTTCCTCGCCTTGAACACCCATCCCATTTTCTGAAATGAAGCATTCAATGTTGCCGTAATTCAGTCTGACATTGGTCAGAATGTCGTAAATGCCCTTCTCATAAATCTCCCAGCCCCGCATCTCATTCATCTTACGGCCAGGCATAGCGTAATAATCGAAGAATCGTTCCGGCACAAAAGGCGCGTCCGGATTCGGCAGACTTTCGCGAGCCTTGACTCTGCGAGGCTGATAATAGTTAATCCCCAGCAGGCCCACCGTGCCTTGACGTATAATCTCCCGGTCCCCGTCTTCCATCAGCGGTACAAAGCCCTCTTGGCGCAACAGTTCCACGAGCAAAGGGTTAAATTCTCCCGTCACAGATGGGTCTAAAAAGGAACGGTTAAAGAACGCATCGCATATTTCAGCAGCCTGCACGTCTGCCGGGTGCTGACTACGCGGATAGGTCGGCGTCAGGTTCAAAATAATTCCGATTTTGCCCTTGTAGCCTCCCTCTTTGTATGCCTTAATGGCACTCGCGCTCGATAACAGGGTATGGTATCCCACCTGTACAGCTTTACCGAAATCCACTTCATTCGGATAATGGAAATCGTACAGATAGCCGCCTTCCACTGGGACAATCGGCTCATTATGCGTAAACCATTTGGCCACACGATCTCCGAATAGCCCAAAGCAAGTGTTAGCGTAATCTACGTAAGCTTCGACCGTCTCCCGGTTCACCCATCCTCCTTTTTCCTGTAAAGCCATCGGCAAATCAAAATGATACAAACTCACAAATGGCTCAATCCCCGCCTGATGCAACTCTGCAATGACGGCATTATAGAAATCAACCGCCTTCTGGTTCATCGCACCCCTTCCCGCTGGAAACAGACGCGACCAGGAAATAGAGAACCGGAAGGAGTTGTGACCAAGCTCTTTCATGAGTGCAATATCTTCTTTGTAACGGGTATAGAAACGGGACGTTTCGCCAGGTCCAACCCCGTCATAAAAACGGTTCGGCTCCTGCTCAAACCAATAATCCCAAATGTTCGGTCCTTTGCCGTCTCCCTCCATGGTTCCTTCTGTCTGGGTAGCCGAGGCCGATGAGCCCCACCAGAAGTCGGATGGAAAACGGTATTGAATGGTTTGCTGCTCGATATCTTTCATTTCGGTATGATTCACAGCTCTACTCCTCTCTCTTTTGCATGAATAAGCTGCTAATCCAGCAGCTTATTCACATTACATTCCAACAGTTTGATCCTTACCTGCAATGGCTGCTTGGTTAAGCTCCTCTTCCTGCTCTTTACGAACGTTCATCCGATCAATAAATTTCAGGAATGGGAACCAAATGACAAAAACGACAGCCATATTAAACAACTGCAGTACGCCTCCCATTAGAGATCCCGTAGCCATCATTCCACTAAAGAACAACGGCATCGTCCAAGGGACCTGTATTCCGTTAGGCGGTGGTACAAGCCCGGTGGACATCGCGAAGTAAGTAATCAGCGTAACGATCATTGGAGCAATGACCCATGGGACAAAAATAAGCGGATTCATCACAATCGGCAAACCGAAAATGACGGGTTCATTGACATTGAACAGACCTGGTCCAATGGCCAACTTACTGACCTGCTTCAATTGCTTGCTCTTCAGGAAGATCAGAATCGTGAGCACGACTGCCAGTGTCATACCTGTACCACCGATACCTACGGTATAAATATCCACAAACTGCTTGGTGATAATATGCGGCAGTTCCGCTCCTTTGGAGTATGCTTCATAGTTTTCAAGTGCCAGCGTATTCCAGATCGGCTCCATAACCGAGTTGATAATGATTTGACCATGAAGACCAAAGAACCATAAAAGCTGAACAAAGAAAATAGCAATCAATGTAGGGATAATGCCACTGCCCAAATGTACCAGCGGTGCCTGTACGGCATGATAAATCAGATCATGCAGGTTATTATGAAGGGTCAGTGTAACTACAACATTAATGATCAAAAATATGCCCAATGTAATACATGCCGGAAGCAAAGCGGCAAATGACTTGGCAACTGCCGGCGGAACGCCTGGAGGCATTTTGATAATAATGTTCCGCTGTGTCACTCTTCGGTAAATTTCACCAGCTATAAAAGCAACGATCATGCCAAGGAACATGCCTTTGGCCCCAATCCGATCCAACGGAATGACACCAGCAATCGTGGCACCGCTTTCTTGTGTCAGCACAAACGGGGTGAGCATCAAGAAGCTGACCAACGCGATCATGCCGCCGAATATGGGCTCGACCTTATAACTTCGGGATAAATAATAGCCGATCCCGACAACCACGAATAAGGTCATGATGTTCAGGGTCGCACTCGGCGCAATGTTCAGCAGACTGTTAAAAGTCGCATAATTACCGTCGCCCATCCAACCTTTTAGAAACGGCAGATTGATAATAACGACAATGATGGAGCCAAAAACTGTTAATGGAAATGACAGCATAAATGCATCACGCAGTACAGTAAGATAGCGGTTGTTGTTCAGTTTACCGGCAATAGGTATCAGTATCCGGCTTAATTTCTCAAACAAAGCCTATTCCTCCCCGCGAAGTGACTTGCATCAATAGGGTTGCAAGCTTTTCATGTCCTCAATTTCACATACTTATATGTTTCGTTATAAATTTCTGGATTTGAACAGCTCCAGCAATTCTAGAACCAGGTCTTTCATGGTAACCGTGGACATCAGATGATCCTCGGCATGCATCAGAAGGAGCGAGAAGGGAGTTTGGGTACCTCCCGCTTCCTTCTTAACCATTTGAAAATGGATATCATGTGCAGCACGTAAATCCTGCTTGGCTTGTTTGAGCAGTTCGTCCGCACCTTCTACATTCTCATTTCGGTATTCGGTCAGCGCCTGAATTACTTTACTGCGAGCGCTTCCACTATGAAGAATAAGTTGGAAACTAATCTGTTCTTCCGTCAGTTCAGCTATATTGACTTTATCCATTTTTGCGTTCCACCAGCTTCACGGCCTGTTCATAGGCTTTCTTACCGTCAACCATTCCGTAGGCCATCATGTCGATCACTTCTACGTGAATACCATATGGAGCTGCTTCCTTTTCCAGTTGTCCTTTCAGAAAACTCATTTGTGGTCCAATCAATACCGCGTCAGCCTTAGCCATGTCTTCTGCCGCCTGATCTTGACCTACTGCCCAAATTTCAGCCTCGTCCCCAATGGACTTAGCATATTCCTGCATCTTAGTAACCAGCAAACTTGTAGACATACCTGAGCTGCACGCCAGTAAAATTTTTTTCATGATTATTCCTTCCCTTCAAGGTATTATTGGATGTTAAGTACTAGAAAACGTTTACAGCGTAATTATAAATCCAGTCTTTTGATTTGTCTATACATTTAGGTTATATGTATAGACTTTTTTTAAAATGACACGACTTCTCCACTTTTTTTCTTAAAAATGAACGTGATCTCTTATCTTTAATCTCTCAGTAATAGCTGAAAATTAGAAAAATTTAGAATATCAAGAAACATTCCTACATTTTTATCGTCTATATTATGGAAGACCTTACGTATGAGGGTAAGATTTTCCGAAGCCCAAAGTTAAAAAATCAACTCACAAAGGAGCTTATGCATGTTAAAAAAGTTAGGATTAGCTGCATTGATTCTGGTTACTAGCCTCTCCGTTATTGGAACAGGCTGGGCCGCATCCAGCACAACAACCATTGAAGTTTCTAAAACTGCTCTGGATTACAACATTGCTCGCCCGCTGAGCGATGGTGCTTTTCATGATGGCTTATTGGCCGCTGAAACATCCGCTGGAAACCTTGTGTATTACAATACCAAAGGAGCAAAAGCTTTCTCACTTCCCGCCGAGCTTAAACCCGTTGGCGATTTTCATGAGCAGCGAGCCGTCGCCAAAAATACAAAAACCAATCTCTATGGGTACATGAACACCAAAGGAACACTAGTCATCCCTTGCCAATATACCGAAGCCAATTTCTTTTCGGAAGGAAAAGCCAAGGTCACCATAGCAGACACCAAAGAAAATGCAATTATAGATCGAACGGGAAAAATCCTTTCTCATTTTAAAGAAAATGTGGATTCAGAATATATATTTACGGACGGTCTGGCTCTTGCCTACGCCCCCAACACTGGCAAGATCGGTTTTGTGAATGCCTCTGGTCAACTAGCGATTCCTTATAAATACAAATACAGTCGTGGTTTCTCGGATGGCTTGGCTATTGTTCAAAATAGCAAAGAGCTCTACGGGTATATCAATACAGCAGGGAAAGAAGTCATTCCTCTTCAATATAAATCTGGCGGAGACTTCTCGGAGGGATTGGCCCCGGTGCAAAATACCAAGGGGAAATGGGGATTCATCAATAAACAGGGGAAAGTCGTGATTCCCTTTAAATTTACGGATGCTCAGAATTTTAGTGAAGGCCTGGCGAGTGTGAAAAATGCAAAAAACGAAATCGGATTTATTGATAAAAACGGAACGCTGGTCATTAAATATCAACTTAAATATGATGTTACCTCTCCGTTCAAAGAAGGCTTTGCTTTAGTCGGTAAACAAACACAATCATCCGTCTCAGACGGCAAATTTGGCTACATCAATCGTCAAGGGCAACTGCTGACTAAACTTGAGTACAGAGCGGAATCCTCCTCCTTCTCCAATGGCTATGCTGTTGCTTTTATCAAGCCAGGCAAAGCTTTCATTGTATCTAAACATTCCGTTTCAAAATAAAAAAGACGACCCCGGAAACAGATCGAGTGGATCTGCTTCCGGGGTCATTAAATTTCCAATATATCGAATATAATTAGTCGTGTGTGTAGAATTTCACTCCAGGCAGATCTGCTGCCACCCACGAATAGTTAATGGTGTTACTGTTATAATTCTTGGTCCCCGCCTGAGCAACCTGTACTTCTTTCAAAATCGTAATCGATGAACCCTTCGGTCTGACAACGACTACATGACCATGTCCATCCTCTTTTTTGATCCCGATCGTAGGATACCCGAGATTAGCTCTTTTTTGAGCATCCTGAAAGGTTACAGAGTACCAGCCCGGCGCTTTTTTATTCAGTAAAGCATCAGCCATTTGATTGGCTAAGCCGCTTGGCAAGGGTGCTGACATCGCAGACATCACGTCTTGAGCGAAAATATTACATTTCGTTCCACCTACTGGCGAATACTTCTTGTTCGTTTCTACCTTAAAACCGTCAATTACAGATGCGTAAGTACTTGCACTTCTAGCCATTGAAATTCCCCCTGAATATAAGTTGTAGAGGAAATGAACGGAGTCGCTTGAACATCTGAATGGCTCCACATTCAATTGATGTTGGCCTCCATTCCCTCTCAACTATTAGGGTGATTTCCGGCTTACTTTAACAACGCAATACGCAAGGAAATAATCCTAATTCACAAAAAAGTAATTAGTAGAAAAGTATATATAATACATCCATAAGATGGTATAATATCTCCCAGAATGGATTTATATTTTAGCATCGGATTGTCCCAATAAATATCCTTATAGATCGCTATCTAACGGAATACATAAAATGTTACGTTAAAGGGGTTGTTACACTTGGAACCTACAACCACGATACGCGCAGAATTGGAAAACTTCATGAAACAGAACGAGTTAAACATTACTCAATTCGGTCTGGTGGCAGGTATAAACCCGGGTACAGTAAGCGGGATCGTCACAGGCAACCGTACACTTTCCGTTCAACAATTAGATCGTATTACAGCCACGTTGGGTCACCCCAAAGGACATTTTTACAAGAATTATATTGAGGAATTTTTGAGTGCAACAACCCCTAACATACGTAGAGTCAGGCCCCTTTTCTATCATTGTGCAGAATTGAACATGTTGGACTGCATTGAGCAGGTCGTTAACCTGCTCATGGAAAAGCTGGCATACGGCGATGCCCTGTTTACCATAGCTGAGGACTTTTTCCAACAAGGAAAGTTTGCAGCGTCCATCAGTCTTTATGAGAGCGTAGCCGTTGGTGAGAAAAAGCAGCACTCCGAGCGACTAGCCCTTTGTCAGTACCGCATTTTTATGGCAAAGCAAGGAGACGATCAACAGAAAAACCATCAGGCTGCTACTCAGTTTGAACCTTTCATCGAACGTCTGGATGACATAGATCAATTGGATGCCTTAAGAGATTTAGCCAACACATACCGTTCATTGCGATTATTTAACAAACTAGAGGAACTGATACCTGTATTGGAGAGTAAGGCCGAAATTCAATATTCATTGAATGAGAAACGCGAAACAAGAAAAAAATCCAAAATGCCGTTATTCTTCTATCGCGCCCTTCCGCATTTACTACGTGCTTGTGTTAGTGAAGCGACTGGGGATTATAAGCAGGCATTACAACATACTTACGCTTATAGCGATTTAAGTTGGGTGAGGGAGAAGGATAAGGAAACTCAATATTGGATAAACCGATTTAAAGAATGGGCACAAGCTAATACTTATGTAAATAAGCTGTTATCTGGAGATATAAGTATACTTCCTGAATATGTAGCGTATATTGAATCTAAAAAAGATGAATTGCTTCCTGCTTTATTAAATATAATAGAAGCAGCCAATCGATTTGATATTAATGTGGATCATATATTACAGAAATTCAAAATTGAGATCAAAACATTAGCTGAACAGCATAAAGATGAACGTGTGTATACTAAACAATTTATTTCAGAACGTTTTGCTCGTTATCTAAATGAATTAGCTGATTACTATTTACGTAAAGGTATGTATAGCGTGGGTTTAGACTTTGTTTTAAGTAGTCTAGAAAAATCTTCTAAGCTGAAAAGTAAAGAATGTATAATTAGGTGCGTAGGAGTATTTGAACGTTTTAGAAAGCATGCATCTTCTGAAACTATAGCAACCTACCAAAATCTGATTGATGAGGTGTATAAAGATGAAAAAAAAACTAGGAATAATTCTTCTAGCAACTAGCTTTGTGTGGGGATTGTTCATCCCAATACATCCCCAAGAAAAATTACCTACCCAACAGCTTATGGAACAACATGGTGGCTAATTAATTTTAAGACCATTCTTGTAAGTAGATCTATTTTATTGCGGATGGATTTATATAAGCATACAAAAATCCTTTATAATGTAAGCCCGGCTTTTTGAGCTGGGTTTTTTATATAGGATTTATAACCTACTCTTTTCAGAAAAATAATGGTGAATAGTAATGCTAGTAAGCGGGCCATAATTGAGAACTACACGCCAATTTTATATTGCATCTTCAAAGAATAACATAAAGCGTCTTAACTAAGAGATTGGATTTCCAATGAAGGCGTCCTAAATGATTCATTTTAGCTTTTTCATTTGAGCTAATCTTTTGTTTTTATTGAAGAGGATCTTTTATGGTAACAAATGAACTGCTTCGAGAAACGGGGCTTCCCTCTTCAATCCTTGGGCGCTTTCTATCGAGAATATCTATATAAGCCTGATCGACTTACAGTTAAATTGCCCTCTAGTTCTCCTGTAGAATTGTTGCCTTCGTTACTTTTGAAGGTGGTTCAAGGCGGGTAGCTGAATTAGGTTTTTAGATTAAAGCAGTCTAAATCCCCTATATTTGAGGTTTAGACTGCTTTACAAAAATCTATATCACAAATTGGTATTCAGAGTTTCGCATCATCCGATTGAAGTCCCTCCGGAAATTTATGCAGAATGCTCATATTAAGAAGCTTCATACTTGGAAGTAAATCTTTTTCGATCTTTATCAATTTCGTTTTTATACGCATCCTGATACTTTTTATACTCATCTGTTTTGGTTAGTTCATTAGCAATGCTCTCTTCACTAAGTTTCTGGATACTGTTTTTCGAAAAGAAATCTGTTTTTACTTCTATATTAGAATTTGGCCCTGATACTAACAACGAACCATCGGGCTGAGTCGCAGCAGTAAATACGTATGCCTTCCCTTTTTGTGGGAGAAAGTCATCTTCATATAAAAGATATGTGCTCTTATCTTCACTCAATCCCCCGGACTTTTGAAGAGGAATGGAAACATCTTTCTTTAGATTACCTTTTATATTATCAAGCACTTTAATGGAATAATTCGTATAGGGACTTTTCAATTCTTTTGGCCCATCTTCCGTTTCTTTCGTTACAGGAAATTTATAATCAGTTCCAGTCATTTCTTCTACAAATCCTACAAATACATAATCTGCAAAACCTACAACCTCTTTAGGGTTATCTACATTTATATCAAATGAAGCATGTAAATAACTGGTTGGAACCTCGCCAGCCTTCGTTATATTCTTGTCTACATTACTATTGGAGCAACCGGAAGCCAGCATGGAAATCATTGCGAAAAGAGACAAGAAAATAAAACTTTTCTTCATGTTAATTATCATTGATTGTACCTCCTTAATTAGTATTTTTTATAAGCGAGATCGTATGAAGCTTTATCATTAGCGCTGAGCGTTGTTATAGACGTAACATACATATACATTACATCACTACTTGTATTATGACCCAATCCAAGAGCATGACCAAGCTCATGAGTAGCAACATTTTGCTTTTGATTAGAGCTATAGGTATTCATTCGATATTCATTGAATTTCAATGTACCCGCTGAAGAAGTTACACCGGCAGTTGTACTGACTTCGTAATAATCGGATAATGTAACATCTTCAATAGTTGATACATAGTCTGGCCTAATAATACCAAACTTATAATTTTCCCAAGAATTTACTCCTGCATTAAATGAATTTTGATAAGCTGTACTTCCTCCCCATTCTAGGTGCTTAGTAGAATCAACTAAATCCCACGACAATAAGGATGTGGTAGCAGCAGATGCTTGCAAAGAAAAAAACAATGAACTGTGTAATGATAAAATAGTAAGTGCAGCAATTGTAACAATTTTTTTAGTCGTAACTTTGCGAATATTCCCCTTCTTCATTCTATATCCTCCCTAAATTTTAATATAATCTACTTTTTTCACAAAATGATTTTATAGATTAAATTTGAACTATATATTTCTTAAAACGTTGAGGTTTATAGTTAGCCCCATACCTCTAATTTTCCATACATGAACACCTCCTTTTATGGTGTGCTCCCATTAAGATGCATGAGGTTTGCACACAGCCCTTTGAGTCCCTCTATTCATTAGACACTCATTGTTGTAGTTCTAAGGTGAGCGGAGAGGATTAAGTCGCCCCTTATCCCAAACTATAGCAGTAACACCTCTTTATGTCATTTACTATAAAACTATGAAAATACCAAAATATATGACATGTTTATGTACCTTGTTTTATGCTCTATTATCCGTCTGAACGTATGCAGGTAATTCCATCCAAGCTTGATGCAACAAGCCTTTTATAATAATTTGAGTTTAAAAGAGTAGTCGTACTTTGGGTTATAATCAGTAATCTTTAAAAATATTAATTCAAAAAAATCTGAATGTTCCTTTAGTGATTGATGGGATTGGTAGCCCAAATCATCGGTTCCAACTAGGTATTTCCATGATCAAATAGGATAAAACCTCCCGTATATTCAACTCTTGGGTTAAACATTACCCATTCGGTCTGGTAGCAGACATAAATCCAGGCACGGTAAGCGGGATCGTCACGGGCAACCGTACAATTAGATCGTCTTACAGCTCCTAAAGCTGGTTTTTAATTTTTAGAAAAGATATTCCTCATGTACTTTCACTTTTCCCATAAATACACATGGCATCCTAAAATAAGTATCACCTAAGGAGGGGTGTATGATGGGAAGTGAAGAAACTTTGCAACAACGATTGGAGAAAAATCGACAGCGGCTCTATGATTTGCAAGCGAAATATGGACTAGAGCATATCTATGTACTCCGTCAATCTATGGTCTTGGACGAACTGATTAATCAATACAATCGGATATACTATGCAAAATTAAAAAAGCCGATTGCTTGAAGGCAATCGACCGGGCGAGAAACTTGTGGTGGGTCACTCGCCCTTTTATTGTAACATACATGCCAAATAATCCGATTGCCAGCTTTATCGTTTATTTTTCAATTCATTCATACAAGAGATACAGATCCAAGCATTTTTAAAATATGTAAGATGTTGAGGTTCGCCACATAAGGTACAAACTTTCCCCGTGCATTGTCGCATGATCAAACCACTCTCCGTCATCCAAAACTCCATCGCTGTATGCTTGCCAATCCCCAGACGCTTTCTTATATCCACGGGGATGACAATCCGACCTAAGCTATCCAAGTCCCTGACCATTCCTACGCGATCCAAAAAACAACCTCCTTATTTCAAAAATATCAGTAGCTCAAAAATAGGCATAAATGCTTGAAATAAGGAAATATTTATCATCACATGGAAAGAACCGGAAAAAACCGTGTTCAACATGGAGAAAATATACAGCGCCTTGCCGGGGGAAACTTCCCAGCAAAGCGCACAGTTACGCGCTAAAGGAGAATCATAGGTACGTTCATGCTTTTTGCCTTAATAAGCGAGACTCCCTCCCGAATATCCAACGATACGAGCGGGCAGAAGAAAAAGCCTAATCATCACTTAACTGAAGGCTTTCTTCACTGATTACGGTTGGAACGATAAGCTCAGGAGTAGTCGTAGGCTTAGCTTGTGTTAAATAGTCTGCTGCCCCCACCATCAGAGCGATGCCGATAAATAGCACGATCCAATTACGATTCTTTTTTATCATCTGTACCTCTCATTCTTCACTTCGCCCGTTCAGCCACTTGAACCAATGGAGCAGATGACTGAATCGGTATTCATGCTGCAAAGCATACGTCCATACTTCAGGCTCTTCACCGGGTTCCTTCCAGACGAGCATGGAAAAGTGACCCTCTTCCTCGCTTGCAACCGACAGCAGCGAAAGACGATCATCCCCGAATCGGTATGGAGCCGATTCCACCCAGTAATTCCGCATATCGCTGATCCAGCTGCGAAACTGCTCTGTACCTGCGATCCGCAGCACCTCATCCGGCAGGAGCAGGTGCTCGTCGATGTCCTTCCAATCCCCCGCATATCGGTACCGCGCTGCCAGCATCGGACTGAGCGGTCGGGTTTTACCCGGGGCCAACGTAGGCATATAGGCGACGGGAACGACCGGACCGATACTCTGGATAGCATAAGACCGAGCTTCCTCCTCACTCATTCCGTAGGACATCGCCTCCGCAAGAAAATGGTTTCGTCTTACACCAAATTGATGCTGATACTGTGACATCTCATCCTGTAGCTCCAATACCATACCCTCCACTGTATCTGTTCCGATCATTCCCAAACACCTCTCATTCCAAAATATAGTTGTGCAATTCTCGTTGCGCTCGATACTTTGCCCAATTGAATTCAGACCAAGCCGATTCTTCTCTCGTCATGCTCGTCAAACGGGCTTGTAAAAACTCATCCAGCGCTCCATGTTCCTTACGGCTAAAGTCAATCAGCAGCGGAATCGCGTCCGCCGATAGCTCACTCAAATATTCCTTATCTATCACCGATGTCGTGCGATACCGTTCGAGATTATTTTCAGCAATCCGTATATCAATGCCCACATAGTTCACGACGACATAGGCGACCAGAGCGAGTACAATATAATATTTCGCCAACGGCAGTTGACGGAAATGAATGCGCATTGCTGCAATAAGCAGTAGCAAGCCCAGAAAAATCATAAACGCGTGTACCAAATAGCGGGTGTACGTATAGCCGTATGCTTCTTCGTACATAACCAGCCGGGTATATCCCGAATACAGCATCACACCCGAACAACCCACGAGTATGTACAGCAGGCCGCTGTTCATTTTTTGCACTATACCTGAGCCAAATTCAGTCCACTTCAATACACTGATCATCAGCACAAAGTTGATACCTGTTACCATAACCAGCTCCCCGAATCCTCTTCTCGCATATTCGGCATACGAGGTTCCTTCGGGCAGAGCACCTTCCCATGCACCAAACAAATATCCGAACTGCAACACGACGAACACAACATACACCAAATTCATGACAATCAGCACCGTAGCGGTAATTACAGGATCAAACTTGATCGCAACCGGCTCGTGGTAAGGTACTGTTGATGACTGAGTTTCTCTCTGCGTATTACGCGGAGCAGGCTGTACAAATCCCCACAAGTAACAGAAGAAACAGAAGGTGAAAAAGCAGATCCAGATCAGCCGCGGCAAACCACTCCCAAAGGTCAATGTGCCAATCCATTCGGGTATGCCAGATAACAACTTTTCGAACATCCCGTCTGCCGAAGCCAGCAGAGATATAATAATGAGTAGCAACGGCAAGGCAATAAGTAGACCGATTATCACTTTACCCAATACACGCTTACGCTCATCCTTTACATTCCGAAAGGCTGCCGTCTTAAACATTCGAAACGGAGTCACGATATGGCGAAAATTTTGATAAAACCAATGGCTTAGCGCCTGACCGATAATACCGGGTTCTGACCAGCCATGCCTTTTCTCCCCGAACAGCAGCACCATATGTACGCTAATCAGAGCAGGTATCGCCAGCGCATTTAACACATATAGGATCGGATTATTGAACAGCACGTATGTCAATGCCAGCATGAAAATGATCACAAACAGCAAACGCCCTATCCATGATTTGAGCTGGAAACGATCTCGATTAAAGGCATACATATAGGCGTAAAACCCAATAACAAAAATGGGCATAGACACGCCCAGCCCATGTCCGAAGAACAGATATTGATGAACCAGCGCCAACACAATTGCGCCAGCAAAGGCAGACAGAAACGACGTTTTCGGCAAAGACGTTCCATTCATCTTGTCATGCATGATAAATACCTCCGCAAATATGCTTTATAACCCTTATTGTAGATGATAAAATAAGAAGATAAAGAGAAATTAATTCAAACAAAATTTCCTATTTTATAAAAGTGGCTACGCTTTTAATCAAATATAGGGGAAACGGAGCAACCTTGAATGAAACTCCATGCCCAATTTTTACGACTTCACTCACACGCAGCTGACGACAAGGACGAAAACCATACTATAGAGACGACGCTGGATGAGCTAGCAGCTATTTTTGACTGTACTCACCGCAACGCCTTGATGATCATTCAGAAAATGGAGCAGCATGACTGGATACAATGGACTCCCCGCCGAGGCAGAGGCCGCCGCTCCAGTCTGCGCTTCCTTATTCAGCCGGAAGACATTGCCGTGCAATCCATGATGCAAGCCATAGACCGCCATGATATCAAACGCGCGCTGGATGAGATCCGAGTTCATTCGCGCTCCTCCACCATGCAAGAGCATTTGCAAGGCTGGCTGCTAAATTATTTTGGGCACCACGCGGAGGTGCGCAGTGATCAGCAGCAGATCGACACGCTGCGTCTGCCTATTCGCCAGCAACTTTATACGCTGGACCCGTTGTACTTGAACTGGCTTGCCGAGTCCTTCGTATCCAGCCACGTCTTTGATGGCCTGGCCCGTCGGGCGAACGAAAGCGGCGAGATTTTGCCGGGATTGGCGCACGCTTGGGAGGTGGACACCACTCGTACACAGTGGACTTTTTTCCTGCGTAAAGAAGTGCTGTTTCATAACGGAAAAATACTCACCGCTGAAGACGTCGTCTATACCTTTGAGCGACTGAGTCGGGCCCCGGGAAGGAGACTTTACCATTTTATCGTCCGGCAAATTCAGCACGTCCAGGCGTTAAGTCCGACGATGGTACGTTTCGTACTAAAGGAGCCAAACGAGCTATTTCTATCCTTCCTGTGTACCAGCCGGGCTGCGATTGTGCCGCGTGAGCTTAATCAGGTGGGTGAAGCCGCCTTTGGCATCCACCCTGTCGGTACAGGGGCATTCAAAGTCACGGAAATGAACGAGAGCCTGTGTACACTGGAGGCTTTCGCACCTTATTTTCAAGGCCGAGCTCATCTGGACCGAGTGGAAATTGTCCAACTCCCGTGGGCGACTAAGCTGGAATCGCCGGATACGGAAGACACCGCTTCTTCTTTTCACATTATCCATAATCCCGTATCGGCGGGAGATACGGATACCGCATGGAGCCAGATTCACTCAGCGGCTTCGGTACGCAAATTTATCACATGTAATACACACAAGGATGGACCGCTGCGTAACCCAGAAATACGTGCCCGCATTGTAGCATGTCTGGATCATCGCTCCCTTCCTCCAGCAGTAAATTCATCTAACGATTCTTTTGAACCACTGGCGGCACTGCAAATTGCTACCATTCCCGAGTATAAAGCGGACGCAGACCGGGTTGCGGCTCAGCTCGAATCCTGTGGGTATACCTGTAACATCGTGGCCGCATCTATGAATGAATTCAAAAGCTCATCTATCCGTATGGAGTCAGACTTAATCATCTTTTCTCTCTTTCGTGACCGTGATGAGCAATTACGCCTGTTTGACTTGTATCTGAATGTATCCGGACATGTTGAGCCTCATAGCCGTGTGGATATCGAAAGACTGCTGCGTGAAATTGCACGGGAGGCCGATCACACTGTTAGGGCGCAGCAATTTGAACATATCGAAACTCGGCTCATGGATGAGCACCAGCTGCATATTTTATATGAAAAACCCGTTCAGACGGCCTATCTCCCTTCTGTGCGCGGCGTATCTTTTAACAGTCAGGGCTGGGTGGATCTGCGTCATGTCTGGTTTCCACCTGCTGTACCTCCATCATCCAAGCCTTGAGCCAAGCGGTCCATTCAAGCGCATCGGATGACCAAAAAAAGGTATCCTCTTTTCACAAGAGGATACCTTTTGGGTTACGACAATCCAGACCTTTTCAAGTAGATGGTTCAAGGGATGAAAGCGCCCATCCCCCCAACCCATGACTGTGGACATCGCTAGGATCTTCCATAGGAGGGGTAACGGGTGGAAAATTCAACAGGATAAAAACATTAAATGCGAGCAGAGAAAAAACGATCTTTTTTATCATGGATGTACTCTACCTCTCCAAGTAAGTTTTTATATTCCTCTTTGTCCTGAGAAGTGGCAGTATGCCGATACTTTTCAAATAATCCTACACATTTGATGGTGACAGGATTACCATTCAGCACGACGGAATAAGAAAGGCTCTCAAGCAAGAATTTCATACCTTTGGTATAACGGTGTTTGTTGAGATCATAACAAGCCATCTCTGCCAAAAATCGTGCATAGAGATCTGCTGACATTTGCTCCGTATAAGTGCCTACCTTAACATGCTGATCTGCAAATGCCTCAATTTGTTTTTCAAAACGTTGC
Organism: Paenibacillus sp. 1182; assembly: GCF_017833915.1. Classification (NCBI taxonomy): domain Bacteria; kingdom Bacillati; phylum Bacillota; class Bacilli; order Caryophanales; family Paenibacillaceae; genus Paenibacillus; species Paenibacillus sp. 1182. The sequence continues at coordinate 70,321 of NZ_JAFICR010000002.1, read as the reverse complement.
AGTACATGGTCTACATTAAAATCATAACGGTTGGCCGCTACCATAATTTTATGTAACCCCACGAGAATTTCGCCTTCGTTTTTTTCCAAATAATCTACATACTGTGGAATCACATCCAGACTGCCGGACATCAACTGGTATAAATACCCGTTGGCCTCAGCCCAGTTGCTACAAAGGGCCTTCAAACGCCGAGCTTCTTCCGTATCCTCTTGCACCCAGCTCAAATCAGAGTATAGGGATACAAATTCCAGTGCCTTCTGATAATCCCCGCGCTCATCCCACACCCCGGCACGCAGCACGTAAGAATATACAATATACATAAACAAAGGACCCTTAGGTTCCTTGCCACGCTCCGGTCTTCTGGTATTTCCGTATTTTTGCTCGTATTGTACCTTGGCTTTTTGAGCCATTTTTTCAGCATACCATTCTACTTTATCCCAACGCCGCAAGGAGGCATAGGTATTAGCCAAGTCTCTTAAGGCATCCAGTTGGTCTGCTTCACCCAGTCGGTCCACAAAGCTTTCGAAATGTGTGGCTGCCCATAAATTTTCGTCCTGGTCATCACCAACGGCAATCGTAAATAAACGGTATTGGCAGAGCGCCAGACGCTCTGAATGTTGGTACTTCTCACTTTCCGAAACATTTTTATAAATAATTGCAGCAGCCTCGAGCTTACCTTCGCTGAATAATTCTTCTGCTGTCTCAAACAAAGCTGGGGCGTATATGAGATAGTCCATCATAAACTCCACGACTTGCTTAATACAATCCAGTTTGTTCAGCTCTGCACAGCGATGCAAAAAGGGACGAACCCGTCGCCAATTCGGTGCCGTATTCCGTATAAATTCATCAATGTATAACTCATAGAGGCTCCCTTCTTCAAGCCCCATGCCTGCACCAATCCTATCCAACAGCAGCATCGCAATCGGACGATTACCGTTAATAATGGCACTGATCGTTCCTGCATTAATACCTGTGTTCTCCCCAAACTTACTAATCGTAATTCCTTCTCGTCTGATGTACTGTTCCAGCTCTGCGCGAATTGTGGTTGTTTCCTTCAAACCAGGCACCCCCAGGGATTACTTGCATGATTACAATACAAAAAAAGAAAATTCCCGTGAATATTCCCTTAATTATACAAAAGAAAGCTCGCTTAGCCAACCGCTCCAGTAAATTTATATCAAAAAATTCAATAATTCTCCGAATTGCCGTATACTACGGGGAGGTGAGCCGAGCAGCTACACCCAATCGGTACGCAGGAAAGGATACGACAAATGGACAACACCCCTACAGCAGAACAAGAAATTGCACAATGGATGGTCGCGCAGATCCGTGAAGTGGGCACCCTGAAACAAGAAGATGCAATTGCATATGTACGCTCTGAGTATGGAGAGCAGTATGTGTTTATAAGCGAGCATGGTCATGTATCTCTGGAAAAAGAAATCAAAAAAGCATTTCGCAAGCTTCATGGTGGCAGAATCGCCTGGGATCGTGACGGATTTCTCTGGGCCTGGACTTAACAAGCAAAAGCATCTGCCCTAGGCAGGTGTTTTTTTAATGATTTATCCATATATCCTCTGGAGTCGGTTAATTTCTTCCTTCACAAACTGTCGGAGTATTACAGGCTCCACAACTTCAACCCTGCCAATCCAATCCATAGCATCGCGGCAGGCCGCTTCATAACTATACATGTTGACCGTTAGAATGAAATGAGTGCCTTCCTGTACAGACTGGATGATTTCCATCCTTTTCGCTATGATTTCCGCTTGCTTCTTATTCGTTCGGATCAGAACGGGATAGTATTCTTTCTCTGCACAAAGCTGCTTAAACGCGGTTTCTTGTCTCATCCAATGATGCTCCAGCGAAAAATCCTCCGGAACCTCAAAGACTTCCGCAGACGGCTGAACCTCCTTGATTCGCTCACACTTAAAGGTCCGAACCTCCCGCCCAACTTCACAGAAGGCAATGAGGTACCAATCTCCTTTTTTCACCACAAGTCCGTAGGGATGCACATGACGGGAAGAACAGATTCCGTCAGCTTTTTCATATTGAATGTTTATTTTATGGGACCCCCACACCGCAGCTCTTACGGACTCAAGACAAGGAATGGCTATACGTTCCGTCCACCACGGCGTATCATCAAAATAAAACCGCGCTTTGGCTTTCTTAATATCGGACTGATACGAGTCTGGCATCGTCTGTTCCAGTTTGAGCAGAGCATTCTTTAACTTCAAACCCGATTCCGTGGGCCCGCCTGTATAAATGCCCATCCCTGTTAAATACAACTGAATGACATCCCCGCCATTCAACTGTTTCAGGTTCGCCGTATAACCCTCCATTAAATAAATTCCGCCCTTCGGGCCGGAAGCGGTAACAATCGGAACGCCGGCTTCAGCCAGGAGGTCGATATCCCTGTAGATGGAGCGTACAGAGGTTTCCAGTGCCAACGCCAATTCCTTGGCTTTCATTCTCCCTCTAGATTCGATACATAATAAAATCGCGATTAAACGATGCAGTCTCACAATCATTCCTCCACAATAGATGGTTAACCCGAATTGAAAAGATAATGCAACGATTGTTGACACCCTGTTGGCAGTAATAGGTGTGTATCATAGAAGTAAAGGGGTGTAATGGATGATGAATATTGGAATATTGGGGACGGGATTCGGCGCGTATCATGCCTCACTGTTAAACAACCATCCCAAAGTAAACAGAATCACGGTATTTGGAAGGAACGAAACCAAGCTACAAAAGCTGAAAGAGGAGCTAAACGTAGAAGTCACACAAAATATAGAGGATATTCTGCTGGACCCAGACGTGGATATCGTCGATCTATGCCTGCCCTCCCAGCTGCATAGGTCCTATGCCGTGGATGCGCTGAAGCACGGTAAGCATGTATTTTGTGAAACACCGGTTTGCTTTGATCTCGAAGACGCTCTTCTTATGCAACAAGCTGAGAAGCAATATGGCAAAAAGATTCTGGTCAACCAGTTCATTAAGTTTGATCCCGCCTATACCTATCTGTATGAGGCATACCGCCAACAGAAATACGGGAAGCTCATCTCCTTATCTTTGAAAAGAGAAACGCCTCCTCTGTGGGGGGATCTTGGACTAAGCTCCATTCCTACTCAGTTCATGATTCATGAACTGGATTTATTGACCTGGCTATTAGGCCCCTGTGATCCTTGTACAGTCTGGGGTACAGAAGTTACTCATCCTGAACAAGCACAGATTCGGGCTTACTTTCAGCATCGGGATACTTTCACAGAAGTCATCGCCTCATCCCACTTGCCGGGAAGCTACCCATTCACAGTGGCCTATGAGGCTTATTTTGAAAAGGCCAAGCTGGTATTTCATGAAAGCGACGAAAACGATCTTATACCTACCGCATTATATGAGTATACCGTATCAGGACAGCAAGAAATCAACCTCGAATCTGCCAATCCATATGAAAAAAGCTTGGATCATGCACTTGAATGCTTTGGTGGACATCCGGAAAGCCTGATTCCACTGGAATCGGCTGTACAAGCGCTGAAAGTAGCTATTGAGATTAAAAGCAGACTGGGGCAAGCCCAGCGTTAACCCGGTATTTTTGCAAAATCCTCATCTACGGAAATCAGCTTCCTATAAGGAAGCTGTATCCGCAGGCAAGGAAACTTCGTCCGCGTAGTTCGTTGCCATAATCTTGGCTACCCCTGCCGGATCGGTCGTCTGCCCCAACGCCCACATCATTTTCGTCACCAGCGCTTCCGTTGTCATGTCATACCCCGGAATAACACCCTTCTCCAGTACCTTTTGCCCCACCTCGTAAATCGTCAAATCCCCGCCCTCATAAGGACATTGAGTAGTCACGACAATACTCATACCGTCCTTCATCAATTCCTCGATTTTGCTGATTAGGCTCCTTTCTTTAAACGGGACGCCACCCATACCAAAGCCCTCAATGACGATACCTTTATAGCCCAAGCCCTGAATGGCATCGAAAATCGCCGGATTCGTACCCGGAATCAGCCTGAGCAGAAATACCTCCGAAGCATACCCGTCGTTGTATGGGTGACGAGCGGTACCGCGATTTGCAAATACGCCCTCCGTATAGATCACCTTACCGTTCTCCACGAGTCCGATATACGGATAGTTAATACTCTCAAAAGCATTATAGCTGCGTGTTCTGATCTTCGAACTGCGGCTACCGTTGATAATTTTGCCGTTAAACACGACAAAAACCCCGGCCACCTCGCCACATGCGGTCAGGAATGAGTCGATTACATTTTTTTTGGAATCGCTGTGCTCCGCCAAAATAGAAACCTGCGAACCTGTCACGACGACGGGTTTGTCTACAGTTCCCAACATGAAGCTCAAGGCTGAAGCCGTATAAGCCATTGTATCCGTGCCGTGTGCAATGACAATACCGTCGTATTGGTCGAGCGAACGATGTACCATCCGGGCGATGGAAGCCCAATCCTCAGGTTGTGTATTTGTGCTATCAATGCTCATCAGATTATGGGCATCAATCTCGCAAATCTCCTTCAGCTCCGGAATTTCCGCCAAAATATTTTCAGCCGATTGGGTCGGTGTCAGGCCGTTTTCCTGATAGGAGGAAGAAATGGTCCCTCCGGTATTAATGAACAAAACCTTTTTCATATCCAATGTTCCTTCCCGATTACATCTTCACTGTATTGTTCTTAGAATTTATCATGAATAAGTGTGATAAGCTACTTTGCAATGGAAAAGAATGGAGATATGAGGGGCCAAAAAAGCACGACAAACAAGCGCGGGCTTTCCTTCCTCCTGCGACTTGTCTAACGTGCCTTTTACATAGGTACAATAAGTCTACAGCGCTGCACACACCTATAAGCCATCCACGTACTTCTTATGGGGATACAGGCTGCTCCTGTGGCGCTCTCTGTACCAACGCTTTGCCCAGAAACTGCCGTGTCCGTTCTTCCTTCGGATTGGTGAAAAACTGCTCCACGGGTCCCTGCTCCACGATCACACCATGCTCCATCAGCACAACCCGATCCGCTACATCTCTCGCAAAACCAAGCTCATGCGTGACAATAATCATCGTATTGCCTTCACTCGCCACCTTTTGAATCACGGACAGCACTTCATCTACCAGTTCAGGATCAAGTGAAGATGTCGGTTCATCGAACAACAACACCTGCGGATTTAGTGCCAAAGCACGGGCAATCGCAACTCGCTGCTGCTGTCCACCCGAAAGCTGGGCAGGATAATAAGTCATACGATCCTTTAACCCGACCTTTTCCAGAATGCCTTCACTGATCTCCCTCGCCTGCTTACGATCCAGCTTTTTCACACTGGTCAGACCAATCATCACATTATGGAGTGCATTCAAATTTTTAAACAACTGATATTGCTGAAATACCATGGCCGTTGCCATCCGTAGTCCGAGAATATCCTTTTTTCCCGCCTTGGCCGCGTCTACCTTTACACCGTCAATTTCAATGACACCACTGGTCGGCTGTTCCAAAAAATTAATGCTGCGCAGCAGCGTGGACTTCCCCGATCCGCTTGGGCCCAGGATCACTACGACTTCTCCCTTGCCCACCGTCAGGTCTATACCCTTCAACACGTGATGCTGTCCAAAATGCTTATGAATTTGATGAAGTTGAATCATACCCTTACTCACTTCTTTCGTAAATTCGAATACGCTTCTCCAGCACGACAAGCCCGCGCTCAATAATAATACATACCAACCAGTAAATCAGAGACACCGCAACATATACCTCAAAAAAGGCCAGCGCCCGCGCGCCCATAATTTTAGCCTGTCCCATCATATCGACGACACCGATCATAAAAATAAAAGACGTATCCTTCACCGTACTAATCAGCGTGTTTCCCAAATTGGGTAAAGCCACCGTTAGCGCTTGTGGCAGTACAATTTTGAGCATAATCTGTGTTTGGCTCATACCAATGGAATTGGCAGCCTCAAATTGTCCCCGGTCGACGGAATGAATCGCCGCCCGGAACGTCTCCGACAAATATCCCCCGAGGTTCAATGAAAATGAGAGCAACGCAAACAGCTCGGGCGGAATGACATAGACATTGAATTGCTGTAAGAATCCATATTCGCTCTGGAAATAATACAGAAACTTGGGTATTCCGTAATATACGAGAAACAGCTGCACAATGAGCGGTGTTCCCCGAATGTACGAGACATACAACGTAGACAATGGCGCCAAGACAGGCACCTTGTATATCCGGATTAAAGCCGTAGCTAACCCGATGATCCCACCCAGCAGCATGGACACAAACGCAATCCATAAGGTCACGGGGAGATACTCGACGATCTGGGGAAGGCTTTTCAACATATAATCAAGATCAAACAGCTTTTCCATAGGAACCCCACTTTACCCTTTACATTGTTATTACTGAGGAATAAATTCTCCACCTGTCCACTGTTCAGACAATTTTTTCAGTGTTCCGTCCGTTTTCAGCTCTTTAATGATCGGGTCGATTTTAGCTTTCAGCTCTTCGCCCTGCTTATCCTTTTTAAACACCAGGTTGATGTTATCACTTTGCACCGGCTCGCCCACAGCTTCCACCTGCAAACCTTCCTTCTTGATCGTTGCCGCCGCCATAACCGGATCATTCACATAAGCGTCCACTCGGCCATTTTGCACGTCTTGAAGGTTATCGGACGAAGTGCCTGTATCATTGTATTTCAAAATAATTTTATTCCCGTTCTTCGCATTATACTGTTCCAGCAACTGTGTGTAGGAGTCGCCTACCGAGGCTGCTACCTTCTTGCCTTCCAAATCCTTGAGGGAATGAATATCCATTCTACCCTTTTTCACAATAATAACCGACTGAGCCGAGAAATAAGACTCATCCGAGAACAAATACTTCTTCTCACGTTCAGGATTTTTGGCAACTTCATCTGCGATCATCTGAACTTTATTCGAATCCAGTGCAAGGAATATCGCATCCCAGCCCGAAGGTACAAATTCAATCTTATAGCCGTCCAGCTTCTTGTCGATCTCCTTGACTACTTCCACATCGTATCCAGTCAGCTCGTTTTTATCATTCGTAAAGGCAAACGGTGGGTAGTCATTTTGTGTGCCTACATAGATCACCTTGTCCCCCGATGCCACATCCTTCGAGGAACATCCACTCAAAGCACCCGTTAATAACACAAGAGATAGGCCAATCGCTGCTACCAAAGCAGATTTCTTCATATTATGACATCCCCTTTTTAATATCCAAGTAATTTACTATGATTTTATATTATAACGGGTTATTCAAATAATACAACAAGTAAATTTCATATTGATTATTTAGCTATATGTTGCACAAAAAAAGGACCCTTGCGGGTCCACTGTTATCCATGAAGCGGAAAACGTTCTGCTGGATGCTCTGGCAAAATGGACGAGATCAACCGTCGTACAGCGGGATGAGCAGAGTCCAAAATCTGATCCTTCTCATCACAGCGCTCGATCAATCTCCCGTGCTCCATCACAGCAATGCCATCGCAGACGGCGTATGCCGCCCGAATATCATGCGTGATGAACAGATATGACAATCCAAACGAAGATTTCAGTTCTCCCAGCAGGGTTAAAATGTGCATCTGGTGAGCCATATCCAGACTGCTGACGGACTCATCCAGCACGATCAGCTTTGGTTTAAGCGCAATCGCCCGTGCAATGTTGATCCGCTGCAATTGTCCGCCACTGAACTGATGCGGATATTTAATCCGATCCTCTGGCTTGAGGCCAACCCGTTCCAGTAGGCTTTCGACTGTTCTTTTTTGTTCCTGCGCCGATAACCGTTCGTAATTGTCCAAAGGCTCCCCAATAATCTGCCCAGCGGTCATTCGGGGGTTTACAGCAGAGTGGCAGTCCTGAAATACGACTTGCATATCCCGTCGCAGTCCCCTGAGGACCTGGGGACTCGCATTATAAATGTCCTGTCCCTGGAACAGAACCTGACCCTCCTGCGGCTTCTCCAGCCCTAGAATAATCTTGCCCAGCGTGCTTTTACCAGCTCCACTGGTTCCAAGTAAGCCCAGGCAAAATCCACTCTCTATAGTAAGCGAAACGTTAGCCAACACAGGGGGACGTGGTTCAGAGCGGCCCTGCCATTTGCGCCTTCCATAGCTATGGGTTACTTCCTTCACTTGTAGCATGCGCATTCGCTCCCCTTTTGAAAGTGTGACCGTCGAACAGGCGACTAACCACCTACCTGATTCATGCCCCGAAGGGACAACTTGGGTCTGACATGCAGCAGCATTTTCGTATATTCATCCTGCGGGTGATTGAACAACTGATGGACCTCAGCCTGCTCAACAATACGACCCTGCTGCATGACAGCCACTTCATCCGCCAATTGGGAAATGACGCCCAGATCATGCGAGATCAGCAAAATGGACGTATTGTATTCCGTACGCAAGCGATCCAGCTCTCTTAGCACCTGTAGCTGATTGACCACATCAAGCGCCGTCGTTGGTTCATCGGCAATAACCACTGCTGGCCGCAGGCACATGGAAATGGCGATCATGACTCGTTGCAGCATCCCGCCACTCAACTGAAACGAATAACGCTTCATCAGCTTGGCTGGATCGGGCAAATTCATATTCTCCAGAGCCGTTATGGCAAGATCACGGGCCTGTCGTTTAGTTAATCCGGTGTGCGTGCGGACCGTTTCCATAAACTGAGCTCCGATCGTATACACTGGCGTAAAGGCGCTCATCGGATTTTGCATAATAAACGCGATTTCCTTGCCCCGAATACGGCGCATCTCCTCAGCCGCCATTCCGTTAAGCTCACGCCCGTTCAGACGGACACTTCCTTCCACGTCCATCGTCTGGCGATCCAGTAATTGGAGCAACGCTTTACAAGTCACCGTTTTGCCGCTTCCACTCTCGCCGACAAGACCCAGAACTTGTCCCCTTCTCAGCTCAAAATGAGTTGGCTCCAGCAGAGACACCGTCCCTGCATCGGTTCTGAGCTTCACCTGTAAGTCGCTGACCTCCAGCACCTTCGCCCTGTCGTCCATCGTTGTAACTCACTCCTGTTTTACTGACGTTTGGCAATTCCGTATCGGTCGGACAGCGCCTCCCCCAATATATTGAAGGCCATCACCACCACCAGAATCATGACCCCCGGATAGATCATTAATTCCGGATGGCTGCGGATGTATCCCGTTCCCTCATGAATCATCGCTCCCCATTCGGGAGTCGGCGGTTGGATGCCCAAACCGAGGAACGACAACGCGGAAATATCCATGATCGCCCAGCCCATTTCCAGCGTACCAATGACCACAATCGGCCGCAGCACATTCGGAATAATATGCCGCCGGATAATGGCTCCTGAGGAGGACCCGCTGATCCTTGCGGCAGCTATAAAATTCCGTTCTTTCAGACTGACGACCATATTGCGGCACATTCTGGCATAATACACCCACTGCACCATCATTAATGCAAGCAGCACCTGCATGAGGCCCGGTCCAAAAATACCGACAATGCCCAGCACAAGCACCAAATTCGGAAACGCCATAATACCTTCGCAAAACCGCATCAGCACACTATCGACCCAGCCGCCCACATAACCCGCAAGCGACCCGACCACAACGCCGATGCTAAGCGAGGACAGGAAAATTAAGGTTGCAAAGCCTAGCGAAATCCGTGCGCCATACAGCAACCGGGATAAATTGCACCGACCCAAATGATCGGTTCCCAGCCAGTACTCTTTGGAAGGTCCCTCCAGCTTGTGCAGTAAACTGACTTTAACCGGATCATGGGGAGCCAGCCAAGGAGCTAGCGCCATAATAATAAAAAGAGCAGCCAGTACGACAGAGCAGACCACGATTACCTTTTGACCTTTGAACATTGTACGCAATCTTATCATCACTGCTCTGCTCGTCCCTTCGATGAAATTCGGGGGTCCATATACAAATGCACCAGATCAACGAGCAAATTGCATACGATGAACAGGCATGCCGCCAAAAACACATAGCATTGTATGACGGGAATATCCCGGTTAAAAATCGCCTCCACAAAATAACGGCCAAACCCGGGCCATGAAAACACCTGCTCCACAATAATCGTTCCGGTCAAAAGTTTACCCAGGTTCATACCCATACTTGTAATCAGTGGAGCAATGGCAATTTTCAGTACATGCTTGAGCATGATCACCCGCTCACGGATTCCTCTAGTTCTGGCATACTGCACATACGTTTCCTGAAGCTGCTCCAACACACTGGAACGCAGCAGGCGCGTATATAAAGCAATCAGAACCAGCGACAGGGTTAACGTGGGCAGCACCAGATGCTGCCACGTTCCTCGCCCCTCTACAGGGAGCCAATCCAATCGGACAGAGAAAAAGAAGATTAACAAATATCCCAGCCAGAACTGGGGAATAGACGCCCCAAAATATGAAATTCCTCGACTAAGCATGTCGATCCAGCCATTTTTACGCATCGCCGCTAGCACGCCCAACGGGATACTCACTAGAATAGATAGCACCATACTGCTCACAGCCAATTCAAAAGTGGCGGGCAGCCGAACTTTGACCTCATCCCACACCGGCTTGTTGGTCAGATACGAAGTACCAAAGTCCAATTGACTAATTCTTTGAAGTGTATGCATATACTGCGTCAGCAAAGGCTGATCCAGCCCGAATTCATGTCTTTTCTGCTCCAGAATCTCTGGGGTAGGATAAATATGAGCAGCCGTCAAATAGGCCTCGGCCGGATCAACTGGTGAAATATGAATCAGTGCAAAGGTAACGAGGGTGGCAAAGAGAACAATAGGAATGACCGCTACCATTCGCTTCCCGATATAGCTGATCATGAGTTGTCCTCCTATCCTGTAAACGAACGTTACCCTTCGGTTTTAACTACTTCCCGATTTCAAGCCCACCAAACGGATTTTCATCCCGGTTGGCCGGGAATACAAAGTTCGTAATCTTTTTCTGATACACTGCCGTTTTCTTAATATACGAAATAGGCACAATGGCAGATTGCTCCTGAAGCGTCTTCAGAATCGAAGCATACAGCTCTTGGCGCTTGGTTTCATCTGTCGATGAGAGCGCCTCGTGTACTTGCTGATCCAGATCTTTCTTCATCGGAAGGGCGCTCAGCGTCTCGGAAATTCCGAAGCTCTTCTTGGCAATGACGTTAATAAAGGAATGCGGATCATAAGGCGCACCATAGTTATACCAGAAGTACAGATCAAACTGGTTGGATCTAAGGCGCTTAATTTGAACCGTCAGCTCCAGTCCGGTCAGGTTCACTTTGACACCCAGTTCTCCCCATTCAGCCTGAATGGTTTCAGCCATCGCCTTTTGGATTGGATCGGTTTTATCAAAAATCAGCTCAAAATCCAGCTGTTGTCCGTCTTTTTCCCGTACTGTACCGCCTGCGGGCAGCTTCCAGCCAGCCTCATCCAGCAACGCTTTGGATTTTTCCACATCATAGCCAACAGGCTGTAGGTTTACATTCGTATACGGATAGTTTTTGGATAAAACCGTATCCGCTTTTTCCTCCAGCCCTGAAGTCACACCTTCCACCATTGCCTGCTTGTTAAAGCCATGCTGGAGGGCCAGACGTACCCGAAGGTCTGCCAGCTTGGGATTGGACGAGTTGAGCAACAGACTTCTTGTTCCGACAGGCTCGGACAGCGTGGTAATATACTGATTCGTGTCGCGAAGCTGTTTGAAGGCATCCAGACTAATGACACCCTCTCCATAAATCAGATCCAGGTCGCCTTTTTCAAAGGCCATCACACGGGTTTCGCCATCGGGAATGATTTTTACCGTAATTTTATCCACCTTCGGTGCAGTACCCCAATAGTTCGGATTACGCTTAAAGGTTGCATACTCATCTTGCTTGTATTCATCCAGCATCCAAGGTCCTGTACCTACAGGTTTCTTGATTCCTTTGGACGTATCTCCATCATCCGGGAACCCAGCTTCACCCAGAAAACGGAACGGACGAACGACAGACAAATCCTGAAGCACTGGGTAGTATGGCTCTTTGAGCGTCATTCGGAAGGTGCTGTCATCTACAGCTTCAGTTTTGTCGAGAACGCCTACTATACCAAGCCAGCTGTGCGTTTTCTCATTTTTCATAATAGCGTCAAAATTCTTTTTGACAATAGCCGCATTAAATAGTGTCCCATCCGAAAATTTTACACCTTTGCGCAGCTTAAACGTATATGTCTTACCGTCCTTGGAAATAGTCCAGGATTCAGCCAAAGCAGGTTCCAGCTTGCCTCCTTGCTTGTAGCTGACTAACGGCTCATAAACCATGGATTGTGCAAAAAGTTGGGAAGGATTGTATACATGAGGATTCATCGTGCCAATGTCACGCGGCCACGATAGCGTGATCGACTTTTCATTGGCAGCTCCGTCAGTAGAGGTGGATGCAGGTGTGTTCTCCTGCTTTGCGCAGCCCAAAACAACGGATAATAAGAGGAGCGTCACCAACATAAGGGTAGCAGTCTTGCGGTGTCGAACGGACATCAATGTATTTCCCCTTTTCTATATGTGTGATAATGATTATCATAATCATATTTAGAATAGGTATCACGCTCAATTTTGTCAACACTATTCGACAAGCAACCCTCTTATTTCTTTTAAATTTGTAGAATGAGGATTTTGCAAAATCCTAAATTCTATGGCTTAATTCGCCAACGTTTGAAACAGAGTACGCGTGTACTCATGCTGTAACAATTCTTCATCCCATTCCTTAAATATTTCCACAATCTCCCCCTGAACCATGACGGCAACGCGGTCACAAAACTGACGAGTAGATGGGAGATCGTGAGTGATAAATAGGTAGGACAACTGACGTTCCACCTGCATTTTCTTGAGCATGTCCAGTACAGAAGACTGCGTTGTCGTATCCAGATTGGCGATCGATTCATCGAACAAGATAATATTTGGCTCCACCGCCAAAGCTCGGGCAATACATACCCGCTGCTTTTGTCCGCCACTCAGCTGAGCTGGGTACTTTTCCAGACTGTCAGCCTCTAATCCTACCGATTCCAATAGAGACAGACAAATATCCAGCGCCTGCGCTTTTCGCTCAGGGAAATAGTTGTGGATTGGCTCCATTAAAATATCTCGAATGGTCATACGGGGATGTAGCGAGGAGGACGAATCCTGTGCAACCAACTGGATTCGCTTGTACAGCTGAACATCCTTCATCTTTCCGGTGTGAATGGGCTGTTCATCCAGCCAAATCTCTCCTGAGGTCAACGACTCCAGCCCCAGAATACATTGTGCCAGCGTGCTTTTGCCACTTCCACTTTCTCCAACCAGTCCAAGACATTCTCCTTGTCGTATCTCCAGACTCACCTTCTTCACGGCCTGTTCGCTATCTTGCGTGCTGAACCAACCTTTTCTCCGTTTGCGGACAGGGTATGCTTTGGTCACATTCTTCAATTCCAGCATCACTGGTGCATCCTTCCTTCCGGGCTCATCTCCAACACTCGATCTGCTATGCGACTCATACCCTGGCGATCATGTGAGATCAACAATATGGTGAGATCAAAGTCTTCTCTCAACTGTTGCAGCAATGCCAAGACCTTGTCGCGGTTGATCACATCCAGCGCCGTAGTAGGCTCGTCGGCAATAAAGAGGCGAGGACCGGAGCTTAGCATGGCAGCCAGCAGCACCCTTTGACACATGCCTCCACTTAGTTCAAAAGGATATGACGACAAAGTATGCTCAGGATCTGCAAACCCTACCTTGCAGAGCAGAGAGCGCAAATAGGCCTCCCGCACTGGAGTAGCGCCTCCTCTGGCTATTTCAGAGGCACGGCTCAGCACCTGCCGCATCCGTGACAGCACGCTCAGTGGATGGACTTGCTGTGATGCAGTGTGGGATGGGGTAGCATCAGCGTGCCCCAGCTCCATCTGGTCTTGCGGCATCCAACGCCGCCCGTGCAGTCTAAGCGTGTCCATCAGCTGGGCGCGGACAGTCCGGATCGGATTCAACCCGCTCAGCGATTGTTGAATCAGCAGGGCAATATCCTCTCGGCGCAGCCTTTGCCAGCGCCGTTCCTGGAACGGGAGAATGTCTTCCCCGTTATAGTAGATACGCCCATGCGTAACACCGATACCTGGCTCCAGCATGCCTGCGATTGCGTGAGCGGTCAGGCTCTTGCCGCATCCGCTCGGTCCGGTCAGGGCCACAATCTCCCCTGAATATATGGAAAAGCTCACATCACGCAGCAGTGGTTTGCTCCCACTTCTGCTTGCTCCTGCGCCTGTGCGGCAGATTTCCAAATGTTCCACGTGTAACAACGGTTTTCGACCTGCCACTTGTTCTATCGTATCCTTGCCCCCAAGGGCTGTTTGATCCTCCACTATTTGGCCGCCTCCTTTTCCGAAAAGCGGTCGCCCAAAAGCTGGCAGGCAAGTACGAATAGCATAATCGCCAAGCCTGGGAAAATCATGACATGCGGAGCCACCTGAAAATATGAGGTGGCATCATGCAGCATCACGCCCCACTCTGGCTTGGGCGGCTGTACCCCCAGTCCAAGAAAGGACAGCCCAGCGATCATCAGCACCACGCGTCCGATATCCCATACCGCATAAACCAACAATTGCGGCAACGCTTGTGGCAATACATAACGGCTCAGTATACGTACGTGTGAATTGCCGGATAAACGGGCATACCGAACGTAGTCCTCCTGACAGGCTTTTTGAACCAGACTACGGATATATCGGACATAGCCCGCCCACCGTACCGCAATAATGGCAAGGGTCATGTTAACAAAACCCGGACCCAAAATACCGACAATCGCCACCGTTAAAATAATATCAGGAAAAGCCAGTACCCCGTCGATTCCTCGCATAACCAGCTGGTCCACGCGTCCGCGCACATAACCAATAAGCAACCCTATAGGCAGACTGAAGCACAACGTAGCTACAGTAATCGCACATGCGATTAGCACGCTCATCCGAATCCCGTAAATGAGCCGTGACAGCACATCCCGACCCAGATGATCCGTACCGAAAGGGTATTTCCGACTAGGTGGTGCCAGGCGGTTCAAAAGATCCACTTGAAGAGGATCATGAGGAGCGACCCATGGAGCCAATAACCCAAGCAGCACGATCAGACCAAACAGTACGCCTCCTGCCAGCAAGCTTCCTTTAAAGGGAAGCCGTATCTTTTTCATTTTCAGCTTCCTCCTTAACGCAAACGCAGCCTCGGATCTATCGCCGTCTGGACCACATCCACCAAACACTGAACTCCTACAATTAAAAATACGGCAAAAATAACATACCCCTGAATCACCGGATAATCTCGCTGTGTAATCGCATCTATAAAATACTTGCCCAACCCCGGCCATGAAAAAATGGTCTCTACAATCACATTACCTGCCAGCATAAATGATAGATTGGTACCTAGCAGTGTAATTATAGGCAGAACCGCATGCCTAAATATCTCAAAAAACAGGATATGCAAACGTGAAAAGCCTCGAGCCTTCGCTGCTTTCACAAAATTCCGGTCACCCAGCTCCAGCATTTGAGCGCGCAGTACGCGTGCTTGCACAGCTCCCAAACCTGCGCCAAGAGTCAGCGCTGGGAGCACTAGATGTGTCCAGCCCTCCCTTCCCATGGATGGGAGCCAGCCCAAGCGAACGGAGAATAGATAGATCAACAGAAAACCAAACCAAAAAGAGGGGATCGACGATCCCAGCAGGGCGAACAGCCTGCCCAGACGATCCAGTGGACCGCTGATTTTTAGCGAGGCAGCCAGCCCCAGCCCCAGCGTAAGCACCGTCATGACGGCGAAGCCCGCAGCAGCTAGCTCCACAGTAGCAGGAAGTCTGTTCCACAGTTCGGCTAGCACCGACTCCTTGGATACATACGAAGTGCCCCAATGCCCTGTGAACACATCCCGCAGCCAGTTCACATATTGAATATGAAGCGGTTCGTTTAAGCCCAGTTCCTTTCGTAGCGTCGTCAACGCCTCCTCAGAGGCAGGGATATTATGCGCGGTGAGCAAAATGGTAGCAGGGTCTCCAGGGGCCAGCCGCATCAGTACAAAAGTCAGCGTGGATACAACGAATACAATAATGAGTAGCTGCGCCACACGTTCCAGTATAAAACGAATCATAGGATACGCAGCTCGTTATTCCGCAATATCGGATTGCGCTGTAATGTAGTAATACTCGATCGGATGGGGTGTAAAACCCTCCACCCCTTTTTTCACACCAAACACATTATCAGGATGCACAATGAACGACTGTGGCAAATCCGTATTGATGATATCCAGCGCTTGTAGTGTCACAGCATTACGCTGCGCTGTATCCTTCGCCAGCTTCAAGCTGTTAAGAATACTCTCTAGCGGTTTGGAACTATAACGGCTTACATTGGCTTCGCTTTTCGAAGAATAAAACATGTCCATAAAATATTGCGGCTCTCCTGTATGAGCAGTAAGCATACTGTACATAGCAAAATCCCAATCGTTTTTGGTCAACGCCTCGTCAATATTTTCCACCTTGCGAATCTTGACCTGGATTCCCTCTTTCAGCAATTGGCTTTGGATGACCTCAGCCATCACAGAGAGCTCCGGACGCTGAGGGAAAGTCAGCAGCGTAACCTCGAACGGCTTGCCTTGCTTAGTCCATGTCCCTTGGGCGTCCTTCTGCCAGCCATCCTTCGTCAACAGTTGCTCTGCCGTTCCGTCCAGCGCTTTACGCTCAACTTTACCGAAGGGAAGAATGCTCGGGAACGGGCTGCTTGCCTCCGTACCGAAGCCCCTCATGACGGCGCTCACAATCGATACGCGTGGAATCAGGCTGTCCACCACCTTACGGTTCGCCGCATCCTTGAATACTGGCGATTCCATATTGTACACGATCATATGGGTGCGCAAGGACGGAGCCGACAGCACTTGTAGCCTGTCGTTCTTTTTCAGTACCTCTGCGTTATCAACCGGAATATCCGTCGCTACGTCCACCTCACCGGATTGCAGTGCCATCAGGCGCGAATTCCCGTCCGTAATGAACTTCATCGTCGCTTCAGCCAATCGTGCCTTCTCGCCCCAGTATCCGTCATAACGCTCTACGACCAACGATTGGTCCTTGTTGAATGCTTTGACTTTAAAGGCGCCTGTCATCGCTGGGTAACTCTGTTCATCTTTCATCGATGCCACATCCAGTACAATCGTCGATGGATCAGCTAGATTAGACACCAACGCCGCATTCGGCTGGTTTGTCGTGATCTTCAAGGCCAGCGGGCCGCTTACATCAATGGACTTCACATTCAGTAAATCCTTCGCCAGATGGCTTTTCTCAATAGAGCGTAACAAAGACGCTTTTACACTTGCTGCATCCATACTTTTTCCATTATGAAAAGTGACTTTATCCTGCAAGCTGAACGTCCAAACTGTAGGGCTATCCTGCTTCCACTCCTTTGCCAGCCAAGCCACAGGCTCCAGCTTTTCATTCAAACGTACCAGTGTCTCACCTGCACCGGATCGCATCACATCCCAGCTATTATCTCCATGCGGGTCAACGCCTGACGGTTTCCATGTATACGCCATTACCAGCTTTTTATCTGTCGCTGTTTGTTGTGCTGACGCGTTTTCACCCTTGCCGGAGCTATCCGACGTCCTATTGCTGGCACATCCCGAAAGAGCCATAACTGCCAGCAGCAGCATCACCCCTGTACATATCAACCATGAACGCCTGCTACGATTGCTTATCATTCGATGAATCCCCCTCTATCTTGTAAAATCGCATAAACCTAACGCAAAACGCGAAAAAAGCATTCCAGACCACTTAATTAGCAGTCAGAAATGCCTTCAATATAAAATGTCAGAACTCACCTCGAAGCCAACTCCAAAAACATAGAAGGGATCAGATCGGTTTCAGACATTCCGTATGCAGCACGCCTAACCACCTCCCCAGCATCCCGTGGGTCTGACAGTGATGTCAAAACAGGCAGGTCTCCTGACTCCAGGCGTATCTTTCAGGCCTTCCCGGTTCTTCACAATTCCAGTGGCTGTTCTGAAAGCTCCAGCAGTATCCTGCTGATGCCTGTATACAGTGGCGGGCCCGTGTCGGAATCAACCGAACTTCCCTTTTAAGTGAACATGCTCAACAACTATGTACATCGTCTCTACGAAACCCCATACATAGAGTTGTCCGGCTCACACCTGTTTTCTTCCTTTATTTCTTTTCATTACGATCTTATTTTGTTGTCACAGGCTTGTCAATAAAGGCTGCACAATAATTTAAATTTGAACGATAAGGTAGAAACAAGACATAACCTCCAATTGCGTGCACGCAATTGAAGTGTTAAAATTAGGTATAGAGTAAACCACCGTGTCCGTATACTAAAAAGAGTCTTCGCCGCGCCAACGGCAAAGACTCTTAGGACTTGAAAGGCTGTGGATCACCACCACGGTGCGCTGCATAACTAAATGTCAATGCAAACGAAACCCACCGTTAGGGGCCAACCTAATTACGCGGTGGGTTTTCGCTTGTTCCGAAATTTTCGACGTAGCCAGCGATAAAGTTTACGAATACTAAACGCCAGGCTTAGTAACGTAACCATCCAACGCAACACATCGTAGCACGACACAAGGTTGACCATCGGCTTCACCCCCTTTCGGGAAGCTGCACCGTGGTCCGAAAACATCCACCACTATTCAAAATCCATAAGGTAAATTATACCATGATATCGCCCGCTACTCTAGCAAATTCTTCTAGTAAGTAAACTGGGAAACGCACCAAATTAGAGCTACCCATTTCATTCCGCAGTTTATCTATATATCCCCAGACAGCAAGGGGATCTACTATCTGGATAACCCCATGCCAAACAGCCGGAAAAGAGGCATACGTCCTCTCTCCGGCTATCTTTATTTATTTCTAATCATCAAACCTTCTGTGGAACCTCCTGAACCGTCACGCTTTTGACCGATTCCCCTTGTTTTCTCGTCAAAACGATGTTCAAGACAATCGCTGTAATCGAGCCCGAAACAATACCATTTTGCAACAACATTTTGGCAAAGCTCGGCAGCTGGTCGAACATTTGTGGCAGAACGGCAGAACCTAGGCCCACAGCAATACTGCATGCTGCGATCAGCAGATTGCTTTCCTTTCGCAGATCCACTTCTGACAAAATAGACATGCCTGATGCAGCGACCGAGCCAAACATGACGATCATCGCCCCGCCCAGCACAGCGTTAGGAATCACTGTCGTTAAAGCAGCCAGCTTAGGCAGCAAACCGAGAACAACCATGATACCGCCCGCAGCAAAAATAACGTTCCGCGATTTGACGCGTGTGAGCGAGATCAGACCCACATTTTGCGAGAAGGCTGTATAAGGAAACGCGTTAAAAATACCCCCAAGCATAATCGCAAGTCCTTCCGAACGAAGTCCATTGACGATCTGCTTTTGCTCTACCTTTTGATCAATCGCCTTGCCTACTGCCAGATAAACACCCGTAGACTCGACCATGCTGACAATATTGACGATAATCATCGTACAAACTGCCATCATGCTAAACTCTGGCTTACCAAAATAAAACGGCTGCGCGACACTCACCCATGAGGCCTCCGCCACGGGGGCAAAATGCACCATTCCCATTCCATAAGCAACCACCGTACCCGCGAACAGACCAATAAGCACGGAAATCGAGCGCAAAAAGCCTTTTGCCAACCGATTCACAAGCAGGATAACCAGTAGTGTAACTAACGCCAGCAGCAAATTGCGTGGCTGTCCAAAGTCCGAACTGCCCTGGCCCCCTGCTACATTGTTCATCGCCACCGGAATAAGGGATAGACCGATAATTGTAACGACCGAACCCGTAACGACCGTCGGGAAAAAGCGTAGCAGCTTGCCATACAGCGGTGCCGCAAGCACCACGAATATACCAGACAAAATAATGGCACCGTACGCTGTCGCCAAATTTGAGGTCGAAGCAATCGCGATGATAGGCCCTACTGCCGTGAACGTACAGCCTAAAATGACAGGCAGTCTACTACCGAAAAAGCGTGTGCCCATAATTTGTAATAACGTAGCAATCCCGCAAGTGAACAGATCGGCAGCCACCAAATAAGCCATCTGGGCTGGAGTTAGGTGCAATGCTCCCCCTACAATTAGAGGTACAGCAATGGCTCCAGCGTACATCGCCATGACATGCTGGAAGCCCAGTGCGAATAACTTTTGTTTACTTAACATCCCACATTCTCCTTAACAGGAGCAATTACTGCGCCAGCTTCCTCTATAAAATGGACCTCGCCTGGTGCCATGGAAGCGATACGCGCAAGAGAACGTACGGCGATGCCTCTTTGCTCCAACAGTCCACGGCCTTCCTGGAAGCTCTTCTCAATCACACAGCCAACCCCGGCCAGCTCCGCTCCTGCTTCCTTTACAATATCCGTAAGTCCGACCAATGCTGCACCAGTTGCCAAAAAATCATCTACGATCAGCACATGGTCGCTGGCATCGAGATATTTTTGGGAGATACTCACCTGATAGGTTTCCTGCCGAGTGAACGAATGAACCTCTGCGAAGTATACCTGCTCATTCAGCGTGATGGCCTTCTTTTTCTTCGCATAAATGAACGGGACCCCCAAGGCAATAGCAGTAGCCATTGCAAATTGAATACCACTAGCTTCAATGGTAAGCACCTTGGTGATCGGAGCACTGCCGAACAGGCGTGCAAACTCCTTACCAATCTCTAATGCTAATGCTGTATCTACCTGATGATTCAAAAATGAATCTACCTTTAATACGGTGTCAGATAAAATCTGTCCTTCTTGACGAATACGTTCCTCCAAAACTTTCATTATGCGAGTATCGCTCCTTCTGTACTTTAAAATAGTGAGGATTTTGCAAAATCCTGAACAGTAAAACCTGCCAAAACCAAAAAAGGACAGGCTCCCTTGAGTTGTTTCTCAAGTGAAGCCTGTCCTTGGGGTTATAATCCCTGACGGATTGGCGCACAAATAAATGCCCGCATTCATCCGAAGCCGATGCGCTATCACTCATAGTCGGACGATTACAGTGGTCATCCGGTAGAAACTTTTGGGCCATATCCCCAATATTATACGAGTCATATGAAATTGATATCTTGTATACTACACCCTCTGGCGGACGGTTTCAAGATTATTTTTCATACAGACAGCGGCTTTTGGAGAACCTTCCACAATTGGAATATCGTAAAATCACATCGACCTTTGTTGAAGGTATATATATAGTAGAAAACAGATGTTAAAAAACAAAAATACATACAAAACAACACTTAATTTTAATTATTATTTCAAATACAAAAATAAAACCACAAAATAGACTTCCGTTTCTGTTGACTACAAAGAAAAACGGAAGTAGTATGGAGTTAGTTAAGAAAACAAAAGGCAGACTTTCAGGCTGCCCGTATTTTATCCATGCAAGGAGATTGGATATGAATAATTACCTTGCTGTTGATATTGGAGCTTCAAGCGGTAGGCTCGTAGGGACAACTCTGCAAGGTGACCAGCTACACTTACAAGAGCTTCACCGTTTCAACAACTCCTTTACCGAAAAGGACGGGCACGATTACTGGAATATCGAGGAACTATTGAATGAGATTATTCAAGGCTTGCAAAAAGCTAAGCAGAAGGGGATTCATTCCTGTACGCTCGGCATTGATACATGGGCTGTAGATTACGTGCTGCTTGATCAGAAAGGTAACCGCATTCATGAGGTATACGCTTACCGGGATGCACGTACCCTCCACGCACCCGACAGGCTGCACCAGCTCATCAGTCGAGAGGCTGTGTATGAGAAAACAGGCATTCAGGAACTAAACTTTAATACCCTGTATCAACTGTTTGTCCATGATCGGGAACAGCTTGCCCAGGCGGATAAAATATTGATGGTCCCTGATTATCTGTACTATCGCCTGACAGGCATCATGACCAATGAAATCACGAATGCGTCCACGATGCAGCTTCTCAACGTGAACACCCGAGAGTTTGATGAAGACCTGCTGTCCCTGCTCCAACTGCGGCGCAATCAGTTTTCAGAGCTTGCCGAGCCTGGGCGGGTTCTGGGTTCTCTTTTGCCGGAGCTTGTTCAAAAATACGATCTTCCGGACTGTCAGATCATTCTTGCGCCTACTCACGATACTGCATCGGCCGTTGCAGGTGTTCCGTCACAGCGGGAAGAATCTTGGGCTTATATTAGCAGCGGCACGTGGTCACTACTGGGAATGGAACGATCCGAAGCCTTGAATACGAAGGCAGCCATGCAGGCGAACTACACGAATGAGTGGGGCGCTTACGGTACGTACCGTTTTCTGAAAAATATTATGGGATTGTGGATGATTCAGGAGGTCAGAAGAGAAGGGGGCTGTGCACATAGCTTTGCCGAATTGGCCCAACTGGCCTCAGCAGAAGCACCGTTTGTCAGTCTTGTCCTCTGTAACCATTCATCCTTCTTAAACCCGGATAGTATGACCCTTGAAATCCAGCGATTCTGTGAAGAAACAGGCCAGCCCATCCCCAGGACGCCGGGCTCACTCGCCCGCTGTATTTTTGACAGTCTGGCCTTAAGCTACCGCGATGCCTTACACGAACTGCAACGTTTAACAGACGAAACGATTACCAGATTGCACATTGTCGGCGGAGGCGCTAACAACGAATTACTATGTCAGCTAACAGCCGATCTCTTGGGAATTGAGGTTCAGGCAGGTCCTTCCGAATCTACGGCCATCGGCAATATTGTCGTGCAATTAATTAGCTCTGGTGTTCTTGAGAATCTCAAGGCTGCGGGCCGAACCATCGCCCGCTCCTTTCCGACTCGGCTATATGAGCCACAATCGGTGGAAGGCGTGCAAGAACTTTTGGATCGCTGGGAGCAGCTTAAGATACAAGCAACATCCTCTATTCACATATCTCAATAAAGGAGTAAAGCCATGAACGAAGCCATTGAAGCCAGTTATAACGAAGCGAAAAAGCTGTATGCCCGCCACGGTATTCAAGTGGACGACATTTTACGGAAGCTTTCACAAATCAAAATATCACTGCACTGCTGGCAGGGAGATGATGTTCAGGGATTCCTGTTCAAAGACAAACAGCTTAGCGGGGGGATTGCCGTAACGGGCAGCTACCCGGGCAGAGCCGGCACGCCGCATGAGTTGCGTCAGGATTTAGAAAAAGCCTTATCACTCATTCCGGGTAAACACAAGGTCAATCTGCACGCCATCTATGCGGACACCACAGAACAAGTGGATCTGGATCAACTGGAGCCACGCCATTTTCAGAACTGGGTAGACTGGGCCAAACAGCAAGGACTTGGGCTTGATTTTAATCCAACCCTGTTCTCCCATCCTAAAGCGGAAGACGGCTTCACAATGAGTCACAAGGATTCGGAAATCCGTGATTTCTGGATCACACACTGCAAAAAATCACGCAGGATTGCCGAGTATTTTGGCAAAGAACTCGGTCAGCCCTGTGTCACAAACCACTGGATGCCGGACGGCTATAAAGATACTCCGGTTGATCGGTTGGCTCCAAGAGAACGTCTGCGTGATGCGCTGGACGACATTTTCAGCGAGGAAATCAGCGAGGAATACAACATCGATGCGGTTGAAAGCAAGCTGTTTGGCATTGGCTCGGAAAGCTATGTCGTGGGCTCACATGAATTCTATATGGGTTACGCCCTGACACGCGGTAAATCTATCTGTCTCGATGCGGGTCACTTCCATCCAACCGAAGTCATTTCGAACAAACTGTCCTCTGTGCTGATGTTCACCGATCAATTATTGCTCCATGTCAGCAGACCCGTTCGCTGGGACAGTGATCATGTCGTGACAATGGACGACGAATTGCTGGACATTGCCCGTGAGCTGGTTCGCGGTGAATTGCTTTCCCGAACCCATATCGGTCTCGACTTCTTTGATGGCAGTATCAACCATGTGGCAGCATGGGTCATCGGAACACGCAACACGATTAAAGCGCTGCTTCGCGCTATGCTCGAACCGATTGAAGCATTAAAGCAGGCGGAAGAGGAACGAGACTTCACCACTCGTCTTGCTCTAGTCGAAGAGTTCAAATCGTATCCGTTTGGTGCGATATGGGATTACTATTGCGCTCAAAACAGCGTTCCCGTTCGTGAGGAATGGCTGGCCGAAGTTAAAAACTATGAACAACAAGTACTGTTGAAACGATAACTGCTGAAACGGTAACTACTGCACTGATAATGCTTATATTCATATCATCCAAAGGGAGTGATCATCCATGACTACTGTGCTGGAGAATCAAAAAGAACGCAAATCGGGACTGGATATCCCATTTGTTCGCGAGATGGCGGAAATTACACAAAACATGTGGAAATTCGGCTGGGATGAACGCAATGGAGGTAATGTAAGCTATATTCTGGATGAAGCTGAGGTTGCAAAATATATAGATATTCATCAGGTCATTCGGACGATTAAACCTGCTTTCCCGGTGAATGAACTGGCTGGTAAGTATTTTATCGTCACCGGATCAGGAAAATATTTTAAAAACGTAATTGCAGATCCAGAAGCAAACTTAGGGGTCCTTCGTGTCTCCCAGGATGGCGAACAGTTGGAAGTCTTGTGGGGCCTCAAACATGGCGCAGTGCCTACCAGTGAGTTACCTTCCCATTTTATGAGCCACATTGAGCGCTTGAAGGTCGATCCTAACCATCGCGTGGTGATTCATAATCATGCCACCCATGTTATTGCCATGACCTTCATTCATAGTCTGGACGAAAACCAATTCACCAAAACGCTGTGGGAAATGTGTACCGAATGTATTGTCGTCTTTCCAGACGGTATCGGTGTAATCCCTTGGATGGTACCGGGTTCCAGCGAAATCGGCCGCGAAACTGCAAAAAAAATGAAGGATCATCACGCTGTATTATGGCCTCATCATGGCATTTTCGGAACGGGCAGCTCCATTGATGAAGCGTTTGGTCTCATTGAGACGATTGAAAAAGCGGCGCAAATTTACATGCTCATTGCTCACCATGATATCCAGCAACGGATTACAGATCAGGAATTGGCCGATCTAGCCAAAGCCTTCAACGTTACTCCAAAAGAAGGAATCTTGAACGTATAAATATAGGCTAATCCCCATCTCATAATACAGAACTTAAAAGGCTCCACGGGTCATCTCAAACCGGCCATGGAGCCTTTGGCATACGCAGTTTTAATTATATAACCCTCAATTCCAATGAATTAACTTGTAATTATGCTTTCCTTTATATACAATAAAATCAAAATTCCCTTATCTCCACCAAAGGAGAGGTGACAAGTTATGAAAAGAGCAAAAAATGAAGATCACTTCGACATCGTGGAAGACCATTATTTCACAGCTACCGAATTGGAAAAGTCCAGCGCCATTTGGCCTGTCAGACTGGGTATGGATATTTCGAAAACAAGCTGCCATGTCGGTCCCAAGGCTGTTCCTTATTTTTATTTGATTTTTGTGCTTGAAGGTCAGGCTGAGTTTATTTATAAGCAACAGAAGTACCGTGTCCAAAAGTCTGATTTATTCTGTTTTTTTCCGCATGTTGCCCATGAATATTACACCGATCACCAACACCCTTTGCAAAAGGTATGGATTGCCTTTGAGGGACCCAAATCCCTCGCGCTACTGGAGCGGATCGGAATTAATCCCTCCACGCCATTTATGGCTAACGCCGTGAGTGAGGAAATCCTCGAACTTATCTCTAACCTGTTTTCCATCGTACACGACAACAACAGACAGGGCAGCGATCTGGCCCGCTTGATTATACTGCACCAGATCTTCGAGGAGTTGTCCCGCAACACATCTGACGTACTGCGCAACTTTGTATGCTCTGATTATTGGCTCCAGCAGGGGAAAGACTACATTGAAATGCATTATTGTGACCGTGTTACGGTTGAGCAAATTGCCGAGCATGTAGGTGTGGATCGTGCCCACTTTTCACGTAAGTTCCATTCCACCTTCCTCATCTCTCCCGCCAAGTATTTGCAAAACCTTAAGATTAACGAAGCCAAAAGATTACTGGAGCAGACAACTTACAATTTGTCGATCATAGCCCAGTCCATCGGCTATACCGATATGTCCACCTTTTCCAAAGCATTTAAGAAAACAGCAGGGATTCCACCGCGTGAGTATCGCTTCCGACATCAGTCCCGGCAAGAGATTCGTACCGTCAATGCCTAGCTGGAATCCAGTAACGTTCAAGAGAGCCGCCGTATACGGTGGCTCTCTTTTTTTATGACCTGATCCTAATTAGTACTTGGTTCTGAGACCTTTCAACGTTATAATAAGCATCAAACCAACAGGAAAGGTACGTGAAATCCATGCTGCGATTCAATGCGATACGTACGGGCTATCTGCTGGGCATCTCACTGGTACTTGCCGCAATTATTTATTTTTTCGCCTCCAATTGGGGCGGACTGGATCGGACAGTCAAAATTGTACTGGCTGCTGCGCTTATTGTTCTGTTCTATGGCTTGTCTTTTGTATTTGCACGGATACGTGCTGTTCCCGGCCAACAAGCTTTTCTGTCTAATATGTTTTTGGTGGCTGGCTGTATAGCCTTTGGCGTTTCTGTGGCATTGCTCGGTCAAATTTACAATTCCCATGCGGACAGCTACGGATTGTTTTTCATTTGGTCGGTACCGGCTCTGCTACTTAGTTGGATCACTCGCTACAATCCTTTTTATATGCTGTCGTATGTACTGATTCATCTTGGTTTGTGGTTTTATTTTTACCCTACGATGCAAAGCCCGTCTTATAGCGAGCTGGAATCGTTGTCCATTGCCGGAATGTTCGCACTGGTCAATCTGGTGCTGTTTCTATTGACGTTCCTTCATCGTATACACTCTGCTCCACTACAATATATGAGCTTTACTGTTTTTCATATAGCCATGTTAGCGATGACTAATTCTTTTGCATTTGATGGCTATGGCCTGGTCATGAATATACCGTATATCGCTGTGATCGCTTTAGGATTTTATATATTTATCAAGGTACGGCTGAATAAAACACTACTGACCTTGAATGCATTGGCGCTCTCAGCGTTTGCTGTCTTTAAATTTATAGAGCTAGCAGAGGCTTACTACTCATCTCTGTTTTTTGTTTTTGGTTTGATTTTTGTGGCGCTGCTGCTGACCGGTAACGTGTGGTTTTTCCGTTATTTGAATCGTTTGGGGAAAACACCACCGGAAACAGGGGAGATATTCAATGGGGAAAACGGGGATATCGCGAAAACCGATGTGGAAACAACCGTTCCCGAGGAACGTGGCAGTGAATGGATCAGCAAAACCGTATCCCGTGTAATCAAAGTGGTTGGAGTGCTGATCGGAAGTATATCTCTCATCGGATTGATTATGATTAGCACGAATGTAAACCACACCGAATATGTACTGTTGGTTGTGTCATTGCTACTTATGATTTTGATGATTGTCATACCGGAATCCAAGCTGGATTCGGTCATACGTTATACCCTGCTGACCATCAGCTATATTACAGGCTTGGCGGCCATTCTATGGTCAGATCAGTCGCTGCTTTCGGTATTATTTCTGATCGTTTCCATCGCTGGATGGTTTCGCTCCAAGGGGAAAAGGCAGTTGTTTTTTGCCTACACCTTTGTAAACCTGAATCTGGCGACCATTTTATTTCAGCAGTATCAGGAGTGGGATGGTTGGAACTGGACCTATAAGTTCATCATCTTCTCTCTTTTCATCGTCAATGCCGTGTTATATGGGGTAAGTTACTTTATATCCAAGACGGAGTTAAAAGAACATCTGCGGAATAGCTCATTATTTTTCAGCTTGCTGTTCCTGTTTTGGGCGACGTTTTTCGAGGATGTCGTTCCACACTCTTATATGTTCATTAACATTTTTTATTTTGTTATCGTTACCGGGATGGTCTTTGCCTTTGCCCGTGTGAAACAAAAATCGGAGGCCATCATGAGTGTTGTCTTCTGGTTTATTTTTATCGGCTTCAAATACTATGATTTATTGTGGACGCTACTGTATAAATCTTTTACGCTGGCGTTACTGGGGATCATTGCGCTCGGAATTACCTGGTGGGCGGATCGGCGAATGGCCCATAGCGGCAAAGCAGCATTCGATGCCGATCACCGCAGCTTTAGCTTTATGCGCTTAAGCCCGTTACTCATTGCCATTGTCATCGTGCTACAGCTGGGGATCATCGGGTATCAGACGGTGAGAAGCGAAACCCTGCTCGCCACAGGGGCTTCCATTAAGCTCAAACTGGCTCCTATAGACCCGCGCTCCCTGCTACAAGGCGATTATGTGGCACTGAATTACGACATATCTACCCCTCCTTCCAAGACCCCTCTTCAGGAGGAAGAATGGAGCCGAGGCAAGGTCAAAGTCGTTCTCACACCAGATAACCAAGGAGTATACGTCGCAGACCGCCTCTATCAAGATGGCGAAAAACTTGCCAGTCATGAGGTCATTCTAAATGGACAGTGGTATGGTTCTCGTATTGTGTACGGTATTGAGAATTATTTCATCCCTGAGGGAACAGGACGTACTGTAGAACAGAACGCACATTTTGCCCATATTCGGGTGAGCCGCAATGGAGACGCACTGCTGGAACGTTTGGCAGAAAGCTGACCAGATCGACGCAGGTACTAAACAAAGCAGGCTGAACCAAGCCCCTCCATTACTGGAGCACAACTTGGTTCAGCCTGCTTGTTCTTTTTCGGGCCATCGAGTTACCTCTTATAGATAACCTTTATCCCTACGCTACGCTTATCCTCGTTTATACATCTCTCGTCCATGAAGCTATTTCCTCAATATCCTGCGGCTGAGTCCGGCAACAACCGCCAATCAGACGAGCTCCCGCTTCATACCATTGGCGGGCACTTTGTCCGAACGTCTCTGTACAAGTGCTGCCATGCCATGTCTTGGTGACCGGGTCATATTCCTCCCCCAGATTGGGATATACCACCACAGGCTTATCCGTGTGGCTGCGTATTTCGTGAATAAGCGATGGAACGAAATTCGGCAAAGTGCAATTGACCCCTACAGCTGCCACTTGCTCATGCCCATTCAGCCACTCAGCACATGCAGCGGCAGACTCACCATTGCTGATATGCTGCCCATCCTTTGCGCTAAAGCTGATCCAGGCATACGTACCAGGGAATTCCTTCAGCAATCGGGCGATGGCCTTGGCTTCAACCAGACAGGGTATCGTTTCACAAGCTAAAATATCTGCACCCGCCTCAATCAGAGCTTTCATACGCGGCCTGTGAAACTCCACAAGCTGTTCCTCGCTCAGCTTGTAATCGCCGCGATACTCTGATCCATCTGCCAAAAACGCCCCGTAAGGGCCGACGGAGGCCGCAACTAGCGGCTTGGGACGATGTCGCTGACTTGCAGTAGCCGTCACGTCAGCCCAAAACTCATCTCGTGCCTGCACAGCAATCCGCACCGATAATTGAATCAGTTCCAGCGCCTCAGCTTCGCTTAAGCCTCGTTTAACATAGCCTTCAACGGTAGCCTGATAGCTCGCAGTAATCGCACAGTCTGCCCCAGCCTCAAAATAATCCCTATGTACACGCTTGATCGACTCCGGATGCTCATGAAGGATTTTAGCTGACCATAAGCTATCGTTCAGATCATGTCCATGACGCTCCAGCTCGGTCGCCATTGCGCCATCCAGCACGATCAGCTGAAATTCGTTCAGTATATGTTGTATCGGATTCATGCGGCCCCTCCTGCTCGTCTTTTCTATTTAACCCACTAATCAAGTAGGGTTTAATGATTTACATTATAGCACGGATGTTGATGAGCATTCACAAAGCCAAGAAATAATCATTTTGTGAAGTGAAGACGCCCCCTCTCGTTTCATTTGCTATCTGATGTAACGTATAAATTTTTTAAATTAGTTTCATAAGTTAAATTAATTAGATATTGTTCTTTTTTTCACAAAGTCATTTTACTATAAAGGTGCAAACCAACACTTTGGCCAAAAGATCAGGGCATTGCATCGTCACATTCTGCATCGTCATATATGTGAAAAAAGGTACAAGAGAGGGTTTTATTTATGTCTTTACTAGAAATGATTACCGCGACCTTAACAGATAACAAAATTGTCAGCTCTATCGCTTCCACCGTTTTTATTATTCTTCTTGGTTTCTTTTGCCGCAAAAAGGGGATTTTTAACGCAGCAGTAGGAAAGATGTTATCCAAGGTTGTTCTAACCGTCGCTCTACCAGCACTAGCCTTTAATTCTTTCATGCAGGATATTAATCCTACAATGTTAAAACAAGGAATGAATGTTTTAATATGGGGAGTTCTAATTTATATTATTCTCATCTTTATTTCTAAACCGTTCTTCCTCAGCTACAACAAGGATAAACAGGATGTTTTGCGGGTGTTAACCATTTTCGGTTCTACTACTTTCTTCGGAATTCCAATTGTAGGAGCCATTTATGGTCCTACCGGAGTGATGTACAGTTCCATTTTTAATATAGGGTACCGCATTTTCTTATACTCCTACGGCTATATCAAAATGAGCGGCTTAAAAATGGAGCTTAAAAATCTCAAAACCATGTTTATGAATCCCATTGTTATCGCCACGTTTCTAGGCTTGTTTGTTTGGTTGTTTCAAGGTTATTTGCCACAGATGAGTGTAGCTACAGAGGATGGGGCCATTCAGCAGTTCGCCTTTCTAAGAATTGATCAAACGGCTGTCTGGCTGTTCAAGCCCATGACCTACCTTGCTGGGCTAGCTTCTCCATTAGCCTGGTTATCGATTGGCTCGACATTGGGGGAGATCAGCTTCAAGTCGGCAGCTACGGATAAGACCTCTTGGTATTACAGCATCGTTAAGGTTTGGCTTGTACCTATTGTTAACATCGTCTTGCTGGCCTTGTTGACTGTATCTCATATTCTGTCAGTTGATTCTGTCGCTTTAGCTACTATTGTCATCATGATGGCTACTCCTACAGCTACCGTAGCCGCAGCCTATGCCATCAGTTTTGATAAGGAAGCCATATTGACTTCCAATGCATCACTTCTATCAACTATCACTTCTGTCGTCATGATTCCAGTGTGGATCATTACGCTCAATGTCATTGATAAAATTGGAATTTTCTAAATCAGGGGGTAAACAACATGTTAAAAATCATTTGCTATGGTGTCCGTTCTTATGAGAAACCCTATTTCGAGGATCTCAATAAATATAACTTCCAACTAACGCTGGTAGAAGAGTTGTTAACCACCAGCAATGCAGAATTGGCGCAGCATCACGATGCCGTTTTGCTAAGAGGAAACTGTGCTGCCAATCGGGAAAATATCACAAAATTCAATGAATACGGCATTCAATATATTTTCACCAGAACAGTCGGAATCAACCACATTGATTTGGATGCCTGTAGCGAATTCGGAATGAAGGTGGCACGCGTGCCATCCTACTCTCCGAATGCCATCGCTGAGCTCTCCTTAACTTTGGCTATGATGCTGTTCCGCCACACCGCTTATATGACTACCAAAAGCTCTTTCAAAAATTTTATTGTGGATGAGCATACATTCAGCAAAGAGATCCATAACTGTAAAGTTGGGATTATCGGGGTTGGACGCATTGGTCTGACAGAGGCCAAATTGTTTAAAGGATTAGGAGCTTCTGTTATCGGCTATGATGTGTACCAATCCGACGCAGCCAAGGAAGTCATTCCATTCACAACCTTGGATGAGCTACTGGCAGAGAGCGATATTGTTAGTGTGCATGTTCCTTATCTGCCGGGACAGAACGACCAAATGATTAATGCTGGCTTTTTAGCAAAAATGAAAAAGGGATCTATCCTCATCAATACCTCACGTGGAGAATTACAAGATAATCAAGCCATTCTAGACGCTTTACTCAGTAATCATTTGGAGGGATTTGGGACAGATGTCTTCCCTAAAGAGGAAGAACTATTTTTCAAAGCGTTTGAACCATGGCAAATGCTCCCGGACCCAACGATCCAGAAACTTGTGGAGCTGTATCCAAGAGTTTTGGTAACGCCTCATGCTGGCTCGAATACCGTTACGGCGTTATCCAACATGATTGAAACTAGCTACGACAACTTCCATGATATCGTTACAACTCATTCTTCGGATAACCTGGTCCCACTTCCTGTCCTCTCTATGAAATAATTAGGAAGCTCGGTACTCTTGTTGAACAAAAAAAGAACCGCTATTTCCATATTACAATGGAAATGGCGGTTCTTTTATATCAGGATTCAACTGATAGAGCATTAGCGGTCTGCCAACCTTATGGTATTCTATCGATTCAACGAGAAAGCCATCGTCCACCAGGAACTGAATATATTTTTTGACCGTGATACGGGACAAGTCCACTTCTCTAGCTAACGTTTCAACTGAGAAGGGGCCGTCCAGCTCTTGAATACTCTTCAGTATTGTGGTCATGGTCAGTTTGGACAAATTTTTAGACAGGTTTTTCGATACATTATGCGGTGGATGTTCAACAGGTTTTTTCTTTTCCACACCCGTATGCTCTTCTTTATTAAAATAATGGTCAATAACAGCTTGATTAATTCCGTTCCCTTCCTCCATCACTGTGGCCAGACGCTGGATTTTCTCAACAGCCAGTCTAAAGCGTTCAAATGTAAAGGGTTTAATTAAATAGTCTGCAACACCATAAAAAACAGCTTCCTTCACCGTCTGAATATCTTTTGCAGCCGTAATTAAAATAACTGAAGCATGATATTGATGCTCCTGCATATGAGATAATAAAGTTAATCCGCTTTTTCCAGGTAAATAAACGTCCAGTAATACCAGATCCGGTGACCATTTTTGAAGACAGTCCTGTGCTTTCTTGACGGTATCTGCCTTACATACAACATCCAAATTGTCCATGCGCTCGATAAACTGTTGATTGAGCTCAGCAACCATCGGATCATCCTCAACGATTAGAACTTTCATTATTTGTCACCTCCAATGTACAGGGCAACTCTACATATATACTTGTTCCCAGACCCGGTTGGCTATCAAGCTCAATGATTCCTTGATGATTTTCCACCATGGTTTTAACCAGATTCAAGCCGTAGCCTCTGTCTTCTCCTTTGGTTGAAAAACCATGCTCGAATATTCTTTTTTGCATCTCAAAATCAATCCCCAACCCATTATCTTTCACTTCCAAAATGAATACATTTCCCTCACACTCATAGTTCAATTTCAGCTCAATTTTGCCGGGTTCTTTTTTTTGTAAGATGGAATCTATGGCGTTGTCAAAAAAATTGCCCAGGATGTGTATGACATCATGAACGATATCCTGCATCTCCACATTAGAGACATCCGAGCTTTCTGCAAGAAGAACCGAAATATTCTGTTCGCGTGCTTCGTTGATTTTACCCATAATAAAACCTGCTAATGCTGGTACTTTAATTCTCTCCGTCAAAAAGCCTACCTCATCTTGATACCGGTGATTTAACTGATGAATATATTGACTGACCTCCGCATATTTCCTCATTTCAATCAGCCCGGATATTACGTGCATTTTGTTCATAAATTCATGGGTCTGTCCGCGAAGGGAGTTAATATAATATTTTGTACCACTTAACTGGTTGCTGAGATGGATCATCTCGGATTGGTCGCGCAGCGTTGCAACTGCCCCAAAAAACTCATTTTCAATATATATAGGGGTTACTGTCGCAATGACCTCTATACCATTCACATAAAATGAGCGATCCTTGATTTTCCTTTTATCATCGAACACTCTCTTGAAAAGCACGTTATAAAAGTTGGTATCTAGCTGCTCGCCAATCGGGGCCTTCATTTCTTGGTTTGCCAGTTGATACTTGGCCTGAGCTTCTTTGTTCATAAGCATAATTTTCTTGTCAGCCGAAATGGCTATAATTCCTTCAGCGACCTCATTTTCAATAATTTCTTTTTCGCGCAATCGTGTTGCTATCTCTTGCGGCTCAAGCCCAAATAAAATGGTTTTGATTTTCTGAGCCAGAATGATCGCGC
This sequence comes from Paenibacillus sp. 1182, assembly GCF_017833915.1. Classification (NCBI taxonomy): domain Bacteria; kingdom Bacillati; phylum Bacillota; class Bacilli; order Caryophanales; family Paenibacillaceae; genus Paenibacillus; species Paenibacillus sp. 1182. The sequence continues at coordinate 36,383 of NZ_JAFICR010000002.1, read as the reverse complement.
CCAGAACTCCACTAAAGAGCCCCAGCATCAGCCCCCCAAAAATGGTATACTGCGCCTGCATCAAATCATGATTTAGGGTTCTCATGGTCAGCCCTACACATACAATGCCAATGACCTCATGCTGTTGATTAAATATCGGCGTAAAATATCGGTAACCTTTGCCCAAAATACCTATATTCTCAGAAAAATGTCCCTGACCCGATAGCGCTCTTCTGGCATCATTCAAATCAGAGAACGGTTTGCCAACCATCGTTGCATTCGGATGAGATAGCCGAATTAAATCGTGGTTCAGAATGACAACAAAATCCACATTAACGTTATGCATGACTCCAAGCGAGTAGTCTTGAATCTGCTTCACAGGAATTCCCTGCTCGACATTACGAATAACATCGTTGTCACTGGCAACCATCTTGGCAACACCCGAAAGTTTTTCCTTCGTATTATCAAAATGCTTGTTAATCACAAAATTACGAATGAGAAGCAAGGATATAATTAAGGAAATAATGATAACTAAAACAACCAAAATAATAATCATGAATTGTAGCGAAACTTTGAATTGTCGTCTCGGTTTCGACTTACCTTTTGACCGCAACCCCATCACCCAATTTCTATATCAAGCTCTCCATTGGGAAGAAGAGCCTATCTATTCCCCTATAACCCCTTTTTATTCGACATTGTTTGACAATTTCCTTTTTATTTTGCAAGCTTTACGCGCCTCATGATCCTTTACCTGAAATAAAACTTTATGCTGAATAAGGAAAGATCAAATCTCCATAATAAGGACGTATACCTAACGAAAGGGAGGATCACGGATGATTGACAATCTCGAAAGCAATTACAACTGCGCTAATGCAGGACAAGACCTTCATCAGCTCAAGCAGGAACTCGCTGCGCTTCAGGAACAAGGTGCAAACGACCAGGCGTCCGAGGAAGCCATTCATCGGCTGGAAAATCAAATTTCGTTCATCTTGAACAAGTGCGATATTAACCACTAATGGCGTTTGCTGTTTGGTCAAATAAAAAACAAAACCGGCTTGTCTTTTAAAGACAAGCCGGTTTTATATGAATTAGTGTATGCAAAATGGTTCCAAATTTACAAAATTCCCCGTATCTCATCCAATGACTGCACCTTTTCCCGCTGCATCCATTGTTCAAGGCCATGTACCAGCTCGGCCCCTGCATGTAAATGGACAAAATTGTACGTTCCTACCTGAATGGCAGCGGCCCCTGCCATGGTGAATTCAATAATATCTTCCACTGAGCTAATCCCGCCCATCCCGATCACCGGAATCGACACCGCCTGTGCCACCTGGTGAACCATACGCAAAGCAATCGGCTTAATTGCCGGGCCGGAAAGACCCGCATACGTATTGGCAAAAACACTACGACGCCGACGTATATCAATTTTCATCGCAGAAAATGTATTGATCAACGAAACTCCGTCTGCGCCTTCTTCCTCGCACATAACCGCCATCTGCGTGATATTCTCTGCGTTGGGAGACAGCTTGACAACCAACGGAAGTGCCGTCACATTGCGCACCTGACGCACAACCTCCCGCGCTACCTCCGTCTGGATACCAAATTGCATTCCACCCTGCTTCACGTTGGGACATGAAATGTTCAATTCCAGCATATCAACGCCTCTGCGGTTCATCGTGCGACGCTTTTGTGCATTTTCCGTAATCATCGCTACGGCCTGAACATATTCCTCCAGATTGGAACCGCCCACGTTGGCAATAACAGCCGTGTTCCAGTGAGTCATGTCATCCAGTTCATCCTTCAAAAAGGCGGCAACACCCGGATTCTCCAGCCCCACACTATTGAGCATGCCGGATGCTGTCTCATGTATTCGTGATCCCGTATTACCAGCCTTCGGATGCAGGGTTAGTCCCTTGCCGACGATGCCGCCCAATAATTCAGGAGAATAAAATTCCGCATACTCCCGTCCGAATCCAAACGTACCGGAAGCCATGATGATCGGGTTCTTGAACGGTACACCCGCAATATTACACGCCATGGAGATCATCGAACTCCACCTCCTCCACCGGGAATACAGGCCCTTCTTTACATACCCTCCGATTGCCTCCACGGGTACGCATCGTACAGCCCAAACATGCGCCAATACCACAGGCCATGTGTCTTTCAGTTGAAATATATAAGCGGGACGACGTATCCACCGTTTTTATAGCGAGTGCTTGTAACATCGGAGTTGGCCCGCAGGAAAACATATTTGCATAGAGCGTCGGATCGATCTGTTCGACGATACTTCCCCCTACCTTGACCTGTACAGATGCCGCCACAGCTTCGAACGCTTCAACCCCGAAGGCTTGCTGTGCAAACCCTAGATAAACATGCGCATGCGGGTAATACTTTGCAGCCAACAGCAACGGAGCTGTACCCATGCCACCGCCGATTAAAGCCAAACTGCCCTCTACCTGCGGAAAACCGTTTCCGAAAGGTCCTTCTAACTGAATTTCCTGACCAGGCTGTAATTGGGAAAACAAATTTGTCCCCTCTCCAACAACCCGATACAAAAAGGAAATACTCTCTTCCCCGATATCATAAATGCTGATGGGTCTGGGCAGCAGTGGGTAACCTGTCCCGCTGCGCAGCATGTAAAACTGCCCCATGTTCCCTTTAAACTTTCCCTCTATTTTCATCACATAAATGCCCGGAACGAGCGCCACATTCGAAATTACGTTAGCCATATAACCCCTCCACTAACCACTCACTATAACGTAAAAGCAGCAACTATTACGTGACTATTTTCACATTTCTGGGTAACATTTCGCCCTACGGCTCGTGATATAAAAAAGCGTACTCCTGTTAGAGAGTACGCTTGTGTATTTAACTAATGGCTTCGCGCTCCGTATTGCGGCTACCCTTGGCATCCTTGCGGATTTGTTTGCTGCGTAGCTGTCCGCAGGCTGCGTCAATATCGACTCCATGCTCCAGCCGAACACTACAGCTAATACCTTGTTTCTTCAGCACATCATAGAAGCCCGTAATCGACTCCGACTCACTCCGCTGGTATTGGCTATGCTCATCCACTGGATTGTACGGAATGAGGTTGACATTGGCCAGATTACGACGATGGCCCACCAGCTCAGCCAGTTCGAGCGCATGCTCCTTACCGTCATTAACATCCTTCAGCAAGATGTACTCCAGCGTAATTCGACGATTTGTTTTGTCCAAATAATAATCAATGGCCTGCATGAGTTTCTCAATCGGAATCGCCCGGTTGATCTTCATAATGCGAGTACGAATCTCATTATTCGGGGCGTGGAGGGAGATCGCCAGATTGACATGGAGGTCTGAATCTGCAAATTCAATGATTTTATCAGCCAATCCGCTTGTGGAAACGGTAATATGCCGCGGCCCAATCGCTAGCCCTTTGTGATCCTTAATCACCCGAATGAAATCGGACAGGTTCACGAAGTTATCAAACGGTTCGCCAATTCCCATCACAACAACATGACTGACCTGGTCGCCCGGGCGTTCCTGATCCAGATACAGCTGGACCTTCATAATTTGCTCTACAATCTCACCACTGGATAGGTCGCGGCTCTTCTTCAACAATCCGCTCGCACAGAAGCTACATCCAATATTACATCCTACCTGTGTAGTCACACATACGGATAAGCCAAACTTATGCCGCATCAATACCGTCTCAATCAAATTACCATCCTGAAGCCGGAACAAGAACTTGACCGTCCCGTCTGCTGACTGTTGCTTCACGTGTTCTTCAAGTGTTTCAATGGAAAAGTGCTCTGCCAACAGGCGTGTACAATCCTCATGAACCTCTGCCATCGCTGCAAAATCAGTAACCCGCTTCCGGTACAATGCGTCCCATACCTGCAATGCCCGGGATTTCTTATGCCCATGCTCGATGAGCCATGCTGTCAATTGATCTAGCGTTAATCCATAAATGGATTCTTTTTTCATGTTCGATCCTCTTTTCAAAACAATCAAATTCGTATTTCTATATATAAACCCTAGCCATCACGACTCGTCTCAACGATCATTGCATCATAGCATGTTTAAGCAATCTGCGCTATTTAAACGCCTCTTTCATTGTCCCAAATTTTAATTATGAACACAAGGGGGCAGGCACATTGTTTTTCCTGTTCAACAAGAGCACGCAAAGACAGGATTACAGATACTCCTAATGATATGATTACAACCAAGGAGGTGATGCGGTTGGAATGGTTGCTTCGGATCAAGAACGCACTGGATCTGATGGAAGAGAGAATGCAGCAGCCACTCGATATCGATGAAATTGCAAAGGCAGCCTATTCGTCTCCTTTTCATTTTCAGCGAATGTTTCATATGCTAACTGGCTTCACGGTAGCAGAATATGTGCGCAAACGTCGATTGACCTTGGCTGCTCAGGAATTGAGTCTTTCTTCCGCCAAGGTGCTGGATGTAGCGTTCAAATACGGATATGATTCCCCCGAATCTTTCTCTAAAGCGTTCCGAAAGATACACGGTATTTCTCCCTCTGAGGCCAGAAGCCCTGGGGTGAACCTGAAAGCCTTTCCACGCATCACCTTCCATCTATCGTTGAAGGGAGATCAGGAAATGGATTACAAAATTGTAGAGAAAGCGGCCTTTACGGTCATTGGCAAGTCCATTCAAGTCACCACTAAGAACGGCGATAATCTTCGAGAAATCCCAAAATTCTGGAACGAACTGAATGCGGATGGTACATCAGATCGGATTCATGCCTCGGGAACAGGCGACGATATACTCGGTATTTGTTTGGATTTCAAGCATGGGGAAGAAAAATTCACGTACCTAATTGCCGCAGAAGGCAGCGAGGATGTAGCGACCGCAAATGGGCTGGAATCCAGAACCATTCCGGCTTCAACCTGGGCAGTGTTTACATCCATCGGCCCTATGCCTCAGTCGATCCAAAAGGTATGGCAAAGAATTTTCCAAGAATGGTTCCCTGCCAGTAATTATGAGCATTCAGGCGGGCCGGAACTGGAAGTGTATACTATGGGAGATTCACATGCTGAAGACTACCGAAGTGAAGTTTGGATTCCGATTAAGAAAAAGTAAACAAACCGAACCGACTGCGTATTGCAGTCGGTTTTATACCGTACTGCATTTACATCGTACGGTGACAGATAACACACTTCCCTGCATACTCGTTACCCTAGCTCAATGCACCGAGAACCATTCCCAAGCTCCTCTTTCAACACAGAATATAGCCTTGAACCTGCCGGCTTTAGCGGATAGTCTGTTGCTTTGCAAGAAAGGCCGAAGGTCATATCGATCATGCTACCGCTTAATTCCCTCACCGCTGTTCCTGCCGGGACAGAACTGACCAGAAGTTGTGGCACAAGTGCAATCCCTAAATCGCTTTCCACATAAAATTTCAGAGCCGTCATGCTGCCAATTTCCATCGTATTTAACGTGGTTATTCCATATTCCTTCATGACCATTTCAAGTTTGCGACGATAGGGACAAGTAGCCGACGTAATAAGCAACCGCTGCCCCTGTAAATCCTCCGGCCCAATGTTTTCTTTTTCCGCAAGCGGGTGATTTTCAGGCATTAAAACTACAAATTTCTCCCTAAATAAAGGCTCAAAATATAGCTCTGTGCCCAAATCTGGTGTGGAACACAGCGCTAAGTCAATATCCCCCTTGAGAATACGCTCGCTTAAGGTAGGGGTATTTCCAAACTCAACAGAAACCCGAATGTTCGGATAATGGGTTAAGAAACGTTTTAAAATTCCTGGTAGTCGATAACTGGCAGTCGGTTCGGTCACTCCTATACGAATGTCGCCTGCGGTCCCTCTTTGCAGATTGTCCATATTTTCCTGCAATTGCTCCATATCCTTTACAATATGTAGACTTTGCTCGTAAAACATCCTGCCCGCTTCAGTTAACTTTATTTTCTTGCCCCGTTCGATCAGTTGAATTCCCATATCGGACTCCAGCTTCTGTATTTGCATCGTCACGGTAGATTGTGCATAATTCAACTCTTCCGCTGCACGCATAAAACTTCCGTAATTCACAATCATTTGAAATGTTTTGAGTGTTTTAATGTCCATTATCAGACTCCTGTATAAACAATTGATTCAATTTTATTGAATTATAAATTCATTTAATTCAATTATACAGAATACAATACCTCCTCTACAATGATACATATCAGATCGTATTATTTTTCAGACGCAAATGAACTGGATGGAGAAGGAGCGAATTTACATGGATTTACATCAAAAAGTAGCATTGGTTACAGGTGGAGGTACAGGAATTGGGAGAGCCGTGTGTATGGCCTTGGCAGATCGAAAAGCTACAGTAGTCGTAAACTATTCCCGCTCTAAAAACGATGCAGAGGAAACTGTACGTATGATCCTTGAAAAGGGCGGACGTGCTATCGCATTACAGGCAGATGTTTCCCGAGATCAGGAAGTTCGAACTATGGTTGACCAGATTGTCCAGCAATTCGGTACGATTAATATACTCGTGAATAACGCTAGCATTACACATCACATTCCGATGGATGATCTGGAGGCAGCCACGGAAGAGGTATGGGATGATCTATTTGATGTAAATGTAAAAGGCATGTTTTACTGTGCCAGAGCCGTAGCTCCTTTTATGAAGCGTAGTAAACAAGGAGCTATCGTCAATCTGGGAAGTATAGCAGGGCAAACAGGGCTAGGTTCTTCGCTTCCCTATGCGGTATCCAAAGCGGCCGTCCACGGGCTGACCAAATCTTTAGCACGGGCACTTGCGCCGGATATTCGCGTCAATTGCATCGTGCCGGGAGCTGTAGCGACAAGATGGTGGTCAGGCAGGGAAGAGCAAATGAAAACATTGGCTCCTCATTTACTCCTACAGCGCATTTCCACGCCCGAAGATATCGCCAGCATGATCTGCTCTGCTTTGGAACAGGAAGCCATGACAGGCCAGATTATTACGGTAGACAGCGGACAAACACTGTAAAGATATTGGGACTTCTGAGTAAAAACAAGCCGCCTTCTCAGACAGAAGGCGGCTTTTGAGCTATCGTATACCGTCGTTAAACTACGTTTTAGCTTAAAGATACCGCAATTCGTGTACCTTTCACGAATTTAGCAAATAAGTACCGAACAAGCGGCCCTACAATTAAGAGCTGCAGAGGGAAAGCAAAAATAAAATTCTTAAAAACTAAAGATAAGTAATTTTTAAATAATGAATCTCCCGAAAGACCATTAAAAAAGTAAGCTGTCCCCAATCCATAAAGTGACATACAGAGAACCATTCCAATGACCATACAGCATGAAAGGGACAGAATCACAAATACCTTTTTGGATTTATCGTATGGTAATGAGAAGGCTATTTTCTTTGCTAATGGACCGACAATAAATAGTTCCAATACGAAAGCAATGATAAAACATAAAATAAATTGAAAAACCATTACTTTTAGAGAGATTGTGCCAATCAAGTCATTTGTATATAGATTATAAAATGTCATGAATACGACCATCCCCAAGCACATCATGAAACCAAAGTAAAAATCTTCTTTCTTCGTCGTTGGCAATTCCATCATCCCTTCTGTGTACCTTGGTAATTATATAAATAGTCGAAACCTCCACATAAGTGAACTTTCTGTGAACTTTTTGGCAAACGTTTTCTTTTTTAGAATATAAGAAATAGGCATCGTTCAGCTCAACGATACCTTGGAATGTTGCAGTTCATATCCCTCAATGATCTGCTTTTAAATCTAAGCCAAATCTCTTCAGCTCAATAAAAACACCTTCAAGTCGCTTCCCTTTTTCCGTTAACGAATATTCAACACGCGGGGGAACCTCGGCATATACCTTTCTCTCTAACAGACCGTTATCTTCAAGCTCTTTCAGGCGTAGGGAAAGCGTTTTGGGACTAATCCCCTTCATGGACTTCTGAAGTTGGCTGAATCTCAGTGTTCCTTCGATAAGCAGGTCACGGATGATTAAAAAAGTCCATTTCGTTCCGATCAAATCAAGTGTTTGGGCAATAGGGCACGGCTTGCCGGGTATTCCTTTGGTCAATTCAATAGGTTCTTGGTCGTGCATAGGAACTCCCCCAAAAATTATCTGTTAAATCCAATGATATCACAATAGTTCCTTTAGGGAAACTATATGAATTAAATATCACTACTTCCCTAAATAAACTTACTACATATACAATATCGCTGTAGCAACTAACGTTTTCTCTAATACAAGGAGGTGAAGAGATGAAAAATATACTAATCATTAACGGTCATCAAAAATATGATTCGTCTGAAGGGAAATTGAACCAAACATTGATAGACAATATGGTGCGTCTCTTAAGTGAAGAGAACAAAATCAAAATAACGTCTGTTCAAGACGGCTATACCCTCAGCGAAGAACAAGAAAAATTTTTATGGGCGGATGTAGTCATTTACCAAACCCCCATCTACTGGTTCAGCGTTCCTGGATTATTAAAGACTTATATGGATGAAGTCTATGCTTACGGTATATTCTTCACGGGTGCTCATGAATATGGGAGCGGAGGTTTATTAACCGACAAGAAATATATGTTCTCCACAACTTGGAATGCTCCGGAAAAAGCCTTTAATGATCCAACTCAATTTTTTAATGGGGCTAGTCTAGAAGCTGCACTCCGTCATTTGCATTCTGCGCATACATTTCTCGGTATGAAGCCCTTGAAAAGCTTTGCATGCTACGATGTTATTAAAAATCCAAATATACCCAAATTTATTGCTGATCTTGATACACATCTACAAGCCGTATTACATGATTAACAAATCCAGATGAATACTAGGAGGGAATCCATTTGCAAAACCAAAAGATTGTCATTATTGGTGGAAGCTCAGGTATTGGTTTAGAAACAGCTAAGCAAGTCATTTCGCTTGGAGCGGAAGTGGTAATCGCCAGCCGCTCGGAGGATAAATTGCACAAGGCCAAGGAAATGCTGGGCCCTCGTGCTGTAATACATGTGCTGGACACGTCAGATGAGCAGCAGGTAAAATCTTTCTTCGAAAAAGTCGGCCCCTATGATCATCTTATCGTTAGCGCGGCAGAAACATCAGGTGGGTCATTCCTTCAGTCGGAGACAGATCAAGCCCGCAAGCTATTCGAAAACAAATTTTGGGGACAGTATTATGCAGCTAAATACGGGGCTTCCCAACTCTCAGCCGAGGGTTCCATTACCTTATTTTCAGGAGTGGTGGCTTACAAGCCGATGATCGGCTCCTCTGCGCTCGGTGCTGTGAATGCAGCCGTTTCGAATCTTGGTCAAACCTTGGCGTTAGAGCTTGCTCCCATCCGCGTGAATGTCGTCTCACCCGGCATTATTGACACACCTTCCCGTAGCAAAATGCCTGAAAATACACGCAATCAATTCTATGATACGGTGGCACATAAGCTTCCTGTGAAGCGAGTTGGACTTGCGGAGGATGTTGCACGAGGCGTACTTTATTTGATTCAGAATCAGTTTGTGACCGGAACAGTTCTTCATGTGGATGGCGGACACATTTTAACATAAAAGCATGGTCTTAGATTTGTCAGTCATTTAACAAAAAAAACGGAGAACGCTCCCGCACCTTGCTTGGGCGTTCTCCTCCTTTTCTTATCCATGAATGATTTCACAAACTTTATCCTAATGATGTATACGACGTTTGTTTCTCAAGATGTTGCGAATCATCTTGTGATTGGGGAGCTGCCTGAACAACATATGTCCGGGATGCGGATTGGCCTCGATAATCCAAATTTGGCCGCTCTTCTCAATAGCAAGATCAATGCCCAGCTCGCGAACCGGATGATTTTTATCTATCGTGTCGGCAATGATTCTAGAAAGCTCGGTGACCTGGTCCAGAATCTCTTTCATTTTTGTTCTGTCATTTTTAAAGACCCTTAAAAGCACTTTGGACAACGGCGCCGCATGTCCTCCCTTCCGATAGTTGGTAACGACTTTTCGAGGTGCAGCGACACGGCCAGTTATTCCTGAAATGACCCATTCCGATTCCGGCTTCTGCATATACACTCTGGCATCAAAAATGGAACCTTTGTACTTGGCTAACTTAAGTCCTTGCTGAACCAAATAACGACGATGAGGTCGCCGATAGGTTCTAACTGCTCTTCTTACAGCGTGGGATCTAACGACTCTGCGACTGGAGCCACAACGAACTTCATATTTCCTCCCCAGCTTTTTCGCACGTATGATGCCAGTCCCTCCACTCCCATAATTAGGCTTGATGAAGACTGTGCGATAGGTATCCAGCATCCTTAAAGTCCTTGCATTACTGATCCAGCGGGTTTCGGGCAAGTGAGCACGTAAAATGGGATGTTGTCGCATTTCCTTGTATTGAATCATCTTTCCAATGGGCACGAATATCCCTCGATTCTGTTGGGTTTTTGCACACACTACATGAATATGCATCTATATTCTATCTTGGTAACGGCGAATGCCACAGTTTGCTATGAAGAGGCAAATCTCCTACTTTCTCAAGTCGAGTCTTCTTTGGTTTCAAGAGAGAGATGGACAATGTGTCTTTACATGACAAGATTATTGCAAATACCTATAAGGTTGATTCCAATAATATATTAGACCAATAACAATTCTGGATATATGATGTATTAAAAAATAATATGAGGAGGAACGTTAACATGTCTATTTATGATTTTCAAGCAACCTCAATTAACGGGGAACCGATTGAACTCTCAGACTATAGAGGTAAGATTCTCCTTATTGTAAACACTGCCAGCATGTGTAGCTTCTCCAGTCAATTCACTGACCTGCAAAAGCTCTACGAAAAACGGAGGGAACAAGGTTTTGAAATCCTTGCATTTCCTTGTAACCAATTCAATAAAAAAGAGCCGGGTAGCAATTCGGAGGTTCAGGGAATTTGCCAAATTAACCATGGAGTAACCTTCCCACTATTTGAGAAGACGGATGTAAGAGGCTTATCTCTTCATCCTTTATTTCAATATCTGACCCAACAGGCACCGTTTCAAGGCTTCGATATCCAGACCAAAGACGGTCAATGGATGGAGGATTTCCTGCGGGATAAGTATCCGGATATATACGCTGGCGACGGTATCAAGTGGAATTTTTCTAAATTCTTGGTCGATCGCGATGGCCATGTGCAAGGGAGATTTGAAGTAACAACGGAGCCCTGGGCCATTGATCCCGTCATCGAATCGTTATTGTAGTATTTCTGTTCACTTCTTTGGATTCTTTAAAAAAAGGGTATCAAATGACAAAAACGAATATTTGTCATTTGATACTCTTTGTGTTATCCTGACTTCAAGGAGGTGACTCACACGGCATTTGACCGTGTCCCTATGGAAAAATCCTCAGATGTGCTAACCAAGGAACAGATTCTTATCGCTACAGAAGACACACTTAGACGTTTTGGTATAGCCAAAACCTCCGTGACCGATGTTGCCAAAGTATTGGGAGTAAGTCATGGCACCATTTACCGACACTTTAAAAGTAAAGCCGAGCTTCTTGAAGGCGTGACCGAAAAATGGCTGAATGAAAAGATTATTGGCCCGTTAACGGAGGTCTGTCAGAATTCATCTATACTGGGAACGCCACATTTAAAACGATATATACGGACCTTGGTCGAACTTAAGCAGTATTATGCCCGCGACGACGAGGAAATGTTTGAGATGTATACGAGGGTCACCGAGCAAGCCGCTGATTTAATCGACCAGCATATCGCCCACATTGTGGATCAGCTCGCTGACATCATTGCACGCGGGGACATCATATCAGATCAGCCAGCCCAACTGGCGCGTACCCTTTTCTATGCCACATCCCGTTTTCATCATCCCGCTCATGCTTACGAATGGAAGAATCCCGTGATTAATCGGGAGTTTTCGGATGTGTGGATGCTTTTAGAAAAAGGAATCACTTAAAATAGATATGGAAGGAAGGTCCAAACACATATGAAGCATTTGGACGGAAAAACAGCAATTATCACCGGGTCCTCTAGAGGAATTGGACGTGCCATTGCCGAGCAACTGGCTGATCTGGGCGCTAATGTAGTCATCAATTATGCCAGCAGTCCGGACAAAGCTCAAAAAGTCGTGGAGAGGATTATTCAAAAAGGCGGCAAAGCCATAGCACTTCACGCTGATCTGGGCAAAATGAGTGATATTGAAGCATTATTTACAAATACGATTGCTGAATTCGGTAAAGTGGATATTCTGGTTAACAACGCTGGGCTGATGATCACCCAACCTCTGGCTGAGGTAACCGAAGCTGACTTTGACAAACAATTCGCACTGAATGTAAAGGGCACCTTCTTTGCCTGTCAGCAAGCCATGAAATATATGGAGAACTACGGAAGAATCGTGAACCTGTCTACATCCGTGATCGGACAAATGTTCCCGACCTATAGCGTATACGCAGGTACCAAGGGCGCAGTGGAGCAATTTACCCGTCAGCTAGCCAAGGAATTCGGAAGCAAACAAATTACGATCAACGCCGTGGCTCCCGGTCCTGTGAACACCGAGCTTTTCCAAGCTGGAAAAACCGAGCAGCAAATCGAAGGCATGAAAAAAATGAATGCTATGGGTCGGCTCGGCGAACCGGAAGATATCGCTGATGTGATTGAGTTTCTGGTCAGCGCCAAATCACAGTGGGTTACCGGGCAGACAATCCGCGTCAATGGCGGGTTCATCTAAAAAGCTGGAATACATGGAATGGAGGTTATTACGTTCATGATGTTACACAAAGGTGAGACCTTATTTCGACAAGGAGAATCTGGCCCTTTATATCACCTCAAGAGCGGCTTGTTAAAAATTGTCCGAGTCCATGAAGACGGCTCGCAAATTTTAGTTAATGTGATTGTGCCCGATGAAATCATCCCGCACCACTCCCTGATCAGCCCCAATCCTTATTATGGTACAGCAGTCGCGCTGGTAACCTCTGAGGTTGAGGTTCTGTCACAAAAAGAATGGTATCAGGCGCTGGAGCAAGACCCGACTCAATGTCGGGCTATCGCTTTACAGCTACAGGATAAGTTGCGCATGATGCAGCAACGAATTGACCAGCTCACCGAGGTGTCACCTGCCGAAAAGCTTCGGAAGCTTCAACGCTGGTTCCACTCCTACATCGCACCCGCCACGTTAACGGACGTGCTGACGCAGGAGGAAATCGGCCAGTTTATCGGGCTACGCCGGGAGACGATTAATCGGCTATTGCGTGCTTCAAGCGCTCCTTCTGCAAAAGATGATGACGATAATGCATCTCGATGAGCGAAAACCACTCTCCAGCATTCAACGCGCCGAATCTGGGATGAGAGACGGTAGAAAGCCCTGTTGATTTCCCAACGATCGGCTCAATCTCTCTCATTTTACGGATCACAGCATTTAAACCCTCCACAATTTCTTCTTTGCTCGTCGGTTGTGGGGGAGTATACTGCGGAGATGGTGGAACTTGGATACGTATGGGCGGAAACCCTCCTAGATTAAAAACGGCCGTACCCGCCTCCGTTTTAACCCCTGTCTCCCCATTAGGCTGTAGACAAACATCAATGTTCTTCAGGTGCATATACAGAGCAGAGTTCACCAAATGAAGATACATTTGTCCAAGCGACCATTGGTCCTCCTGCGGTGTGTACTGCAATTGCTCCAAGCTAAAGCTGTCCAATTCAAGAAGATAGTGTTGTGCCGTTTCTTCAAAACGCTGCAATGTTTCGGTAGTATTCATATATTAGTAACTGCCCCTCTCTATTAAAGTAGCTTTACTATACAAAAATGCTACTGACAGCATTATGTCAGTAGCATTTCAACATTTTTTCCACTTCCGCACGTATCCGCTCCCGGAGCGACTCAGGCTCCAGCACAACCATATCCGCGCCCCAGCCAAGTATCCATTGCAGTAATTCCTCCGGCTGTCTGACGCGGAAAAGTATATGCAATCCATCTGCACGCTCCTCTATAGCCTCCATATAAAAGTTGTTCGCTTCCTTCACCTTATCTGCGATATCGGAACGTGCTAGTATGCGAACAGTCACATGACGGTCATCGGTTTGCTTATAATCCTGCAAATGAAAATCGACAGGCAAATGAAACCTGTCCTCCAGTACCATGAGCTCGTCCATACGTGACAGACGGAAATGGCGAAGCTGCTGCCGCAATTCACATTGCCCGATTAATACCCACGAACCACGAAGCAATACCAGACCATAGGGAGCGACCACACGCACACTTTGACGATTCCCGTCAGCCTCTGGCATTCTTTTGGAGTAACCAAACCGTACCATTCGTTTTTCCAATACAGCAAGACGCAGCGTTTCCAAGTAGGTTTTCTCTCTATGGTTTGCCCCTTCACCCACAGCGAGCAATCTCATGGTTGTACGCACCCGGGAAACTTCCCTGCGGACGCTCTCTGGTAAAATGGCTTCAATTTTCCTGCGGGAGGTTTGCGCCTTGATACCGTAGTCTGTATCAAATTTTTGTTCGATAAAATCCGTCCCGATTAGCAACGCCACAGCCTCTTCTGCGGTAAAGCTCACTGGGGGCAGGAAATACCCCTCCATCAAGGAATATCCAATGCCCGGTGCTCCTACAATCGGTACGCCCGATTCGCTTAGAGCCTGAATATCCCGATAGATGGTTCTCACACTCGTTTCGAATATAGCTGCCAAATCCTCAGCTCGTAAAATATCCTTACGCTGCAACTCTAGCAAGATCGCTAGCAAACGATCTGTTTTGTTCATACCATGGCCCCTCTCTGGAAGGATCTAAAATGCAGAAATACAAAAAAGCAATAAGGGCAGTACAGTCACTGCGACTTATTGCTCTTTTTTTCATACGGAAGTTACTCCATTACTTAAAAAATACTTTTTCAACGTTATATTTAGCCTTTTGTGAATTGATAATGTAGGTTTCATAAATTTCTCGCTCTACCGCATCTTCTACAATACAAACCTCGATAATCACAACCTCATTCCGCTTGTCCTTGATCGGCGATACGTTATCTTCAAAATGCTTTTTGATTCTTGGTCTTAGCTTTCTTGCTTTACCAACGAACAGCAGTTCCTCCTGCGCATTGTAAAACATAAAGATACCCGCCTTATCTCTAGGGATCAGGTGAAAGTCGGTAAACCCGTAAATATGGCTGAGCTCAGGGTTAACCTGTTTGGTAATCGTGATATCCGGAGTTGGAATTGTTATATTAATCACTATGTCACTTCCTCATTCTATATAGGTGTAAATATTATCACAAATCCTGCGGTAACACCATTCAAGATAATCAGGGAGTGTCCCCTGGAACAGGCTTCGTCGTTTTCTCAACGATTCTTTCCAGTACCCAGACAAGTACCCCCACTGCAAGGCTGGCGATGACCGCCATAATCGCCGATCCGCCAGCATGTAGCAGCAACACGGGAACCCAAAGCAATCCGAGCAAACGATGTACGTTCCGCATCCACTTGTTACGAACTTTGTTAATGAAGAAGCCATACCCGGCGATCGCCAGCAGAATGACAAATCCCGCAATCCCGGTATAGGTTTTGTTATCTTGAAGCTTGGTTATCAAAAAATAAATACCATGAGCGGCAATCAGGATCAAGGTCGCCCAACCCAGAAGTTTATGGAGGGAATGTAACAACCGCCCGGCTCTTCTAACCAACATTGATGGCGATCTTAGCTTCTTCTTAAACCAGAACCAAGAGAAAGCGGCCGCACCAAGAAATACGGAAATCGTACCCAAAGTCTTGAATATTTCCCCGTTGCCCCCACGCCCTTCTCCACGAGGATGTACGCCCACAGGCCCTGTAGACCCACCTTCTGATAGCCGTGGGCCAGGTCCACCGCCGGAGAGCGATGACATGTAGTAATAGTAGATGACGAGTAGAACTGCTACCGTAACTGCAATCATAGCTGGAATCCAAACGGCCCTTTTCGTCTTCATTTGTTATACATCCTTCCTAGGAAAATTGCCTTGAGTGTACCTGGTCAAGCTTAAAACAAGATTAAAGCAAGCTGAAAGTATTCCTTTTACCTCAGTCAGTATCGAGGATGGTCGTAATAACGTTAATACAGGCACCGTAATAGATAGAAATCTATGAATTCCCTACTATGCGAGCACGCCGGTTTCCGTTACAATATGTCAGTGTGATTCTGGCATCGGCAGATTGACGCGTATTTGAACATTATTGGAGGCTTCTATTTTTTCATGCAAAATGAATCTCATGCTAACGTAAAAATCATAACGGCCGATCCGAGTGCGATCGGCCTGTTTGGCTTGGCTATTGTAACACTTGTAGCTTCATCCCAAAAGCTTGGTCTCACTGAAGGCTTGAGCTTTATTATCCCTTGGGCTATTTTCCTTGGTGCCTTTGCACAGCTGTTTGCCTGCATTCAGGATGCAAAGCATAACAATACCTTTGGCATGACGGCATTTGGTGCTTACGCCTTCTTCTGGTTAGCCGTAGCTAGTAGCTGGATGATTAAAATGGGCGTATTCGGCTCAGAGCTAGCATCTGCTGTAGATGGCAAACAGCTCGGCTTTGCCTTTGCCGGCTATCTCATCTTCACGCTCTTCATGACCATTGGAGCCATGGAGACGCACAAGGTCCTATTTTTTATTTTCGTGTTGATTGATTTTCTATTCCTCGGCCTTAGCTTCGATGCATTCGGCATCGCCCCAGAGGTGTTCCATACCATAGCCGCTTATGCTGAAATGGGCATTGGTCTACTCTCGCTGTACGGTACAGGAGCTGCCGTTCTGAATGCACATTTTGGCCGAACATTTCTGCCCGTAGGACGTCCTTTCGGCATTTTTAAACCACGTCCTTAGCTGCATATTTAAACCCACAAAGCCTCCTTTCGCGCCGATCCGCGTTAAGGACGGCTTTGTTTCCTTTCCATCACTCCCCCCTGTATCAAAAAAATACTAAAGAGAGTCGTTCAGTGAATATAAAACCCCACAATGATAACAATATACATAAATTGTATTCAAAGGGGTTTTTGTAAAAATGACACAAAGCAAATCTCGTATCGCATTTCCGCAATTTCCCGAATCGTATTGGTTAGCTTCCACTGACATCCCTAACTTCCCCAAACTTAATGAGGATATTCAGGTGGATGTTGCCATTGTAGGTGCGGGGATTACCGGTATTACCACTGCTTATTTACTTTCTAAAAAAGGACTAAACGTCGCCGTCGTCGACGCAGGGCGGATACTTCATGGGACAACCGGTCATACTACCGCCAAAATTACCGCACAGCATGATTTGATCTACAGCGAGTTTATTTCACATTTTGGCAAGGAAAAAACCCGGCTCTATTACGAAGCCAACCACAACGCTCTTCAATTTATCAAACAAACGGTAGAAGAATTTAATATCGATTGTCAATTTACAGAAGAAGATGCCTACGTTTATACATGTGAAGATACGTATGTGGAAAAAATTGCCGACGAATATAAAGCTTACGAGCAACTTGGCATCCCGGGAAGTTATGTCGAACAAACGCCTCTGCCGTTTTCAACTAAAGCAGCTATTAAGATGAAAAACCAGGCCCAGTTTAATCCTGTACCTTTCTTAAGATATTTGGCAAACCAAGTCATCCGTCAGGGCGGGGAAATTTATGAGCAAACCACCGTTGTAGATGTGGAAAAAGGAAACCCTGCCATCATTACAACCAGCGACGGAAAGAAAATTACCTGCAACCATGTCGTATCCTCCTCACATTTTCCATTCAATGATCCCAACGGTCTTTATTTTGCGCGATTGCATGCCGAGCGGTCTTATGTACTCGCGGTCAAAACCGATAAAATCTATCCAGGTGGTATGTATCTAAGTGCAGAAACCCCAAAACGTTCACTTCGCTCCGTAATGGTAAACGGAGAACCAATGGTTATCGTCGGTGGGGAAGGTCACAAAACGGGACAAGGAATCTGTACTTTCCAGTACTATGAAGCTTTACAAAAGTTCGCGGAGCAAACATTTGGATTAAAGGAGATCGTTTATCGCTGGTCGGCCCAAGACTTGTATACGCTAGACAAGCTCCCTTATATTGGGCAGGAACTATCCAACACCTCTAACATCCTCGTTGCTACGGGTTATAGAAAATGGGGGATGACCACAAGTGTAGCGGCAGCCTTATTAAATACGAATCTGATTACCAGAGAGGAAAGCCCCTACCAGGATCTTTTCTCCCCTTCAAGGTTTCATATGGACCCCGACATTAAAACATTTGTAACTCAAAATGCAAATGTGGCTAAACATTTGATTGCTGGAAAGTTAGACATCAGCTACAAAAAAGCCGAAGAACTGGAACACGACGAAGGGTCGGTCATCCGGGTAAACGGCAAAAGAGCAGGCGCATACCGAGACCCACAAGGAGCATTGCACCTAGTGGACACGACATGCACCCATATGGGTTGCGAAGTCGAGTGGAATGAAGCGGAAAGAACATGGGATTGCCCTTGTCATGGCTCTCGCTTTTCATATCAAGGCGAAGTCATTGAAGGACCGGCCAAAAAAGCACTTGGCAAGGTTGAAGCCGAATAGCACGATCCTTTCGAATAAACCTAGTTAGGCTGGATAACATACCTTTGAGAAACATAAAAGAAAGGTGATCCGATGATAAACCAACAGTCTACATTAGCGGCGCATGAGTCCTTAGAAATCCACGAAGCGCTTAATTTTAAAACGTTATGCTTAGCCAAGTCCAAATTAATGCAGGGCTTGGTATTCGATCAAGAGCTAAAGGATTTAATGGAAAAAGATGTTCAGCAATCTATACAAGCTATTGCCGATTTGCAAGCATTGTATGTTAAAGCACCGTTTCAGGCACCTGTTCCAGAATTCCGACCAACACCAATCTTAAATTGAGGTGAATGATGTGACATTAGATCAGACCCAGTCCGCTAAAATGGATTATGTGGATCCAAGAAACTCATTAAACATGCCAGAAATGGCAGACACGACCTTAGCGATGGATTTTCTGATTCGCGTCAAGGAAGGAGTTCGAAATACAGCCGTAGCCTTGACGGAAACCGTCTCTCCAGATGCCAGAACTCTGTTGCGCAATCAACTGCATCAAGGCATCGCTCTTCATCAGGAAATTACTGATCTTATGGTACGAAAAAAGTGGTTTCATCCCTATGATCTGCAAAAGCAGTATCAATTGGATCAACTATCAGCCAACAAGACGGTGGACATCAGTAAAATGAAACTGTTCCCAGACGATACCACCCGCAAGGGTATGTTTGATCGCACGCCGGACGAACATATGGGAGGAAACCAGGCATGAAAGCAGTGACCTACCAAGGTATCAAAAACGTTGTGGTTAAAGAGGTTCCGGACCCAAGTATTCAAAAAGCCGACGATGCGATTGTCAGACTGACGACAACCGCTATTTGTGGTTCAGATCTGCATCTCATTCATGGAATGATTCCGAATCTACAGGAAGATTATGTAATTGGTCATGAGCCGATGGGGGTTGTAGAGGAAGTTGGCAGCGGCGTAACCAACTTAAAAAAGGGAGACCGCGTGATCATTCCGTTCAACATAGCGTGCGGTGAATGCTTTTATTGTAAAAACCAATTGGAAAGTCAATGTGATCATTCTAATGAGCATGGAGAAATGGGCGGTTTTTTCGGCTATTCAGGAACAACTGGTGGATATCCGGGTGGACAAGCTGAATATTTACGTGTGCCTTTTGCCAACTTCACTCACTTCAAAATTCCGGAGAGTTGTGAACATCCTGACGAGAAGCTTTGCCTGATTGCTGATGCCATGACTACTGCATTTTGGAGCGTCGATAATGCCGGAGTAAAGAAGGGGGATACTGTCATTGTTATTGGCTGTGGACCGGTAGGTCTGCTAGCCCAGAAGTTCGCCTGGTTCAAAGGGGCAAAACGAGTCATTGCGGCAGACTATCTGGATTATCGTCTGCAACATGCGAAGCGTACAAATCATGTGGAAATTGTTAATGTGGAATCGCAAGAAAACATCGGCAACTACCTGAAGGAGATGACCAAAGGAGGTGCGGATGTAGTTATTGATTGTTCCGGCATGAGCGGTAAAATGTCTCCGCTAGAATCCTTGGCTTCTGGTCTCAAACTTCACGGTGGAGCTTTAGGAGGATTGGTCATAGCTACACAAGCTGTGCGCAAAGGTGGCACCATTCAAGTTACCGGAGTCTACGGCGGACGATATAACGGTTTTCCTTTGGGAGACATTTTTCAGCGAAATGTTAATTTACGTACGGGACAGGCTCCCGTTATTCACTATATGCCATATATGTATGAGCTGATTGATACGGGAAAGGTGGACCCAGGAGACGTTGTTACACACGTCATTCCGTTAAGCGACGCCAAACGTGGATATGAAATTTTTGATACCAGACAGGACAATTGCATCAAAGTTGTACTTAAACCTTAACTATATATTGGAGCATTGGAGGTAAACGTCATATGGTGTATGGCCTGCACGAAACACTTGAAGTCCATGAATTGTCAGCGTTCAAAACAGTGTGTCTTACCAAGTCTAAAACCATGCAAGCATTAATCTCTGATCCAACTCTCAAAGCTATATTACAGCAGGATGTTGACTTATCGACCCGCCAATTACAAGAACTCGGTACCCTCTTAGATCAAGCCATTTCACAGGAGGTTAAGCCATGAATACACTGTTGGAGCATTTGACCGGACTGCATACCTTAACGGACCAAGTCATTGCAGCCGATTTTCTGAACGCGGCCAAAAGCGGTGTGAGAAATTACGCTATGGCCGTAACAGAAGCGGGAACTCCAGAAATTAAGGCAATTCTTACGAAGCAACTGGATGAGGCTATTGATATGCATGAGCAGATTTCAACATACATGATCGAACGTGGCTGGTATCACCCATGGAACGTAAAAGAGCAGCTTACGATGGATCTACAAAATATCAATACTGCATTGCAAGCCCCTGTTTTATAAAGATAGGACGCTCACTTCGGTCGTACATTCCTGACCGTAAGACGTCCCTTGGGGATTTTAAAAGCACACCCTTAGCAGTATATGTAAACCCACAAAGCCGCCTTTCACGTCGATACGCGTTAAGGGCGGCTTTTGGGATTAACATGTTATCTTAATTATTCGGCTTGCCAATTCGGCATCCGTTCTGCAGGATAACGAAGACCCGCTGCCATTCCTTTTGGAATAATTGCGTTAATAGCTTCCATTTCCTGTGCGGATAAAACAACATCGACGGATCCTGCATTTTCCTCTAAATACGTAACCCGCTTGGTTCCTGGAATCGGTACAATTCCCTCTTTCGCAAGCAGCCATGCCAACGCCAGTTGAGAAGGTTTGACCCCTTTTTGGGCGGCAAGGTCCTTAACATGCTGCACGAGATCCAGATTTTTCTGGAAATTCTCAGGTTGAAAACGTGGCACAGAGCGACGGAAATCATCTTCTGCAAAATCATCAAACTTCTGAATTTGTCCGCTCAAAAAGCCGCGTCCAAGTGGACTGTAGGCCACAAACTCGATGCCTAGTTCCTTACACGCCGGTATAACTTCATCTTCTGCTTCTCGGCTCCATAAGGAGTATTCCGTTTGCAGCGCTGTAATCGGATGTACCTTGTGAGCGCGTCGAATGAGCCCAGGAGAAGCTTCGGACAGCCCCAAATAGCGGACTTTTCCCGCTTGAACCAAGTCACTCATCGCACCAACTGTTTCCTCGATAGGCACATTCGGATCAACACGATGCTGGTAGTACAGATCAATCACATCTACACCCAGTCTTTGCAGGCTGCGATCACATGCCTCTTTTACGTATTTGGGACGGCCACTTACACCCATAAATGCGCCATCTTCCCCACGCATAATGGAAAATTTAGTGGCTAATACGACTTCGTCGCGGCGGCTCCGCAGGACTTGGCTAATCAGTTTTTCATTTTCCCCCACACCGTAGACATCGGCAGTATCCCAAAAGTTTATCCCTAGCTCCAGCGCACGATGAAGTGTTTTGATCGACTCCTGCTCATTCAACTCACCGTAATATTCGGACATTCCCATGCAGCCCAGACCCAGTGCAGATACTTGAAGGTCACTGTTACCCAGTTGTTTCTTTTTCAATTTCTATCACTCCTAAATTGTCAGAATAGTCATCGTATTTCCTAAGCACCACGTCACATTCCGTATGTTACTACTTAAAGTTAACTTGAAGTCAAGCATTGTCTCGTTTTGAAACGAGAATTATTATGTATGAACAGAAGCGCTTCGGTAGCTTCTGGACGGTAGGGAGATTCACTTACAAAGCTAAGGCTTCTTCCGTAATCTTCTTGATATCAATGGATAAAGGCGTTTCTTCCTTGACCATATCGGGCAGGATATTCTCCAAAAAATACTCAACGCAGTGTAATTGAATATTCTTGATTTTTACAAGTGCATTACGGTACATGACTATAAATTCTTTTTCCGTATTTCCCCGCTGAAGTTCTGCAAATGCTTCGTATACCTGATCCATCTTGTCCGCAACTTCAAGGATTAAACCTTCTACAGAATCATCTTTACCTTCCCTTAGCTGTTTGCGAAAAATAGCCTTAAAATCCTCGGGAATATTCTCTTCAATAAAATACTCAATCATACCCTCTTCGACCTGTTGGATTAATAATCGTAGTTCCTTAGAGGAGTGCTTAACTGGCGTTTTGATGTCTCCAATAAAAATCTCCCCGTAATCGTGACTGCTCGTAATCTCGTATAGCTTTTTCCAGTCAATACGGACACCATTTCTCTCTTCAATATCAGCCAGCGTTTTGGCGTATTGTACGACTTTCCAAGAATGTGCCGATACGCTGTGTTCCTCGAATTTAAACTTACCCGGACAACGGATGATTCTTTCCAGCTCATTTAGCGACCGAAAATACGTGTGAATCCCCATCATTGCATCCATCCTTTAATATATATATATGAGATAGTCAATCTAAATCCCACTATAAACCTCAACTATTAACAGCAGATTATCGCAATATCAAGTGGAATTCACACATGTAGCATATACACAATTTTTGCTATACACTTTATAAAAGAGGAATTTGCAAAATCCTGAAAAAAATATAAAGTGGTGAATTCGTTGTTCAAAATCTTATTAATTGAAGATGATGAAACTTTGTTCCATGAAATGAAGGATCGGTTAACTCAATGGAACTATGATGTGTATGGCATCCAGGACTTTAATAAAGTCATTCAGGAATTCACAACGATAAAGCCTGATCTGGTCGTGATAGATATTCAATTGCCGAAATTTGATGGGTTTCATTGGTGTCGAATGATTCGATCCCACTCTAACGTCCCCATCCTCTTCTTATCTTCACGGGATCATCCTACGGATATGGTGATGTCGATGCAGCTTGGAGCGGATGATTTTATCCAAAAACCGTTTCATTTTGATGTACTCATTGCCAAATTACAGGCGACACTCCGCCGCGTATATAATTACAATACAGAACCTGTCTCCCTTAAAACATGGTGTGGCGCAACGGTCGACTATGAAAAAAATGTAGTAGCCAATGAGACTGGCTCCATCGAATTAACCAAGAACGAGATTTTTATTTTGAAGCTGCTGATCGAACAAAAAAATAAAATTGTTGCACGTGAGGAATTAATTAAAAGCCTCTGGGATGATGAACGTTTTGTCAGCGACAATACCCTGACCGTCAACTTGAACCGCCTGCGCAAAAAATTGGACGAGCTGGATTTGGGCCGTTTCATTGAAACGAAAGTCGGGCAAGGCTACATGGCTACAGAAGAGGCACCTGCCTATGATTAAAAAATACCTTATAGAGAGGCGGAGCTGGATTCTACTGTTTGTGTGTCAGCAATTCCTGATCCTGTTCATTGCTTATGTGGATGCAGCAATTCCGTTAATGCCGATTCTTTATATCGTCTTCTTATCTATGATGATTTTCTTGGTTTTTTTAATCATTCGTTATCCCAAGGAAACCAAGTTCTATACCACACTAGAAAAATGGGAGAGTTCTCTTGAACTAACGGGTATAGGCGAACCGGAGAGTCCGTTTGAGCAAATCATTGAACAAAAAATCACGGGCCAGAACGAACGGTTACAACAGATCATCTCGCAAAATCAATTGACACTTGAACATGAAAAAGATGAACTATTATCCTGGATTCATGAGGTAAAAACACCTTTGACCACCATGCATTTGATGATTGAGCGGTTGGACGACAAGTCCCTAAAAGCTCAGTTAACCTATGAATGGCTACGAATTCACTTACTGCTGGATCAGCAGCTCCATCACAAACGAATATCTTTTATTGAAAATGATCTGTATGTCGAGCAAGTGGATTTAAAATCTCTGGTTTTTAAAGAGATCAAAGCATTACAGTCATGGTGCATCCAAAAGGGGATCGGTTTTGACATCCAACTTGAGCACATGGAAGTGCTGAGTGATGCCAAATGGCTGGCTTTTATCATCAGACAGCTCTTAACCAATGCCATCAAATATAGCGATGCCAGTGATATTATCATTCACAGCTATGAACAAAGGGATCGAATACAGCTTGAGGTTCAAGACTTTGGACGCGGTATTGATCCGAAGGATATACCGCGTATCTTCGAGAAAGGTTTTACCTCCACAACCCAACATTCTGATCACACTTCAACGGGTATGGGGTTATATTTAACGAAAAAGGCAGCACAAACCTTGCTCATACATATAGATGTGCACTCCAAACCGAACGTAGGTACAACCTTCACTTTAATTTTTCCCAAACGAAATGATTTCGTGAGTGTGGTAAGCATGTGACAGAGATGTCACATGCTTTTATGTATTGTTCGCCCAATCAAAGGAAAAACATCGGCTCTATTTTTATAATAAGGCTACAAGAACAATAAGGAGTGCATCGAAGTGAACATTTTAGAAGCTCATAAAATCCGTAAAAGCTACGGTAATAAGTTCAATATGCAGGAGGTTTTGAAGGGAATAGATATCCTTATTGAAGAAGGGGAATTTGTCAGTATTATGGGAGCCTCCGGTTCAGGTAAAACCACATTGCTGAATGTTCTTTCCTCTATTGATAAAGTGAGCCAAGGTTCCATTAGAATCAATGATATCGAAATGACGAAAATGAAGGAAAAGCAACTGGCTGAATTTCGAAAAGAGCATTTAGGCTTTATTTTTCAGGAGTATAATCTGCTGGATACGCTAACGGTGAAGGAGAACATCCTCTTACCGTTATCCATCACCAAAACGCCTAAGAAAGAAGCCAACCGAAGATTTCAGGAAGTGGCTACAGAATTGGGGATTTATGAGTTGAAAGATAAGTATCCCAATGAAATTTCGGGTGGACAGAAACAGCGTACATCAGCGGCCAGAGCGTTTATTCATGAGCCCAGTATTATTTTTGCCGATGAACCTACGGGTGCACTGGATTCCAAGTCGGCTTCCGATTTATTAAACAAGCTGGGCCAGTTGAACCAAAAACGCAAAGCAACCATTATTATGGTCACGCATGATCCTGTCGCTGCCAGCCATTGCAGTCGGGTTATTTTTATTAAGGATGGGCAAATGTATACGCAGCTTCACAAAGGCGAGCAGGAAAGACAAAGCTTCTTCCAGGATATCATGAAAACCCAAGGGGTCTTAGGCGGGGTCCAATATGAACATTAATCTGCTCATTCTAAAAAATTTGAAAAAAAACCTGAAAAATTATTACCTTTATGTTTTTGCCCTCATTTTCAGTGTTGCACTCTATTTCGCTTTTGTCACACTACAGTACGATCCCTCCATGGACGAAGTGAAGGGGTCTGTTAAAGGTGCAGCTTCCATACGGGCAGCTTCCATTTTACTGGTCGCTATTGTCTGCATTTTTCTTATGTATGCCAATAATATTTTTATAAAAAGACGAAGCAAAGAAATTGGCCTATTTCAATTGATCGGAATGACTAAAAGTAAAATTTTTCGCATCCTGAGTGCTGAAAACCTAATTTTATACTTTAGTTCCCTCTTCATTGGGATTGGGGTTGGATTCTCCTTTTCCAAATTAGTGATTATGATTTTATTTAAGACGACGGGCGTCGAAGCCATTGCCACTCTATATTTCTCTAACCAAGCACTGACTCAAACACTCATCGTTTTTGTTGTCATCTACCTGCTGATCATGCTCATGAATTATTCTTTTATCAAAAGACAAAGTATTTTGTCCTTGTTCAGAGTGACCTCAACCACCGAAGGGAAAATCAAGAAAATATCGATCTTTGAGATGATCATCGGGATCATTGGCATCTCTCTCATCGCTTTAGGTTACTATGTTTCCTCCAAATTATTTGGTGGAGACTTTACATCCATAAATGAATTGTTTATGGCTATGGTGTTTATTTTGGGCACTGTCATCATCGGAACACTCCTTTTTTATAAAGGATCTATCCGCTTTATTTCCAATATCATCAGAAAGAGTAAAGGCGGATATTTAAACATCCATGAGGTGCTGTCCCTCTCGTCCATTATGTTCCGCATGAAGTCCAATGCTTTGTTGTTGACCATTATTACGACAGTATCGGCACTTGCCATCGGTTTACTATCCTTAAGCTATATCGCCTATTATTCTGCGGATCAAGCAGCTGAGGACAATGTACCTTCCCATTTTGCCATGACGAATGTACCGGATGCGGAGAAATTCAAAGCGTTACTTCATGAGCATGATATAAAGTATCGTGAAAAGAAAATTGAAGTGATTCAAGTCAGTGTGAAGACAGCGCAAATTATGGAGACTCCTATGGAACAATTAAATGATGGTACGGATTCCATGACACTGCCTGTCGTAAGCGACCAATCTGTGGAGGGTACGGATGTAACTCCAGGCCAAGCGGTTTTAACGGGCTATAATGATATGTTACAGAAATTCATGTCCTTGAAAGACTTTGGCCCCTTGGATTTGGAGGGGAAAACAGAAGTCATACCTCAACAATATGTGGGTCTAAAAAAGGATTATGTCATTCCCTACTATTTTGCAGCCGGGGGAGTACCTACTGTCATTGTAGACGAAACCATCTTTGAGCGGTTAAAGAAAGATGTAAATCCAGAGATCCAAAAGAAGTCATCCTTATATATTGGAATTGATATGATAAATGCAGCACAGATTGAAGAAGCCGATCGCCTCTTTGCAGCTGCGAATTTTAATGATCAACAAACATCCCGCCTTGAAATGAGCAGCAATCAGAAGCGGAACATGGGAGTGATCATGTTTGTAGTTGGCTTTTTGGGACTCACCTTTCTCATTACATCAGGCTGTATCCTTTACTTTAAGCAAATGGATGAGAGCGAAGATGAAAAAGCCAATTATACGGTGTTAAGAAAGTTAGGGTTCATCCAAAGTGACCTGCTTCGAGGTATTAAAATAAAACAACTCTTTAACTTTGGCATTCCATTAGTGATTGGCCTATCACACAGCTATTTCGCCGTTCAATCCGGCTGGTTCTTGTTTGGAACCGAAATTTGGATGCCTATGATTATCGTTATGGTGCTGTACACCGCCTTATATTCCATTTTCGGGATACTATCCATCCTGTATTATAAAAAGGTCATTAAATCAGCATTATAATCGGCAAAAAGTCAAAAAAGCCCCAGGCGAAAGCGCGGGGGCTTTTCCAAATATTTGAGCATTTTCGTTCCTACATGTACAATAAAATAACTATCATCGTAACCCCAAAGGGGGAGAGCTTATTTTATTATTAATCATCAATGGCATCGGCATCGTGGCCAATATCATACTCGGTTCCTTTATAGGCGCAGCTATTTTTATGGGAATCGTTTTTTTCCTGATTGGCTTGCCTGAGTTTAAAAAATCGCCGAAACTTACGAAAAAGGCTAAAAAAGATATCGCCTATATTATGTCCACATTGTTAACCCTTGTTGTATTCATGGTTATCGTTTTCTGGAATATCCGTGCCTCAGGTGATTTGATGCTAGCAGGTCCGCTAACACCGCAAATGAAGTTTCACTGGGGACAAAAGGTGTTGATGCTAGGGTTACTGGAGGGCTTATGGTCTGTCATCACCCTAAAATGGCTATTACCCATCTTTTTTGATCCGCTGGATCTCAGTAAGAAGCAAATCCTCGTTCTAGTGAGCGGGGTTGTATTTAGTGTGGGTTCAGGTATTTATGCCATACTTGGAACTAGTTAATGGTTCGCCTCTACAGAGGCTCGTGTGAATGCTTAACGCAAAGGTTCAAAACCCTCTGCTTGCTTCAGAATCCGCTCAATTTCCGCGCATGTCTCCGGTTGCAGCGTCACTTCGACTGCTTTTACATTTTCCTCAATTTGTGCCGGTTTAGTAGCCCCAATAAGTGCAGCGCTGATACCCGGTTCTCTCAGAATCCAAGCAAGCGCGAGCTGTGACAGGGTAACACCCAAATTCTTCGCCAGCTTATCCAGCTCCTGGACACAGTTCAGAACGGTATCGTTCATGTAACTACTAATGACATTATTGACAGAGGCATCAGCCCCGCGGCTACCCGTCGGTAAAGGTTGTCCAGGCTTGTATTTCCCCGTGAGGACCCCTTGGGCCAGAGGCGAAAATACAATTTGGCCGATGCCTACCTGCCCGGATACCGGAAGTACCTCATGCTCGATGTAACGTTCGAACATATTATAGATCGGCTGATTGGCAATCAGCGGGCGCAGATTCAGCCTTTTTCCAATCCCATAAGCATCCATGAGCTGGGCAGCACTCCATTCGCTGACAGCAGCGTACAGAATCTTACCCTGAGCCTGAAGGTCATCGAGCGCTCGCAGCGTCTCTTCTAAAGGAGTGTCTGGATCATAACGATGACAAAAGTACATGTCGATATAATCCGTACCCAGACGCTTCAGACTCGCTTCACATTGCTCCATAATGTGCTTGCGTGACAGTCCCCTGTCATTGGGACCGGTATCCATAGGGAAGTACACCTTGGTAGATAATACATAGCTATCTCTTCGATAGGACTTCAAAGCAGCTCCCATAGCCTTTTCGCCTTCTCCCCGGTTATACGCGTTCGCGGTATCAAAGAAATTAATCCCGAGTTCAAAGGCTTTGGCAATACAGGTATGAGCTGCTTCCTGCTCGGCGGCTGTACCGTACGTCAACCAGCTCCCCAAGCCGATTTCACTAATTTTAAGACCACTGTTGCCTACATTTCTATATTTCATATCTACTCCTTCTTTCATAAGAGAATTATATTTTTATATTTTAACATGTAAACCCTTTCATAAAATCATTGATAAAGGATTCATGGAGTTACATGAAGGATATCTACCACCCTGACTGTTAGGGTGGTAGATGCTTTAGTTTCACAATTTCAAATCATGTCTACTTGCTTCCTACAGGAAAAAGCGCATCATATGCAGGACAAGGCAGTTTGTCGAGAAACTCCTGAAGCTGCTTCGGTTTATTTTTGTAAATATCCTTTAAGGATGTTCCATCATAAATATTGCCGATGACCACAGGATGGCATAGCTCACAGATCAGAATGTCCCCGTTCCCATGCAGATGGAGCTGTTTTTTACCATCAACACAATTGGAAAAATACACACCCGGCTGCTCCTGAAAGCCCAGCGCTTCTGCAAAACGATCCATGCAGGTAAAATACAATACAGTATCATCTTTTTTATGTGCAATCAGGTCATGAACGGAACGGACGAGCGCTTCCTTGGTGGAAATAGCGTTCCAGTTGGTATGATCCATCACAATGCTGTTTTGGATTTCATGGATGCGCACACCGAGATCATATACCATTTCGCTAATAGCTGGCATGTTGTTTTGTGTCTCCGCAAACAGCAACGTCTCCAACACCGTTTCCAGCTTGGCCTCGGTGCATAACCGGATATTTTGAACAATTTTCTCATACATGCGAGGATGAACATGATAATAGGCTGCATATTTATCAGCATCCGTGAAGTTGAAGGAGATATGAATGTTGGAAAGACCTGCATCACGCAGTTTCTCAATTCGTTCAGGGCTGAGCAAGCTGGCATTGGTGTTGAGCTGGGTAGCGATTCCTTTGCTCGAACAGTGAGCCACAATGTCCAGACAATCCTCATACTTCAGGGTCACTTCTCCCCCGGACAGTCGCACACGTTTTAACGTTGGAATGTCATCAATAATATCAATGACCTCTTTGCTGCTAATGCATTGCCCATCGTTCCGCTGATATGCGCAGCAGTAATCACACTTGAAGTTGCAATTAGAGGTGACCCCGACTTCCAGTCCCTCCAGCTCGTAGATGCCCGGCTTTTCCAGTTCAAGTGCTTTATATTTGTTCTCTATACTCACTTTCTCATGATCCTCCCGATCTCAGGCTTGTGTCTTGAATTCCCCTTGAGATTATACAGAATGGGACGGTTTGTAGATATGACATTGGTAACGGCGAACCGTTGCATAAGTAGCGTCATGTTTTGGGTAGGGAACTGCAGAAAAAGCGCAGAAAAGGATTGGCAGCATATTGTTAAATAGTAAAAAACTCAATGTTAGAGGGTTACAACCGCCTAGCTTATGAAACAGTAACTTATACTATTCCCCGTTTTTTTTCTTCCCTCAATACATATACTATATCTCAAAATTGTATTCTTAGGGGGAGAGATGCGAAGATGAAAAGGTTAGTTTATGCATGCATGCTTTCTTTACTTCTTATGACTCCGATACAAATCGTGGGAGCAGCTATAAATACAGCGGAAGCTAGACTAGTTAAACCAGAGTTACTAAGTTCTCTTCGTCAGGGTGGATACATTCTGTTCGTTAGGCACGGTGAAGCAACGCTAGGAGAAGATCAACCTAATCTCGTCTTCGGCGATTGCTCACTCCAAAGGAATCTTTCCGAGGAAGGTAAAAGACAAGCCTTACTTTTTGGGGAAAGGATAAAGAGCTTACAAATCCCCATTCAAACCCCAGTTATAGCAAGTCCCTTTTGTCGAACAAGGGAAACGGCAGAATTAGCTTTTGGAGCAGAAAATGTTCATGTAGATCCCTTCTGGGTTAGAATTTACAATCTAAGTGGTGATGTAACCGCAGCAGAGAAGGAAAGTACATTAGCCGAACTGACTTCTGTGTTAGAGAAAGTTCCACCTTCTGGGACCAACAAAGTTATCATTGCTCACAGTTTCCCTCAAGGCATTGGTTTGGGCGAGATTCCGAACTTGGGTACTGTAGTTGTGAAGCCAAGAGGACAGGGAAACGGTTTTGATATTGTAGACAGGATATCTTTTGCTGAGTTGTCGAGTGTGCCGTGAGAAAAATTTGCGGCTTCAGACAACACAGTGAACCATGCATAGTTTTCATTTCCAAATCCATACTGAATATATCTGTTGGTAATGGAGGCGGGAATTGTGGATAAAAGGATGAATCTGCTTATGTTCAGCGGCGATTATGATAAGGCAATGGCTGGACTGATTCTGGCAAATACAGCGCGGGAATTGGATGTGGATGTGACGATGTTTTTTGCGTTCTGGGGATTATCACTGGTTCGTGATCCCGAGAAGATGACGCTTGAGGATAAGACGATTTACGAGAAACTCATGGACTTGATGACGCCCAAAGGGCCTGAATCCTTACCGCTGTCCCATATGAATTTTAGTGGTCTGGGCAAACTGATGCTAACGGAAATGTTGGAAGACAATGAAGCCCCAAAGCTGATCCACTTCCTAAAAGGTGCCCGGAAGAAAAACGTCAAATTTTATGCCTGTAAGCTATCGGTGGATATTATGGGTTTTAAACCGGAAGAATTTATACCTGAACTGGAAATTATCGAGGCCAAAACGTATCTAAAAGATGCGCTCGAATCCGATATGCAGTTGTTTATATAGCATAGACTTGCGCCTTATCCGGCTGTTGGATGAGGCTTTTATTGTGACTAAATGATGACACTCGCCTATTTTTTTTAACCCATTCGGACCTACTTACGTACCCTAAGAAGACAGAACGACTTGGGAGGCGCCGTATGCTCATGGCTCGAATTGGAAGCAGTAATTGTAGGTATCAGCCTTCTAACGAGGCTTATTTCCAAAGGTATCGTGAAAGTACAATCGGATATCACCAGACCTTTGAATCTCCATATGGACAAAAAAAGCTGATTTATGCGGATTGGGCAGCCAGTGGCCGTCTGTATGGACCCATCGAGTCGAAAATAGCTCATGAATTAGGCCCTTTTGTGGCGAATACGCATACGGAGTCTAATTTGACAGGAACTCTGATGACCCAAGCCTATGAAGAAGCGAAACAAATCATTAAGGGCCACGTTCATGCCAATGAACATGATATCATCCTGTTCGCCGGGTCAGGTATGACAGGTGCAGTGAATAAGCTTCAGCGGCTATTAGGATTGAAAATACATGAAAAATTAAAGCCCCTCTACCCCATCGCCAAAAAAGAGCGCCCCGTTATTTTCGTTACACATATGGAGCATCATTCCAATCATATTTCCTGGGCAGAAACCGTTGGAGACGTTGTATGTCTTCCTCCGGGTCCCGGCGGGATTGTCGATCCAACTCATCTCGAACGACTGCTGCTTCAATTCCGGCATCGCCCTATCAAAATCGGCGCCTTTACCGCCTGCTCTAATGTTACAGGGTTCGAAGTACCGATTTACCAGCTATCTCGCAAAATGCACGAACATGGCGGCGTTTGTTTCATTGATTTTTCAGCAAGCGCACCTTATGCCGAGATTAACATGCACCCCACAGATCCTCTCGAGAAACTGGACGGGATTGTATTTTCACCCCACAAATTTCTTGGGGGTCCCGGTACAAGCGGCGTTTTAATTATGGATTCGAGACTATGCCTTAGTTGTGCTCCGGATCAGCCCGGAGGGGGTACAGTTAGCTGGACCAATCCTTGGGGTGGATACGAGTATAAAGATAATACTGAAGCCCGTGAGGATGGAGGAACCCCTGCCTTTCTACAGGCCGTTCGAACGGCGCTCTGCATTCGGCTGAAAGAACAAATGGGATACAACCGCATGTTGGAGCGAAAAAAGGAACTGACATCATTATTACTAAAAAGCTTGAGTACCATACCAGGACTACACATTTTAGGAGGAAGCAGCCAAGAACGAATGGGAATCGTTTCTTTCGTTGTCGGTCCTATTCACTATAACCTGATCGTAAAACTATTGAATGATCGGTTTGGTATTCAGGTCCGGGGCGGCTGCTCTTGTGCAGGCCCCTACGGACATTATTTGCTGGGCATCGACCCCCAAACGTCTAAACAAATGACAGACCTGATCGATGCAGGAGACTTATCTCGAAAACCGGGCTGGGTGCGTCTGTCGCTCCATCCCATGATGACGAATCAGGAAGTCTCCTATATCGCCTCTTCCATACGGGCAATCGTAGAAAACATCGTGACCTGGCAAAAAGATTATACCTATCAACCAGAATCAAACGAATGGAGATCTATAAATGAACATAACAAAATAGACATCAGCAAATGGTTCAATTTTAGCGATTAAGAGACTCGTGTCCGTTCCCTTCTTTCAAAACTCTCATAGAATACTCTGTAGGATTACTATATGAGGAAAGAAGTGACGACAAATGGGTCTCAATTTTCGCAACAGTACCAATGCGGCTATCTTTGTGGTCTTTGCCTATCCGGACTTCAGCTGTACTCCTGTTAACTATTCTAAAGCAGGCTGGTACCGTGTTAACCCTGGACAGACTATTCAGGTTTGGAGCGGCTTCGCAGGAGGGAATACGTTCTTTTATTACGCTGAAGATGATTTTGGACGCGAATGGCGGGGTTCATATTTCACTCAAGTTCCTGAGAATGCCTTCAATTGGTGCTGGGATACAGGCTGTACCACTTGTAGAAGCGTGGGACTGCGGAGAATCGCAGTTAGTCCGTTCGTCTTGGACTACACCATCAACTTTGTAACGAGCAGCAGTCAAAGAAAACCTGCATCATCCACACTCCGCATGACATTGCCTTCCAAGGCAATCCAAGAGAAACCTATCCTGCGCAGAGTCCCTGCTAAACCTAAGAGACTAAAACAAGGTAAAACCCTGTTGCAAAAGCGCATCACGCATAAAAAACGGACAAAATAAAAAATGATCTGATCAGCTCATATATAGATTATTTTAGAGTTAAGAAAGGAGCGGCCATATCGCTCATGGTCTGCCCCTTTCTCCTTTGTCTACTGAGATCAATCCACCTATTTACTCTCGGATTCCCACTTGGATATCTCTTCACGAACCCGTGGTGCTACCTCTGTTCCCAATAGCTCAATAGCTCTCATGACATCGTCATGCGGCATCGTACCGACGGGCACGTGCAACAGAAAACGTGTAATGCCTACCTGTTTACGGAGATGAATGATTTTCTTGGCAACCGTGTCTGAATCACCTACATATAACGCTCCTTCAAAGCTGCGTGCGGCATCGAAGCTGGAGCGAGTGTAAGGGCCCCAACCGCGTTCACGCCCAAGCACATTCATGCTCTGCTGAGTGGAAGGGAAGAACTTATCCGCTGCCAGCTCAGTAGTCTCTGCGATAAAACCATGTGAGTGTGATGCAACCGGAAGCAGCGATGCATCATGACCGGCATGCCTCGCGGCTTTTTTATATAGTTCCACCAACGGGGCAAACTGTACAGGGCTACCCCCGATAATCGCCAGAACCAATGGCAAACCGAGCAATCCTGCACGAACCACAGATTCCTGATTCCCCCCACTCCCAATCCATACGGGCAACGGATTTTGAACTGGACGCGGATACACGCCCAAATTGTGAATTGCAGGCCGATGTCCGCCCTTCCAGGTGACTTTCTCGGATTCTCGGATTTTCAATAACAGCTCCAGTTTTTCATCAAATAACTCATCGTAGTTATCCAAATCATACCCAAATAACGGGAACGATTCGATAAAAGAGCCCCGGCCTGCCATAATCTCAGCTCGTCCATTCGAAATGCCGTCCAGTGTAGCAAAATCCTGAAACACACGTACGGGATCATCCGATGAAAGTACCG
This sequence comes from Paenibacillus sp. 1182, assembly GCF_017833915.1. Taxonomy (NCBI): domain Bacteria; kingdom Bacillati; phylum Bacillota; class Bacilli; order Caryophanales; family Paenibacillaceae; genus Paenibacillus; species Paenibacillus sp. 1182. The sequence goes on along the minus strand of NZ_JAFICR010000002.1, from coordinate 1,452 downwards.
TAACTGCACTGGTTAATCGAATCCGTTGGGTCTGTGCAGCAGCAGCAGCGAGGATAACAGCAGGTGCAGATGCCGCATAATCTTTACGATGATGCTCCCCGACGCCGTACACATCCAGCCCTACCTGATCTGCAAGCACAATCTCCTCGACCACTTCACGTATTCGTTGTGCGTGACTGATAACCTCCCCCGTTTGGGGATCCGGCGTTGTTTCTACAAACGTGCTTATCCCTATCTCCACTTGCTCTACCCCCTATTTTCATGTTTCATTCTCATTCGGCTGCTTTCGAAGCCAATCATTTTAAAAACCGATATCTTTATATTGAACCTTTTTCGCATCTTTTTCAAGCTCTCCTTTTCTGAGTCTGAAAATCAGCCAAGGGAAGTGTCAAGATTCGCCGCAGGAAAAGAAGTCTCTTTGTCGAATATTGTATGGAACAAAGAAGTTTCCCATCCCCACACCATGAATACAACAAGGAGGCACTTACATTTATGGCTTTTGTTATTAATAATTTAAAGGATAACAGCAATGTTGCTATCACTGACCAATTAGGCGGATTTACGGTACTGGAATACATAACAGATTTGAGCTGCACCTCGGTTGCGGCTGCGCAAGACAATTACTATATGAGCAAAAGTAACATGCGCCGCAAGCAACTCATGATCGAAATCAACAATAGTGAGATTATGATGAAGGCGGGAGCCATGCAATATACTGTGGGTAGCATGGAAATGACTACCGGTGTAAAAGGCGTGGGAGGCTTAATGCGAAACTTGGTGTCCGGCGCTGTAACAGGGACAGGGGCCATTAAACCGCACTATAAAGGCACGGGTACCATTATGCTGGAGCCTACCTACCAATATATTTGGCTTATTGATGTCGACAATGATGATATTGCCATCGAAGACGGCTTGTTTTTGGCTTGTGACACGACGCTGGACATATCCGTCGTTGCACGTAGTAATCTTTCCTCTGCCGCACTGGGTGGAGAAGGGTTATTTAATTTAAGCGCCCGCGGAAAAGGAGTTCTGGCACTTCAAGCGCCAATCCCTTCCGAGGAAGCGGTCGTTATAGAATTGCAAAATGATGTGCTGAAGGTGGATGGTAACTTTGCCCTCATGTGGTCCAATACCTTACAGTTCACCGTCGAAAAATCTGGAAAAACCAAAATGGGCTCGGCTGCTTCCGGCGAAGGGCTGGTAAATGTGTACAGGGGAACAGGAACCGTATGGTTAGCGCCCTTATAAACAAAAAAAGGAGAAGCCCTCGGCTTCTCCTCAGATTGTCGAGAAACCCCGTCATTTTGAGACGTGGGTTTCTTTTTTACATCATAATGCTCTGGTCTCTGGAGAAGCAGGGGGGTTACCCCTGTTTCTCCAGGCGATCTAGGTGGATCGCCATCTTCTTCATGTTCTGCACGGCTGCCGTCATAAGGGCTTGTTCCCTGACGT